>NZ_JFYV01000035.1 GCF_000632225.1 Sphingomonas sp. RIT328
CAACACCGCCATTACCGGCCTCCGGTTCCGCTTCGCTCCACCTACGCCCGGCAATGGCGGCCGAGACAACAATGCACTAACGATAAACCCGGACCACCCGGTGGGGGCTGCTCAAAGGCCACCAGCGATATTATCAAAGGACTGAGTGCCACCGCAACCGCGGCTAAGCTGAACGAGGTGCGGATCGCCCTTCAAGGCAATCTGCTTGAGGCTCAGCAAGCGTTGATCAATGTCCAGGGGTCCGCAGCCGCTACTGCCGCGCGCATCAGACAACTCGAGCAGGAACTGACCGAGATGCAGGACTGGGGCGTCGAGAAAGCCCGGTACGAGCTGCGCGATGCCGGCCGGGGAGCCTTCGTCTATATGCCGAAAGCGGATGCGGGCAACGGCGAACCGCCGCATTGGCTATGCCCCAACTGCTTCGGACAACGGCGAAAGTCGTTCATGCAATTCAAGGGGCAAGACAAGCGACCGGGCGGCGGCAATGGGGACACTTCCAACTACGCCTGCGATGGCTGCCGCAGTTCGATGAAGGTGACTTACACCGTCAAGCCGACCAACATGCCCCCGAAGAGTGAAAGTTGAGTCATGACCAAGCAGGAGCAGTTCTTGTGGATCGTGCAGACTTGCCTGTTGGCGAACGCAATCAACGTCAGCAGCGGAGGTCAGGCGGATCGATTTCGTCACGAGGTCTCGGCGACCGGTATGTTCGGCAACGCCGATGAGGCTCTACGTGCCAGCGAGCTCATTCCACATGACATGGACGCGAGCAGCGCCGCTCATGACTTTTTGTTTTTCATCTGCTCCAATCTCAGGGAGGGAGGTGAAGCGGGCAGCCCCGAGCGCTGCCCCGACTGGATGGCCAGAACTTAGGACATGCCCACCGGCGACTCATCTGAGGCTCGCGGGACAGGCGGACAAAGACAAATAGTGCAGATGCATCCGACTTGCGCGCGAGATTAAGATCGTTTGACGGCGTGTTGGTGAGCAACAAACGGAGGGGGCCTCTTGGACGCGATACATAACCCTGACCGGTTCATGGCCGACTTGCGACAGGTGCTCTCGCAAGGACGCAAGCGCGTGGGCATCCTCATTGGGGCAGGCGCCCCGCTCTCGGTTCGCTTCGATGCAGCGGGCGACCTTGATCCCGATGGCAAGGTACTCATCCCCGGGGTGGAACAGCTGACCGAACGTGCGATCGGCAAACTGACCGACAAACACGCGGTCGCCGCGGCGGCGATCCGGGCAGGATTGCCCGGGGGGCGGTAACATCGAGACGATCCTTTCGCGTGTGCGGCTACTCCAAAGCGCGATCGGCGACACACCGGTGCATGGGCTCACGGCGAGCGGTTATGAAGAACTCGGCCGAACGGTTTGCAGCGCGATCGGCGAGATCGTCGGCGCCAAGCTCCCGAAGGGGCGCACGCCTTACCACGAACTGGTGGCCTGGATCAGCGGCACGCAGCGGCCGCACGCGGTCGAGGTGTTCACGACGAACTACGACCTCCTATTCGAGGAAGCGTTCGAGCTCGCCAAGGCACCGTATTTCGATGGGTTCACCGGCGGGCACGCGCCGTTCTTCGATCCGGTAACGGTGGCGGGAGACGACCTGCCGGCACGCTGGTCACGGCTTTGGAAGCTGCACGGCTCGCTTGGCTGGCGGGTCGAGAATGGCGTAGTTGTCCGCTCAGGCGGGAATGAATGCAGCGAACTCGTCTATCCCGATCATCTGAAATATGACCTGACCCAGAAGCAGCCCTACTCGGCTCTTTTCGAGCGGCTGAAAAGGTTCCTGCTCACTCCGGATACGCTTCTTCTTACAATCGGCTTCTCGTTCCGCGACGCGCATATCAACGCAGTACTGGACGAAGCACTCGCCATGAACGCGAACGCCGCCTTAATGGCGTTCCAGTTTCAGTCTCTCGCGGCCGAAGAGCCTGCCTGCAAGTTGGCGTACGAGCACCCTAACGTGTCGTTGTACGCGTCGGACGCCGCGGTGATCGGAGGTGTGGCGGGACGCTGGCGGCCAGGAGACCCACCGAAGAACTAGACTGAGATTCGCGCCAGTTTCTGGGGTACGCGTTGGGGGAGCACCGAGCCCGTGTTTCTCCTAGGCGACTTCGCAGCCTTTTCCCGCTTCTGTGCGCTATCTTACTCGACCGACTTGAGCCATGTGGTCGACCCAGCACCCCTTGCGTCAGGAGGGCTGGCCGTTGATCCGGCTCCCCAAGCCCCGGTCGTTCCGGCATGAGCGGCAGCGATCCGACTTACTGGGCCGGGTGAGCGCCGTTTCCGGTTCCTCGATCACCGTCAAATTGTCGGAGTCGCTTTCCTCCGGATTGGCGATGATCGCTGGCCATACCTATCGCGTGGGTCAGGTCGGGAGCTTCGTCCGCATACCGCTCGGCTATCAGGACCTTTTCGGCGTTGTGGCGGAGGTCGGGGCTGCGGGCGTGTCGGGCGGAACATCCGGACCCGATGTGGATACGGGCCGGTGGATGCGGGTGGAGCTAGCCGGCGAGGCCATCGGCGAGCGGTTCGAACGTGGGCTAAGCCAGCATCCCAATATCGAAGATGCGGTCCACATCGTGACGGAGCGCGACCTTCGCCGCATCTATGGCGGCGCGGATGACGATCAGGTGGTCATTGGAAGCCTGTCCAGCGCGGAGAATATCGCGGTCAGGCTTGCGCTCGATGCGCTGGTAACGCGTCACTCCGCGATCTTGGGGTCCACTGGCTCGGGCAAGTCGACAACGGTGTCGAGCTTGCTGCGATCGATCGTCGCACCGCCGGGAGTGCAGGGTTCGGGCGGCGCCCGAAACTTACTGCTCGATGTTCACGGCGAGTACTCGGCCGCATTGGGCGATGTCGCGCGCACGTTCAGCGCAACGCCCCAGCCTGGCGAGCAGCCCCTCTTCGTGCCGTACTGGGCGCTCGAGGCCGGTGAACTTCTCGAGTTTGTCGCCGGCGGACTAAGCGACACGCACCTCGTTGCGTTTACCGACAAGATCCAGGAGCTGAAGGAAGCGCGCCTGCAAGCGGGGCCATTGCCTGGGCTCGACCTTCAGTCGCTGACGGTGGACAGCCCGGTGCCGTTCTCTTTGAAACAGCTCTGGTACGACCTCCTCAACTTCGAGGTGACCACCTTTTCGGGCCCTCAGCGGGACCAACCCTGCCAGGAATCGCCGGGCGACGCACAGACGCTAACCGCACCCCGGTACACGCCACACGCGCTCGGCTCGGCGGGACCGTTCATCAACCAGTCCGCCAAGGGTGTTCGCCGACAGCTCAACTTGATCAGGTCACGCCTGCTCGATCGACGGTACGATTTCATCCTGCATCCGGGCCCCTGGGAACCCGATCTGGCTGGGAACACGCCCGAGGACTTGGACACGTTGCTGGAAGGCTGGCTCGGGCACGACAGACCCATCACCATCCTGGACCTCTCCGGCGTGCCCAGCTCGGTGCTGGTCAGGCTGATCGGGTCCATCTTACGGATCGTGTACGAGGCGCTCTACTGGAGCCGCGAGAAGACTGAAGGCGGGGTGCTCCGCCCTCTCCTGGTCGTGATGGAAGAAGCGCACCGGTACGTCAGCCCGGAGAGTGGCAACGTCGCCGCTGACGTGGTTAAACGCATCGCCAAGGAGGGGCGCAAATATGGCGTTGGCGCCATGCTTGTATCGCAGCGACCTTCCGAGGTGGACGAGACGGTGCTGTCGCAGTGCGGTACCCTAGTCGCCCTTAGGTTGACGAACCCATCCGATCGAGGGCGCGTGAAGGGAGCGTTGCCGGACAACTTGTCGGGACTGATGGATCTCCTTCCGGTACTGCGGACCGGGGAAGCAATCATTGCGGGCGAAGCGGCAAGACTGCCGGTGCGCTGCCGCATCACGCTTCCCGCGCCTGACCGCCGCCCTAAGAGCTGTGACCCGGAGGTAAGCGCCGCGTGGCGTACGCGGCGAGTGGCGGAGGGCTATGATCGCGTGGTGGCGTCATGGCGCGCAGCGCACGACCGCAGTCGTAGCCGAGCAGGCCATTGACCGCCTGCCGATACCGGAAGAGGA
The DNA here is from genome assembly GCF_000632225.1 of Sphingomonas sp. RIT328. Taxonomy (GTDB): domain Bacteria; phylum Pseudomonadota; class Alphaproteobacteria; order Sphingomonadales; family Sphingomonadaceae; genus Sphingomonas; species Sphingomonas kyungheensis. The sequence goes on from NZ_JFYV01000035.1 coordinate 4,065, forward strand.
AGCATAATGGATCGTCAGTTGGTTGCATCATCAAACGTCGCCTCGATCGGCTATGACGAGGCGAGTGCCACGCTTGAGGTCCAGTTTCTGAACGGCGCAGTGTATCAGTATTTCAACGTCGGAAGCGACCTGCACACGCAGCTCATGGCTGCGCCTTCTAAGGGACAATTCATTCACGCCTATATCAGAAATGCCTACCCGTACTCGCGCGTAGGGTGATCGGCCGACTCCAGGCCGGAAATTTAGGTTTCGAAATGACGGGATTGCTGGTCCTCCGTTACGGGGAGCGATCGAGCGAAGGTAACAGGAGATGGTCTTAGCGACGCCCCATTGCCGAGGCATTGGGACGCTTGCCGGACGGGCATCATATATCTGATCCAAGCTACACCGTTCCGGCCAGCAGCTCCTGCGCCCTGTTCCTGCCGTGCACGAGACGGGCGCACTGAGCGCGCGTGATCGGCCCGCGTGCCTCCTCTCCTCCCTCGATCAGCCTCACCGCCGACGTGATCACCGCCTCGAGCGTGGCGCTCACGCCCTCACGCGCCATGGCCATGGTCCGCCATCCATTCTACGCTAAACGAACGGCTCGTTCATCGCCTTATGACTTTAAATTCGACGAACGTTTCCGCCATCTGCGGTCACGCGTGGCGCTCTGCGGCACTGGATGAACGACCGGCCGAGTATCGCGGTCGACCGCCGGAAGGCGGACATGCCGCTTTCTAACAGAATTGTAGAATAATTCACATTCGTAAATAGTAATCCGTTAAAGTAAGTGCGCCCCCCCCCACCAGACGAAAGGGGCTCACCTGTATGTTAGGAAGAAATATCTCGACCCGACAACTCTCATGTACCGCCAAAGATGGCAAGATTCATGGCGCCGACCCACCACTCGAGGCGGCCAACCCTACCTGATTAGATATGTTCATCGCTGCAGATGATATCAGTGTCCGTACAGAGGCTAGGTTTGTGTGCGCTCCAAGTCCATCAATGAATGGAACAGTGAGCGCCGCGCAAACCTGCCCTGCGATATAGATCGGGACCGCAAGATCAGTGATACCAGTAAAGATTGGGCTAGGTGTTACACTGCCTCCCTCTCGAGAGATTTTGTTTAGTTCTCTCCCCAGAGCATCATCATCAATCGGTTGGCCCGACTGACGGATCTCGTCAATCATCAGCTGCCGTGCGTCTAGAGACTGGAATGCGAGCAGAATTCGGCCTGACGAGGAGCGATGAAGCGGCTGCCGATAACTAGGGCGCACAGCAAACCCGAAAAAGCCCGGCGCCTCTACGCCCGCGATAACGACCATCTCTACGCCCGATTCAACCGCCAAGTGACAACTCTGCCGGGACATTGAAGAAACATTACGCATTATTGGAAGGGCAGCCGCTACCAAGTTGCGGATAGGAGACCACCCCATACTTATGACGTGGAGGCGGTTCGTTATACTAAATTTATTGTCATTCCTTGATATATAACCAAGCTCTTCGAGAACCTGTAGCATTCGGTATATCTCACCGACTGATCGCCCTAGGCCGGTCGATATTTCCTCCGCATTCAGCTCATCGCGGGCCAGCGATAAAAATTCCAAGATCTCTAGGCCCTTAGTTAGAGCCGGCGCTTTGTAGAGGGGTTGCCCAATCATAAGTCGCGATACAAGCTTTAATAAAGCTCACAATAAAAGGAGTTTGCCGGCCACACAGCAGCAGGCGACGCTACAGAATTACAATCAACGATAAACAATGCATTTTCGGTGCGCAATGCAACTGCTTACTCCAGCGAAGTCGATAGCCCGGTTCGGGTCGGACGTGAGCGCCCGACCCGAGGAGACAGCCCGGTCAATAAGTCAGGCGTGCGATCACGCTGATTCGTCGATCGTTCAACACGTAAGACTGAGGACGGCTCGCAATGCCATAATACGTCCGGTTTGTGGTGTTGGTCAGGTTCGTGCCGTCCACCGTCAGCGCAAAATGTGGTGCTACAGTGTAAGTCACCGAGGCATCGAGCTGGCCCCTCGCCGCGTTAAAAATTGGGAGGTTGCCACTGCCGTTTCCTGCCGTCGTTACGACATACTTGCTTCGCCAATTGTAGGCGGCACGTGCCGACAAAGGCCCGCGATCGTAGAAGCCGATCAAGTTGTAGCTGTACTTTGACAATTGCTCGAGCGGAACCAGCAGGCGGTTTCCAGACGTGTCGGTTGCGCCCGGGCTTGGCGCCTTGCTGTCGACAAAGGTGAAGTTGGCCTGTGTTCCAAACCCCGAGAGCCAACCCGGCAAAAAGTCGAAGAAACTGTTTGCGCCGATTTCAAAGCCCCTAATCTTACCATTGTCACCGTTGACGGGCCGAGTAACCTGATACGTGTACGTATTATTTCCGAAACTATAGCTCTCAGACCCCGTTATGTTGGCGATGAAGCCATCGACCTTCTTGTAAAAGCCGGCAGCGTACAGGGATCCAGTTCGCGAGAAGTAGTATTCAAGCGAAGCATCGAATTGGGTCGCCGTCAGAGGCTTCAGATTCGCATTACCTGACGTCGCTACGCGCTGGCCGCCAGTGGCCACGAATTCGTTGATCGAGACGTTCGGGTTCAGCTGGGTAAAATCAGGACGGGTGAGCGCTTTCGACCCCGCCAAGCGAAGCTGCAGCTTGTCGGTAAGATGGAAAGTGAGGTTCACGCTTGGCAGGAACTTAGTGTAATCCGAGTTGACCGAGATAGGAACGAATGACACCGGACCATTGCCGAAGATCGGCTGACCAGTCGTCGCATCAACGCCGGTCTGCACCTGAGGCGAGCGGCTTTCGAAACCCGAGGTCCCGACCTTCGTCTTCACGACACGAAGCCCGATGTTCCCGTCGAACGGCACGGCAAAGTCGCTCGTGCCGAATCGTGCCACGCCATAGGCGGTATACGTCTTCTCGCTTTGGGTATTGCGATCGCTCGGCTGATAACCGACGCCGTTAAGGAGGGCCTGGGTCTGCGACGGATCAACATATGGGGCAAGCGCCGCGCGCGTGGCATCGTAGTCGAGAACGATATTGCGATCGAAGAAGATCGCGCCATCCGGCACACCTTGGTAGCCGCGATACACTTCGCCGCGGAAGGGTCGCAGTTCATAGAGCGACGATGCAAGCGGGCGGGTCAAACCGTAATAGGCGTAGGTGCTGCTGTCCGTCACCGCCGATCGGTCGGTGTAGCGGAGGCCGGCTGAAATCGACTTCAGGAAGCCGTCGAAGGTGTACTTCGCATCAAGGCGCCCGGCGTACTCGGTGCCTACCGAGTGCTCGATATGATCCAGATAGCCCGCACCTGAAGCATAGTTGGCGGGATCGGTGGTCAGGCCGTTGCCATTCGCAGCGTTGGTGTCCGGCGAAATCAGCATCGTCGGGACGCCGTCACCGGTCGCCAGGAACAAGCTTTCCGCGGTCGAGCCGAGGATAACGATCGAACGCTGTCCGTCCGTCGTGCCGCGGATATATTGAAAATCGCCATTGATCGTGAGGCGATCGGAAGGAGTCCACTTCGCGTTCAGCGAGTAGTCGCTCGTTACCGAGTGACGGGTTTCCAGACTGGTATTAGCGTTGGTCGGAACGTTAACAAAGGTTCCGCTGCGGAAGTTGCCGTCCTCGTCATAGGTGAACGGCTTGGTGAAGTCCGGAGTAATGGGATTATCGCCGGTATAGGCGAAGTAGCTGTAGTCAGCATAACGGAACTTGTAGTCAGAACGGATGTACTCGCCCGTGAATTGCAGCGTGTCCGTAGGCTTCCATTGCAGGGCGACGTCGACGCCCAAGCGCCGTCGGTCGCCCAGGTATTCTCCGATGCCAACTCCGTGCGACAGATACGTGGGCTTGCCCGTCCGGCCCAAGCCCGCCGCTGTCGCCGCATCAACGGGGTTCACGAAAGTGCCGTCCGCGTTGCGTGCTTCGTTGAGCAGGTAGAACGGCTGACTCGAGATCTGATCCTGACGGAAGGCCGTCTGCTGGAACGCGACGTCGACCAGCACGCCAATCTCTCCGATGCCGGTGTTCCACCGATCGGAGACGAGCAGATTGGCCTGGGGTTTGCTGACGCCGTACAGATCGTAGTAGTTCACCCCTCCCGAGGCGGAGAGCTTGAAGCCGTCGAAGTCGAACGGCTTGCGCGTGCGCAGGTTGATCAGGCCACCAATGCCCCCTTCAATCAACTCAGCTGACGGGTTCTTGTAGACGTCGACGCCGGCGAGAAGCTCGGAAGGAACATCCTCGAGGCTGAGCGATCGGCCGCCGCTTGCGGTGAAGATGTCCCGGCCATTGATCTCGGTGCGGACTTGGCTGAGGCCGCGGATCGCTACAGAGCTGCCCTCGCCGTAGCTGCGCTGGATCTGCACGCCCGTGACACGCTGCAACGCTTCGGCGACGTTGCGATCGGGCAATTTGCCGATGTCCTCGGCAACGATCGAGTCGACGATCTGGTCGGCGTTGCGCTTGATGTTCTGTGCGCTCTGCAAGCTTGCGCGAACGCCGGTTACGACGATGTCGTCATCCGGCACGCCGCTACCAGCCTGCTGGTCGGCGACACCCTGATCGCCGCTAGGAGAAACGGTGGCGCTCTGAGCCGCAGCGTCCGTTGCTTGGGTTGGTGTTCCAACAGGCGTCGAAGACGTGGCCTGAGCGAATACGGGTGTCGCCATGCCGATCAGCACAGCAGCTAGTGAGGCTCCGGTCGCCAGCTGGAGGCGGCGTAAACGGCGTGCGGCAACCAATCTCTTCATCACATCCCTCTCCTGAGCATCGGCCCCTGGTACGGAGCACTGCAATCGCGATAGACATATGTACGACATTATGAAATATGAAAAGAGCTTTTATTGGTGCATCATTCGAAAGACCGTGAAGCATGAGCTTGCCAGCCGACATCGAGAGAAAGTTCGTTCCGAACATGTCGTTGAAATTAAGCTGTATTAAGACCGCCACAGCGGCATTGATCAGCCTGCACGCAGTCACGGCCTTGCCGGCACTAGCGTCGGAAACGTCATACAAAAGCTCACCGGAGCGGCGCACGGCGGCGGAGCGCGATTGGGGACCGTGGCTCGGGCCGTTTCGTGCTAAGCTAGTCCCGGTGCTGATGCAGGACTTTGGCGAGCGCTACATCTATCGCGAGGCCAATGCCGCGCTTCCACCGCCGCATGCTGGCGAGCAACGCGTCGTCTTTATCGGCGATTCTATCACCGATCGTTGGAATTTGGCTTCGAGCTTTCCGGGAAAGGGATACATCAACCGCGGCATCGGTAGCCAGGTGACCTCGCAGATGCTTCTGCGATTCCATCAGGATGTCATCGCGCTGCATCCTACCGTGGTGGTTATCCTCGCCGGCATCAATGACGTGCAAGGCTTCCTGCAGCAGGAGCGGCCGGACCAGATCGAGGCGAATTGGGAAGCTATGGCTGATCTTGCCGATCAGCACCGCATTGCAGTCGTTTTCGGTGCCCTCCTGCCGGTCAACGACTACACCGAAGCTGCGCGAAACGTTGTCAAGGAGCGCAATCCAGCCGAGCTGCGTGTGCTTAACGCATGGCTGAGGGCATTTTGCGCACGGCGTGGTTATGCCTTTGCCGACTACTATGCCGCGCTAGTCGACAAGCGCGGCTTGATGGCGGCGCGCTACACGAACGATGGCGTCCACCCTCTCGATAATGGCTACGCGCGCATGACGCCGATCGCCGCAGCCGCCATTGCGCAGGCGCTAAGGAAGACACAATGACGTCTATCGATCGCCGTACCCTGTTGGCGGGAAGCGCCGCGTTGGGATTTCGCCAAACCGCCAGTGCCGTTTCTAACCCCCGCGCGACGCCTTCGGCCGATGCAGCGTTGCGGCCAATGAACGTGCCGGCGCCTCGAAGTTTCACTGGCGATTGGGCATCGCTAACGTCTGGCTACACGGCGCCAGACTGGTTCCGGGACGCCAAATTCGGAATATGGGCACATTGGGGGGCGGCGTCCGTGCCTGCTGCCGGTGACGACTGGTACGGCCGTGACATGTACCTGCAAGGCCATCCCTCATACCAACATCATCTAAAACATTATGGCCACCCTGCAGACCGCGGCTTCATGGAAATCCAAAACGCGTGGAAGGCGGAGCGCTGGGACCCGGCGGAATTACTCGACCTCTACAAGCGCGCAGGCGCGCGTTACTTCATGGCGCTGGCGAACCATCATGACAATTTGGACTGCTTCGCCTCATCCCACCATGGATGGAATTCCACACGCATCGGTCCGAAGAGGGATATCGTCGGCACATGGGCGGGGTTAGCTCGGGAACGCGGCCTGCGCTTTGCGGTGTCCAATCACTCCGCGCATGCCTGGCACTGGAACCAGCCTGCTTATGGGTACGACCCTGAAGGGCCTCGACGTGGCCAACGTTACGATGCGGCACGCCTCACGTTGGCAAATGGTCGAGGCACATGGTGGAATGGGCTGGATCCGCAACACCTCTACGGTGGCGCCTCGATGCAGATGCCCGATGGCATCGGCTCCCTTGCCGAAGCCAACGCTTGGCATGCTGCCACCGATGGCCTCTGGAACGAAGGGCCTTCGCCTGATCCGGCTTTCGTCAGCCGTTGGCTACTTCGATGCCGCGAACTGATCGACCGCTATGAGCCCGACATGCTCTACTTTGACAATCACGATCTACCGCTTGGGCAGGCCGGTCTCGATATCGCAGCCTACTTCTACAATCAAAACATGCAGCGCAACGGTGGTCGCCTGGAAGGTGTCTGCACCGCGAAGGAAACGCCGCCCCAGCGACGGATGGGCTTGGTCGACGTTGTGGAGCGTGGTCAGAAGAGCTTCATCGATCCATATCCGTGGCAGACGGAAACCTGCCTCGGCAACTGGTTCTACGGCGAGCAGTACCTCCGTGAAGATCGTTACAAGACCCCGGCAAAGGTCATTCATACGCTTTGTGATGTCGTCTCAAAAAACGGTAATCTGATGCTCAGCGTGCCAATTCGTGGCGACGGCACGATCGACGCAAAGGAGCGGGAGATCGTCGAGGAGGTTGGTATTTGGATGCGTCGTTACGGTGACGCGATCTACGGCAGCCGGCCCTGGCGCATCCACGCCGAAGGTTCAACCGGACCTGGGAGCGGGGCCTTATCTGAAGGTGGACGGGATAGCAGCTATACGGCCAAGGACATCCGGTATGTCCGCAAGGGCAATGCCTTGCATGCGCTGGTGTTGGGTTGGCCAGACGACGGAGTCGTCCGCATGACGCTGTTAGGCAGCTCGAACCCGGTCGCTCGAGGAAGCGTGGAACGCGTCTCGCTACCCGGTGGCCCGGCGCTGTCTTTTCGCCGGATGGAAGACGTTCTCGAAGTCTCGCTTCCTGCCGGCCTGCGAACGCCGATCGGATTGGCGCTGATCGTGAACGGCAGCGGGTTGGTTAATCGACCGAGGGATGCGGCGTCATAAGAGTTGCCTTTCAATCCTTGGACGTTGGCGGAGTTTAACCTCTTCGTTCGAACGTGTGCGTCGATACTTGAAAATGATCGCTGCGGCTCGATGCTCCTTCGCGACAAATCTCCTGTTCGGCCACTCGTTGGCGGAAGCAGGTGAACCGCAGTTCACTAGGAGGCCCCAAGCAGCGCCCAACCCTATTTGTGGTCGACGGGCCGCTTACTACCACGCATGGACGTTCGAGCCCCCTGCCCTATCACCTGAACAATCGTCCGGTTCTGGCACTTGCCGCCCGAAAGCGGCCCGGCCGCTTCCCACAAGAGCAACAATTCGTGAAGCGGACCAGCGCCTCGTCGTATGATCAAGGTCACGCCGATATGGCCTGATTATTAACCAATATGGGTTAGTTCTGTCTCGAGCCACACCGAGCAACTCCCGGGTGGTCAGCGGGGCACTATGTCATTTTGGTCATCACACCTGCTCGGCCGTATCGCACGGGACGAACGCGGCAATGTCATGATCCTATCGGCTTTAGGCATGTCATTGCTGCTGGCGATGGGTGGCGGCGCGCTAGATTTAAGTCGCATCTACCTGATCAAGACACGAATGCAGCAAGGCTGTGACGCAGGTGTGCTCGCCTATCGCAAATCGATGCAGGGTACGAACGTCATACCGACGACGTATCCGACGGCGCTGGCCTATTTCAACGCCAACTTTTCTCCGGGACGATACGGATCGTTCAACACGCAATTCCCGCAGCCCAGCGTTGATGCGAATGTCGTCGTTCACGGTACCGCTTCAACTTCGGTGCCGATGGCGATCATGCAGATCTTCGGCGTCAGGCAGGTCAATCTCGTCAGCAAATGCGATGCGCAGCTACAGTTACCCAACACCGACGTCATGTTCGTACTTGATACGACCGGCTCGATGACGGACACAAATCCTGGCGACTCGGCTAACAAGATCACCGGACTGCGCAATGCCGTTCTCAATTTTTACAACACGCTTGAGCAAGCGAAGATCGCCGGTACGCAAGTCCGGTATGGCTTTGTGCCGTATTCCAATACAGTCAACGTCGGGTTGCTTTTGCGGCGCGAGTGGATGGTGGACAATTGGACCTATCAGTCTCGCCAGTTCGATCGTCAACAGCAAACCCAGACGGGTACGCAGGGAGCGACGACCACAAGCTATTCGGCTTGGTCTCCTTCGATCACGCCAACCACATCCACTAGCTATGGTGACCCTGAAAACTGCACGGCCCCCGCGAATACAGCTACCAGCACCAATACCTCCAGCTCTGCATGGGACCCGTCCGCCTCCGCGGTTCCACGCTCACGAACCAATTACAGAACCTATGGGGGCGACACCTATTCGGCTTCGGTTAACAGTGGTGGACAATGCGTCATCACGAAGAATAGCTATGCCAGCACACAGCAGCAACAGACCCAGACTGTCTCTAATAATCCAAACGCCGGCCAGCCAGTTTATACAACCTACAACTATTTCTGGTATCGCCCGGTTAGCTACAGCGTAGCCACATTCAAGGGTTCGGCCAGCACCGGACTCATGGCAGGCGCCTCCAATGTGTCGATGGCTAACGTCAACGCACCGTCTGGAACAGACACCGTCGGCAGCGACCAGAAAGTGTCTTGGACTGCATCGAACGCCTGCATCGAGGAACGGAAGACACTGCGGCCCTTCGAAACCGGCACAGCCTGGGACATGGATGTCGACAGCAAACCTGATCCGTCCAACCCTGACACGCAGTGGCGCCCGTTCCTCCCGGCGCTCGTCTTCGCGCGTCAGGTCTCGAACTATAACACCAGCACGCCGACAGGCTGGAACGTCAACGCGGTCAATACGACTGCGGGCTATACCCTCCTTTCGAGTTACACGACTAGCCGCGCCGCCTGCCCTAGCGCGGCGCGCAAACTGCAGAGCAAGGAAGCGGGCCTCACCGCTAGTGTGGTGCAATCGTACTTGAACGCGTTGCTGACGCGCGGCGATACCTATCACGACATCGGCTTCCTCTGGGGACTTCGACTGATCTCCAAGGAAGGCATCTTCGGCAGCGAGAACACCGCCGCTCCGGATGGCAGCTCGATCGCCCGCAACATCATTTTTATGACCGACGGTGATACCGAATCGCACATTCAGGACTATGATGCCTACGGCTTGTCGGCGCTCGACCGACGCCGCACCGATACCGGCTCTCTACCGAACGACAACGATCAGAATACGATCGTCGAGGACCGGCTGACCAAATATTGCGGCATCGCCAAAAACCAGAAGGGCATTACCGTCTGGGTGATCGCCTTCGGCACCACCCTCACCCCGCTGCTTAGGAATTGCGCATCGACGGGGCGGGCTTTCCAGGCCAACAACACCCAGCAGCTCAACGACACCTTTGCTGAAATCGCGGCGAAGATCGCACAACTGAGGCTGACCCGATGACGATGCCGCTTCTAAAGCGACTGGCTCGATCGACGCGCGGAGCAACCCTAGTCGAGTTCGCGATCGTCACGCCCCTACTGCTTCTGCTGCTCCTCGGTGGCCTTGAGACATGCCACACCATGTACGTTCGATCGGCGCTTGTCGGATCTCTGCAGAAGGCCGCGCGCGACCTCAGTCTTGAGGGCGCGAGTTCATCGGTAAGGGTTAATGCGATCACCGCGAGCGTCACGGACGCAGTCCACCAGATCATGCCAGCGGCCAACGTCAGCCTCGTCGCTAAGAGCTATCATGACTACAGCAACGCAGCAAATCCTGCCGAAGAATATAACGATGCGGATCATGACGGTCGATGCGACCACGGAGAGGCCTTTGTCGACAGCAATCGGAATGGCAACTGGGACGCCGACGGGTCAGTGACCGGAAGAGGCGGCGCGCGCGACGTTGTCTTGTTGGTTGCTACGGCGAGCTACAATCGCCTTGGTCTGACCGCCCTTCTTCCGTCAGCACCGCAGACGGTGCTGACGGCTAAAACACTCATCCGCAATCAGCCGAACGATCAGCAAGCCGATCCCCCTACAGGATACTGCTCATGACCGTATCTTCGATGCTCCTAAAGCACATCAGGCAGGATACGCGCGGCCTCGCGCTGATGGAATTCGCGCTGTGCCTGCCGCTGCTGATCATAGGATCGCTGTGGCTGCTCGAATTCGGCAACTATTGCATCGTTCGCCAGCAGATCAGCCAACTAGCGCTGCAAATTTCAGACAATGCGGCACGCATCGGCACGCAAAATTCGGTGCAAACAGAGATCGATGAAAAGCAGATCAACGACCTCTTCGTCGGTGCCGGGTTGCAGAGCGGCCCGCTTAATCTAGCACGCAATGGACGGGTGATCCTGACGAGCTTAGAAGTCGACGCCGACCAACCGCGCGGTCAGTACCTACATTGGCAGCGCTGCTATGGTATGCTCACCTATCCCTCGACCTATGGCAAACAGGGTGACGGAAAGGGCAATTTGACGGTCACGGGCATGGGACCCGCCAATGCCCGCATCGTAGCAGGATCGAGTGCTCCAGCTATGTTCGTCGAGATAGCCTACCAGTATCAGCCGATTATCTCTGCGCGGTTTGCGCCCCCACCTTTGATGCATGAGATTGCTGCGATGATGGTGCGCGACAATCGCGATACCTCTGATCCGGGCGTCAATCCCGTCAATGGAGTCACCGCTTCCACGTGCAACTAGCGATACATACGAGACGGCCAGTCAGGCGCCCTCCCCACCTTCAGTTGAGCCTCCGCCTCTCATGATTGCCGGCCGGGAACCGTCGGTCTGCCGTTCGTCACGCGCAAAAGATCGAGCCACTTGCCCTACCACTAAACGAATGTCCGATCGCGCCGGGCGCCAGCCGAAAGCGGACGAGCCGTTATCTACCACCGGCAGGCATTTGGCCCCCTGCCCCGAAGGATGAATACGTCCACTTCTCGCGATCGCCATCCCAAAGCGGACTGGCGACATTTCACCATCGACGGGCATTTGAGGCCCCTCCCCCGCCACCTGAACGAATGGCCGCTATGTCGTGATCACCGCCGAAAAGCGGACGGGCCGGTTTCCACCACCGGGGGGCGTTAAAGCCCCCCCCACTCCACCGATTGAACAAACGTCGGCTTCCTACCGGCGCTGCCCAAATGCGGCCATTCACACTGTCTCCGCGGTACTCGCGATGCGTCTCAAAAAAGCACCGCAGCCATTATTGACCGAACGATTCTGCAGTATTAGAAATCAATCCCAAAGTTCAGATGGAAGTACCTTCCAATTATAGCGCTGTAATAGCGCGTGGCGCTGACCGCATACGGGAACGGCACTGTCTTATCGAGGACATTATCAACAACAAGACGAACGCGGAACCGGTCGTTGAGCGTGTACCCGATTGAGGTGTTGAACATGAAATATTGCTTAACGTTCGGGTATTCGTAGGTCGTCTGCGGAGCGTTTACCGTGATCTTTGTCGGACCATAGTATTGCGTTTGCCACAAGAAATTCAAACCGCCGTTGTAGTAGTTTAGATTTGCGGTAACGTTGTCGGTCGGCTCTTGGGTCGTTCCAACCGTATAGGTCTGGTCGCCGCTGCCGATCCGATAATAATGCTTGGCAGTATGAAGCCAATTAGCGCCAAGGCCAAGCGCTCCAGCGCTTTCGGGCAGCCCAAGCCGGGTAAGTGGGAAGCGATAGTCAACCGTTGCCTGCACGGCCCTAAATTTTTCTACCGCAAGATTATAGTTCCCGCCCGTGAAGGATGTGACCTGCCCCGATGCATCTCGAGTAAAAGTGCTACAGAATGAGTTGTTGGGGTAGTCGTCCGAGTCGTAGCAGGCGTTGAGCAGGTCCTCAGCGCCAAGCGTCGCGATCTCGTTCTTGATGTCGATTTTGATATAGTCCGCCGAAACAGTAAGACCGGGCAACCAGCGTGGCGTCAGCACACCGCCCGCTGTCCAGCTGTTGGCGACTTCGTTCTGCAAGTTCGGATTGCCGCCGGTCGTACCCTGCGCCGTATAATCAACGATGTTCGAGTTAAAATTGGACGGCAGCCCTGCCGCGGCGCAATTTGCCTGGCGCCGAGTCGGGTTGGGACCGGCAGTCAAATAACGGGCGTCACAAGGATCATTTGCGGTGTTGAATACCGATCCGGTCGGCGCATAAGCCTCGGTGATCGCTGGCGAGCGGAACGAGCGCGTGTAATTGCCACGGAAGCTGATGTCACGCGTTGGGGCGTATACGCCACCACCGCTGTAGGCCCAGAAGCCGCGGTTGACGATGCTATTGTCGACGTAACGCGCAGAGCCTTGCAGGCTCAAATTGTAGATCAGCGGCACGTGCATTGCCGGTGCGACCAACGGGATGCTGAGTTCGCCGAAACCTTCATTGGTGTGATATGAGCCGCGCACCGGGTCGATCGGGATCGAGTTGCCATATTGTGTTCGCGTCCCGTCGCCGTTTTCTTCGCCATAAGCGAAGGCGCCGGGATCGAAGTTCACGCTTTCGTATCGATGCTCATATCCCAGGGAGAACTTCACGGCGCCAGCCGGCAGCCTGACGATGTCACCGCCCAGAGAGGCGATGATGTCATACTGCTGGTTTAGCTGCGTGCTGCGCGCATCGGCGCTGATATAGTCGAGCGCAGCCTGACTTGCCTGGTTGACGCCGAAAACGTTTAGCGGCGCACAGGTGCTGCTGAACGTTGGGATAGTGGCGTTGGCATAGCCCGTAGCGCAGACGATATTACCGCTCGCATCGGTCACCGCGTTCAGCGCGTTATAGTAATTCTGCGTTACGACTTCGCGCGACCGGCTAGTGGACCGTACGCGACCATAGGTGCCACTGACGTCCCAGTTGAAATTATGGCTGCCGATGGTGAAGTCGCCGGCGAGATCGCCTACAACACGATACAAATCTGTGGTGGTAGTGAAAGCGCCAGTCGCGAGATCCGTATTGGCGCGCGCAAGATAGAAGGTGCTCGGATCCTGACCGTTCGCGACTAGGTTGCTGACGATGGTCGCGCGATCCGCGGCACTTAGATACGGATTGGCGGTGCTTAGGATGAGATTGCCGTTGGTCTCGCCGGCATTAGCGAACAGCGCGGTATTATAGAAAGGCTGTGCGCTGATATTGCTCGCCGAGGTGTGGCCGTACCAGCCCTCCGCCGAAAGGCGGATATGATCAGAAAAATCATAGTGCGCTAGCAAGGTCGCCTGCACCCGATCACTTCGGGTGATCAAATTTTCGTAATCGCCGATCGCGAATCCGTCGCCGCCAGCGCCATAGAGCTGGCTACCGGTGGTCTGACCAGGATTGAAGACCGCAAGCTGACCGCTGTTGTTGAAATAAAGCGTCTGACCGGCAGCGTTGGTGATCCCCGCATACGGCTTTCCGGAGAGCGTTGGATAGCTGTCGGCGAACAGCGGCATGCCGGTATTGGTGAACTCGTTATAGTGCAGTCCACCTTGGTACAACGAGTATACGTTGTCCGAACCGGCCAGCGCGGTTCCAAAAAAGGGCTTGTTGCCACCCGTGTAGTAGCGAGCAGAGGTCGGCAGCCCATCCTGATGGTTATACTGAACCGACAGGGTAACATTGCCGCGATCTTCGGCGAAGTTCCTACCCGCCAACAGCGAAACCTGCTGCTCTGCGGCATCACCCTTCTGCGCGATACCGGTCTGCGCATCCAGGTGCAGGCCCTGGTAATTCTTCTTGAGGATGATGTTGACAGTACCAGCAATCGCATCTGAGCCGTAGATCGGAGCGCCGCCTACTGACAGCGTCTCGACTCGGTCGATCAGCGTTGTCGGGATGGAATTGAGATCGACCGGGCTCCCTGCCACTGCGCCGAAGATCGACGACGAGGCCGAGGAGACGAAACGCTGTCCATTGACCAGGCTCAGCGTGCGCTGTGAGCCAAGATTGTAGAGATTGGCGAAACTCGCCCCTGCGTTGTAGGAGCCTTGTGAGCCGATCTGGCTATTGGCTGGAACGCCAAACGCAGGCAATTCCTGCAATGCACGGCCAAGATCGGTGTACCCGCGCTGCGCGATTTCAGCGGAGCCGAGCACCTCGGCGGGCTGGTCAAGATCGGCCGCCGTGCGCCTGATACGTGAGCCGGTGACGATGATCGTTTTGTCGTCTTCGCTTGCAGCAACTGGCGTAGCAGGCGCCTCGGCCTGTGCCGGATCGCTTGCCGTCGCTGCCGGCGGGGCAGCGGCGGGGTCGGTCTGCGCTAGCGCGCCTGAGCTACCAAGAAAGATTGCAACGCTTCCCATCAAAGCCATACGCTTTGTCCGGCGTCGCTTCATGACGGCATTACCGACGTTGCTCGCGTTCATCATCGTGCTGCCCCTTCGCATTATGTCAGCTAAGCTGCTGCATCGCAAAAGACCGCAACGATCTGTATCATGCAAGGACACATATTGTTACATTTCAAAAGAGGTCGACCGCGTAATATAAATGCAACACCGAGGCGTTCTGCATGCCGCTAAACGATGCTGGCTGCCGACGCCGCGAGCGCATGCCGCATGCGGCATGCCGAAGTAAGCGCTCCGGGAAGATGGACGTTGCCGCTCCAATTATGCCGTCCTACCTAATGCGCCGTGGCACCACAGCTGTCACTGCAGCAAACCCGATTGTTTGACGGCATGCGGCTTTGTCCCGCCGCCCGAACAAACTTCAAGGTCGTCACGCAGATACATTAGATTAGCTGTCGACAACCGAAAAGTGGCCGAGCCACCCCCTGGTCCGCCGCCTGAACGAAGGTCCGCTTTGCTGGCTGCGGCTGCCCGAAACCAAGTAGGCCGCCTTTCATCATCGGCGGGCGCTAAAGCCCCCTACCTTGCCGCATGAAGGAACGTCCGCTCTCTCGCGATCGCCACCTTAAAAAGGACGGCGGCTTTCCACCCACCGGCGGGCGTCCGAAGCCCCCCTGCCCCGCCGCCTGAACGAACGTCCGCTTACTCGAAACCGCCGCCCGAAAGCGGCCATTCCGCTTTCCACCAAATGCAGACCTTCAGCTAAGGTCAGGACCCATTGATGTGAGCGTCGCGATCTGATTCAGGCTCCGCAAGGAGACTGGGATGAACGACCTGTTTTGGCTAACGGACGATCAGATGGAGCGGCTGCGACCGTTCTTCCCCAAGAGCCACGGCAAGCCTCGGGTGGACTACCAACGGGTGCTGAGCGGCATCGTCTTCGTCAACCGCAATGGGCTGCGCTGGCGAGATGCACCCAGCGCCTACGGTCCTCACAAGACGCTGTACAACCGGTGGAAGCGTTGGGGCGAGCGTGGCGTGTTCACGCGCATGATGGAGGGGCTGGCTGCAGGCGATGCCGAACCAAAGACCGTCATGATCGACGCGACCTACCTGAAGGCGCACCGCACGGCATCGAGCTTGCGGGTTAACAAGGGGATCTCGGCCGCCTGATCGGGCGCACCAAAGGCGGCATGAACACCAAGCTACACGCCGTCGCCGACGCGAACGGCCGCCCGTTGAGCTTCTTCATCACGGCCGGGCAAGTGACTACACCGGCGCGGCAGCGCTACTGGACGAACTGCCAAAAGCGCAGTGGCTGCTCGGCGATCGCAGCTACGACGCGGATTGGTTCAGGGACGCTCTCCAAGCAAAGGGCATTCAGCCCTGCATCCCGGCCCGGCGATCACGCAACGAGCCGGTCAAATACGACAAGCGCCGCTACCGGCGCCGCAGCCGCATCGAGATCATGTTCGGCCGCTTTAAAGACTGGCGACGCGTCGCCACCCGCTACGATCGCTGCCCCACTGCCTTTTTCGCCGCCATCGTCCTCGCCGCCACCGTCATCTTTTGGCTGTGATCAACGAGTCCTGACCCTAAGGGAATTCATCACGTCATTTTTCGACAGATTTTTTGCCCCACGCGCGTGGGTTGCGCGATCCTTTTCCGCTCGACGACGAACTGGAGCTACGAGACCCGGGCTCGACGCGATGAACGTGCGCCCGCCAAGGAGAAGACGGAGCATCAATCCATCAATCGTCAGCATGTGCCGGGTCAGGCTCCGTAGAAGAGCGGAGACGAATGATGGATACTTTCGAGAACAAGGCCGACCAGCCCGAGCCGACGACGTCGGCGAAGCTGATGAAGAAGGCGTCGGGCTTGGCCTTTGCCTATCTGTGCAACACCTTTGACGACGCGCTGTATGACGACTGCATCGATTATCGACTGCTGGGGCGCATTGCCAAGGATATCGCGTGCGAGATCGACAATGGCGTGGTGCACGCCGCTACCACACTGGATGGCGCACGCATGGTGCTGGCGGCGTGGTGCATGAGGGTTGAGGAGGAGCGCGACGACCCCGATTTTCCGGTCTCCGTCGAAAGCGCCGACCTCGCGCACAGCATCGCCATCTCGCTTGGCGTGCCGCACCTGCTGCGCAGCACGACTAACAGCCCGAGAGGCAGCCAGACCCGCTTCAGTGTCGAGGCAGCAGTAATGCTGCGAGCGATGTTCGACGGGAACACGCAACTCGACCGCGACCTTGCCAAGCTGGAAGGCCTGCCGGAGAGCAGCTCCGCTGCTGGCCGCGCCCTCACCGCGCGCGCCAAAGACGTGAAAGCCGGCTGCATCGTCGCTCCCTCGCCTTACTCGGATGGCGAATGGTGGCGCTGCGCCGAAGCGGCAGACCAGGAGGCGTTGGCGAGGGTCTTTCCGCAACGGAACTTCGAGCGCGTGCTCGAGCCGGGGACGTACGAATATCTGACCGCTGCCGGTGAGTCCATGCTGTGCCGGCTGGACAGGATGAAGACGTCACGGAGCCGCGCGAACAACTGGCAGGAGCAGACCGTCAACCTGACGAGCCGGTACATGTGTAAGGAGCTTAGCGACCGCGGTTGGCGCGAGGAACATGAGATCCTCGCGAGCGCTGCCGGTCGCCACTTCGATGCAATGGCAACCGGGGAGGAGTACGCCGCGACCATCGTCGACAGCGCCCGCATGATCCTTATCGACTGGGCGGTTACGAGCGATCGTCTTGCGGCGGCCGGCAGCGCCTCGGCCGGCAGCGTAGCCCGGCAACGCGCCATACGGACGTTGGAAGACTGCGGCCTTTCACATCTGAGCGCTCGCGACGAGCCGCACCTGCGCCCACAGGCTCTGCACGAGCAGGTGCGCGACGCCGCGCGCCGTGCTGTGTCGCTGGATCGCGGCACAAAGCTCGATGCCGATCTGCACCGCTTCAACGACTCGCTGGTCGAGGGCAATGTCGCGGCCAGTGGTCGCATGGCCGAGCAGCGCGCGGCCGCCCGTGGCTTCGTCCACCCGCAAGGCGAGACGGCTGCGGGCGCGGCAAGCTGGGCGGAGCGGCAGGCGCGTGAAGCTTCCAGTCGCGTCGCGCTCGCCGAGGCAACGTCGGCACTGCAGGACTATCGCGCCCGCTACACGCAGCCGGCACCGCCGGTCATCTATTTCGGCAAACGCGGGCGTGCCGGCTTCGAGCCGGACGAACTCGCGGCCCTTGAGTCGCAGGTTGCGCATCCCGGCGAGCGTGTGCGGGTTAGCGCCCCCGGATACGAAACCGCTGGCGCGATGACGATTGCCGAGACGCATGCGTTCCGCGGACCGGAGGGCCGTCTGATCGCCCGCTACCGGGTGGACGGCCACGATCGTGATTTTAGCGACGAGGATATGGTCCGCCTGGGTCGCCGCCACACCGACGGCGGGCGGGTGCTGCTCGACCGCACGACGTGGACCCCGCCGGTGAAAAAACTGAGTCTGGTGGCGAGCCGCGCGGTGAACGCCGACATGGGTATCTGAAACCAAGCGACCGGCAGCCGGAAGCGGCTACCGGTTGCACTCTTTTTGCCCCCACGCGCGTGGGTTGGGCGATGCTTTTGTCCTGTGGGCTGGTGGATGGAACACCATCCCCACCCCGCGCCACCGCCACACACTCCCGAATCGGCACGTCACGCCGCAGCACTGGCGCTCGCCAGACTGCTTGCGCGCGATCTCGCGCGGACTCATCTTGGCGGCAACTCTCGCAGCGATAGAGAAGTGAAATGACGAGGGTCGCGCTCTACGCCCGCTACTCGACCGATATGCAAAAGCCTGAGACCATCGCGGTCCAGAACGGCAATATGCGGGCGTATGTCGCGAAGGCAGGCTGGCAGGAGGTCGGCGCGTGGGCGGACGAGGCGATTTCGGGCGCGACGCTAAATCGTCCCGGGATCCAGGCACTGCTCGCCGCGTGCGAGCGCCGCGAGGTCGATGTCGTGTTGGCCGACGAACTCGACCGCGTGTCGCGCGGGCAATCGCATACCGCCAAGGTTTACGAGCGGCTGCAATTCCTCGGCATTCGGCTGGCGACTGTGGCCGAGGGCGAGATCACGCGGCTGCACGTCGGCATGAAGGGCACGATGAATGCCGAGCAGATCTCGGCGACGTCGCGCAAGACCCGCGATGCGCTCGCTGACCGTCACATGAAGGGCCTGAATGCCGGCGGGCGCGCCTACGGCTACGACCTCGACTTCCAGCTCGACACGCGCGGCGACCGCATCCCCGGTCACTTGAAGGTGAACCCGATCGAGGCGGAAACCATCGTGTGGATCTGCGACCAATATGCCGCCGGACGCTCGGCCAAGGACATCGCCGCAGACCTTTACCGCCGCGGCGTGCCGGGTCCGCGCGGCGGGAAATGGTCGGCCTCGACCATCAACGGCAACAAGAAGCGGGGGACCGGCATTCTCAACAACCAGGCCTATGTCGGTCGACCCGAGCACCAACGGCAAACGTTCCGGAAGGACCCGGAGACGGGCAAGCGCCACGCCTTCGCAACCTCTGAGGGCGTTAAGAAGACCGCCGAGGCACCGCACCTGCGCATCGTGAGCGACGAGCTCTGGACAAAGGTGAAAGCTCGTCAGGAACAGACCACCTGCCCGCACGGCCCCGAGGTAACGCCGTTCTGGGCCAGGCAGCGCCCAAAATACCTGCTGACCGGCAAGGTCAAATGTGGCGTGTGCGGCTCGAACTACGGCAAGGTCGGCAAGCTGCGCTCGGGCTGCCACGCGCGCAGCAACTACGGCGAGGCCGGGTGCAGCAACAATCTTACGATCCGCATCGGCGAGCTCGAGGAGCAGATGCTCGCGGCGCTGAAGGACGACATGCTTCGGCCCGACGTTATCGAGGCGTTCGTTGCGGAGTATGTGGCTGAGAGTAACCGGCTGGCCCGTGAGCGCGACCGCGACGGCGCGGCGCACCGCCAGGAACTCAAGGGCGTCGAGGCCAGAATCCAGCGGGTGACCAACGCCATCCTGAACGGGGTGGATGCAACGTTGGTGCGTGACGAGCTCAACCGGCTCGGCCGCCGCAAGACCACGCTGGAGGGTATGGTCGCCGAGGCTGCCGAACCGTCCGTCCCCGCCCTGTTCCATCCGAAGCTGGCGCAGGTGTACCGCGAGAAGGTGGAGGACCTGCTTGCCGCCTACAGCTGCGAGGCGAGCCGCACACAGGCACAGGAGATCATTCGCAGCCTCATCGAGCGGATCGTGCTGACGCCGGTGGGCGGCGTGCTGCGGGTTGAGATGGCCGGCGATCTGGCGGCCATGCTGACGATCAGCCAGGAGCGTGGGCGCAAAAACACCCCGGGAGCGGATGCTACCGGGGTGCGACAAGTAAAGTTGGTTGCGGGGACAGGATTTGAACCTGTGACCTTCAGGTTATGAGCCTGACGAGCTACCGGGCTGCTCCACCCCGCGACACTGGGT
>NZ_JFYV01000036.1 GCF_000632225.1 Sphingomonas sp. RIT328
TGGCGGGCGACCCCCCCCGTCCGCCAGCCGGTGTTCGATATGGCGGTCGCCGCGGCCGACATGGTCGTCGCCCAGCTCAAGGGCGAACCGTCCGTGCCCTGCCGCCGCCACCGCCACGAGCTGATCGTCCGCGGATCGACCGGGCCGGCGCCGCGATAGGGGGGGGGCGACCCCCGTCACCCCGCGCGCCACGTCACCGGGATGCGCAGGAAGGTGACGCCGTTCGCCTCCGCTTGATGGACATGGCCCGCGCGGATGTTGACCTGGATCGAGGGCAGCAGCAGCTTGGGCACGGCGAGCCCGGCGTCGCGCCGCTCGCGCATCGCGACGAACGCGTCCTCGCTCACGCCGTCATGGACGTGGACGCTCGAGCGGCGCTGCTCGCCCACCGTCGTCTCCCAGCGATAGTCGTCGCGGCCCGGCGCCTTGTAATCGTGGCACAGGAACAGCCGCGTCGCGTCGGGCAGCGCCAGCAGCCGGCGGATCGAGCGGTAGAGCGTGCGCGCATCCCCGCCGGGGAAGTCGGCGCGGGCGGTGCCATAGTCGGGCATGAACAGCGTGTCGCCGACGAACGCCGCATCGCCGATCCGATAGGCCACGTCGGCCGGGGTATGGCCGGGGACGTGCAGCACCTCGACCGCCAGCGTGCCGATCGCGAACCGCTCGCCGTCCTCGAACAACCGGTCGAAGTCCGAACCGTCGGGGGTCAGATCGTCCATCGCGAACATCGGGCGGAAGATCGTCTGCACGGCGCGGATATGCGCGCCGATCCCGATCCAGGCGCCGGTCTGCGCCGTGACGAAGGGCGCGGCCGACAGGTGATCGGCATGCGCATGCGTCTCCAGCACCATCGCGATCCGCCAGTCGTGCGCGCGGGCGAAGGCGACGATCCGCCCGGCCGAGCGCGTGTCGGCGATGCCGCTCGCCGGATCGAAGTCGAGCACCGGATCGATCACCGCCGCGATGCGCGTCGCCGGATCGCCGACGAGATAGCTGATCGTGTTGGTCGGCGCGTCGAAGAATGCCTCGATGAAGGGCTGGGTCATGATGGGCTCCTTACCCCCTTGCTCATATATTAGCACATGCTACATAAGCAACACCTAATGGAGTGGCGACGATGCTCAAGCCGATGGATCTGGCGACCTTCGAGGCAAAGGCCGGACAGGTCGCGGACACGCTGAAGGCGATCGGCAATGCGCGCCGGCTGATGCTGCTGTGCAAGCTCGTCGAACATGGCGAGATGACGGTCGGCGATCTGGCGCAGGAGGTCGGCCTGTCGCAATCGGCCTGTTCGCAGCATCTGGCGAGGATGCGCGACGAAGGTCTCGTCACCTTCCGGCGCGAGAGCCAGACGCTGTGGTATGCGATCGCCGACGCCCGCATCAAAACGCTGCTCGCGACCCTCTACCAGCTCTATTGCAAGGAGTGACGCGATGACGCCTGCGCCGCTTTCCCCCGCCGACACCCGCGCCGCGATCGACGCCGGCGCGCGGCTGATCGATATCCGCGGGGCCGACGAACATGCGCGCGAGCATATCCCCGGTGCGGTGAACGTGCCGCTCGACCGGATCGGCGATCTGCCGCGGGACGGCCGTCCGGTGATCTTCCATTGCCGGTCGGGGATGCGCACCGCCGCGCATGCGGCGGCGCTCGGCGCGGCGGCGGGCGACGCACCGGCCTATATCCTCGGCGGCGGCATCGCGGCGTGGCGGCAGGCCGGACAGCCGATCGTCGCCGATCGATCGCAGCCGCTGGAGATCATGCGGCAGGTGCAGATCACCGCCGGTGCGCTGGTGCTCGCCGGCGTGCTGCTCGGCGCGTTCGTCGCCCCCGGCTTCTTCGCGCTGGCGGGGTTCGTCGGCGCGGGGCTGATGGTCGCCGGCGTCACGGGATGGTGCGGCATGGCCAGCGTGCTGCGCGTCATGCCGTGGAACCGGCGCGCGGCGGCCTGAGGCGGGCATGGCCAGCGCCGCCATCCTCGCCGCGCTCGCATCGGGAGGCGTGATCGGGCTGATCCTCGGCCTGGTCGGCGGCGGCGGATCGGTCCTCGCGGTGCCGCTGCTCATCTATGGCGTCGGGATCGGCTCGCCGCATGCGGCGATCGGGACGGCGGCGGTCGCCGTCACGGTCAATGCGCTCGCCAGCCTGATCGGCCATGCCCGCGCTCGCCGCGTCAAGTGGCGCTGTGCCGGCGTGTTCGCGGCGTCGGGGATGATCGGCGCGGCGCTGGGCGCCGAGCGCGGCAAGGCGTTCGACGGCAAGCGGCTGCTCGTCCTGTTCGGGCTGCTGATGATCGGCGTCGGCCTGTCGATGCTGCGCCCGCGCCGGACCGCGGATGCGCCCGACGTGCGGCTGACCCGCCGCAGCGCGGCGACGTTGCTGCCGCGTCTCGTGCCGATCGGGCTGGGCGTCGGGCTGGCTGCCGGCTTCTTCGGGATCGGCGGCGGGTTCCTGATCGTGCCGGGGCTGATCCTCGCGACCGCGATGCCGCTGTCCGTCGCGATCGGCACGTCGCTGGTCGTGGTCAGCGCGCTCGGGCTGACCACCGCCGCCTCCTACGCCCTGTCGGGGCTGGTCGACTGGGGCGTGACGGCGCTGCTCGTCGCGGGCGGCGGCGCCGGGACGATCGCCGGCATCGCGCTCGGCCGCCAGCTCGGCGCCCGCAAGGGACTGCTCGAACGCGGCTTTGCCGCCGTGGTGATCGCGATCGGGGTCTATGTCACGGCGACGGCGGTCTAGGGTTGCCGGGTCGCGGCCATCCGCCGGAGCGCAGCCCTATTTCAGCTGCAGGAACAAGGTCAGCGCGTTGCGTTCGGCGTCGGCGAAGCGGTCGTAGATGGCGCGGGCGACCGCGGCGATGCCGGGCTGGCGATCGCGGCCGCCGCGCGCGAAGACCGCGACCGCGAGCCGGCGGCCGTCGGGCATGGTGATGAAGCCGACGTCGTTGGTGACGCCGTCGAGCGTGCCCGTCTTGTCCTCGACCCGCGTGCCCGCCGGCAGCAGCGCGCGGATGCGGCGGGTGCCGGTCGCGCAGCGGCTCATCAGCCCGAACAGCAGGCCGCGGCTTTCGGCGGAGAGCAGCGGGCCGTTGAGCTTGTCGAGCAGCGCGACCATCGCATTGGGCGTCGCCACATCCTTGCTGTCGAAGACATGGCCGGGTTCGCGGAGCAATTGCGCGATCGTCCGGTCGACGCGGATGCCCGCGATGCCGTTGGTCGCGAGCCATTGCTGCACGGCGACCGGGCCGCCGACCGCGGCGAGCAGCTGGTCGGCGGCATGATTGTCGCTGCGCACGATCATCAGCTCCATCAGCTGCGCGGCGGAGCGGCCGGCGACGACGTCGGTCAGGCGGCGCCGGCCGCGATCGACGTCGGTCAGATAGGCGCCGGCGATCGCGAGCTTGACCGTGCTCGCCATCGGATAGGCGATGTCGCCGTTGATCGACACGGTCGATCCGTCGCGCAGGTCGAGCGCGGCGATGCCGTAATCCCCCGGCCAGGCCGCCACCAGCGCGCTGAGCGTCCGTTCGAGCCCGATCAGCGCGGGCGAACTCGCCTGCGCCGGGGCGGGCAGCAGCAGACCGGCGGCGAGACAGCAGGCGAGCAGGCGGGGCAGCGGGAGCAGACGCATCGATGACTTTCGCGGGGGCGGTGTTGCGCTAAGGGATATCGCGTAAATCGTAGCTTAACGCGACGCGCCGCCAACTGGCCAGTGCGCCGTGTCGCGCCGAACCGCCGGCCCGGCGCGCCGAACCGGGCCATGCGGCACGACGGCAGGCGTTCCCCGGACAACCGCGACCGGTCGGGAGGGCCAGATCGGCCGCGCATGCCGATAGGGCGCGCGCACCGACCGCGACGATCCATTGCTAGACGCGAAAGCAACCCGCTATCGCCGCACGCGGGCCAGGTCCGGCCCGGCGGGAGAGACACGGATGCGGGTGCTGGTGATCGGGCTGGGCGATATCGCCCGCAAGGCATATCTGCCGGTGCTGTCGCAGCGCGGCGATCTCGACCTTCACCTCGCGACGCGCGATCCTGCCGCGCTCGCCGAGGTCGGTGCCGCGTTCCGGATCGCGCCGCGCTACGGCAGCGTGCAGGACGCGCTGTCCGCGACCGCCTTCGACGCGGCCTTCGTCCATGCCGCGACGCCGGCGCATGGCGATCTCGTCAGGCTGCTGATCGAACGCGATGTCCCGACCTTCGTCGACAAGCCGCTCGCCGATCATCTCGGCGCGGTCGAGGCGCTCGTCGCGCTCGCCGTGGCGCGCGGCGTGCCGCTGGCGGTCGGATTCAACCGGCGGTTCGCACCCGATTATGTCGCGCTGCGCGGGCGCGGCGCGTCGCTCATCGTCATGGAGAAGCATCGCCGGCGCCAGCCCGACGCGCCGCGCCGGGTGGTGTTCGACGATTTCATCCACGTCGTCGACACGGTGCTGTCGCTCGCGCCGGCACCGGTCGTCCGGCGCACGATCGAGACGCATGTCGTCGACGGCCGGCTCCACGCGGTCACGCTGACGCTGGCCGGCGACGGCTTCACCGCGATCGGCACGATGCACCGCGACAGCGGCCTCGACGAGGAACGGCTCGACGTCATCGGGCGCGGCAGCCGTCACAGCGTGCGCAACCTCGCCGAGCGGATCACGGCGCGCGACGGTGCGCAGCAGCTGCACCGCCGCGGCGACTGGGCGTCGGTCGGCGAGCAGCGCGGCTTTGCGGCGATGTGCGACGATTTCCTGCGCGCGGCGCGCGAGCGGCGGCCGGTCGATGCCGCCGCCATCCTCGCGACGCACGCGATCTGCGAGGCGATCGTCCGGCACGCCGAGGGCTGACGCGGCGCTCCCCCCGCGGAGGCGATGCGGCTACCGCCGGGCGAGCCGCTGGCGGGTGAGGCGCGGGTCTTCGTAGAGGTCGCGGCAGGCGCGCAACCGGAAGCGGTTCCACCAGCGCTGCCAGCGATGCTCCGCGGCATCGTGGAGGATGTGGCAGCGCTGGCACAGCGCGCGGAGGTTGCCGCGCGCGCTGTTGCCGGGATCATGGTCGAGATGCGCGCAGGCGAGCACGACCTTGGTGATCCGTACCGAGCCGAGCGTGACCTGGCCCCTGATCGTCACCGGCCGGCCGCGACCGTTGCGCCAGCCATGCGCCTCGACGTCCCACCAGCGCCCGTCGCCGAGATGCGCGACGCGGCGCAGATGCGGCCGCCCGCATTGCTCGCAGCGCGCGCCGGCGCGGCGGAAGCGGACGTCCGCCGACAATTGGTCCCAGTCGATCGGATAGAGCCAGCGGTTCTCGGGGCGGATCGGCATACCGATTCTATGAGTCAGTCGCTCGCGGAACAAAAGGGAAAACGTGCGGCGCCCGCCGCCCGGCCGCGGCGCGCCGGCGTGTCCGCGGGGTCGGCCGGGCGGCGGCTATGCCGGCACTATGCGGAAAGCCGGAATCGCTCTCGCAATACTATGTGTCGCCCGATAGCTGGATGGCCGCAACGAGGATTGTGGCATGACGGTTTCCCATCAACAGTGGCGTCTGGATTTCGCGATGCGCGCCGCGGGCCTGCTTCTGTGCGGCCTTGCCGGTCTGGCGATCGCCCGGCTCGGCGCGATGCCGCTGCGGCCGCGCGCGGTGAGCGCGGCCGCCTATCTGCTCGCGACGATCGCGTTCCTCGGCGCGAGCGCGGGCAGCGCGATGGCGCTCCTCGGCCGGCATCTGTTCGACGAGGTCGCGGTGAGCCAGCGCTGGCGGCACCGCCGGCCGGTGCGGCCGCCGGTCGCCGGCTTGGTCCCCGTCACGGCCGCGCCGGACGCGGACGGCAGCGGGACGGACGGCAGCGGGGCGGGCGGCGGGCGCCAGTTGCTCGGCGCGCGCGGTCATGCGTGATCGCGGCGCCCGGCTGTGCGGAGGCATCCTGCTCGCGGCGGCCGGCGCCACCACGCTGATCCACCGCGCGGTCTATTCGGTCCACCGGGGCGGGCCGGCGACGGTCGCGGAGTTCGCGCTTGGCCTCGCCACCTTCCTGCTCGCCGCGTCGGGCGTGCTGCTGCTCCTCCACGGCCGGAGGCTGCTGGCGCGGCCGGCGACGGCGCAGGACCGGCGCGGATCGTCGCCGCAGCAGGACCTTCGCGCGCGGCTGCTCGATCCGATCACCCCGGCCGGTCGCGCTTATGATACGCGGCGGGGTGCGGCGCTGATGAAGACGCGGCATCGAGCCACCGCGGCGACGGCCTGCGCCGACCGGCGCCACCGCCGCGGGCCGCAGCGGCGCGGCGATTGAGGCACCAGCCGCCCGGCCCGATGCGACGAACCGTTGGCAAGGCTATGCGCGCGCTATGCGATTCACCGGAATCGCTCTCGAATCGCTATGCGCCGCTGCGTAGCTCGGCCGGGCGAGCGCGAGACGCTCGATCCTGTGAGGCCAGCGCAGCGCCATGACGTCCGATTCCGATTCCAGACCCGAGCGCGGGTCGACCATCCCGATCGCCGGGCCGCGCGCCGGCTGTCGGCGTGACGGGCGCCACGGCGCGCGCGGCGCCTGCGCCGATCCGCGCTGGCCGCAGATCGTCGCGGCACTCGCCGCGCTGCGAGAGCGGCACCGCCGCGCGGTGCGGATCGTCGATGCCGATTGCGCCTGCGGCACGCTGTTGATCGCCGCGGCGCGTCACGCCCATGCCGCGGGCTTCACCGGCATCGAGGCGCGCGGTATCCATCGTTCGCCGACGCTGATCGGTCGCGCGCGCGCCGCGGCGGCACGGCTGCACGATCCGGCGATCGGCGTCGTGTTCGAGCGGGCGGAGGCGCAACAGGCGCTCGCCGCGGAGGCCGAGTTTCCCGCCGACATCGTGCTGTGGCACGACGCCGGCCCGGCGGGGGAAAGCGCCGGCGTCCGCGCCGCGGTCGCCGCTGCCGGCCGATGGATCATCGGAGATCCGGCACCCGATGCCGGCGGGGGGCGGGCATGACCCGCCGCGACCTGCGGTGGAAGCTGGTCGGCGTCGCGCTGACCGCGGCCGGCTGCGCGCTGCTGCTGGTGCTCGACCGGTCGCCGCTGATGATCGCCGTCTTCCCGCTCGCCTTCGCCGGCCTGCCGCTGATGATCCACGGCAAGCGGGTCGGGCAGGCGATCCGGGCGGAGCGGCGCGGCCATTACAACACCGCCGAGGTGCTGCACGCCGCGCGCCTGC
Organism: Sphingomonas sp. RIT328; assembly: GCF_000632225.1. Classification (GTDB taxonomy): domain Bacteria; phylum Pseudomonadota; class Alphaproteobacteria; order Sphingomonadales; family Sphingomonadaceae; genus Sphingomonas; species Sphingomonas kyungheensis. The sequence goes on from NZ_JFYV01000036.1 coordinate 7,178, forward strand.
GACGCCGGATCCGGCGCGACGCCGACCTCGATCCCTGACGGCGGAGGGCCGGCGCCTGCCGCCGGCTTACGGCTGGCCCGAGCCGCCGGCCGCGCCATAGACCTGGCCATTGGCATAACTGGCGTCGGAGGCGGCGAGCTGGACGTAGATCGAGCCGAGCTCGGCGGGCTGGCCGGGGCGGCCGAGCGGGGTGTTGCCGCCGAACTGCTGGAGCTTCTCCATCGTCGCGCCGCCCGCCACCTGCAGCGGCGTCCAGATCGGGCCGGGCGCGACGCCGTTGACGCGGATGCCCTTCGGCCCGAGCTGCTTGGCGAGCGATTTGGTGAAGTTCATCATCGCCGCCTTGGTCATCGCATAATCGACCAGATTTTCCGACGGGTCATAGGCCTGTTCGGAGGTCGTCTGGATGATCGCCGATCCCGGCTTGAGATGGGGCAGCGCGGCCTTGGTGACGTAGAACATGCCGTAGAGGTTGGTCTTGAGCGTCGCGTCGAAATCCTCGTCGGTGATGTCGAGCAGCGACTGCCGCTGCTGCTGCCGGCTGGCGTTGTTGACGAGGATGTCGAGTCCGCCGAGCTGGCGGACGGCGGTGTCGACCAGCTTGGCGCAATAGGCGCGGTCGCGCAGGTCGCCGGGAATCGCGACGGCCTTGCGCCCGGCCTGGCGGATCAGCGCGATCACCTCGCGCGCATCGGGCTCCTCGGCGGGCAGATAGGCGATCGCGACGTCGGCGCCCTCGCGCGCATAGGCGATCGCGGCGGCCCGGCCCATGCCGGAATCGCCCCCGGTGATCAGCGCCTTGCGCCCGAGCAGGCGGCCCGAGCCCTTGTAGCTCGTCTCGCCGTGATCCGGCCGCGGGTTCATCTTGCTGGCGAGGCCGGGGAAGGGCTGCGACTGTTTCTCGAACGGCGGGCGCGGATATTGGGTGGTCGGATCGATCAGCCCGGGCCCGGCCGCACCGCCCGCCTGCTGGGCCGCGGCGGAGGCGGCGGTGGACGCCGCCAGCCCGATCGCCGCCCCGCCGACCACGGCGCGGCGGCTCAATCCTGCTTGCTGCGATACGGCGTCGTCGGGCTGCTTGCTCATGATATACTGCCTTGTCCTGCTTCGATTTCCTGAACAGTGCAGGCAGTGCTCAGTTCCTCGGCAGCGGTTCTTTGCCGAACCTCGCCACGATCATCGCGAACGTCGCCCTCTGCCCGGGCTTGGGAGAGGGGTCACGCGGAGGCGCGGAGGCGCGGAGCGGGAGCGGCTCGGGCTGGCGCGGCCCTCCATCTCCTGCCGTCTGCTGTCCAGCGCTGCCGCCGCAACACAGCGAACCAACTCCGCGCCTCCGCGCCTCCGCGCCTCCGCGTGAACCCGATTTGGCTTCGCCCGAGGGCGGAGTGCGGAGGAGGATTGCACGCGAAGACGCGAAGACGCGAAGAGGGCGCGCCTCCGACCGGGCGTGGCCTACTCCACCTTCCTGTGGATGGCATTGCCGCGCTCGCGGCGCGCGGCCTATGCTCGGGCAGCGGCACAGAAAGACATTGGTTCACGCGGAGGCGCGGACGGGTAGTGGTTTGGGCTGGCGCAGCCTTCCATTTCCGGCCCCCGCTGTCCCGCGCTGCCGCTGCAACACAGCGAAGCAACTCCGCGCCTCCGCGCCTCCGCGTGAACCCGATTTGTTTTCTCCCGAAGGCGAAGTGGGGAGGAGGATTTCACGCGAAGACGCAAAGACGCAAAGAGGGCGCGCCTTGGACCGGGCGTGGCCTGCTCTTCCTGCCCGTGCAGGACATGGGCCGCGCTCGCGGCGGGCGGAACATCTTCGCGTCTTCGCGTCTTCGCGTGAATCAATATCCGCCCTCAGCGCCCTCTGCGCCTCAGCGCCTCTGCGCGAACCAGCCGCCCGTCAGCGCTGTTTCTTCGTCGCGGTGGCGGTGAAGTCGGGGTCCTTCTTCGCCACCCAGTCGACGAATTTGCGGATCGCGGGATCGGCGAGCAGGCCGTCGACGTCCATGCCGTGCCGCTGCAATTCCGAATTGGTGAAATTGGCGATCAGCGTCTGCTGGCAGATCGGATGCATCGGCACGACGTCGCGCCCGCCGCGGCTCTTGGGCACGGGATGATGCCAGACGGTGGTCGTGCCGAGTCCGCGCCCGCACAGCCAGCAGGGCGCGGCGGGGGCGGCGGGCGCCTCCGCCTCGGGCTCCGGCGCGTCATACGGGCCGTGTTTCGGATGTTTGCGCGCCATGCTTTCGCTCCCTGTCGATCCCGGCTGCCTTGCCGCGTCGCGCCGCGTGCCGCCAGTCCCTTGCGACCGCGGCACCGCCCCGCCGTCAGGCCTCGCCGAACAATTCGCGCTGCGCCTTGTCGAGCTCCTCGGCATAGCGGCGCCGCACATAGGGTTCGGAGAGCAGGCCGAGGACGCGGCCCTCGGCGGTGACGACCGCCATTTCGTCGGCGCTCGCCGCGTCGAACGCCGCCATGATGCGGCGGATGTCGGCGGCGGGATCGAGCGTGCGGTCCTGCTGGATGGCGAGCGTCGCGACCGGCTGGTCGGGCGCGATGCCGTCGGCATAGGCGCTCGCGGTGCGGACGATGCCGGCATAACGCTCGTCGCCGTCGGTCAGCACCACCCGGCTGGTCGCGCCGAGCGGCACGGCGCGGCGGAATTCGGCGACGGTCAGCGTCGCCGGCGTCGCGCGCTCGACCCGCCGCATCATTCGCCCGGCGGTGAGCGTGCGCATCCAGCCGACGTCGCGTGCGCTCTTGATCGTCTCGCCGCGCAGGTGGAGCCGCCAGGTCGAGAAGGAATAGCCGAACAGCTCGCGCACGATCGTCGTCGCGACCAGCGATGCGGCGACCGCCGCGCCGGCGAGCGAGAAATCGTGCGTCGCCTCGAGCACCAGCATCGCCATCGTCATCGGCCCGCCGACCACCGCCACCGCGAACGCCGCCATGCCGACGAGCGCGGCATTCTGCGGATCGACCACCGGATAGCCGGCGAGCAGCGCGACGACCCCGGCATAGAGATGGCCGAACAGGCTGCCGAGGAACAGCGAGGCGAAGAACAGTCCGCCGCGGAAGCCGAAGCCGAGCGAGACGATCGACGCCGCGCTCTTCATCACGAAGATCGCCGCGACGATGCCGAGCGGCAGCGCCGCCTCCAGGTCGAGGTGGAGCGCGCCATGACCGGCGGAGAGCACCTGCGGCGTCGCGAGCGCGAGCGGGATCAGCAACAGGCCGCCGAGCACCGGCCGCGCGCCGGGCGGCACCGGCAGCTGCCGCGTCAGCCGCTCGACCTCGGCGACCGCGCGCATCAGCACGATGCCGAGCAGCGCGGCGAGGCCGCCGAGCCCGCCGTAGACGAGATAATGGTGCGTCTGCACCGCCTCGCCCGCCGCGGCATCGACCAGATAGGGGTGGACGCCGAGCGACTGCGCGACGAGCACCGCGGAGAGGGCGGCCGCCGCGACCGGCGCGATCGCGGCGGGGGTATAGGCACCGATGACGATCTCGAAGGCGTAGAAGGCGCCGGTCAGCGGCGCGCCGAAGGCGGCGGCGATCGCCGCGCCGGTGCCGGCACCGACCAGCACGCGCAGATCGCCGCGCCGCAGCCGCAGCCAGCCGCCCGCGGCGGAGGCGACCGCCGCACCGAGCTGCGCATAGGCCGCCTCCAGCCCGACCGAGGCGCCGAAGCCGTTGGACAGGATCGTCTGTCCCGAGATCACGAGGCTGTCCGTCCACGATACCTGCCCGCCGTGCAGCGCATTCGCCTCGACCGCGTCGACCAGCCGGCGCTGGCGGGCGCGGGTGAGCCAGGAGAAGGCCATCAGCAGCAGTCCGCCGGCGGGCAGCGCCAGCAGCGCGAGCGGCGGCACCGCGCCGGCGGTGCTCAGCCGCGCGCCGTCGGGCAGGCGGAACAGCCAATGCTGCAACGTCCGCGCGATCGCGCCCTGCAGGATGCTGAGCGTGCCCGCCGCGGCGCCGACGATCACCGCGAGCAGGATCAGCATCGCCTCGCTGGACCGGGTGCGCCGGCGCAGCCACGCCGCCAGCCCCTTGCCGGACGCGCCGGCGGGAATCGGCAGCCTTCCCGCCATCAGATCGCCGCGATACGCGGCGCAGCGGCGGGCAGGACTGGCAGGGCGGGCATGGCGACCGGCGTTAGCGGGATTCGGCCGGAGGGTCGAACGCAATGTCGAGACTTTTGCGACGGCCCGGCGTCGCCCGGACCGCGGCGGATCGTGCCGCACACGGGATGTCGGAGCAGAGTCGGTCCGGCATCCACGGTTCCGCAAGAGCATGAGCCGTTATGTTCGCGGCACGGTGGACCCGGAACACGTCCGGGGTGACGCCGTGGTGCGGACGCCGCGCGTGATCTTGCCGCGATCGTCATGCCGGGTGCCGTCACAGAGTTTCGCCCGCCGGACGATCACCGCGTTGCCCTTTGCCGCGGACCGCGTCATGTTCGCCGCACAGCGGGGGAGATGGACATGCGTACGACGATCTGGCGAGCCTGCGGGCTGGCGCTGTTGCTCGGCCCGGCCACGGCCGCGGCGCAGCAGGCCGCCCCGCCGCCCGCCGACGCGCCCGCCGCGGGCAGCGCGCAGGGCGACGTGTCGGTCACCATCTACACCAACAACGTCGCGCTGGTGCAGGACATCCGGCCGCTGGCGCTGGCGAGCGGGCGGGTGCAGCAGAGCTTTCCCGACGTCAGCGCCGCGATCCGGCCCGAGACGGTGTCGCTGACCGTGCCCGATGCCGCGATCGTCGAACAGAATTTCGACTATGACCTGCTCAGCCCGTCGAGCCTGATGGAAAAGGCGGTCGGGGAGACGATCACGTTGCTGCGCACCAATCCGGCGACCGGCGTCGAGACGCGCGAGCGCGCCAGGGTGCTCGCGGTCAACGGCGGCGTCGTGCTCGACGTCAACGGCCATGTCGAGGTGCTGCGCGACGACGGCCTGCCGGTGCGTGCGATCTTCGACCGCGTGCCCGACGCGCTGCGCGCGCGCCCGACGCTGTCGGTGACGCTGGCGAGCACGCGCGCCGGATCGCGGCCGGCGACGCTCTCCTATCTCAGCCGCGGGCTCGGCTGGAGCGCCGATTATGTCGCGCTGTTCGACGACCGCAGCGGCACCGTCGACGTCCAGGGCTGGGTGACGTTGAAGAACACCAGCGGCACCACCTTCGCCCATGCCAAGACGTTGCTCGTCGCCGGCGAGGTCGGCAGCAGCGACGACGAGGACAACGGCAATTACGTGCCGCGGCGCCGTCGCCCGACGCGGACGCAGCCCGGCACCGAAACATCCGGGCGCGAGCAGCTCGGCGATTTCTATCTCTATCCACTCGCCGCGCGCACCACGATCGCCGACAAACAGACCAAGCAGGTCAGCTTCCTCGATGCGAAGGGCGTCGCAGCGCGGTCCGGCTATCGCTTCGACAATGGCTGGCTCGGTACCTCGAACGAGCCGCGCAGCGCGCAATCGGTGCTGCGCTTCAGCAATTCGGGCGCGGCCGGGCTCGGCGACGCGCTGCCGGCGGGGGTGGTGCGCGTCTATGTCCGCGACGCGCGCGGCCAGCCGCAGTTCGTCGGCGAGAACCGCATCGACCATACGCCGCAGGGGTCGACGATCGCGCTGCCCACCGGCGACGCCTTCGACGTCAAGGTACAGCCCGTCACCGTCTCGCGCACCCGGCTGGGCAACGACCGCTGGCGCACCGCGATGCGCTACACGCTGACCAACGCCCGCGCCAAGCCGGTGACGGTGGAGCTGGTGCAGAACGGGCTCGACTGGGCCGACGTGCGCGTCGTCGAGGACAGCGCGCACGGCGAGCGGCGCGACGCCGGCACGCTGGCGTGGCAGGTCGCGGTGCCGGCGAACGGCAACGCGACGGTGACCGCGACCTTCGACACCCGCTACTGATGCCCCGGCTGCGCGCGATCGGGCTGGTCGCCGGCCTGATGCTGGCGAGCCTGCTGCCGGGCGGGGCAGCGGCGCAGACCGTCGTCACCTCGCCCGCGCCCGCCTCGGTCGCGCTCACCGTCTATCGCGCGCCCTACGGCCGGGGCGCGATGAACCTGCAATATCTCGACGGCTTCGCCTTGGTCACCGAGACGCGCCGGGTGCACCTGCCGCGCGGCCGCGCGACGCTGCGCTTCGAAGGGGTGGCGGAAGGGATCGTGCCGGTCAGCGCGATCATCGACGGCCTGCCCGGCGGCACGATCGAGAAGAACCGCGACGCGCGCCTGCTGTCGCCCGCGTCGCTGGTCGACGGCACGCTCGGCCGCGCGGTCACGCTGACCCGCACCGACCGCGCGACCGGCCGGCAGGTGCAGCAGGCCGCGACGATCGTCGCCGGCCCCGCGCCGGGGATCGTGCTGCGCACGGCGACGGGGATCGAGACGCTGCGCTGCTCGGGCCTGCCCGAACGGCTCGCCTTCGCGGGCGTGCCGGCGGACCTGTCGAGCAAGCCGGTGCTGAGCGTGACGACGACCAGCCCGACGCCGCGCACGGTGACGGTGCGCCTGTCCTATCTCGCCTCGGGCTTCGACTGGCGGGCGAGCTATGTCAGCACACTCGCCGCGGACGGCCGGACGATCGACCTGTTCGCCTGGCTGACGCTCGCCAACGGCAATGCGGAATCGTTCGCGCAGGCGGAGGTCCGCGCCGTCGCCGGCCGGCTTAACCGCGTCCCCGTCGCGGCGATCCCGCGGACGGTCGGCAAGCTGCGCCTCGTCTGCTACCCGCTCGGCACCACCACGTCCGACCTGCGCGAGACGTCGTTCGAGCCCGCCGACGAGATCGTCGTGACCGGCTCGCGGATCATGGCGTTCGCGCCGCCACCTCCGCCGCCACCACCACCACCCCCGCCGGCACCGCGGGCACCGCCCGAGGATCTCGGCGACCTCAAGCTGTACCGCGTGCCGGTCCGCACCACCGTTGCCGCGCGCGGGCAGAAACAGGTCGCGCTGCTCGAGCAGAAGGCGGTGGCGGTCGAGCGCCGCTACCGTCGGCCGGTGATCTATCCCAGTGCGACGTTCGAGAACGCGCCGGCCGCGATCGTCCTTGTGCTGCGCAATGACCGCGCGGGCGGGCTCGGCATCGCGCTCCCCGCCGGCAGCACCGCGCTCTATGCACAGCGTGGCAGCGAGCGGCTGCTGCTCGGCCAGGGCGCGATCACCGACCGGACGGTGGGCGAGACGGTGCGGCTGGCCGCCGGGACGAGCGAGCGGGTGACGCTGACCCAGACGACGCTGCCCTCCGACCCGCCGATCGGCGTCCGGCCCGACGCCGAGGGCGTGCGCGGGGCGATGCTCACCGCGCGCAACGCCACCGCGCAGCCGGTGACGCTCGACGTGCCGATCGGCACGGCGGGACAGGCGATCACCGCCGAGGGCAAGCCGCTGCCCCGCATCGACGGCCTCGCCACCTGGTCGCCGCGGCTGCCGCCCGGCGGCACCGCGGTGCTGCGCTACCGCTATTGAGGCATCGGCCGGCGTGCCCCCCTCAGGCCTCGGCGTCCGTTCGGCGGGGGATCGCCAGCCAGCGGTAGAGGCTGGGCAGTAGCAAAAGCGTCAGGATGGTCGAGGTGACGATGCCGCCGATCACCACGGTGGCGAGCGGCCGTTGCACCTCGGCGCCGGCGCCGGTGGCGATCGCCATCGGCACGAAACCGATCGAGGCGACGAGCGCGGTCGACAGCACCGGGCGCAGCCGGTCGCGCGCGCCCTGCCGCACCGCCGCGTCGGTCGACAATGGCTCGCCGCCTTCGCGGCCGTCGCGCAGGCTGTTGATATGGTCGATCAGCACCAGCCCGTTGAGCATCGCGATGCCCGACAGCGCGATGAAGCCGATCGCCGCGGTGATCGAGAAGGGCATGCCGCGCAGCCACAGCGCCAGCACCCCGCCGGTGACCGCGAACGGGATGCCGGTATAGACGATCGCCGCCTCGCGCACGCTGCCGAGCGCGGCATAGACGAGCAGGAAGATCAGCAGCAGCGCGGCCGGCACGACGATCGACAGGCGTTTCTGCGCCGCTTCGAGCTGGTGATATTGGCCGCCGAATTCGATGCGATAGCCGGGCGGCAGCCTGACGCCCCGCGTCACCGCGGCGCGGACGCGCGCGACATAGCCGGCAAGGTCGCTGGTGTTGAGGTTGACCATCAGCGCCGCGCGCCGCTTGCCGCCGTCGTGCAGGATCGGCTCGACCGCGTGGATGCGGCGCAGGCGGGCGACGCGCGACAGCGGCACCATCCCGTATGCGCCGACGCGCAGCGGCAGCGCGAGGATCGCGGCGGGATCGGCACGCAGCGCCTCCGGCATGCGCACGACGATCATGTGGCGCGCCTCGCCTTCGGGGATGAAGCCGACCTCGGCGCCGGCGACGCCGTCGGTGATCGCGCTGTTGACCTCGGCGGTGCCGAGCCCGAGCCGCAGCATCGCCGCATGGTCGAGCTCGACGACGAGGCTTTCCGGGCGGCCCGCGGTCTCGAACGCGACGCTTTCGGTCCCGGCCTGCCGCTGGAGGATCGCTTTCGCCTGTTTCGCGGCGCGTTCGAGCACGTCGTAATCCTCGCCGAAGATCTTGACCGAGACGTCGGCGCGCACGCCTTCGAGCATCTCGTTGAAGCGCATCTCGATCGGCTGGGCGAATTCGAACGTCTGGCCCTGGTAGACCTGCCGCCCGACGCGCTCGATGCCGGCGATCAGCGCCTGCTTGGTCGTCGGCCGGCCGTCGCCCTGCGGCCAGTCCTTCGCGGGCGTGTAGAAGAGGTAGAGGTCGTTCTCATTGGGTGGCATCGGGTCGGTCGCCACCTCGCTGGTGCCGATCCGCGAGAAGCTGTGGGTGATCTGCGGATACTGCCGGCGGATCGCGCGCTCGGTCGCCTCCTCGATCGCGAGGCTGCGCTCGAGCGACATGCCGACCGGGCGATAGACCATCGCGGTGATCGCGCCCTCGTCGAGCTGCGGCGTGAATTGCGAGCCGAGGCTGCGGAACAGCAGATAGGTGAGGGCGAGCAGCCCGACGGCGGCGATCGTCAGCCAGGCGGGATGCGCGATGGCGCGCTCCAGCACCGGCGCATAGCCGCGCTCGGCATAGCCGATCAGCCCGGTCTGCCGCCCGTCGTCGGCGTCGCGCGCCGGCGCGCGCAGCAGCCATGCCGACAGCGCCGGCACGATCGTGAAGGTCCAGACCAGCCCGGCGCCGATCGCCAGCATCACCGCCTGCGCCATCGGCTGGAACAATTTGCCCTCGACCCCGCCGAGGCTGAGCACCGGCACGTAGACGAGCGCGATGATCGCGATGCCGAACAGCGTCGGCCGCGCGACCATCGCGGCGGCATGGGCGACCGTCTCGCGCCGCGCCTCGGCATCGAGCGCCGCACCCGTCTCGTGCCGGCGCCGGGCGAGCAGGCGCAGGCTGTTCTCGACGACGACGATCGATCCGTCGACGATCAGCCCGAAGTCGAGCGCGCCGAGGCTCATCAGATTGCCCGACACGCCCAGCGCATTCATCCCCGTGACGGTGACGAGGAAGGCGAGCGGGATGACGATCGCGACGATCAGCGCCGCGCGCCAATTGCCCATTACCAGCAGCAGCACGAGGGCGACGAGCAGCGCGCCGACGCCGAGATTGTGTTCGACCGTCGCGATCGTCCGGTCGACGAGGTCGGAGCGGCTGTATTGCGGGTGGATCACCATCCCCCTGGGCAGCGCCGCCTGGATGTCGGGCAGCGCCTGTTCGGCGCGCAAGGCGACCTCGCGGCTGTTCTGGCCGACTAGCATCATCACCGTGCCGAGCACCGTCTCGCGCCCGTTCTGCGTCGCCGCGCCCTGCCGCGGCGCCGACCCGATCACCACGTCGGCGAGGTCGCGGACCTGCAACGGCAGCACGCCCGCGGCGAATTTGACGGGGATCGCGCCGATCTGCGTCGCGTCCATCACCCGCGCGTCGGTGCGTACCGTCAGCCGCCGCGGCCCCTGCGCGATGATGCCGCCCCCGGCATTCTCGACGTTCTGGCCGACCGCGCGGGCGAGCTCCGCGGCGGTGACGCCGTGCAGCGTCAGCCGGGCGGGGTCGGGCTGGACGACGAACTGCTGCTCGATGCCGCCGTTCGAATTGACGTCGGCGACGCCGGTGACCGCGCGCAGCATCGGCCGCACGGTATATTCCTGCGCCTCGTACAGCTCCATCAGCTGCCGCTGCGCATCGAGCCCCGGCGGCGGCGTGCGCCATTCGAGCGTGTAATAATAGATCTCGCCGAGGCCGGTGGTGATCGGCGCGAGCTGCGGCGAGGCGCCGGGCGGCAGTTGGTCGCGCACCGCGGCGAGCCGTTCGGTGACGAGCTGGCGCGCGCGCAGCTGGTCGGTGCCGTCCTTGTAGAGCAGCGTCACCTGGCTGAGGCCGGTCTTGGTCAGCGAGCGCGTCTCGTCGAGCCCGGGCTGGCCCGCCATAGCGCGCTCGATCGGCAGCGTCGCCAGCCGCTCGATCTCCTCGGGCGCGAGCGCTGGGACCATCGTGTTGATCTGCACCTGCACCCCGGTGATGTCGGGGATCGCATCGATCTTCAGCGTCGCGAACGCCCAGAGGCCGAGCGCCGCGACCAGGGCGGTGACGAGGGCGACGGCGAGGCGATGCCGCGTGACGCCGTCGAGCAGCCGCGCGATCATCGGCCGGGCGCGGTCCCGCCGTTGAGCGCGCGCAATTGCAGCAGCGCCTCGATCGCCTCGCGCCGCGTATCGAGGATCGCCACCGTCGCATCGACATAGGCCTGCTGCATCTGCGTATAGGTGGTCAGCGGGATCGCGCCGAGCCGGTAGTTGCGGTCGGCCTCCTCCGCCGCGGCGGCGAAGCGACGCGCCGATTCACCGTCCCACTGGCCGAGCGCGCGGCGCTTCGCCTCATATTGCGCCGCCTGATCGAAGACGTCGCGCGCGATGCGGCGTTCGGCGGCGATCAGCGTCGCATTGGCCTGCGCCTGCCGCCCCGCCTCGACCGCGACGTCGCCGGCCTGGCGGTTCCACAAGGGCAGGGGGGTCGACAGGCGGAGGCCGTAATTGGTCTCGCGCACGTCGGAGCGGGCATGATCGTAATAGGGGCCGACGCTGACCACCGGGATGCGGCTCTTGCGGGCGAGATCGACGCGCAGCCCCTGTTGCTCGAATTGCGCGCGCAGCGCGCGCAGCTCGAAATTGTTCGTCGCGGCCTGGGCGGCGAGCGCGGTGCCGGGCGGCAGGTCGGGCAGGGTCATGTCCGGCCGCACGATGCGGATCCGCGCGGCAAAGGGCGTGCCGCGCAACTGGTTGAGTTCGTAGAGGATCGAATTGGCCTCGGCATCCGCGGTGGCGGCGGTGCGCTCGGCGCTGATCGCATCCGCCTGCAAGGCCGCCGCCTCGAGCTGCGGCGCCGGCCCGGCCGGATCGCGCGACACGATCACCCGCGCCAGCGTCCGCATCCGCGCCGCGACGGTGCGCGCGGCATCCGCCTTCTCGTCCGCGGCGAACAGGCCGTAGCCGAGCGACCGCGCCCGTGCCGCCAATGTCGCGTCGAACTGCTGCAGGCCGATCCGCGCCAGCGCGATCTGGCGTTCGGCGATCGCCCGGCGCAGCGCGATGCGGCCGCCGAACTCGATCGGCTGGACGACCGATACCGCATAGCTCTGCCCGTCGCCGAGCGGGGCGCCGGTGACGGGATCGCTCGCCCGCCGTTCGCCGAATTCGACCACCGCCTCGGGATCGGCCCAGCGCCCGGCGGCGTCGCGCGCCTCGCCCGCGGTGTCGATCTGGCGCTGGTAGAATTGCCGCTCGGGATTGCTGGCGATCACCTCCTGCGCCAGCCGGTCGAGCGAGATCGCCGTCGCCTCCTGCGCCGCGGCTGCGGCCGGGATCGTCGCCGCTGCCACCGCCAGCCCTGCCCATCGCGTCCCTGCCCATCGCGTCATCGTCATCGTCGCCACTCGTGCCGGACCCTCGCCCGCGGTTAGGCGGATGTCCGTCGCGACGCGACTAAATCTCGGTTTAGTTTACCGATCAGCGGGCGGGCCGATGGCTCAGATCAGCTTGAGATCGTCCGGCCGCGCATTCGGGAACAGCGTGTCGAGCTGCGCGCCCGACAGCGAGAATTGCCGCCGGACGAGGCCGCCGATCAGCGACCGGTAATCGGTCAGCACCGGCAGATCGCGGTTCTGGTTGAGCGTCGCCTCCGATACGGCGACCTGCGCGCCGGCGAGCCGCCCGCCCGACAGGCCGCCGCCCATCACCCAATAGACGCTACCATGGCCGTGATCGGTGCCCTTGTCGCCATTCTCGCGGAAGGTGCGGCCGAATTCGGAGACGACGACGACATTGGTGGTCCGCCACGCCTCCGGCCCGATCGCCGCGACGAAGCCGGCGAGGCCGCGCCCCAGCGCGCCGATCCGGTCGGCGAGATAGCCGGTCGCGCCGCCCTGGTTGACGTGCGTGTCCCAGCCGCCGACGTCGACGAAGGCGAGGTTGAACTGGTCGCGCATCAGCGTGCCGATCCGCCGTGCCGACAGTTCGAACCCCTTGGCGCTGACCGCGCCGCGGCTCGCCGCGGTCATCTCGTCGGCGAGCGCCTTGTAGACGGTGTCGCGCACGTCGAAGCCTGCGTGGACCGAGCGGCCGAGCAGCGCGTCGTTGCGGTACATCGCCTCGATCAGCTGCGCCTGGCGCGCGTCGATCGGCTTGCCGACGCTGGCGAGCGCGAGATTGGGCACCGGGCTGGAGCCGCCGCGGAAGCAGAGCGGCAGCTGGTCGGTGAAGGCGATCGGCCGGTCCGCCGCGCCGCGCCCGAGCACGCCGGCGAGCCGCGCCATGAAGCCCGAGCCGTAATCGCGATGCCCGCCGACCGGCTGGCCCAGTTCGATCGTGTCCTGCGTCTCGAAATGGCTGCGGCTCATGTCGTCGGTGCCGGCGAAGGGGACGAAGGCGATCTGCCGCGCCTGCCACAGCGGCATCAGGCTGTCGCGGAGCGCGGGATGCAGGCTCCACGTCGCGTCGAGCGCGACCGGCGCGGCGGGATCGGCCGCGTCGGGGCGGGCGAGCGCGATCGTCGGGCGCGCCTGATGGTAGAAATCGCTGCCGGTCGGCGCGACGATGTTCGCCGCATCATAGGCGCCGCGCAGGAAGACGACGAGCAGCCGGCTGCCCGCCTGCGGCGCGGCGAAGGCGCGGCCCGCGACGACGACGGGGGCGAGCGCGGCCGCGCCTCTCAGCAGATCGCGACGGTGGACGTGCGGATACATGGCGGCGACTCCTGACTAGCGGCGCATGAATTCGGGCGAGGAGAGGAACAGCGCATTCCATTCCTGCGGCGAGCGGGCCTGCGCGAGCGCGTCGCGCGTCGGCGGGCCGAGCGTCGCGGCGAGGCCGTCGTAATAGAGCGCATTCTGCACTTGCGGGAAGGCGGGCGCCTCGTCGGCGACGCCGGGGCGGCGGAACAGCCCGGCCGATCCGCCCCCGATCTGGCGCGCGATGTCGAAGCGCGTCGCCATCTGCCCCGGTCCCGACCAGGCGGCGCGGTCGAGCGGATAGCCGTCGGGGGTTTCGTGATTGTACAGGCCTTCGCCCATCCGGTTGAGCCAGCCGACGATCGGCATCGGGTTGAGGATCACCCGGTCGCCATAGGCGAGCCGCACCGCCGAGATCGCATAATGCGCCGGGTCCTTGAACGCGCGGCCGGTGGAGGCGGCGAATTCGCGCGAGCGGATCATCGTCCGCATCACCTCCGCCATATCGCCGTGGCTGCGCTGGAAGCGCGCCGCCATCCGCGCGACCAGCGCGGGCGGCGGGGCGTCGCCCATGAAATAGGTGGCGAGCTCCGTCGCGACGTGCTGCGCGGTCGCCGGCGCGGCCGCGATCAGGTCGAGCGCCTGTTCGACCTCGCCGAAGCCCGAGCCCTTGATGACATGGCCGAGGAAATGCTTGTCGCCGAAGTCGTGGCGCGCCGGGTTGAATTCGAACAGGCCGGCGCGGAGGTAGAGCGGCTGCCATTGCGGCCTCAACCGCGGCGGCTCCGGCCTCAGGCTGACGCCGACGCCGGTGAGGATGCGCGCCAGCTCCTGCACGTCCTGCTGGCTATAGCCCGAGCCGACGCCGAGCGAGTGCAGCTCCATGATCTCGCGCGCGTAATTCTCGTTGATCCGGCCGACGGCATTCTGGTCGTTGTCGAGATAGCGCAGCATCGCCGGATGGCGCAGCGTCGCCTCCAGGATGTCGCGGAAGCGGCCGAAGGCCTGCGCGTGCAGCGTCTGTTCGTAATCGCCGACCATCAGCCGGATGTCGCGCTTGTTCGCCTGGACGTTGAAATGGTTGAACCAGAACCAGGTCATCTGTTCGCGGAGCTGGTCGGGGGCATAGAGGTCGCGCAGCACCGAACGCTGCCGCGCCTCGTCGGCGACGGCGTTGAGCGTCGCCTGATAGGCCTTGCGCGCCGCCTCGCGCTGCGCCGGATCGGTCAGCGCCTTGGCGGCGCGGTTCTGCGCATCGACCGCGACGACGATCTGCGCGAGCGGCTCGCGGCTGATCCGCATCTGCGCCACCGTCGCGGCGAGCGGCGCGGGCAGGCTGGTGTCGTCGCTGGCGAGCTGCGCGTCGAGCCAGCGATCGGGGTTGGCGGCGCGCGCGTCCGCAGCGGTCACCCCCCAGGTCAGGCGGTTCGCCCAGCCGATCCCCGCGCCGGGCGCCTCACCCGCGGCGAGCGCCGGCGCCGGCAGCAGCGCCAGCGCGACGGCGGCGAGCCGCGTCGCCCCGATCCCGTGATGGCGCATCGTCGAGTCCTCCATCCGTGGCGGCTAACTCCTTGCCGCCGCGAAGCTGAACGGCAACTTTCCTGGCGCGATCGTGACGATCATTTCATCGGGCCGTCATGCGCCGCTGGTGGTGGCGGATGACCGGTTGCGCCTCGCCGGCCGATCCTTTTCGGGAAAGCAGTCTTGCCCTAATCCAGCACCATGAGAATCATGTTCGCCATGCTGTTGGCCTCGGTCGCGACCGGTCCAGACAGCGCGCACGGCCCAGTGAGACTGCACCAATGAACGACGCCGCAAACGTGATGGCCGTGGATCACACCGGCTTTGCCGTATCGTCATTGGACGAAGCCATTCGCTTCTGGACGGCAGCGCTTGGCTTCACGCTGGAGCGGCAGTCGGAAATGGGGGGCGACTTCCTGCATCAGGTGACGGGTGTCGACGATCCGCGTGTGAAGACGGCGATCGTCAAGGCACCTGACGGGTATGTGGTCGAATTGTTGCAGTATTCAAAAGGACGTCAGAACGGGGAGGTACCGAACTGCGCGGGGGCGATCGGTGCGGCTCACCTCGCTCTGACCGTGAACGATATCCATGCTGCCATTGGTCGCGTCGAAGCCGCAGGCTGGAAGGCCAAGGGTCGTCCGCTGCCAATCGCGGGTGGTCCCCGAAAGGGGACTTTGGTGGCCTATGTTTCAGGCCCCGATCATATTACGATCGAGCTCATGCAGCCGCCAGCCTGTTAAGGCGCCCGTGGGACCTATCCCATCTCACCATCGTCAATCGTCGGTTTCGTTGCCGAACCGCCTCCGCGCCCGCACGCACCGCCCGTGGCGATCGCATGCGTCATTCCTCGCCCACCCGCCCGATCCGGTACGGCCCCGACCGCGTCGTCAGCGGCGTGCCCTGCCAGCTCAGCCGCACCCGCCGCTCGCGGACCAGCGCGTCGATCGCGGCGTGGACCGCGGGCATCGCCGCGCGCCAGTCGGGCGCGATCGCGCGGGCGACCTCGCTCGGGCAGACCGTCGCGCCCGGCGCGCGCCGGGCGAGCAGCGCCAGCGTCACGGTTTGCGGATCGGCCATCGGCGCCGCCTAGTCGCCCGCCATATGGCGGGGCGAAGGCCCGGCCTGGCTCGGGTGCGCACCGCCGCG
>NZ_JFYV01000037.1 GCF_000632225.1 Sphingomonas sp. RIT328
GCGAGAGCCCCGGACTCGAGCGGCCACAAGGCCATACCCGCACCGCCCCCCAGCAGCACGGAACGCCGATTCGGCATGACATCATCCTCCCCTGATCCGCCGTACCCCACGGCGCCGTCCGTCGTGCCGGCCGTCGCTCCCCCCGCCGTCACGGCGCAGGCGCCGCTCAGGCGGGATGACCTCCGGCATCAACCGGCGACAGGGCTATCCACATCGTGGAGACATGTCCATATTATAAAGCTGCATTTAATCTAGCGTCGGGCAACGAGCCGAGAGTCGTTACCGAGCGCCTGGCTGATCTGCGCGGCGGCCGCCATGACATCGGCGCTGAGCGTGGCCATGCGCGCATCGTCCATATAATGCGCCGCGCTCGACACACTGATCGCGGCCACGATCCGGTTCCGCACGTCGCGCACCGGCGCTGCGATGCACCGGATGCGGTCCTCATTCTCCTCGAGATCGAAAGCGCGGCCCTGCTGGACATAGTCCGCCATCCGGCCATGCCACGTGGTCCAGATTCGCGCCGTCGACCCCTGTTCGACGGCGAGCCGGCCCTTCCAATAGCCGGCGTCATGATCGAGCATCAGCGCCTTGCCGAGGCCCGTCGAGGTGAGGGGGTGGCGGTCGCCCACGCGGCTCGACACGACGACCCGCCGGCGGCCCGCGACCTTGTCGAGGTACAGCGCCTGATCGGCGTCGAGCACGCCGAGATGCACCGTATCCTCCGTCCGGGCGGCGAGATCCTCAAGCACCGGACGGGCGATCTGGATGATATCGACCTGTTCCTGCGCGGCGGAGCCGAGCGCGAGCAGCTTCGGCCCCAGCCGGTATCCCGCGCGCGGCGTCGCCGCGAGATAGCCGCGGTCGGTCAGCGCGGCGGCAAGGCGATAGGTCGTGCTCTTGTTGAGGCCGAGCCGTTCGGCCAGTTCCGCCACGCTGAGCTGTTCGTCGATCAGCGCCTCGATCAGGTCGAGGCCGCGCATCAACGTCTGGCTGCCGGCCCCGACGATCGTGGGTTCGTCATCGGGCCGCGCGGCTTTTCTGTTCGGCATCAAGGGGTTCTTTCCTGCGCAATCGGTCCGCTCCGGCCGGAATCGGTAACCGACGGGATGGCTGGAGGCTTAAACTCTGCGGCAGGCGGTCGCAACAGATGCGATTGATCCAGTTCAGACAAGACTATTGCCATAGCCGATGATGACGGTCGCGACGACGAGGAGGCCGATCCCCGTCCAGACGACCATCCGGATGCCGCGCCGCGTCCCCGTCCACTCCCGCAACGCGAACCCCCACAGCGTGCCGAAGATGATGATCGACGCCATGTGCAGCGTCCAGGACGAAAAGCCGAGGCGACCCATCTGGCTTTCCCCCATCGTGTAGAAGAAGAACTGCAGATACCAGAGCATGCCGCCGCACGCCGCGAGCAGGTAGTTGCGCATCAGCGGCGGCCGCGGCGCCTCGGCGCTGCCCTGACGGCCGAGCCATTGCGCGACGGAGGCGTTGCGGAGGATCAGCGCGCCGCACCACAGCGCATTGGTGACGAGCCCGCCGAACATGACCAGACACAGTACCGGCAGCCCGGTCCACAGCGGCCCGGTGCCCGCCGCGGCCGACAGCGCCCGGATCGGCTCGCCCGCCGCCAGCCCGAAGGCGAAGCATGAGGACATCACCCCGGAAAAGACCGCGACGGCGAGGCCGCGCCCGAAGCGGAATTCGGCGACGCCGGCCAGCTTCTCGGCATCGCTCAGCGCGGCATTCTTGCGGCTGCCCGCCAGCGCGACCGCGCCGATCCCGGCGATGGTGACGAGGATGCCGAGCAGGATGATGTTGCCGCTGACCGTATCGAGCAGCTTGGCGGCGAACTCGCCAGCGAACAGCGGCGGGATCAGCGTCCCGAACACGGTGCACAGCCCCAGCACGACGGCCATGCCCATCGACAGGCCGAGATAGCGCATCGTCAGGCCATAGGTCAGCCCGCCGAACCCCCATAAGGCGCCGAAGAGCACGCACCAGCCGGCGGTGGGGCCGGGGACCTGCATCAGCACGCCGAGCAGATCGTGCGTCATCAGCGCGGCGAACAGCCAGGGCGCGACGAGCCACGAGAAGAGCCCGCCGGTCAGCCACAGCACCTCCCAGCGCCAGCCCTTCACGCCGCGATAGGGAACGTAGAAGCTCGCCGACGACAGGCCGCCGAGCCAATGGTAGACGACGCCGATCAGGGGGTTGGGCATGACGGGCCTCCGGGTTCAACGATGCGGTGCAGCCGGCCGGCAAGGCCGAGGCGATAGAGGCGATCGGCATTGCCCGCCCACATCGCGCGGCGTTCGTCGAGCGAGAAACCGGCGGTGGCATCGGCCAGGGCAGTGAGGCAGCGGTCGAACGGCGCGAACAGCGTGTCGGTCGGGCTGTCGCTGGCGACGAGGCAGCGGTCCGGCCCGAACCGATCGATCGCCTTTGCCAGCAGCGGCCGGACGAGCGCGTCGGTCCAGTGGCGGTCGATGAAGCCGAGGCCCGACAATTTGATCGCGACCTGCGGCAGGGCGGCGAGCGCCCGCAGCCCGGCACGCCATTGCGCCACGCCCTCCGGATCGGACAGTATTGGCATGCCGAGATGGTTGAGGATGACGGGGGTATCCGGGTGACGCGCGAACAGCGCCGCCAGCCGCGCCATCTGGCCGGGATAGCATTGCAGGTCGAAGGACAGGCGATAGCGGCGCAGCAGCGCAAAGCCCTGCGCCCATGCGGGGGAAAGCGTCAGGTCGAGCGGCTGATAGGTGCGGCGCGGGTCGGCGTGCCAGTTGAGGATCTGGCGGATGCCGCGCACGTGCGGATGCGCCGCCTGCGCCTCCAGCACCGCCTCGACACCCGGCTGGTCGAGCCGGGCGAAGGCGACCAGGCCGTTCGGCAGGCCGTCGCGTTCGGCCTGCGCTTCCAGCCAGCGCGTCTCGTTGAGCGCCATCGCCGGGTCGGCGCCCGCCTCGACATGGACGGCGCCGACCAGCGTCCAGCGCTCCGCCTGCGCCCGATAGTCGGCGACGCCGAAGTCGCGCGCGATCGCCGCGACGCTGCCGTTGGGGCCATCGTCGGCGAAGGGCGGCGTCAGCCAGGGATAGCGGATCGCCGCCAGCTTCCACAGATGCATATGGGCATCCACGAAGGGTATCGTCGGCACGCCTCCTCCTTCCTCCCTGCGCCCGCCTTTGCGGGTCGGTTGCGGGTCGATCAATAGGTGGTCCGGCCGCCCGACGTGTCGAAGACCGAAGCCGTGGTGAAGCTGCATTCCGCCGATGCCATGAAACAGACCATGGCGGCCGATTCCTCTGACCGGCCGAGCCGGCCCATCGGGATCTTGTTGCGCATATAGTCGACCTGTGCCGGCGGAAGCTGCGCCAGGATCGGGCTGTCGAAGGTGGCGGGGGTCAGCGCATTGGCGATCACACCCTTGACGGCGAGTTCCTTGCCCAGGGATTTGGTGAAGCCGATCACCCCCGCCTTGGACGCCGAATAGGCGGAGGCCATCGGATTGCCCTCCTTGCCCGCGACCGAAGCGATATTGACGATCCGGCCATAGCCGTTGGCGAGCATCAACGGCACCGCCGCGCGGCAGCAGTAGAAGGTGCCGTTGAGATTGACGTCGACCACCTGCCGCCAACTGTCGATCGGGAAGGCCTCGACCGGTGCCGTCGCCCCGGTGATGCCCGCCGAGCAGACGAGGATGTCGAGCCTGCCCAGCGTCGCCGCACTGTCGCGCGCCGCGGCCTCGACCGCCGCGGGATCGGCGACGTCGAGCGCGCGATAGCCCGATGCGCCGACCTCCCGCGCGGCGACGTCGAGCGCAGCCGCGTCGCGGTCCCACAGGCAGACGCGGCCGCCCTCGGCGACGATGCGCGCCGCGACCGCGAGGCCCAGCCCAGAGGCGCCACCGGTGATGATCGCGGTGCGCCCCGCGAAGCGTCCGGAAAACATGGTCATCCCAGCAACGCCCGATCGAAGGCGACGACCCGCTGCCGCTGCGTGCCCAGTCCGTCGATCGCCAGGCTCATGACGTCGCCCGGCGCGAGGAAGACGGGCTCGGGCCGCTTGCCTTCGCCGACGCCGGGCGGCGTGCCGGTGATCATGATGTCGCCGGGCAGCAGCGTGACGTAGCGGCTGACATAGGCGATCAGCTCGGCGACGCCGAAGATCATCGTGCGGGTATTGCCGCTCTGCATCCGCTCGCCGTTCAGGTCGAGCCGCATGTCCAGCGCCTGCGGATCGCCGATCTCGTCCGCCGTCACCAGCCACGGGCCGACCGGACAGAAGGTGTCGTGGCTCTTGCCCTTCGACCATTGGCTGCCGCGCTGCTTCTGGTCGAAGCGTTCGGACACGTCATTGGCGAGGACATAGCCGGCGACATGGTCGAGCGCGTCGGCCTGTTCGACATAGCGACAGGTCTGTCCGATCACCACGCCCAGCTCGACCTCCCAGTCGCCGTGCGTCGCTCCTTCGGGCAGGACGACATCGTCGTCGGGGCCAGACAGGCTGGTCACCGCCTTCAAGAACATCACCGGTTCGGTCGGGATCGGCAGGTTCGATTCGATCGCATGATCGCGATAATTGAGGCCGATCGCGACGATCTTGCCGACCCCGGTCAGCGGCACGCCATAGCGCACCCCGGCATCGGCCAGCGGCAGCGTCTCGGGATCGATGCCGACGAGGCGCGGCAGCGCGTCGACGGTGATGTCGGGCACGTGAGCGGACAGATCGCGGACGCGCCCCTGCGCGTCGACGAGGCCCGGTTTCTCGGCACCCTTGGCGCCGAAACGACAGAATTTCATGAGGTTGGTCTCAACGACTATAGGGACGGTGAAGCGGGACGGCGGGATTGAGCTCGACGCCGAAGCCGGGGCGGTCGAGCGCCGTGGCGGGGATGCGGCCGTTGACCGGCACCGGTTCGCCGAGCAGCTGCGGCGCGAACATCGGCACCACCTCGGTCGGGCCGGGATGCATCATCAGGAATTCGGCGAAGGGCGAATTGTGGCGCGTCACCACGAAATGGTAACTGTAGACCGACGAGCCGTGCGGGATCACCATCGCGCCGCGGGTATCGGCGTAATGGGCGATCTTGATGAGTTCGGTGATGCCGCCGCACCAGCCGACGTCGGGCTGGATGATGTCGCAGCATTCCATGTCGAGCAGCATGCGAAAGCCCCAGCGCGTCGCCTCATGCTCGCCGGTCGTCACCAGCAACCCGCGTGGTGCATTCTTGCGGAGCGCGGCATAGCCCCAATAATCGTCCGGGCTGAGCGCCTCCTCGATCCACTTCAACCCGCATTCGTCCCAGGCGCGGTGCGACAGCCGCGTCGCATAATCGAGGTCGAGGCTCATCCAGCAATCGTACATCAGCCAGAAATCGTCGCCGCAGCGCGCCCGCATCTCGGCGAGCAGCGCGATGTTCTTCGCCATCCCCTCCGCGCCCTCGGCCGGGCCATGGTGAAGCGGCAGCTTGCCGCCGAGGAAGCCGAGCTGCTTGGCGACGTCGGGCCGTGCGCCGGTCGCGTAGAAGTGCAGTTCGTCGCGCACCGGCCCGCCGAGCAGATGGCACACCGGCTCGTGCCGCAATTTGCCGATCAGATCCCACAGCGCCAGGTCGACGCCGGAGATCGCGTTGATCACCAGCCCCTTGCGGCCATAGAATTGCGTCGAGAAATACATCTGGTCCCAGATCTTCTCGACCTCGCCGGGATCGCGCCCCTCGAGGAAGCGGGCGAGATGATGTTCGACGATATAGCAGGCGGGCTCACCGCCGGTGGTCACCGCAAAGCCGACCGTACCGTCCTCGGCCTCGATCTCGACCACCAGCGTGCCGAGCACGTTGATGCCGAAGGAACGGCGCGACTGGCGATATTCGGGATAGCGGCTCATCGGCGTGGCGATGTGATCGTCGATCCAGTGCGCGCCCTGCTGGTCGTGATAGTCCGCGCCGCCGCCCTTGGCAGTGAAGGCACGGACATATTTGATTTTCGACAGGCCCATCGCTCCCCCCGGTCGGCATCGCGGCCATCGCCCGTACCGGCACGATGCTCGATGTTAGCATATATTGATAGATGTCATTATAAAATGAAAACGGGGCGGTCAATCGCGTCGGTAGCGGTATCGGCGACGATCGCCGCGTGCCGGTGCGACGGGCCCTGGCCGCGCTCCGTCACTGCAGATTGACGAACGCCCCGCCGTCGACGAGCAATGCCGCGCCGGTGACGTAACGCGCCATGTCGGAGGCCAAGAAGACGGCCGGCCCCACCAGATCGTCGGGCACGCCCAACCGTCCGAGCGGGATGCGGGCTTCCATATGGGCGCGTTTCGCCGGGTCGGCGAGATCCTCCTTGTTGATATCGGTGAGGATCGTGCCCGGCAGCAGCGAATTGCACCGAATGTCGTAACGGCCCAGCGCGATGGCGGCCGATTGCATCAGCGAATGCAGCCCCGCCTTGGTCGGGGTATAATGGGTCTGGAACTCGCCGCCGACCAGCGCCGAGATCGACGAGATCGCGATCAGCGCGCCGCCGCGCCCCTGGCTCACCATCTGCCGCGCTGCCGCCTGGCACATGAAATAGCCGCCGTGCAGATTGACCTGCTGCGTGCGCGTGAACAGCTCGACCGGCATGTCGAGGAAGCTGTGGAACGGGCAGATGCCGGCATTGGACACCATCACGTCGACGCCGCCCAACACCTCGGCGGCCGCGCCGACGAACGCCTCGGCGGTCGCCGGATCGGCGACGTCGCCGCACACCGCGACGGCGCGCCGGCCGAGCGCCTCGATCGCGGCGACGCAGGAGGCGGCACCGGCCTCATCATCGTAAAAGTTTATCGCCACGTCGGCACCGTGACGCGCCGCGCCGATCGCAATGGCACGGCCGATCCCCGCCGATCCCCCGGTCACCAGCACGTTTCGCCCTTCGAGCAACATCATCGCATCCTTCCCCTGTCGCATCATCGTGGCTCATGCCACGGGCGGCCCGCGTCGTCCGCCCCGGCATGAGCCTATCGTCACCACGGGCGGACCGGCGGGTGCGATTCTTCCACCGCTCCGCCGGCCGCCCTGCATCGGCGGCCTGTTTAGAAGGTCCGCCGCAGCGTCAGACCAAGCTCGCGATCGTTGGTGACCGTCCCGATCCGCAAGCCGGACTGTACCCCGAAGATGCTCCACGGCCCGCCGTCAGTGTCTTCCTTGACGGTGTTGAACAGGTTCTTGCCCCAGAGGCTGAGCTCCCAGTTGCGATCCGGGGACAATACGCCGATCGATCCGTTGACGATGGTGTAGCCGGAGAAGGTCCGGCCGGTCTGCGGGAAATAGGCGCTGCTGCGCGTCGCCGAGTTCAGCCTGATATAGGCCGGTACCCGGCCGACATCGAACGTGTAGCTGGTGTTGGCGGTGAAGCTGACCTTGGGCAGGGAGCCGAGCGCCCCGTTGGTGGTGCAGAGGCTGACATATTGCCCCTTCTGCACGCGCGGAACGCCGTCGACATCGAGGATGCCGTCGCCGTTATAGTCGTTGCACGGCAGCCGGGCGTTGTCGAAATGCGCGTCGGTATAGGTGTAGATGCCGCCGACGCTCCACCTGTCCGTCACATGCGCGGCCAGCTCCAGCTCGACACCCCGGCTGACGGCATTGCCGTTGCCGGTCATCGTACCATAGCAGAGCGCGCCGCCGGCGGTGCCGTCATAGGTGGCATAGCCCGGCCCGTTGGGATTGGGGGTCGCGGTGCAGACGACGTTGAACTGCGAGGTGATATAGCCGTCGAACTTCTGGTCGAACACGGCGAGATTCGCGGTCAGACGCTTGTCGAACCATTGCGACTTCAGGCCGAGTTCGATCGAGCGCGACCGTTCGGCATCGAAATTGCCGAAGGCGGCAGGAATGCCCGGCTGCGGCGGATTGGCGGTGCCGCCCGATCCCGGCCGGAACGACGTGCCATAGGAGACATAGGCCATCACCCGCGGCGTGAACTGATGCTGGTAGCTGGCATTCCCCGTCGTCGCGCTGTAGCTGCGCGAGACGTTGGTCAGGACGTTGTCGAGATCGACCTTGCTGAACCGGATGCCGGCCTGGATGTTATCCCGCGCGGTCAGGTCGATCCGCTGGGTCGTGAAGATGCCATAGTCGTTGGTCCGGGTGCGATTGCGCTGATTGGCGAACAGCGGCGGCAGATCCTGGACCTGATCCGACAGGGTATGCTGCTGGAACACGCCGTAGGTGAAATTGTAGACGCCTCCGCCGGCCGATTGCAGGCGCAATTCGTTCGACAGCGACTTGCGGCGGGTGTTCACCGCCAGATACCGGCCGAAATTGTTGACCTCTCCGACGCCGGCAAAGTCGAAGTTGAGATTGGTGTAATAGGACGTGTCGTTATACCCGCCGACATAGGCGAGGCCGATCCGATCGGTGAGATCGTAATGGGCGTTCACGGTGAACAACGTGCCACGATAGCGGAACGGATTGGCGCCTTCGGTCAGCGCGATCTTGTCCTCCAGGTCGAACAGGCGGCCGCAAGCGATCGAACCCACGGTGATCGCGCCGCCCGCATCGCCCGCACAGGGTGCGCGACCGGTGATCTGGCGGTAGAAGTCACCGGTCTGCCTGGTATATTGACCCATGACGTCGACCGACAGGCGATCGGTCGGACGCCAGTCCAGCGTGCCGCGCACGACACTGGTGTCCTGATAGTTGCGCTTGCCGTTGTAGATGTTGCGGACCTCGGTCAGCGCATTGTAATCGTGCACGCCGGCGATGCGGAACGCGAGCGTGTCGCTGACCGGGCCGCCCGTCGCCGCCTCGAACCGCCGGCCGACATGGTCGCTGACCGTCGCTTCCGCATAACCGCTATAGTCAGTGAAGCTGCCCTTTTCCGTCGCGATGGTGATCGCCCCGGAAGGCGACGGGCGGCCGCGCAGCGTGCCTTGCGGCCCCTTGAGGACTTCGATCTGGCCTATGTCGAGCGTCGTCGCGAACGAGTCGAAGACCGTGATCGGCACCTCGTTCAGATAGGTCTCGACCGTATAGGTCGACGGGCCACCGCCACTCGGCTCCTTGATGCCGCGCAGCGAGATCGACTGTTCCGACGGACTGGTCACGGTCATCGACAGTCCGCCGACGATCTGGCTCAATTCGACGGTGTTCTGGACATGCAGGTTCTGCAGGGTGGCGGCGCTGACGACGTTGACGGTTTGCGCTACCTTCTGCACGGGTTCGGCGCGCTTGTTCGCGGTGACGATGATGTCGCCGGCGGTCCCCGGATCGGTCGACGGCTGGTCGGCGGCTGGCGTAGCGCTGTCCGATTGGCCGTTGCCGGGCGCTGGCGCCACCTGCTGCGCGAGCGCCGGCGTGGCGACCAGCAGAGCAAGCGCCAATGCGCCGAGGCTGCATCGCAGCGCCAGGCGGCCGTTTCGGTTCCGGCTATTGCATCGATCGATATCGATCACGATGCTGCATGTCTGTTCCATCAATACATCCTCTCTCTGACGCTGCCATCTGACAGTCGTTCCATGTCGATCCCGTCCGCCGAAGCGGCGGATCGGGATCTTGCACTTTGGTGCACGTGCCGGTTTGCTTGGGGCCAGGCAGAAGCTGGCCCCATGTGATCAGGTCGCGGCGTTGCTGTATTTGATCAGGCCGTTGACGCCGGCTGGAAAGAAGCCGCCGCTGGCCACCGCCTTGGGCGCTGCATAAGCGATGTTCAGCACCTGATCGGGCGTCCGGGCGAGCAAGGCGCCGGAATTGGCGTTGCGGATATCGAGAATGACGATCGTGGTGCTGCTCGCCGAGCCGACGCCGTTCTCGTAATTCGCCACGGCATTGGTGCCGTTGCCGCCGTTCAGCGCGTTGCGCGCCAGCACCATCTTGTCCTCGATGCCGTACAGCGCCGTATTCTGCAGTCCGGCGCGCCACACGGCCAGGCGCAGGAAGGTATCGTGATGCGCCTTGCCCGCCAGCAGGCCGAGCACCGTATCGCGATTGGCCGCGCCGGTCAGGCGGAACGCCACGCCGCGGAAGGCGGAGGTTGCGAGCCAGCTCAACCCGCTTGATCCCAGCAGATATTGTTCGAGCGAGGCATAGGGATCGAACGGCGTCGAGCCGGGGAAGGCATCCTGCGAGGCGATCGCGTCGAACGGACTGCCGGCGCCGCCGCCGATGGTGATCGCGGGCTGGGCGGTCACACCCGTGCCGATCAGCGTGCGCAACTGGCCGATGCGCGCGACCTCCTCCAGCGCGATCTCGCGCAGCCCCTGCATGAACAGCTCGTCGGCGAACTGCACCTGCGCACCGCCCGTCACGCTGCCGGCGGTGCCCGAGCCCGTCACCAGCGCCGGATCGATTGACCCGCCGAATGCCGAGCGCCAGAAGAAGCCGGCGGTGAGATACTGGATCTGCAACAGGAAGTTCAGATAGTCGGTATCGGTGGCGCTATAGGTCGGTGCGGCGGTCGGGGGCGGCGTCGGCATGATCTTGTCGGCGACGGCATCCGCGCCATAGGTGTCGCCGCACCCCGCCATCAGCGTCAACGCGCCGGCCGACGCCGCGGCGCCGGTGCAATCGCGAAGGAAGGCGCGACGCCGCTGACCCGCGCCGGTCTGTTGGTCATTGTCGATCATGATGTTCCCCAAGGTTCAGGCGGCGCTGGTGGTGATCGCACCGTTGACGCCGGCGGGAAAAAAGCCGCCAGCGGTCGCGGTCCCGCGCGCGATGTACAGGATGTTGAGCGTCTGCGCCGGCGAGCGGGCCGCAACCGCACCGCCGGCATCGGACGGTGCATCGCCCGCGACGGCGAGACCGTTGATCACGGTGGGCCGGATGCCCTGCGCGACCGGCTGGCCGGACAAATTATTGCACGCCGCGGCGATCTTATCCGTCCAGTCGAACAGGTCCGGCTGATCCTGCGCCGCGCGGAGCAGCGCCTCGCGCAGCATCCCCGAGTAATACGCGTGCGTGCCGAGCAGGCCGCATAACGGCTCGAGCAACAGCGGATCGGTGATCGCGGCCACGATCGGCCGCAACACGCGCTGCATCGTCTCGCCGAGGATATAGCCGCCGACCAGCAAATTGCGTTCGGAGGCATAGGGGTCGAAGACCTCGCCTGGTCCGACGATCCCGGCATAGCGCGCGAATTGCGTGAAGGCGCCGCTCTCGTCGCCGGCGATGTTCATCGCGGGCTGCGCGACGATATTTGTCCGCAGGATCGCGCGCAGCATGTCGATATGACCGCCTTGTTGCTTCGCGATCTCGGTTATCACCGGGGCGATGGTGCTGTCCGCGGCGAACGTCACCTTGCGACCGCCGATCGGCAGGCCGGGCGTGCCGCTGCCGCTGATCCGCGACGCTTCCAGCGTGGCGATGTTGAGCACGCCGATCCGATAATATTGGTTCAACAGATATTCGATGTTGAGCACGAAATTGAGCTGATCGGCCGAGGTCGAGGACAGGCTCGACGCCTGCGACTGCGCGCTCGCGCCGCTCGGATGGAGCGCCAGCAGCGACGCGCCGATCATGCCGCCGGCAAGCAGGTGGCGACGTGCCAGCCCCGTCCCCTGGTTCGGCACGATACCGGTGCCGGTTTCCGCATCCTCTCTCATCATTCCCCTCCCTGTTCACGCGCCCTCGAGAGCCCGGTTCCACCGCGAGGGGGCCGGCGCCCGCCTGTCCCCCGCATCGTCGCCCCGCCAACCGCGAACACCGTTCGGATCGGATAACGATGACTCACTATATGGATGGTCCTTTATATTGTGGCAATATGGCAATGCTGTTACGCAGCGAGCCGCTCACGCAAGGCGGAGCAGGGGACAAAATCCAGGGAACAGGGGGAGGCAAAATGAGGATCCGCTCGTCCAGCTTTTTGAATAATACGGCTTTTGCTGCACTGACCGGCGCACTCGTGATGACCACGCCGGCGTTCGCGCAGACGACGCAGACCGACTCGGATCAGGCGAAAACAGAGTCGCCGGACACAAAAAAGGCGGCGCCGTCCGCTCCGGTCGGCGCAACGGTCACGACCGGCACCGAAGCATCGGAGCCGGATCCCAGCACCGACATCATCGTGCGGGGCCTGCGTGCCTCACTTGCCAAATCGCGCGACCAGAAGCGGCGCGCGCAACAGATCGTCGACGTGGTCACCGCCGACGATATCGGCAAACTGCCCGACAAGAACGTCGTCGACGCGGTGCAGCGGGTGCCGGGCATCATCATGGACCGCACGCGCGGCGAAGGCGGCAATTTCTCGATTCGCGGCCTGTACGGCGTGATGACGACCGTCGACGGTACGCCGACCTTTTCCGGCGTCGACCGGTCGACCAACCTCGCCGACATGCCGGCCGACCTGGTCGCCGGAATCCAGGTCTACAAGACGCGGACGCCCGATCAGATCGAAGGCAGTGCGTCGGGCGTGGTCAATCTGACGCTGCGCAAGCCGACCGACTTCAAGACCGGGCTGACGCTGGCGATGAACGCGCGCGGCGATTATTCCGACCAGGTCAAGAAGGCCAATCCGTTCGTCAGCGGCGTCGTCGGCTATAATACGGACACCGATATCGGCAAGATCGGCATCGTCGTCAGCGGATCGCACAATTACGTGCGCTACAAGGAGTCGATGCGCGGCAACTCGAACCCGGCGATCTTGCGATCCCCTCGTCAGATCGTCGAGCCGACGACCACGCCGGCGAATCTCTACGTACCCTATAATTCCTATTTCCTGTCTCGTGCAGGCTATAACCAGCGCGACGCCTTCAATGCCTCCATCCAGTGGCGGCTGAATGACCGATGGAACTTCACCAGTGACTTTGCGATCAACCGTGCGCTTCGTCCGAACTTCGACGATGACTTCGACTTTCCAGTACGGGATACGTTCTCGTCCTATCCCGCGCCGCGTCTGACCAATCTGGTCGTCGGCCCCGACGGCAAGTCGATTTCATCGCTCACCGTCGAAACGCGTCAGCCGATCGGCCCCGGCAAGAATTTCGCGGATGCCGTTTGGAACACCAAATCGGCCAAGCAAACCCTGGAATATTCCGGCGATGTCGCGCACCTCATCGTCTCCCACAATTACATCACGTCGCGATACCGCGATGACGAGATCTACCACAGCATCGAATTTTCCAATAACCCAGCTTATGATATGGTGTTCAACACCGACAAGGATCCGCGCGGTGGCGTCGCCGTCACGTTCCACGGCGTCGACCTGACCGATCCGGCGAATTATTCGACGCTGTCGAGCCTGTCACAATATCGTCTGCGGCAGCAAAGCAGCGAGCGCGAGATCAAGTTTGATCTGCAGCTCAACACGTCGGTCAAGCTGTTCGACTATATCAAGGTCGGGATGCGGCGGGCGAAGCGCTCCTATGCAAGTGCGGCCGCCCGGCGTTGGACCGACGATGGACTGGGGATACCACTGTCGTCGCTGTCCGGTTACACGCTCGTGCCGATCAGCACGGCGCTTCAGGGGGCGAGCGACGAACCGAGCTGGATGATCGGCGATGCGACATCGATCACCCATGCCTGGGACCAGTTGCGGCCGGTCCTGGCGCAGCGCTACCCCGAATTCGCAGATGGCGTGTGGCCGATTGCCAAGGTTACGGATACGGTCCGCGGCTTCGAAACGAGCTATGCCGCCTACGGCCTAACGCATTACCAGCTGAAGCTGTTGGTCCCGATCGAGGGCATTGTCGGCGCGCGCATCGTTCATGCCAAGACGGTGATGAACTCCTATTCGCGCACGGGCAATCCGGATGGCGACGATATCCTCGCGCCGCTGCAAAGTCGGGGGAATACGCTCGATGTGCTGCCGAGCGCCAATGCTATCGGCCATCTGACCAACAATCTGCAACTGCGCCTGTCTTGGACGAAGGACCTGCAGCGTCCCGATCTTGGCGCTCTCAATCCCTCGATCTCGCTCAGCGCGCCGGGTAGCACGAAACCGGAGGCCAGTGGCGGCAACCCCGCCCTGCGACCGGTCAAGCTGCAGAAGCTCGACGCGTCGCTCGAATGGTATTTCGGCAAGACCGGTTCGATATCGGTCGCGCTGTTCGACTGGCGTCAGCAGGGGACCGTCTACAACGACACGCGGTCGGAGATCATGCCCGGCTATACGGTGCCGGTGCGGGTGACCCGACCTTATAACAGCGGACGCAGCACCTACCGCGGCGTGGAGCTGCAAGGCACCACCTTCCTGCCGTTCCTGCCGTGGCTGTTCCAATATGTCGGCGTCAGCGGCAATTTCACCTTGTTCGACTCCAAGGTCGAGTATCCGTCCTATGATGACGAGACCGATACGACGACCTGGGTCGAAACGCCGCAATTCTGGCAGTCCAAATATGCCTTCAACGCTGCGCTGTTCTACGAACATGGCGGCCTCAACGCGCGCGTCGCCTATAATTGGCGCAGCAAGCGTGTCGACGCTTATGATCAGTCGAATATCTATCGCAACGAGTTCACCGATCCGACGCAACGGCTGGACGCGTCGATCAATTATGACATCACCTCGCACGTCTCGGTGGGGTTCGAGGCGACCAATCTGATGCGGAAGGGCGACCGCAACTTCTGGGGCTATTATTATGTCCCGCAGGAAATCACCTATTTCGCGCGGACCTTCGCCCTCACCGGCCGCGCGCGCTTCTGAGTTCGCAGGACCGGCGCGCGGTCACGCCGGATCCCGGCCATCGGGTCGGGATCCGGACATCGGTGCCCGCGCCATCCCGACGCCCGACGCCCCTACCGGATCGCCACCACCTTGACCCCCGCCGCATCGGCGATCGTCTTCCACTGGCGGTCGGCGGTCCAGGCCGGCAGGCCGTCGCGTTTGGCGAGCGCGAGGCAGAAGCGGTCGCCGAGCGACAGGCCGCCGGTGACGGTATGGATGCGCAGCCGCCCCGCCTCGCGCGCCAGATCGATGTCGGCGGGGACGAGGTCGATCGGCAGCGGCCGCAGCAAGCGGTCGACCGCGTCGTCGGGCATGCCGAGCTTGATGTAATGCGACGCGACCTCGGCCATGTTGACCACCGACATGCGGCTGCCCGCCAGCGCGCCCTCGACCTTCTTGGCCCCGGCCTCGCCGCGCAGCATCGCGAGCAGGGCCGAGGCGTCGAGCACCACCGTCACTCGCCCGACTCGCCGGCACGGCTGGCGAGGAAGTCCTCGACGCTGGCGCCGGGCGTATCGCGATACGGCCGGGCCAGGGCCTGCGCCTGCGCCACGATCTGCGACACGGTGCGCAGCACGACGCCGTCGGCAGTCTCGTCGAGATAGACCGCGCCGCCATCGACGAGTCCGAGCCGCTTGCGGATGTCCGCCGGCAGGCTCATGCGTCCGTTGGGCGTGATGTTGACCTGCACGGTCATCGGAAAACCTCGTCGCTGCTATGGCTATTGTCTGCCTATATATCTCGCGGCATGTCGTGAGACAAACACGAACGTACATGACGCAACGACGTGCGTGTGACACGCCCCCTGCCCTCTGCCATCTTCCGTATTGCCACTTACCATAATCGTGGCTTATGGTAACAATAGAACGCTTATCGCCAAATACAGGACCACCATGACCCTGCTGACGATCCGACCCGCCGGTGCGCTGCCGCAGCGCCGTCGCGACGACAGCGGCGTCACGCCGGCGGCCCGGCTCATCGCCGCGCTCGGCCGCGCCGCGCCGGTCGACTGGCCGGCGGTCAGCGGCATCGGCGTCGAGGTGGCGCTCGAGGCGATGGCGGAGGCGTCGAAACTGGCGCTCGCCGCCGACCTCGACTGCTGGCTCGACTGGTGCGCGGGCGAGCGCCGCCCCGCCTGTCCGGCCGATCCCGAGGATCTCGTCCGCTATCTCCGCGCGCTCGAGGCGGACGGGCGCAAGCCGGCGACGCTCGCGCGGCGGATCGCCAGCCTCGCCACCGTCCACCGTCTGCTCGGGCTGCGCGCCGAGGCGCTGCCGACCGCCGCGCCGATGGTGCGCCATGCGCTGCGGGCGCACCGCCGGCGGCATGGCGCGGCGCAGCGGCAGGCGGCGCCGCTGCGCTTCGGCGGGGCGCTCGGCGCGACGGGCGGGTTCACCATCGCCGCGCTGCTCGACGCCTGCGGCAGCGACGTGCAGGGCCGGCGCGACGCGGCGCTGCTCAGCCTCGGTTACGACGCCGGCCTGCGCGTCGGCGAGCTCACCGCGATCGACGTGCGCGACCTGCGCGCGCAGCCCGACGGCAGCGGCCTGCTCCACCTGCCGCGCTCGAAGACCGATCAGGACGGGCTCGGCGCCTGGGCGTGGCTGTCGGCGGATACGATGCGCCGCGTCGCCGCCTGGCGCAGCGACGCGGCGATCGCCGCGGGCGTGCTGTTCCGCCGTGTCGGCGTCGACCGCCGGCGGCAGCGGTCGAAGGAGCAGGCAGATGCGCGCTGGGGCGAGAGCAACACCGCCGATGCGGCGCGGCTGATCACCTATACGATCGGGTCGCAGCCGCTCACCCGCCAGGGCGTCACCGGCATCTACCGCCGGCTCGCGCGCGCGGCGGTGGCGGCGGGGCTGGTCGACCTGCCCGCCGGCGAGGTCGAGGCGCGCGTCGCCGCGCTGTCGACGCATTCGCTGCGCGTCGGGCTGACGCAGGACCTGTTCGCCGCGGGCGAGGACGGCACCGGCATCGCGCTCACCCTGCGCTGGTCGTCGCCGTCGACCGCGCTGCGCTACGGCCGCCAGTTGCAGGTGAAGAGCGGCGCCACCGCGCGCCTGCTCGCCGGGGTGCGGGGGTGAGCTAGGCCGGGGGCCCTTCCCGCACAAAGTCGAGAAAGGCGCGCAGGGGCGGCGGGACGAGGCGACGGCCCGAATAATAGAGGAACGGCCCCGAAAAGGACTGCCACCAGTCGGGCAGCACCGCCTCCAGCGCACCGGTGGCGAGCGCCGGCCGCAGCCAGTCCTCGAACAGATGCAGGATGCCGCCGCCCGCGATCGCGACGTCGACGAGCAGGTCGACCGCTCCGGCGACGCTGGCGATCAGCGGCCCCTGCGGCGTGACCCGCACGATCTCGCCGGCGCGCTCGAACTCCCACGGGCTGGCAGCGCGCCGCTGGTGAAACGGGCGGTCAGGCAGCGATGGTCGAGCAGATCGCGCGGATGCGCCGGCCGGCCGCGCGCCGCGAGATAGGCGGGCGCCGCGGTGGTGGCGAAACGCTGGACGCGCGGCCCGATCGGCACCGCGATCATATCCTGTTCGAGCCGCTCGTCATAGCGGATGCCGGCGTCGCAGCCCGAGGCGATCATGTCGACGAAGCCGTCCTCGGCGACGATCTCCACCTCGATATCGGGATAGGCGGCGAGGAAGCCGGGCAGGATCGCCGGCAGCACCAGCCGCGCCGCGCTGACCGGCACGTTGAGCCGGAGCGCCCCCGCCGGCCGGTCGCGATAGCGGTCGACGACGTCGAGCGCCGCCGCGCCCTCGCCGAGCGCCGGCGCCAGCCGCTCGATCAGCCGCATCCCCGCCTCGGTCGGGGTGACGCTGCGCGTGGTGCGGTGGAGCAGCCGCACGCCGAGCCGCGCCTCGAGCCGGCGCACCGCCTCGCTCAGCGTCGACGCGCCCGATCCGGTGCCGCGCGCCGCGTCGCGGAAACCGCGCGCCTTCGCGACCGCGAGGAAGGCGTTGAGATCGGCGAGGTCGGCCTTCATCGTTCGGTGTTCCGCACAGCCCGTCCCGATCTCTCCGGCTTATCCGCATGATCCGCAAGCGATATCTCGGCATCGGCGACCGCGGCTTACGTCTCCTGACCACCCCGGCCTTGGCCGGGGTGGTCCGTCGGGAGGGGAGGTTGCCGCTGCCGCACGCGGCTCGCCGCAGCATGACAGGAGACCCATGATGATCGACCAGGCAGGCACCTATTCCTTCGCCGGACGCCGCGTGACGCGGCTCGGCTATGGCGCGATGCAGCTCGCCGGCCCCGGCGTGTTCGGCCCGCCGCGCGACCGCGATGCGGCGCTCGCCGTGCTGCGCGCCGCGGTGGCGGCCGGCGTCACCCATATCGACACCAGCGATTTCTACGGGCCGCACGTCACCAACCGGCTGATCCGCGAGGCGCTGTCGCCCTATCCCGACGATCTGCTGATCGTCACCAAGATCGGCGCGCGGCGCGGCGACGACGCGGCGTGGCTGCCCGCCTTCGCGCCCGACGAACTGGCGCGCGCGGTCGAGGACAATCTGACGAATCTCGGCCTCGACACGCTCGACGTCGTCAATCTGCGGCTGATGTTCGACGTCCACGGCCCGGCGGAGGGATCGCTCGCCGCGCCGCTGCGCACCCTCGCCGATCTGCAACGGCAGGGGCTGGTGCGGCATATCGGCCTCAGCAACGTCACGCCGACGCAATATGAGGAGGCACGCGGCATCGCGCCGATCGTCTGCGTCCAGAACCAGTATAATCTCGCCCATCGCGCCGACGATTCCTTCATCGACGCGCTCGCGGCGGAGGGTGTCGCCTATGTCCCCTTCTTTCCGCTCGGCGGCTTCAGCCCGCTGCAGTCGGACGAACTGTCCGACGTGGCGGCGGAGCTCGGCGCGACGCCGATGCAGGTCGCGCTCGCCTGGCTGTTGCGGCGGTCACCCAATATCCTGCTCATCCCCGGCACCGCGTCGCTGGCGCACCTGCACGAGAATCTGGCCGCGGTGTCGCTGACCCTGACCGAGGCGGCGATGACGCGGCTCGACGCGATCGACGGTGCGCCACATATTTAATAGTTCGGAATCATTGAACTAACGCGCGACCGCGCCATCTTGCCGCCAGCCGACAGCGCACGAGGCCGTGATCGCGGGCGATTTGGAGACCTTATATGTCACTCACAGGCAAGACGGCGCTGGTCACCGGCGGATCGCGCGGCATCGGCGCGGCGATCGCCAGGCGGCTCGCGGCCGAGGGCGCGACGGTCGCGATCACCTATGCCGGCAACACCGCCGCCGCCGACGCCACGGTCGCGGCGATCGAACAGGCAGGCGGCACCGCCTTCGCCTTCCAGGCCGATGCCGCCGACCCCGCGTCGCAGCGCGCCGGCGTCGATCAGGCGGCCGCGGCGCTGGGCGGGATCGACATCCTCGTCCACAATGCCGGCGTCGCCACCTTCGCGACGATCGCCGAGGACAGCGACGCGATCTTCGACCGCCAGTTCGACGTCAACGTCAAGGGGCTGCACGTCGGCACGCGCGCGGCGCTGCCCCACCTCACCGACGGCGGGCGGATCATCCTGATCGGCAGCATCTCGGGCGAGATGGCCTTCCCCGCGACCACCGTCTACAGCGCGACCAAGGCGGCGGTGGCGGCGCTGGCGCGCGGCTGGGCGAAGGATCTCGCGCCGCGCAACATCCTCGTCAACACGGTCCAGCCCGGCCCGATCGACACCGACCTCAACCCCGCCGACGGCGAATTCGCCGCGCAGATGCTCTCGGCCATCCCGCTCGGCCGCTACGGCCGGGTCGAGGAGATCGCCGGCGCGGTCGCCTTCCTCGCCGGACCGGATGCGAGCTATATCACCGGCACGACGCTGACCATCGACGGCGGTGTGACCGCGTGACCGGCCCGGACCGGCTCCCGCGCGGGGGCCGGTCCGTCCAAGGTCACGCGATCGCCGGCAACCCGATGCCGCGCCGATCATTGTGCCGGCATCACTCACATCGGAGACATGCCATGAAGACCCGCAAGCTCGGCCGGCAAGGCCTGGAGGTGTCGGCGCTCGGCCTCGGCTGCATGGGCATGTCCGACTTCTACGCCGGCCGCGACGAGGCGGAGGCGGTCGCGACGATCAACCTCGCGCTCGATCGCGGCGTCACCCTGCTCGACACCGCCGACATGTATGGTGTCGGCGCCAACGAGGAGCTGGTCGGGCGGGTGGTGCGCGAGCGGCGCGAATGGGTCGTCGTCGCGACCAAGTTCGGCATCGTCCGCGACGCCGACGGCAGCGCGCGCGGCATCAACGGCCGGCCCGACTATGTACGCCAGGCGTGCGACGCCAGCCTGCGGCGCACCGGCCTCGACATCATCGACCTCTATTACCAGCATCGCGTCGATCCCGACGTGCCGATCGAGGAGACGGTCGGCGCGATGGCCGAGCTGGTCGCCGCCGGCAAGGTGAAATATCTCGGCCTGTCGGAAGCCGCGCCGGAGACGATCCGCCGCGCGCATGCCGTCCATCCGATCACCGCGCTGCAGACCGAATATTCGCTGTGGAGCCGCGATCCGGAGGAGGCGATCCTGCCGCTGGTGCGCGAGCTCGGCATCGGCTTCGTCCCCTACAGCCCGCTCGGCCGCGGCTTCCTGACCGGCGAGATCAGGACGCCCGACGATCTCGCCGCCGACGATACGCGGCGCAACCATCCCCGCTTCCAGGGCGAGGCATTCGCCCGCAACCTCGACCTCGTCACCGCGATCGGCACGATGGCGGCGGACAAGGGCTGCACGCCGGCGCAGCTCGCGCTCGCCTGGGTGCTCGCGCAGGGCGAGGATATCGTGCCGATCCCCGGCACCAAGCGGCGCCGCTATCTCGAGGA
Organism: Sphingomonas sp. RIT328; assembly: GCF_000632225.1. Classification (GTDB taxonomy): domain Bacteria; phylum Pseudomonadota; class Alphaproteobacteria; order Sphingomonadales; family Sphingomonadaceae; genus Sphingomonas; species Sphingomonas kyungheensis. Next base: position 20,517 of record NZ_JFYV01000037.1, read on the forward strand.
CAATCTCGGCGCGCTCGACGTGACGCTCACCGCCGACGAGCTGGCGCGGATCGACACGATCCTGCCGCCCGGTGCGGCGAGCGGCATGCGCTATCCCGCCGCGACGATGGCGAGCGTCAACCGGTGAGCGTCGCCTCCTTCGCAGCCATCGCGCCGGATCGGCAGGCGGTCGTCACCGGCGCGGCGAGCGGCATCGGCCTCGCCGCGGCGCGCGCCCTCGCCGCACAGGGCATGCGGGTCGCGCTGCTCGACCGGCCGGGCGACGCGCTCGACGCGGCCGCCGCGGCGATCCCCGGAGCGAGCGCCTATGGCGTCGACGTCGCCGACGCCGCGGCGATGCACGCGCTCGCCGCGCGGATCGGGCCGGTCGCGGTGCTGATGGCCAATGCCGGCATCGGCGATGGCGGCGACGTCTTCGCCGACGGCGACGTCTGGCGCCGCGTCATCGACGTCAATCTGATGGGCGTGCTCAACGCCGTGCAGGCGTTCGCGCCGGCGATGGTCGCGGGCGACGCGCCCGGGCTGATCATCGCCACCGGATCGAAACAGGGGATCACCCAGCCGCCGGGCAATACCGCCTACAATGTCAGCAAGGCCGGGGTGAAGGCGCTGACCGAGGGGCTGGCGCACAGCCTGCGCACCCGCACCGGGGATCGGGTCAGCGCGCATCTGCTGATCCCCGGCTTCACCTATACCGGCATGACCTCGCCGCGGCCCGAGAAGCCCGCCGGCGCATGGACGGGCGAGCAGGTCGTCGCGCTGATGCTCGAGCGGCTCGCGGACGGCGATTTCTACATCCTCTGCCCGGACAATGAGACGACGCCGCAACAGGACGCCAGGCGCATCGCCTGGGCGGCGGGCGACCTCCTCGCCAATCGCCCCGCGCTGTCGCGCTGGCATCCCGATCAT
>NZ_JFYV01000038.1 GCF_000632225.1 Sphingomonas sp. RIT328
CCGCCACCACCGCCCCGCTGCGCTTCACCGCGATCCGCGCCAATGGCCAGCCGGTGATCGCACCGGCCGGACAGCCGCTGACCGTGCCGACCGGGCAGCGCAGCCTCACCGCGGAATTCGCGCGGCTCGATTATGCCGGCGCGCGGGACCAGATCTACGCCTATCGGCTGCTGCCCTATGAGACCGGCTGGACGCGCACCGACGCGCTGCACCGCGTCGCGCGCTACACCAATATCCCGCCCGGCCGCGCGACGCTGATGATCGCGACGGTGACCCCGGGCGCGCATGGCGGCTGGCGCATCGCCGCACCGCCGCTGACGCTGGAGATCGACGTCGCGCGGCGGTGGTTCGAGACGATCGCGTTCCGCATCCTCGCCGCGGTCGCCGCGTTCGCGATCGTCTATATGCTGGTTCATCTGCGGCTGCGTCACGCCCGCGCCCGCCAGAAGCATCTCGAACGACTCGTCGAACGGCGTACCGCCGAACTGCTCGCCAGCCAGTCGGAGCTCGAGAAGCTGGCCTATACCGATACGCTCACCGGCCTCGGCAACCGCCGGCTCTATGGCGAGACGCTGAGCCGCCATCTCGGCGCGGCGCGGCATGCGCCGTTCGCGCTGCTGCTCATCGACCTCGACCGGTTCAAGCAGGTCAACGACGAACTGGGCCATGACGTCGGCGATGCCCTGCTGGTCGAGGTCGCCGACCGGCTGACCGCGGCGATCCGCCAGCAGGACAGTATCTTCCGCCTCGGCGGCGACGAATTCGCGATCATCATCGCCAGTCTCGACAGCTCCCGCGCGATCGGCGACATGTGCCGCCGCCTCTACGCCGCCTTCGCCGATCCGGTGATCGCCGGGCCGCACCGGTTGCAGGTGATGCTCAGCATCGGCGCAGTGGTGGCGAGGGCCGAGGGGCTGTCGACCGAAGCGGTCTACAAGCTCGCCGACCTCGCCCTTTACGATGCCAAACGCTCGGGCCGCGGCACGTGGCGGCTTTCGCCGACCGAGCCGGGCGGCTGACCCCCTAGCCCTGCCACCCCGGCCGGAGCGCGAGCCGCAGCACGCGATCGTTGGCGGTCATGTAGAGCGCCCGGCCATTCTCCCCGAACGCACAATTGGCGATCGCCGCGCCGCTCTCGATCAGGCCGAGCGGTTCCGCCGCCGGGGTCATCAGCATCATCCCGCCCGGCACGGAACAGACGAGCGTGCCGTCGCGCGCCACCTTCATCCCGTCGGGCAGGCCGGCGCCGCCCTTTGCCTTCATCGCCCGTGCGTCGAGCAGCACGCGGCCGCCACCCGGTTTGCCTGCCGCATCGAGATCATAGACCATGATCCGCGGCATCTGTTCGTCGGAAACCGAAACGTAGAGCCGGCGCTCGTCGGGCGACAGCGCGATGCCGTTGGGGCGGGTCAGCCCGCCCTCGATCAGCACGACCCGGCCATCGGGGAAGCGCCGGTAGACGCCGTTGACCGACTGTTCCTTGAGCGGCGAGGCGTCGCCGTCGGCAAAGCCGTAGGGCGGATCGGTGAACCAGATGCTGCCGTCGCGCCCGACGTGCAGGTCGTTGCAGCTGTTGAAGCGCTTGCCGTCATAGCGATCGGCGAGCACCGTGCGCTTGCGGGTGACGAGGTCGAACCGGTCGATGCTGCGCCCGCCGCTGTTGGCGATCAGCAGCCCTCCCCCGGCGTCGAGCGCGAGACCGTTCGACCCCGCCTCGCGCACCAGCTTGGGATCGGTGCCCGCCGCGCCCGACGGGCTGAGGAACGGCACCGCACCGCGCCCGCGCTGCCAGCGGCGGATGAGATTGGCGGGCGGATCGGAGAAGAGCAGATAGCCGCCTTTCGGTACCCATACCGGCCCCTCCGCCCAGCGGATGCCGGTCGCGATCACCTCTGGCTCGGTGCCGGGGGCGATCATCCGGTCGAGCGCCGGCGACAGGCGCCGCACGCGCGGGGCATCCGGAGTCTGCGCCGCCGCCGGCATGGCGAACAGCGCCAGACCACCGGCGATCACGGTGCGACGGTCGGGGCAGGTCATCGGCTCGTCTCCTCGGCGGTGCCGGCGCGGGTCAGCGTCAGCAGCGGCTGTGTCTTGGCGTCATAACGGTGCCACGTCGGCAGCCCGGCGCCGTTCGGGTCGCCGGTCTTGACGAAATTGACCAGATAGCGGCTGATCGTCCGTGACGCGGCGCGATCGGTCGCGCTCGTCGCCGCGCCATATTTGATCGCCGCGGTGCCGAAGAAGAAGGGGATGTCGGTGGCATGGCCCGCACCCTTGGTATCGGGCGTGGTCGCCGAGGTCGCGACATAGTCGAAGCGGTAATGATAGACGGGCACGCCCTGCTCCGTCAGCACCCCGGCCAGACCGCGCGCACCGGCAATCATATAGCCGTCGGGGCCGCCGATGTCGGCGCTGGTCGCGCCGATCATCACCGGCACGTGCGCGAACCGACCGGCGCGATAGGCCTCGCCCGCGTCGACGAAGGTGCGGCCGTCGGGTACCGGGCCGCTATAGCCCGGCCGGTTCATCGCCGCGAGATTGAGGCCGTCGATCACCCGCTCGGCCGGCAGCGCGCGCAGCTTGGCGGCGGCCTGCGGATCGTCGGCGGCGATGCCCTGGGCGGTGGCGAAGGCGACACCCGCCTGCTGCGCGGTCGCAACCGTCTTGCCGTTGGACGATCCGTCGCCGCCCGATTGCACGACCGCGCGGCGGAACAGACCCTGCGCCGCGGGCGAGGTGACCAGGGCATGGACCGACATGCCGCCCGCGCTCTCGCCGATGATCGTCACCTGATCGGGGTCACCGCCGAAGGCCGCGATGTTCGCCTTGACCCAGCGCAGCGCGGCGAGCTGGTCGAGCAGCCCGTAATCGGCATCGGCCGGGCGGATCGCAGGGTGAGCGAACGTGCCGAAGCGTCCGAGCCGATAATTGAAGCTGACCACGACGATGCCCGACTGCGCCAGCGCCGCGCCGCTATAGGTCGGCGGCGACGAGCCGCCGTTGACGAAGCCGCCGCCATAGATCCACACCATCACCGGCAGCCGCTTCGCGCTGCCCGCGGGGCGCCAGACGTTGGCGTAGAGGCAGTCTTCCGCCGGCGCCGTGCCGAGCGGCGCCGCATCGCTCGGAAAGGGCAATTGCATGCAATCGGCGGCATAGCCGCTCGCGTCGCGCACCGCCGTCCACCGCTTGGGCGGCTGCGGCGCCTGCCAGCGCAACGCGCCGACCGGCGGCGCGGCGAAGGGAATGCCCTTGAACGCGATCACCGACGCATCGGCGCCGCCGCGCCCCGGCCCCGCCGTAGTCCGCACCACCGGCCCCTGCTGCGCCGACGCCGCGCCGGCGCTCATCAAAGCCACCAGCGCCAGTCCTGCTCTCCATGTCATACACCGCTCTCCGGATTATCGCTTACGCCCCCCGATGACACGGCGGCGGCCGGTCGGGCAACGCCTTCATGGTAGTAGATCGCGGGTCCCCGCGGCGAGATAGGCGGCCAGCCGCGCCTCCGTCCCTGCCGGGACATGCAGCCCGAGCTTGCTGCGCCGCCACAGCACGTCCTCGGCCGTCCGCGCCCATTCACGCGCGACCAGATAATCGACCTCGCCGGTGCACAGCCCGCCGCCGAGGTCGCCACCGAGGCCATGGGCCAGGATCCGCATCGCCAACGTCCCATAGGCGCGCGCCAGTCGCCGCAGCAGCGCCTCCGGCACGTCCGGTGCCTGCGCCACCAGCGACGCCACCAGCCCGGCGATATCCCGGTCGGGCAGGTCGCCCCCCGGCAGTACCGCCCCGGCGGTCCACGCCGGCGCGCGATTGCCGAGCAACGGCGCGAGGTCGTGCAGCGCCTGCTCGGCAAGCCGGCGATAGGTGGTGATCTTGCCGCCGTAGACGCTGAGCAGCGGCGCCCGGCCCTCGCCCGCGTCGAGGTCAAGCCTATAGTCGCGCGTCACCGCCGACGCATTCGCGCTATGATCGTCGTAGAGCGGCCGGATGCCGGCATAGCTCCACACGATGTCGCGCTCCCCGACGCGGCGCGCGAAATAGCGGGCGATAGTGTCGAGCAGGTAGCGCGTCTCCGCCGCGTCGATCGCCGCCGGGCCGGGCGCGGCCTGCCACGGTACGTCGGTGGTGCCGACCAGCGTGAACCGCCCTTCATAGGGGATGGCGAAGACGATCCGCCGGTCGGCGTTCTGCAGCATCAGCGCATGGTCGCCGTCGTAGAGCCGCGGCACGACGATATGGCTGCCCTTGACGAGGCGGACGCCGCGATCCGCGCTTGCGCTGCCGCTGCGGGCGCGCACTGCGCCGACCCAGGGTCCCGCGGCGTTGACCAGCGCCCGCGCCGCCACCTGCCGCGAGCCGCCGGCGGCATCGCGCAGCTGCGCGCGCCAGCCTTCCCCCTCGCGTTCGGCGCTGAGCAACTGCGTCCGCGTGCAGATCGTCGCGCCGCGATCCGCCGCGTCACGCGCGTTGAGCACGACGAGCCGGCTGTCCTCGACCCAGCAGTCCGAATAGACGAAGCCGCGCCCGTCGCGATCCGCCAGCCCCGCGCCGAACGGCGTATCGGCCAGCGAGACGGTCTGCGTCGCGGGCAGGCGCTTGCGCCCGCCGAGATGATCGTAGAGCCACAGTCCGGCCCGGACCTGCCACGCCGGCCGCGGCGAATGCGTCTGCGGCAGCACGAATCGCAGCGGCCAGATGATGTGCGGGGCCATTCCCCACAGCCGCTCGCGCTCGATCAGCGCCTCGCGGACCAGCCGCAGTTCGCCATATTCGAGGTAGCGCAGACCGCCGTGGATCAGCTTGGTCGATGCCGACGAGGTATGACTGGCGAGATCGTCCTGCTCGACGAGCAGCACCGACAGTCCACGCCCCGCCGCATCGCGCGCGATGCCGGTGCCGTTGATGCCGCCGCCGACGACGAGCAGATCGACCGTTTCCATGCCTGTCCTTCCGCAGCATAGCCTAGCGGCTATAGCCGTGGCGCGACAGGCTTGACCGTTACGCCAAAGCGGCGGAGCGTCCGCCGGTCAGTCGAAGGAGGGGATCGCATTGGCCAAGACGCATATCCTGGTCATCGATCAGGGCACGACCTCGACGCGCAGCATCGTCTTCGACGGTGAGGCGCGGCGGATCGGCATCGCCCAGGCCGAGTTCGCGCAACATTATCCCGCCCCCGGCTGGGTCGAGCACGATCCCGACGACATCTGGCGCGACGTTCTCGCCACCGCGCGCGCCGCGCTTGCCGGCAGCGGCGTGGCCGCGCAGGATCTCGCCGCGATCGGCATCACCAACCAGCGCGAGACCGCGGTCGTCTGGGATCGCGCCACCGGCGAACCGATCCACCGCGCAATCGTCTGGCAGGACCGGCGCGGCGTGGCGGCGTGCGAGCAATTGCGGGGCGAGGGCGTCGGGCCGCTGATCCGCGCGCGCACCGGCCTGCTGATCGATCCCTATTTCTCCGCAACCAAGATCGCCTGGCTGCTCGATCACGTCGCCGGTGCGCGGGCGCGGGCGGAGCGCGGCGAGCTCGCCTTCGGCACGATCGACAGCTTCCTGCTCTGGCGACTGACCGGCGGCGAGGTCCATGCCACCGACATCACCAATGCCGCGCGCACGATGCTGTTCGACATCCATCGCCAGCGATGGGACGACGACCTGTGCCGCCTGCTGCGCGTCCCGGCTGCGATGCTGCCGGAGGTGCACGACAATGCGCATGTCTATGGCACCACCCTTCCCGACCTGCTCGGCGCGGCGGTGCCGGTGGCGGGGATCGCTGGGGACCAGCAGGCGGCGCTGTTCGGCCAGGCGTGCTTCGCGCCGGGCATGGCCAAATCGACCTATGGCACCGGCTGCTTCATGCTGCTCAACACCGGCGCGACCGCGGTCGCCTCGCATCACCGCCTGCTCACCACCCCCGCCTATCGGCTCGGCGGCGAGACAGTCTATGCACTGGAGGGTTCGATCTTCGTCGCCGGGGCGGCGGTCAAATGGCTGCGCGACGGTCTCGGCGTCATCACCCATGCCAGCCAGACCGACGATCTGGCGACGCGCGTTCCCGACAATCACGGTGTCTATATGGTCCCCGCCTTCGCCGGCCTGGGTGCGCCGCATTGGGACCCGCAGGCGCGCGGCGCGATCCATGGCCTGACGCTCGGCGCAGGCGCGGCGCATCTCGCCCGCGCCGCGCTGGAGGCAGTGGCTTTCCAGACGATGGATCTGATCGGCGCGATGGCGGCGGACGGCGGCGGGCGCCCGGCCACCCTGCGCGTCGACGGCGGCATGGCGGCGAACGACTGGCTGTGCGCCTTCCTTGCCGACATGATCGATACCCCGGTCGAACGGCCGCTCGATCTCGAGACGACCGCGCGTGGCGCCGCCTTCCACGCCGGGCTCGCCACTGGCGTCTGGTCGGGGCTCGACCATATGTCGCGGCTATGGTCGTGCGAGCACCGCTTCACCCCGACGATGGACGCCACGACGCGTGCGCCGCTCGCCGCCGGCTGGCACGACGCGGTGCGGCGGACGCTGAGCGCACCTGTGGTTACTGAGACGCAAACCACGGGATAACCGGCCGATCGTCTCCGGCGCGTCCCCCCTCCCTCTACAATGAGGGCGACGCTTCTCGTCGCCGGGGGTTCCAGTGCCGTTTGCCATCCATCGCCATATCGTCAGCCGCTGCACGCTCGCCGCCGCCGCGCTCGCCGCCAGTCCGATCGCGCAGGCGGAGGCCCCGGTGCCACAGGCCGGCAAGGGCGGATCGGTCACCAGCGGCAAGGACGGCGAGATCGTCGTCACCACCACCGCGCAGAAGCGGTTCGAGAACATCCAGTCGGTGCCGCTGCCGGTGCAGGTCGTCACGCCGGCGCAGCTCGAGCTGCAGGGCGTCCACCATTTCCAGGAGCTCGACCGGGTGATGCCCTCGCTCGTCGTCCGCCCGGCGGAGCATCCGGTCAACACCAACGTTTCGATCCGCGGCGTCGGCACCTTCGCCTATGCCGTCGCGGTCGAATCGAGCGTCGCGGTCACCGTCGACGGCGCCCCCGTCGCCTTCCTGGCGCGCGCCAACACCGACCTGCCCGACGTCGCGCAGATCGAGGTGCTGCGCGGGCCGCAGAGCACGCTGTACGGCAAGGCGGCGTCGGCCGGCCTGATCAAGATCATGACGGTGCAGCCGACCGACGATCTGCATATCCGCGCCAATGCCCGGCTCACCCGCGATCACGAGTTCGCCGAGACGCTGAGCATCACCGGGCCGCTCACCGATCGGCTCGGCTATGTCTTCTCGGGCGGCTATACGCATTGGGACGGCAATGTGACCAATCTCGTCACCGGCAAACACGTCGGTGGTCACGATACGTTGAGTTCACGCGCCAAATTGCGCTGGAAGGTCAACCCGGCGCTGACCTTCACGCTGTCGGGCAATTATCTGACCGGCAGCACCAGCGTCGGCCGGCCGTTCGTCCATATGGCGCCCGAGGCGCGGCTGCGCGGCGTCGACAGCGAGCGCGCGGACGTGGTGCTGCCCGGCGTCCGCGTCGGCCCGACCAACCGGGCCGTGACCTACAATTCACCGGCCGGCACCACCTATCACGGCGGCGGCGGGCTGCTGCGCACCGACGTTGCCCTCGGCAAGATCACCTTGCTCGGCCTGACCAGCGTCGACCGCTTCCGGCTCGACAATTTCCTCGACTTCGACGACACCGCCTCGACCGCGCCGACCGGCTATGTCGTCGAACGCGGCACCTTCCACTCGCAGCTGTTCACGCAGGAGCTGCGGCTGCTGTCGCCCGACGACGCGCCGTTCCGCTACGCGCTCGGCCTCTATTATGCCGACGCCGCATTCGAGCGGCCGGCGACGCGCGGTCCCGGCTTCGCGCTGTCCGACTATCATTTCACCGCCGGCTCGCGGCAGATCGCCGGCTTCGGCCAGATCGACTGGGCGTTCGCGCCGCGGCTCACCGCCACCGTCGGCGGGCGGCTGCAGAACGAGCGCGTCGCCTACACCTTCACCGACCGGCTCGCCGCGCGCCGCCACCCGGCGGCGACGACCAGCTGGGCGGGTGCGGCGAGCGACGATGCCGCCACCTATCGGCTCGGCCTCGACTATCGCGCGACGCCCGACCTGATGCTGTTCGCCAGCTATGCCACCGGCTACAAGGGGCAGGCCTATGACCTGTCGACCGGCTTCGATCAGGCGCGGGCCGATGCGGGGCCGATCCGCCCGGAACGCTCGCGCGACAAGGAGATCGGCATCCGCAGCCAGTGGCTCGATCGTCACCTGACCGCCAATCTCACCTTCTTCAACACGCATTACCGCGACATGCAGGCGCAGACGATCGAGTTCCTGCCGGGCGGGACCTATATCAACCGGATGACCAACGTCGGCCGGCTGCTGACCCGCGGCATCGAGATCGAGACGGCGGCACGACCGGGCGGCGCGGTGACGCTCACCGCCAATGCCGCCTATCTGCGTGCGCATTATCTCTCCTTCCCCGGCGCGCCCTGCTATCCGCTGCAAAGTCCCGCGCTCGGCTGTACGGGCAATCCGCTGCGCCAGGACCTCAGCGGCGAACGCGTGCCGCAGGCGCCGAGCTGGCGGCTCAACGCCAGCGCCGATTGTTCCCCGGCGCTCGGTCACGATCGCCGCGGCGTGATGCAGATCGCCTGGCAATATCAGAGCGCGATGCAATTCGCCGCGCGCGACCCGGAACTGTTCCAGCGCGGCTATCATATCGTCAACGTCGATCTCGGCGTCCGCGACCGACAGCATAGCTGGCAGGCGGTGGCATTCCTCAACAACGTCTTCGATCAGCAGCATTATACCGCGCTGGTCAACGTCGCGAACAACTTCGGCCGACACTCTGCGACGGAGGCGCTGCTGCCGCGCGACTTCCGGCGCTATGGCGGCATCCGCGTCGGCGTCGATTTCTAGCGCGCGCCGGCGAAACGCAGCCGCGACGGCGGCGCCCCCGCATCCCCCTCTACAATGCTCATGAGGATCAGTAACACCACAGGGGGATAGGGTGAACGTTTCGATGTCGACGCGGACGATGAGCCGCCTCACCTTGTCCATCGCCGCGCTCGCCACCGCGCAGGTGGCGGCGGCCGAGACCCCGGCGCCGCAGAAGCCCGGCCAGTTCGGCGTCGTCACGACCGGCGACGACGGCGAGATCATCGTCACCACCACCGCGCAGAAGCGGTTCGAGAATATGCAGCGCGTGCCGCTGCCGGTGCAGGTGATCACCGCGACGCAGCTCGAGGCGCAGGGCATCCACCACTTCCAGGATCTGGACAGGGTGATGCCGTCGCTGGTCGTGCGGCCGGCCAATCACCCGGTCAACACCAACGTATCGATCCGCGGCATCGGCACGTTCGCCTATGCGATCGGCGTCGAATCGAGCGTCGCCGTCACCATCGACGGTGCGCCCGTCGCCTTCCTCGCCCGCGCGATCAACGACCTGCCCGATGTCGCGCAGATCGAGGTGCTGCGCGGCCCGCAAAGCACCCTCTACGGCAAGGCGGCGTCGGCGGGCCTCATCAAGATCATGACGACGCAACCGACCGACGATCTGAACATCCGCGCCAACGCCCGCGTCACCGGCGACCATGAATTCGGCGAATCGCTGAGCATCACCGGTCCGCTGACCGATACGCTCGGCTTCGTCTTTGCCGGCGGCTATACGCATTGGGACGGCAATGCGCTGAACGTCATCAACGGCAAGCGGGTCAACGGCCGCAACACGCTCAACAGCCGCGCCAAATTACGCTGGAAGGCGAGCCCGCAGCTCACCTTCACGCTGTCGGGCAATTATCTGACCGGCGACACGACGGCGGCACGCCCGCTCATCCGCCTGTCGCCCGACGCACGGTTGCGCGGCGACCCCGAGCTGACCCGAGCGGTCGTTCTTCCCGGCGTCGCGATCGGCCCGGACAATCAGACCGTCGCCTATAATTCGCCCTCCGCGACGCGCTATCACGGCGGCGGCGCGTTGCTGCGCAGCGAGCTCGAGCTCGGCAAGATCAGCCTGCTCAGCCTGACCAACGTCGACCGGTTCAAGCTCAACGATTACTTCGACTATGACGATACCGCGGCGACCAAATTCACCGGCATCTCGCAGGAGATCGGCATCTTCCGCTCGGAACTGTTCACGCAGGAATTCCGCCTGCTGTCCCCCGACGATGCTGCCTTCCGCTACGCGCTCGGCGTCTATTACGCGGACACCGGGTTCGATCGCCCCTTCTACCGTGGCCCCGGCTTCGCCCTGTCGCGCCTCCACGCCACCGCCGGCTCGCGGCAGATCGCCGGCTTCGGCCAGATCGACTGGCAATTCGTTCCGGATCTCACCGCCACCGCCGGCGCCCGCGTCCAGAACGAACGCGTCCATTATACCTATGACGCCCAGCTCACCGGCAAGAGCTATGCCGGCCATGACAGCGACGACGCCTTCACCTATCACCTCGGGATGAACTATCAGGTGACCCGCGACCTGATGCTGTTCGCCAGCTACGCCACCGGCTACAAGGGCCAATCCTACGATTTGTCGACCGGCTTCGATCAGGCGCGCGCCGATTCCGGGCCGATCCGTCCGGAACGCTCGCGCGACAAGGAGATCGGCATCCGCAGCCAGTGGCTCGATCGGCGGCTGACGGTCAACGTCACCTTCTTCAACACCCATTATCGCGATCTGCAGGCGCAGACGATCGAGACCTTCGCCGACGGGCGGTTCATCAACCGCCTGGCCAATGTCGGTAGCCTGGTGACCCGCGGGATCGAGGTCGAGGGAGTGGCGCGTCCGACCGGCGACCTCACCCTGAACGGCAATGCCAGCTACCTGCGTGCCAATTATCTGAAATTCGCCGACGCGCCCTGCTATCCGCTCCAGACGAGCGCGGGCGGCTGTCCGAACCAGACGCGCCGGCAAGACCTGTCGGGCGAGCGTCTTCCGCAGGCGCCCACCTGGCGGCTCAACGCCACCGCCGATTATGCGCCGGCGATCGGCGGCAACCGTCGCGGCGTGATGCAGGTGACGTGGGAATATCAGGGCGCGATGACCTATGCACCGCGCGATCCCGAAGTCGCCCAGGCCGCCTATCAGATCGTCAATTGCAGCCTCGGCATGCGCGACGATCATCATCGCTGGGAGGCGGTCGCCTTCCTCGACAACGTCTTCGACCAGCGCCACTACAGTTCGATGGTCAACGTCGCGGGCAATTTCGGCCTCAACGTCGCCACCGCCGCGCTGCTGCCGCGCGACTTTCGCCGCTATGGCGGCATCCGCGTCGGGTTGAATTTCTGATCCTGTCCGACAGGCGGCCGCGGCAACCGCCGCCTTTCTGCTAACCCTCGCGAAAGTCGCGATAATCGCGCTTGAATCTGTCTGACCGCCTCGACTACCACAAGGCCGGGTCGTGAGTCGCGGCCCGGGACAGATCGCTCGTCGGAGCGGCGTCAAACGGCGGAGCGCGACTTCGCCAGGGGAGGAAGCGCTTGGATATCGCCCGTCGTGATCTGTTGCTCTCGGCCGCTGCGCTGACCGTCGGCGCCAGCGGCATCGCGCGTGCCGCGCCCGATCGCCCGCTCGGCTATGCGATCGTCGGGCTCGGCACCTACGGGCTCGGCGTCATCATCCCGCAATTCGCCAATTGCACGCACAGCCGCCTTGCCGCGGTGGTCAGCGGCGATCCCGCCAAGGCGCAGCGCGTCGCCGCGGAGCACGGCCTGCCCGCGCGCTCGGTCTATTCCTACGCCAATTTCGATTCGATCCGCGACAATCCCGATGTCGACATCGTCTATGTCTGCCTGCCCAATTCGATGCACGCCGAATATACGATCCGCGCCGCCAAGGCCGGCAAGCACGTCATGTGCGAAAAGCCGATGGCGGTGTCGGTGGCGGAATGCGAGGCGATGATCGCCGCGTGCAAGCGCGCCAATCGCAAGCTGATGATCGGCTATCGCTGCCATTTCGAGCCGTTCAACCTCGAGGCGATGCGCCTCGCCCGCAGCGGCGCGGCCGGCAAGATCCGCTACGTCCGCACCGAACACGGCTTCACCCAGGGCAGCCCCTCGGCCTGGCGGCTCAAGCGCGCGCTCGCCGGCGGCGGCTCGCTGATGGACATGGGCGTCTACAGCCTCCAGGCGGCGCGCTACATGACCGGCGAGGAGCCGATCGCGGTGACCGCCCGCGAATCCACCGACCGGCGCGATCCGCGCTTCACCGAGGTCGAGGACATGATCGAGTGGACGCTCGAATTCCCCTCGGGCGCGATCGCCGGCTGCCAGTCGATGTACAGCGCCAACCAGAACCATATCCTGCTGATGGGCGACAAGGGGCGGATCGAGCTCGAACCGGCGACGCGCTACGACGGCAATCACATGTGGACCGGCCGCGACGGCCGCGAGCGCGAGGTGACGCCGCCCGCCGGTCCCGCCAAGACGCAATTCGCCGGCCAGCTTGATCACCTCGCGCAATGCGTCCGCAGCGGTGCCGAGCCGATCGTCTCGGGCGAAGAGGGGCTGCGCGACATGCGGATCGTCGAGGCGATCTACCGGTCGGCGCGCGAGGGGCGGACGATCCGGCTGGACGGCCGGGCGTGATCGCCGCCCGCTCCGCCGCGCTGCTATGCGCGGTCGTCGCCGCCGTGCCGCTCGCGGCCCAGAGCAGCGCCCCCGCCCGCCATGCGACGGGTCAGGCGCTCCACGCGCAGGTCGCGGCGATGGACCGCGCGATGAAGCCCGGCCAGGGCTTCGCCTATCAGCCGCTGGTCGAGGCCGATGGCCAGACCGCGGCGCTGGAGATCTGGAAGGCGCCCGGCCGGCCGGCGGTGCATCCCGATGACGCCGAATATGTCATGGTCGTCGACGGCGCCGGCGAGATGATCTCGGGCGGCAGCCTCGTCGATGCCAAGACGACGCGCGCCGACCTGATCGAGGGCAGCCGCATCGCCGGCGGCACGACCCAGCCGCTCAAGACCGGCGACGTCTTCCTCGTCCCCGCCGGGGTGCCGCACTGGTTCGGCATCCGCGGCCCGCGGCTGGTGCTGCTCGGCACCAAGATCCGCACCCACCGCTAAGTCTTGCTCCGGCCGCATCGGGTGACGATGCGGCCCGCCTGCCCCCCGACAGCGGGCGGCACGCCGCTGCGCCGGCTGCGCTTTTCCGCCGCGCGCGCGGCAGCGTTAACCTATCATCAATTCATCCTGTCCATATCCGACATAGTTTCTCTTACACCCGCTTCCGGCTGACGCTTCGTCGCAGTCGCGGGGCGACAGTAGGATCGGGTCAGTGAGGCAAAGATGATGGCCACCAATAGCTTGGTGTTCAATGAGAATGCGTGCCTGCAATCGATCGGCGACATCGCCGGTCCGTTGCTCGAGTCGATCGACGCGCATGCCGATACGGTGATCGACCTCAGCCAAGCGACGCGGATCGACCTCAGCATCCTGCAACTGCTGGTCTCGGCGCGACGGCATGCCGATCAGATCGGCCACGATCTGCGCCTCGCCCAGCCCGCCGACGCCCGCCTCACCACGCTGCTCGATGCCGCGGGCTTCCTCACCGCCATCGTCCCTGCCGACGCAACATTCTGGTTCCACGGAGATCTGCCGCAATGACCGCTTCCATCCTCACCGTCGATGACAGCGCCAGCCTGCGCATGGCGATCCGCATCGCGCTGACCGGCGCGGGCTATGCGGTGACCGAGGCGGGCGACGGGCTCGAAGGGCTGGCGAAAGCGGCGGAGACGCGGTTCGACCTGATCGTCACCGATCTCAACATGCCCAACATGGATGGGCTGACGATGATCCGCGAGCTGCGCAAACAGCCCGATCAGGCCGGCGTGCCGATCCTGTTCCTCACCACCGAATCGGATGGTGACATCAAGGCGCAGGCGCGCGAGGCGGGCGCGACCGGCTGGCTGGTCAAGCCGTTCGAGCCCGAGCAGCTGATCAAGACCGCGCGCAAGGTGCTGGGCCGGTGAGCGAGGATCCCGCCGCCGCCTTCCGTGTCGAAGCGGAGGAACTGCTCGACGGGCTCGAGCAGGATCTGCTCGATCTCAACCATCAGCTCGGCGACAAGACGCTGGTCGATGCGGTGTTCCGCGGGCTGCACACGCTCAAGGGGTCGGGCGCGATGTTCGGCTTCGACGCGCTCGCCGCCTTCACCCACCATTGCGAAAGCGCCTTCGACAAGGTGCGCAAGGGCGTCGTGCCGGCGACCGCCGCGCTGGTCGCGGTGATCCTGTCGGCGGCGGACCATATGCGCGCTTTGCTCGACGGCGATGCCGCGCCGGGCGAGGATGCGGCGATCCTTGCGCGACTGGAGGCCGCGGTCAGCGCCGCCGCCGGTGCCGAGCCGCCCGCGCCGGTGTCGCGCCGCGGCTGGCGCCTCTATTTCCAGCTGCCGCGCGACTCGATGCGCAACGGCACCAATCCGCTGATGCTGCTCGACGAATTGCGCGCACTCGGCGACTGCACCGTCACCGTGCGGACCGATCGCGTGCCGCCGCTGCCCGCGCTCAACGTGCGCGACTGCTATCTCGGCTGGGACGTGACGCTGATCGGAGACGTCGGCCGCGAGGCGATCGAGGACGTCTTCCTGTTCGTCATGGACGACATGCTGCTCGAGATCGCGCCGATCGCGGCGGAGGCGGTGCCGGCCGGGGCCGACGCCCTGCCGATCGACGAGGCGCCGGTCGACGAGGCGCCGGTCGCGCACGAACCCGATCCCGTCGTCGCGGCGCAAGGCCAGGCGGCGAACGACGACGACGGCGAGCCGGCCGCCAAGCTCCTCGTCCGCACCGCGGCGCAGAGCGTCCGCGTCCCCGCCGACCGGCTCGACCTGCTGATGGATCGCGTTGGCGAACTGGTCATCGCGCAGAGCCGGCTGTCGCAGCTCGCGCAGCAGGACGGCGGCGTCGCGCTGCGATCCGTCTCCGAGGAGATCGAGCGGCTGTCCGACGAATTGCGCGCGACGATGATGGGGCTGCGGATGGTGCCGGTCGGCACCTTGTTCAGCCGCTTCCGCCGCCTGATCCACGATCTCGCCCGCGATACCGGCAAGACGATCGATCTGATCACCGAGGGCGAGGCGACCGAGATCGACAAGACGGTGATCGAGCGGCTGTTCGATCCGCTCGTCCATATCGTCCGCAACAGCTGCGACCATGGCCTCGAACCCGCCGAGGTGCGCCAGGCCGCCGGCAAGCCTGCCACCGGCACCGTCCGCCTGTCGGCGCATCATGCCGGCGGCGAGGTGGTGATCACCGTCCACGACGACGGCCGCGGCATCGACCGCGCCCGCGTCCGCGCCCGCGCCGAGGAGAACGGCCTGATCCAGCCGGACCAGCCGCTCACCGATAACGAATTGCTCGCGCTGATCTTCGCGCCCGGCTTTTCGACCGCGACGCAGGTCACTAGCCTGTCGGGGCGCGGCGTCGGCATGGATGTGGTCAAGCGGACGATCGAGACGCTGCGCGGCACGATCGACCTCGCCTCGGTCGAGGGCGAGGGTTCGACGATCACGCTGCGCATCCCGCTGACGCTGGCGATCATCGACGGATTGCTCGTCCGGGTCGGCGACGGGCGCTACGTGCTGCCGCTCGGCGCGGTCGAGGAATGCCTCGAACTCAGCGCCGAGGAGGACCGCCGCTCGCACGGCCGCAGTCTGATCAGCCTGCGCGACCGGCTGGTGCCGTTCGTCCGGCTGCGCGAGCTGTTCGCCACCGGCACCGAACCCGACCCCTATCAGAAGATCGTCGTCGTCTCGATCGGCAGCGAGCGCGTCGGCCTCGTCGTCGATCAGATCATCGGCAACCATCAGACCGTCATCAAGTCGATGTCGATGCTCCACCGCAACGTCGGCGCCTTCTCCGGCGCGACGATCCTCGGCGACGGCCACGTCGCGCTCATTCTCGACATCGGCCATCTGGTCGATCTCGCGCAGCCCCGGGAGGAGCGGCGCTACGCCGCGGTATAAGCCATGACCGATACGACTTCCCTGCCCTGGTCCGCCCATGGCGACCTCGAGATGCTGCTGTTCGACGTCGGCGGCGAGACCTTCGGGCTCGAAGCGGTCAAGGTGCAGGAAATCCTCGACCTGATGCCCGAAACCGTGGTGCCGGGTGCCGATCCGCTGGTCGGCCACGTCATCAACTTCCGTGGCCGCGTCATCCCGCTGGTCGACCTGCGCCAGCCGTTCGACATGCCGCCGGCGGCGACCGGGCGCGACAATCGCATCGTCGTGATCTCGCAGCAGATCGGCGACACGAGCGAACTCGTCGGGCTGCGCGCCGATCGCGTCAACGAGGTGACGACGCTGTCGGCGACCGATTGCGAGCCACCGCCCGCGGTCGGGCTGCGCTGGCGCCGCGAGCACGTCCGCGGCCTCGTCCAGCGTGACGGCGGCATCGTCGTGCTGCCCGACCTCGACCTCATCTTTTCCGCCGCCTGATCCCGCCCCGCCAAACCAAAGTATCGGAGAGGACCCGCCTCGTGAACGCCTTTACCAACCTGTCGATACCCCAGAAGCTGTTCGTCTGCTTCACCGTCCTGCTGCTCTGCGCGATCGGCGCGAATGCGGTCATCTATAGCAAGTCGAACGCGCTCAGGGCGGCGACCGAGATGAACCAGCACACCTTCGCGGTAATCGGCGCGGCGAACCGTATCCAGGAGAATGCGGTCAATCAGGAAACGGGTTATCGCGGCTATCTCCTGTCGGGCGACACGCGCTTCCTCGATCCCTATCGCAAGGGTGCCAGCGCGCTCGACGCCGCCGTCCAGGAAGCGCAGCGGCTGACCGCCGACAATCCGCGCCAGCAGCAGCGGTTGCAGACGATCCGCGGGCTGGTCGACGACTGGCGCAGCCGCGTCGCCGAACGGGCGATCGCGCTGATGCAGGATCCGCGCAGCGTCGCGCAGGCGCGTGCGATCGAGACGAGCGGCAGCGGCAAGCAGGTGTTCGACGCGCTGCGCAGCGAGATCGCCGCGGTGATCGGCGAGGAGAATCGGTTGATGGCGGAGCGGTCGCAGACGCAGACCGCCGCCTTCGCGACGATCGTCACGACGATCCTGATCGGCACCGGGCTCACCTTGGTGACGGTGGTGCTGATCGGCATCGGCATGACGGTGACGATCGCCCGCCCGGTCGGACGGGTCGCCGAGATGCTCGGGCGGCTCGCGACGCCCCTCGCCAGCGATCGCCGCGACGAGGTCGGCCGGATGATGGGCAGCGCGCAGGCGGTCGAGGCGGCGTTCCGCGACGTGTCGCGGGTGGTCGGCGCGGTATCGCTCGGCGACCTGTCGCAGCGGCTGGAGCGCGACTATGGCGGGCTGAGCAGCGAGGTCGGCACGCTGCTGACAACGATGACCACCAATCTCGGCATCGTCGCGGGGCTGGCCGACCGGATCGCCAATGGCGACCTGACCGTCGAGCATCGTCCGCTGTCGGATCGCGACACGCTCGGCCTTGCGCTGGTGCTGATGATCGACCGGCTGACCGCGGTGGTCAGCGACGCGATCGCCGCCTCGAACAGCGTCGGCGCCGGCAGCCAGCAGCTTTCCTCGACCTCCGAACAGGTCAGCCAGGGCGCGACCGAACAGGCCGCCGCCGCCGAGGAGGCTTCGGCATCGATGGAACAGATGGCCGCCAACATCAAACAGAACGCCGACAATGCGTTGCAGACGGAGAAGATCGCCCGTCAATCCTCCGCCGAGGCGGAGCGCAGCGGCGTCGCGGTCAACCGCGCGGTCACCGCGATGCGGACGATCGCCGAACGGATCGGCATCGTCCAGGAGATCGCCCGCCAGACCGATCTGCTCGCGCTCAACGCCGCGGTCGAGGCGGCACGTGCCGGCGAACACGGCAAGGGCTTTGCCGTCGTCGCCGCGGAGGTGCGCAAGCTCGCCGAGCGCAGCCAGGCCGCCGCGGCGGAGATCAGCACGATGTCGTCCGACACCGTCAATGCCTCCGCCGAAGCGGGCGAGATGCTGACCCGCCTCGTCCCCGAAATCCGCCGCACCGCCGAACTGGTCGCCGAGATCAGCGCCGCCTGCCGCGAACAGGACGTCGGCGCGACGCAGATCAACCAGGCGATCCAGCAGCTCGACACGGTGACGCAGCAGAACGCCTCCGCCTCCGAACAGATCAGCGCGACATCGGGCTCGCTCGCCGAACAGGCGGAGGAATTGCAGGCGAGCATCGCCTTCTTCCGGATCGACGACCGCCGCCGCGAGGCGACGGTGACGCGCGTCTCCCCCGCCGCGCCGCCGCGCCGCGCCGCCAAGCTGGTCAAGGGCAGCAAGGCGCCGATGCCGCGGACCCGGGCGATCCCGGCACCGCTGCCGTCGCGCTCCGGCTATCCGCTCGACCTCAGCCACGGCGCGGGCGACGCCGAGGACGCCGATTTCGGCCGCGCGGCATAAGCGCCGCCGCCCGCGCGGGGATGATCCTCCGCGCGACATGACCCGCCGACCGGCCACCGAACAGACAAGGAACAATATCGTGCGTGCAACTTTGAAAATGAAACTGGCGGGCACCTTTGCGTTGCTTACCATATTGCTGCTCGTCGTCGTCACCCTCGGCATATCCCGGTCGAACACGCTCAACACCGCGATCAGCGCGATCGTCGCCGGACCGGCGAAACAGCTCGATACCGCCGGACAGATGGATTCCGATCTCGGCTATATGCTGTCGAACCAAAAGGCGCTGGCGCTGAACACCGATCAGCGGATCATGGCCGACTATAGCGCCGACACGTCGCGCCGGCAGCGCGAGTTCGAGGCTCTGCTCGCCGCCGGCGAAGCGCGCGCACCCGACAGGAACAAGCCGTTGTGGCGGCAGACCACGCAGGATTGGCAGACGCTGAAGCCGGTGTTCGAGCGGATCAGCACGCTCGGCGTCAACAACGAGAATGCCAAGGCCGCGGAGCTGACCGAGATCGAGCAGAAGAAGCTGGTCGAGGCGCTGGTGCGCGACGTCGCGACGATCGTCGAACGGCAACGCGCGGCGATGCGTGACGCGGATGAGGCGACCAACGTGCTCTATGCCGACGCGCGCAACCTGCTGCTCGGCGTCGGCCTCATCGCGGTGCTGCTGTCCAGCGGCGCTGCGATATGGATCTCGACCGCGGTGTCGCGCGGCTTGAAGCGGGTCGGCACCGCGCTCGACGCGGTGGCGATCGGCGACCTCGACCAGCATGTGGTCGTCACCAGCAACGACGAGATCAAGGACCTCGTCGACACGGTCAACCGCATGGTCGCGTCGCTGCGCCAGAGCGCGACGCTCGCCGACCGGATCGCCGCCGGCGACCTGACCGTCGATCATCGGCCGCTGTCGGACAAGGACCGCTTGGGTCAGGCGCTGATGACGATGACCGCGCGGCTGCGCGATGTCGCGCAGAACGCGACCGTCGCCGCCGATCAGGTCGCCGCCGGCAGCCAGCAGCTCTCCTCGACCTCGGAACAGGTCAGCCAGGGTGCCACCGAACAGGCCGCCGCCGCCGAACAGGCCTCCGCC
>NZ_JFYV01000039.1 GCF_000632225.1 Sphingomonas sp. RIT328
TCCCCCTTTCCCTCCCATCTGGTCGAGGTGGGCGAGGCGGGCGCGATCGGCACCGATCCGACCGCGGAGGTGGCGCGCATCCTGGCGACGCGCCCGCCGGTGATCGCGGTCGGCGACATCGCCCGCAACCGCCGCCGCCCGACTGTCATCCTCGTCCGCCGGGCGCTGGCCGCGCGCTATCGACGTGTCACGAGCAACACCGGCGTCGATCTGTTCGAGCTGGCTAACTAATTCAGATCAAGACGTTTTGCTGCATCCCTGCGCAACCCCGGCCGTTGAACGCAGCGAATCACACGCAGCAGGAGGCAGGCATATGGCTTCGATCGCCCCAGACCAGAGCGTCGCGCAGGACCTGTTCGTCACCGGATTGAAGAACGCCCATGGCGTCGAGCATCAGGCGCTCGCGCTGATCGACCGTCAGCTCGATCACCTCGCCCATTATCCCGAGGTCGCCGAGCAGCTCCGCCGCCACCGGGCCGAGACCGAGCAGCAGATCCAGCGGATCGACGAGATCCTGTCGGGTTTCGACGCCCGCCCGTCGGCGATCAAGGACCTCGGCCTCAGCCTCAGCGGCAACATGGCCGCGCTCGCCCATGTCTTCGCGCCCGACGAGATCCTCAAGAACAGCTTCGCCAATTACGCCTTCGAGAATTTCGAGATCGCCAGCTACACCGGGCTGCTGACGCTCGCCGATCTCGGCGGCTTCGCCAGCCAGCAGCGGTTGCTGACCGAATCGCTCGGCGAGGAGCAGCGGATGGCGGCGTGGGTGCTCGACAGCCTGCCGGAGGTGACGCGCAAATATGCCGGGCTGCGCGCCGCGGGCGAGACCGCGAGCCACTGACGGAACGTCCCGGGCCGCCCGCGGGTTGGCCCGGATATCCGCAACCGGAGGAACGACGATGACCGATCCCGACACCGCCGCCGACCAGCCCGACGACGCGCGCGAACCGCAGGCGCCCGACGAGAGCAACGACACCGAAGAATCCGGTGCGGGTTACGGCAATCACGGCGACGTACCTGGCGGCGCCTGACCGCGTCGCGCCGACCCGATCCGCCAGGGCGGACATGAAAAGGGCCCGGAAGCATCTGCTTCCGAGCCCTTTTTCACGTCACCCGACGATCAGGCCCAATTGGCCATCTTCTGTTCGAGGTTGGCGCGCACCGCTTCGAAGAACTGCTCGGTGGTCATCCACGGCTGCTCGGGGCCGATCAGGATGGCGAGATCCTTGGTCATCTGGCCCTGCTCGACGCATTCGATGCAGACGCGCTCCAGCGTCTCGGCGAACTTGGTCACCTCCGGCGTATCGTCGAACTTGCCGCGATACTTGAGGCCGCCGGTCCAGGCGAAGATCGACGCGATCGGGTTGGTCGAGGTCGCCTTGCCCTGCTGGTGCTGGCGATAATGGCGGGTGACGGTGCCGTGCGCCGCTTCCGCCTCGACGGTCTTGCCGTCCGGAGTGAGCAGCACCGAGGTCATCAGGCCGAGGCTGCCGAACCCTTGCGCGACCTGGTCCGACTGGACGTCGCCGTCATAGTTCTTGCAGGCCCAGACGAACTCGCCGTTCCACTTCAGCGCCGATGCGACCATGTCGTCGATCAGGCGATGTTCGTAGACGATGCCGGCTTCCTTGAACTTGTCCTTGAACTCGGTCTCGAACACCTCGGCGAACAGGTCCTTGAAGCGGCCGTCATAGGCCTTGAGGATCGTGTTCTTGGTGCTGAGGTAGACCGGCCACTTAAGGTTGAGGCCGTAATGCATCGACGCGCGGGCAAAGTCGCGGATCGAATCGTCGAGATTGTACATCGCCATCGCGACGCCCGAGCTCTGGAATTCGAACACTTCGCGGTCGATCGTCTGGCCGTCGACGCCCTCGAAGACGAGGCGCAGCTTGCCGGCGCCGGGGACGAGGAAGTCGGTCGCGCGATATTGGTCGCCGAAGGCGTGGCGGCCGACGACGATCGGATGCGTCCAGCCCGGGATGAGGCGGGGGACGTTCTGGATGACGATCGGCTCGCGGAAGATCGTGCCGCCGAGGATGTTGCGGATCGTGCCGTTGGGCGACTTCCACATCTTCTTGAGGCCGAATTCCTCGACGCGCTGCTCGTCGGGGGTGATCGTCGCGCACTTGACCGCGACGCCGTGACGCTGCGTCGCCTTGGCGGCGTCGACCGTCACCTGATCCTCGGTCGCGTCGCGGTTTTCGACGCTGAGATCGTAATAGTCGAGCTCGATGTTGAGATAGGGCTTGATCAGGCGCTCACGGATCCATTCCCAGATGATCCGCGTCATCTCGTCGCCGTCGATCTCGACGATCGGGTTCTTCACCTGAATCTTGGCCATATGCGCTTCCTGTGAGGGGGATTGGCCCGTCGTCTAGGCACAAGCGGGCAGGGGATCAACCCGCGCGCGCGGCTTGGCGCGCGTGCCGCGGCAGACGCGGCGGCAGGCCGGCGGACGGTGCCGCGGGCACGACGGAGCGAGCCGGTGATTGTGTTGCATGAACGACACGGGTAAACCGCGCGGTTATGCCATCGCTTGAAAAGCCCCCGACCAGCCCGCTGCCGACGACCACGGTCAAGTGGCGCTTTCCCACCGTCCATCCCGAAGGCCACAAATATGCGGCGATCGCGCTCGGCATCACCCTGCTGGCGACGCTCGTCACCAAGGTGCTGTTCTGGCCGTTGCTCGGCGTCGTCGTCTGGGTGCTGACCTTCTTCCGCGATCCGATCCGCACCACGCCGGTCGGCGACGGTCTGATCATCGCGCCCGCCGACGGCCTCGTCACGATGATCCAGAAGGTGCCCGTGCCGCGCGAACTGGTCGGCGAGCTGGGCGAGGCGCCGCTGACCCGCGTGTCGATCTTCATGTCGGTGTTCGACGTGCACATCAACCGCACGCCGATCGCCGGGACGATCCGCCAGGTCGTCTATATCAGCGGCAAGTTCCTCAACGCCGATCTCGACAAGGCGTCCGACGAGAATGAGCGCCAGCATATCGTCGTCGAAGGCCGCGACGGGCGGCGGATTGGCTTCACCCAGATCGCCGGACTGGTGGCGCGGCGCATCGTGCCGTTCGTCAAGCCGGGCGACATGGTCGCGACCGGGCAGCGTATCGGTCTGATCCGCTTCGGCAGCCGCGTCGACGTCTTCCTCCCCGACGACATCATCCCGCAGGTGACGCTCGGCCAGCGCTCGATCGCCGGCGAGACGGTGATCGGCCGCGTCGGCGGCACACCCGTCGCCGGGATCGCGCAGTGATGGAGCCACGCGATCCGGAATCCGCCCGCGTTGCGATGCCGCGCCGCTTGCCCCGCCGCCCGCGCGGTCTGCCGCTGCGCGCGGTCGCGCCCAATGCGGTGACGGCGCTCGCGCTCTGTTCGGGTCTCAGCGGGGTGCGCTTCGCGATCGGCGGCGAATGGCAGAGCGCGGTGACGATGATCATGATCGCCGGCGTGCTCGACGGGCTCGATGGCCGCATCGCGCGGATGCTGCATGGGGAGAGCCGGTTCGGCGCGGAGCTCGATTCGCTGTCCGACGCGATATCGTTCGGCGTCGCGCCGGCGTTGATCATGTATCTGTGGGCGCTCGCCGCGCTGCCGCGGCTCGGCTGGATCAGCGCACTGATCCTCGCGGTGTTCTGCGCCCTGCGCCTCGCCCGCTTCAACGCCGCGATCGATGCCGACGACCAGCCGCATAAATCCGCCGGCTTCCTGACCGGCGTGCCCGCACCGGCGGGGGCGGGGCTGGCGATGCTGCCGCTCTATTTCTGGTTCTGGACGGACCAGCCGATCTTCGCCAACCCCTATCTCGTCGCTATGTGGGTGGCGTTCATCGCACTGCTGATGGTGTCGAGCGTCGCGACCTTCTCCTGGGGATCGCTGCGCTTGCGGCGGACGATCCGCTTCGAGGCGATCGCCGGTGTGGTGCTGCTCGGTGCGGCTCTTGTGTCGGCGCCCTGGCATACGCTGAGCGCGATCTGCGTCGTCTATCTGGCGACCATCCCGTTCAGCGTCGCCAGTTATGCCCGGGTCAGGCGGCAGCGCGCTGGCGGCGGTCTGCCGGAAGCGAGGTCGACGCCCAGCGCCTGACGGCGATGCGGCGTTCGGCCAGCGCGAGTTGCGACAGGGGCGCGAAGGCAGGCTCGATATGCCCCGAAGCGAGGCGGACGATCCGCTGCCATTGCGGCGCGATCGTCACGGCGATCACGCCGGCGGCGGTGGCGAACGCACCGGAGAATACGAGAACACTGACGACTGCAACCATCGGACCAACTCCCTGGCAGGCGCGAGCAGCCTGTGGATAACTCGCTTAACCATTGTTTAATCGGTGAGTTCCCGGCGTGTTCTGTGTTTTCCCGGTTTGGACCGCCGCATCGCAGCTAAACCAGGATAGATTCGCCGTGTCCTCGCTTCGGACGCTTTATGTTCCGGTTGCGTTCCACGAGTCAAGTGGGATGGACCATCTTGCCTTTTCGCGTCCGGGCGGCTAGGGCGCACGCCTCAACACACCGCATGGGAAGCATCATAGCCCGGTGCGTGCGACTTCGGTCCGCGTCATCCGCTTCCCAGAGGCTCAACCGGAAGGAATCATCCTATGGCGGCTCCCGTCGTCACCATGCAGCAGCTTATCGAGACCGGCGCGCACTTCGGCCACCAGACGCACCGCTGGAACCCGAAGATGAAGCCCTACATCTTCGGCGACCGTAACGGCGTCCACATCCTCGACCTGTCGCAGACCGTTCCCCTCTTCGCCCGCGCGCTCGAGTTCGTCTCGTCGTCGGTCGCCAGCGGCGGCAAGGTGCTGTTCGTCGGCACCAAGCGCCAGGCGCAGGACGCCGTCGCCGATGCGGCGCGCCGTTCGGGCCAGCATTTCGTCAACCACCGCTGGCTGGGCGGCATGCTCACCAACTGGAAGACGATCAGCAACTCGATCAAGCGCCTGAAGTCGCTGGAAGAGCAGCTGTCGGGCGACACCCACGGCCTGACCAAGAAGGAAGTGCTCCAGCTCACCCGCGAGAAGGACAAGCTCGAGCTCAGCCTCGGCGGCATCCGCGACATGGGCGGCGTGCCCGACGTCATGTTCGTGATCGACGCGAACAAGGAAGAGCTGGCGATCAAGGAAGCCAATACGCTCGGCATCCCGGTCGTCGCGATCCTCGATTCGAACGTCTCGCCCGACGGTATCGCCTTCCCGGTGCCGGCGAATGACGACGCCAGCCGCGCCATCCGCCTCTATTGCGAGGCGATCGCCATCGCCGCGACGCGCGGCAACCAGGAGCAGCAGTCGCGCCGCGGCGTCGACCTGGGTGCGCAGGACGTCGCGCCGGTCGAGGAGGCGCTGACCGTGCCGACCCCGGCGGCCGAGCCCGAGCAGCAGGGCGCCGGCACGCTCGCTGGTGCGGGCGCCGAGGCCGAGCGCCAGATCGACGCGTAACCCGCGTCGCCGAACCGTCATGCGGGCGGGGTAGGGCGACGCCCTGCCTCGCCCGTAAACACATTCAGAACAAGGAATATGCAACATGGCTGAAGTTACCGCAGCGATGGTCAAGGACCTGCGCGAGAAGAGCGGCG
Source organism: Sphingomonas sp. RIT328 (assembly GCF_000632225.1). Classification (GTDB taxonomy): domain Bacteria; phylum Pseudomonadota; class Alphaproteobacteria; order Sphingomonadales; family Sphingomonadaceae; genus Sphingomonas; species Sphingomonas kyungheensis. Next base: position 5,571 of record NZ_JFYV01000039.1, read on the forward strand.
CGGGCATGATGGATTGCAAGAAGGCGCTCAACGAGACCGCAGGCGACATGGATGCCGCGCTGGACTGGCTGCGCACCAAGGGCCTCGCCGCCGCGCAGAAGAAGTCGAGCCGTACCGCCGCCGAAGGTCTGGTCGGCGTCGCCACCGCCGGCACCAAGGGTGCCGCGGTCGAGGTCAATTCGGAAACCGACTTCGTCGCGAAGAACGACCAGTTCCAGCAGTTCGTCCGCGAAGTGACGCAGATCGCGCTCGCCACCGGCGGTGACGTCGAGGCGCTCAAGGCCGAGGCGATGCCGTCGGGCACCACCGTCGCCGAAGTGCTCACCAACAACATCGCGACGATCGGCGAGAATCAGTCGCTGCGTCGCGCCAAGCGGCTCGAAGTGTCGCAGGGTGCGGTCGTCTCCTACGTCCACAACCAGGCGTCGCCGGGTCTCGGCAAGATCGGCGTGCTCGTCGCGCTCGAATCGGACGCGTCGGACGAAGTGCTGCAGGGTCTCGGCAAGCAGCTGGCGATGCACATCGCCGCGGCCTTCCCCAAGGCGCTGAACGAGGAAGACCTCGACGAGGCGGAGATCGAGCGCGAGCGCGCGATCGCCACCGAGAAGGCCGCCGAATCGGGCAAGCCGGCCGACATCATCGCCAAGATGGTCGAAGGCGGCATCGCCAAGTTCCGCAAGGAGCATGCGCTGGTCAGCCAGCTGTTCGTGATGGACGGCAAGACCAAGATCAGCGACGTCGTCGCCAAGGCGGCCAAGGACGCCGGCGCCTCGATCGTGCTCAAGGACTATGTCCGCTTCCAGCTCGGCGAGGGCATCGAGAAGGAAGCCTCGGACTTCGCCGCCGAGGTCGCCGCGGCGAGCGGCGTCGCCCAGAAGTAAACGCAGCGCTTCGGCGCAGTCGGCTTCGGGAGGGCGCCGCGCGGGTTCGTGCGGCGCCCTTCGTGCGTCCGGAGCCGCCGCATTCCTGCGAACGCAGGAATCCACGGTCGAGCGGAGCGAAGACGGGTCGCGAAGGGCCGCCTAGGGCTCCTGCATCGGCAGGAGCTTGTACTTTTGTGGCGAGTGCTGGAGCCCGCCCGACCGCCTCCGCGCCTCCGCGCCTCCGCGCCTCCGCGCGAATGACTAAAGGCGGCGCGATTGCGCAAGACATCTTCGCGTCCTCGCGTGATAATCGGCGTCCGGGCGTGCGGAGTGGTGGAGGCCGGAACGAGTCCGGCGTGACGGACGGGGGCTGATCCGTCACGCGCACCACGAACGGCGTCAGGAATCCGCCGCCCTGCGCAACGGCGGGTCGCCCGGCTCATCGCCCCGCTAACCGGCGCAAACATCCGCCGCCGTTTGCAACCGTAGCGCGCCGGAGGTTGCCCCACGCCGCGCGCGCGCCTAAGGTCCGGCACGCTTTCTCCCACCAGCGATAGGAACTTATGACGTTCGCGCCGCGCTTCAAACGCATCTTGTTGAAACTGTCCGGCGAAGTGCTGATGGGCGAGGGCAGTGGCCTGTCCATCGATCCCGCCGTGACCGCGCGCGTCGCCGAGGAGATCGCCGACGTCAAGGCGCAGGGCTATGAGCTCTGCATCGTCGTCGGCGGCGGCAATATCTTCCGCGGCATCTCGGGCGCGGCGCGCGGCATGGAGCGCGCGACCGGCGACTATATGGGCATGCTCGCGACGGTGATGAACGCGCTGGCGGTGCAGAATGCGCTCGAGCAGATCGGCGTCGAGACGCGCGTCCAGTCGGCGATCCCGATGGCGTCGGTGTGCGAGCCGTTCATCCGCCGCCGGGCCGAACGGCATCTCGAAAAGGGCCGCGTCGTGATCTTCGCGGCGGGTGTCGGCAGCCCGTTCTTCACCACCGATTCGGGGGCCGCGCTGCGCGCCGCCGAGATGAAGTGCGATGCCTTGTTCAAGGGCACGTCGGTCGACGGCGTCTACGATGCCGATCCCAAGAAGGTGCCGACCGCGACGCGCTACGACACGGTCAGCTATTCCAAGGTGCTGTCCGACGACCTCAAGGTCATGGACGCCAGCGCGATCGCGCTGTGCCGCGACAACAACATTCCGATCGTCGTCTTCAACATCCGCGAACACGGCAATTTCGCCGCGGTGCTCGGCGGTGATGGCGTGTCGACGGTCGTCCAGAACGAACAGGAGTAAACCATGGCAGCCTATGACAAGGCCGACCTCGAACGCCGGATGGCGGGTGCGGTCGAAGCGCTCAAGCACGATCTCAACGGCCTGCGCACCGGCCGCGCCTCGACCGCGCTGCTCGATCCGGTCACCGTGGAAGTCTACGGCAGCCACATGCCGCTGGTGCAGGTCGCCACCGTCTCGGTGCCCGAGCCGCGGATGCTGTCGGTACAGGTGTGGGACAAGTCGAACGTCGGTCCGGTCGAAAAGGCGATCCGGTCGGCGGGTCTCGGGCTCAACCCGATCAACGACGGCCAGACGCTGCGCCTGCCGATCCCCGACCTGACCGAAGAGCGTCGCAAGGAACTCGCCAAGCTCGCCAACAAATATGCCGAGGGCGCGCGCATCGCGGTGCGCAACGTCCGCCGCGACGGCATGGACGCGCTCAAGACCGACGAGAAGAAGGGCCTGTTCGGCGAGGACGAGCGCAAGCGCCACGAGACCGAGGTGCAGAAGCTGACCGACGCGACGATCGCCGATCTCGATGCCGCCGCCGCCGCCAAGGAGAAGGAAATCCTCGGCAAGTGACCGGACGCGCGTCCGGCCCCTGCCGGCGCGGGCGTTCCGCCGCGCCTCGGAAATCAGCCCCATGAGCACCGCTCCGATCCTCTCTTCCGTCCCGGTCGATGCGGCCGTGCCGCGCCATGTCGCGATCATCATGGATGGCAATGGCCGCTGGGCGAAGGCGCGCCATCTGCCGCGCGTCGCCGGGCACAAGGCGGGTGTCGAGGCGGTGCGCCGCGTCACCCGCGCGGCGCGCGCCATGGGGGTCGAGGCGCTGACGCTCTACGCCTTTTCGTCGGAGAATTGGCGCCGGCCGGAGGATGAGGTCGGCGCGCTGATGGGCCTGCTGCGGCTGTTCATCCGCAGCGATCTCGCCGAACTGGTCGAGGAGAATGTGCGGTTGCGGGTGATCGGCGACTATCGCCGCTTCGCGCCCGATCTCGTCGCCTTGGTCGACGATGCGATGGCCAAGACCGCGCACAACAGCGGCCCGATCCTGGTGATCGCGCTCAACTACGGGTCGCAGGCCGAGCTGGTCGCGGCGACGCGCCGGCTCGCCGCCCGCGCCGCGGCGGGCGAGATCGACGCCGCGGCGATCACCGCCGACGATATCGAGGCGGAGCTCGACACCGCGGCGCTGCCGCCGCTCGATCTCGTCATCCGCTCGTCGGGCGAGCAGCGGCTGTCCAATTTCCTGTTGTGGCAGGCGGCCTATGCCGAGCTGCTGTTCGTCGACACCCTCTGGCCCGATTTCACCGCCGACACGCTCGCCGAGGCGATCGCGGCGTTCGGCCAGCGCCAGCGGCGCTACGGCGGCCTGTGAGCGACGCGCCGTCCGGCAGCCGCCGATCGGAACTGGCGACGCGCACGCTGACCGGGCTGGCGCTGGTCGCGCTCGCGCTGGTCGCGCTGGCGCTCGGCGGGTTCGTCTTCTGGCTGGTCGTCGTCACCATCGGCGTGTTCATGATGGCCGAGTGGAGCGACCTCAACGGCGCCGACGCCAAGACCAAGCGGCTCGGCCAATATGTGCTGTCGGTGCCGCTGGCGATCATGTGCCCGCTCGCCGCGGGTCCGGATTTCTTCGCATTGGGGCTGCTCGCCGGCGCCTTCTTCTTCCTGACGATCATCACCCGGCGGCCGCAGCTCGGCCTCGGCATCTTCTATTGCGGCCTGCCGATCTATGCGCTGCTGCTGATCCGGCACGAGCCCGACGGGCTGCGCAACGCTTTATGGGCGCTGAGCCTCGTCTGGGCGACCGATATCGGCGCCTATTTCGCCGGGCGCAGCATCGGCGGACCCAAGCTCGCGCCGCGCGCCAGCCCCAACAAGACCTGGGCGGGGCTGATCGGCGGGATCGCGCTGGCGACGGTGCTGGCGATGACGATGGCGCAGCTCTACCGACTGCCCGGCCGGTTCGTGCTGGCGACGCCGTTGCTTGCGATCCTCGCGCAGCTCGGCGACTTGTTCGAAAGTCACCTCAAGCGCCGCGCCGGCGTCAAGGATGCGGGCAGCGTCATTCCCGGCCATGGCGGCTTTCTCGACCGGCTCGACGGTGTCGTGCCGGTGATGCCGGTCGCCGCGCTGCTCGTCGTCGTGCCGCTCGCTTTCTGACATGAAGACCATCTCCATCCTCGGTGCGACCGGCTCGGTCGGCACCTCGACGCTCGATCTCGTCGAGCGCGAACCCGATCGCTTCCGGGTGCGGGCGCTCACCGCCAATTCGGATGTCGTCGGGCTCGCCGCGGCAGCGCGGCGGACCCGCGCCGAGATCGCGGTCGTCGCCGACGAATCGTGCCTGCCCGCATTGCGCGAGGCGCTCGCCGGCACCGCGACCGAGGCGGCGGGCGGACGACAGGCGATCTGCGATGCCGCCGCCGGGGCCGACTGGACGATGGGCGCGATCGTCGGCTGCGCCGGGCTCGAGCCGGTGATGGCGGCGATCCGTCACGGCGGCACGGTGGTGCTCGCCAACAAGGAGCCGCTCGTCTCGGCGGGTGAGGTGATCCTCGCCGCCGCGGCGCAGTCGGGCGCGACGCTGCTCCCCGCCGACAGCGAGCATAATGCGATCTTCCAATGTTTCGACTTTGCGCGCCCCGAGGGCGTGCGGCGGATCATCCTCACCGCGAGCGGCGGGCCGTTCCGCGACTGGACGCGCGAGCAGATGGCGTCGGTCACCGTCGAACAGGCGGTCGCGCATCCCAATTGGTCGATGGGCGCGAAGATCAGCGTCGACAGCGCGACGATGATGAACAAGGGCCTCGAACTGATCGAGGCGGCGCGGCTGTTCCCGGTGCCGCACGAGCGGATCGAGGTGGTGATGCACCGCCAGTCGGTGATCCATTCGATGGTCGATTACGTCGACGGCTCGATGCTCGCGCAGCTCGGCCCCAGCGACATGCGCGTGCCGATCGCGCATACGCTCGCCTGGCCGCGGCGGATGGCGACGCCGATGGCGCCGCTGGATCTCGTCGCGATCGGCCGGCTCGACTTCGAGGCGTGCGATCCGGCGCGCTTCCCGGCGCTGGCGCTCGCCCGCGCGGCGCTGGAGGCGGGCGGTGCGCGCCCCGCGATCCTCAACGCCGCCAACGAGGTCGCGGTGGCGGCGTTTCTCGACCGGCGGATCGGCTTCCTCGAAATTGCCGCAATCGTCGCAGATATATTGGAGCAATATGATCCGCCGGCTCCGGACACACTGGAGGCGGTCCTCGCCATCGACGGCGCGGCGCGACGAATGGCGGACGAACGGATAACAGGTTATGGTCAGGGGCGTGTAAAGGGTCGCGCGTGAAGGATTGCCCAGCTTGATCCAGTCCCCCGGCGTTCCGATGGCGGTGCTCGCCTTTCTGTGCGCGATCGGTCCGCTCGTCTTCATCCACGAGATGGGCCATTATCTCGCCGGGCGCCTGTTCGGCGTCAAGGCGGAGGCCTTTTCGATCGGCTTCGGTCGCGAGATCGTCGGCGTCACCGATTCGCGCGGTACGCGCTGGAAATTCGGCTGGCTGCCGCTCGGCGGCTATGTCCGCTTCGCCGGCGACATGAACCCGGCGAGCCAGCCCGATGCCGCCTGGCTGGCGCTGCCCGCCGCCGAGCGCGCCCGCACCTTCCAGGCCAAGCCGCTGTGGCAGCGCGCGATCATCGTCGCCGCCGGCCCGGCGATCAATCTCATCCTCGCCGTGCTGATCCTCGCCGGCTTCGCGCATGTCTATGGCGTCGATCGCACGCCCGCGGTGATCGGGACCGTGATCGCCGGTCAGCCCGGCGCCAGGGCGGGCCTGCAACCGGGCGACCGCATCGTCGCGATCGACGGCCAGCCGATCGCGGCGTTCAGCGAGGTCGCGCGCTATGCGCTGATCCGCCCCGGCGAGGCGGTGACGCTGCGCGTCGCGCGCGGCGGGCAGACGCTGACGCGGACGCTGGCGATCGGCACCGTCCACCAGCGCGACCGGTTCGGCAATGCCTATCGCATCGGCCGGATCGGCATCGGCAGCGGCGAGCCGGTGCTCGCGCCGGTCGGGCTGATCGACGCGCCGGCGGCAGGCGTGCGGATGACCGCGGACATCATCTCGGGGACGCTCGCGACGCTCGGCCAGATCATCAGCGGGCGGCGTTCGATCGACGAACTCGGCGGGCCGATCCGCATCGCCAAGATCTCCGGCGAGCAGATGGCGCTGGGGCTGCCCGCCTTCGTCTGGCTGGTCGCGATGCTGTCGATCAATCTGGGGTTCATCAATCTGCTGCCAGTACCGATGCTCGATGGCGGCCACCTCTTCTTCTACGCGATCGAGGCGATCCGCCGGCGGCCGCTCGAACCCCAGGTGCAGGAATGGGCCTTTCGTGGCGGACTCGCCGCGGTGCTGGCGCTGATGCTGATCGTGACCTTCAATGATTTCAGTGCAGTCGGTTTGTGGCAGCGGCTGGCCGGCTTGATCGGCTGAGCGGCTTGGGGCAGGGCAGCGTCCTGCGTCCCGACGGATATTTGATCCTGACGTATTTGGGGTGGGTTGAGTGACAGCGATGAGAAGTTCCAAGTTCGCGCCGGTGAGCGCCGCATTGCTCGCCGGCACGATGCTGTCAGGCATGCCGGCGATGGCGCAGACCGCGCCCGAGCCCGCCGCGACTCCCGCTGCGCCGGCGACCGGCCAGGCGGCGACGCCGGCCCCGGCACCGACGCCTGCCCCTGCGCCGACGCCCGCAACCCGCCGCGCGCGTACCGCGACGCCGGCGACCGCCCCCGCTACCGGCGCCGCGCAGACCGCCGCGCCTGCCGCGCAGGCGAGCGCGCCCGCGCCGGTGCGGCTGATCAAGACGTTGCGCGTCGAGGGATCGCAGCGCATCGAGCCCGAGACGGTGCTCTCCTATACCAAGCTGCGCGTCGGCATTCCGTACACCGCCGAGACGCTCGATCAGGCGCTGAAGGATTTGCAGGCGTCCGACCTGTTCGTCGACTTCTCGATCGCGGGCGTCGAGACCGGCGACATCGTACTGCGCGTGCGCGAGAACCCGATCATCAACCGGGTCATCCTTGAGGGCAACAAGGCGCTCAAGAGCGACAAGATCACCAAGGAGATCAAGCTCGCCCCGCGGCAGATCTTCACCCGCACCGCGGTCCGCCAGGATGTGTCGCGGATCATCGAACTCTACCGCCGCCAGGGCCGCTTCGCCGCGGTGATCAGCCCGAAGATGGTCAGCCTCGACCAGAATCGCGTCGACGTGGTGTTCGAGATCACCGAGGGACCCAAGTCCAAGGTCCGCCAGATCAACATCATCGGCAACGCTCTGTTCAGCGATTCGAAGCTGCGCGGCGAGATGGTGACCAAGGAATCGCGCTGGTTCCGCTTGCTGTCGTCGAACACCAGCTACGATCAGGACCGGCTCAACTACGACCAGCAGAAGCTGCGGCAATTCTACCTGACCGAGGGCTATGCCGATTTCCGCGTCACCAGCGCGGTGGCGGAACTCACCCCCGACAAACGCGACTTCATCATCACCTACGTGGTTGAGGAAGGGAAGCGCTACAAGTTCGGCGACGTCACCGTCGACAGCGAGATCCGCGACTTCGACAACAAGAAGCTGGCGGCGTCGCTGCCGGTCAAGAAGGGCGACTGGTATAACGCCAAGCTGGTTGAAACCTCGATCGACCAGCTGAGCGAGGCGGCCGGGCTGTTCGGCTATGCCTTCACCGACGTGCAGCCGGACTATAACCGCGACGCCGAAACGCTGACGATGGGGATGAACTTCCACATCGCGCAGGCGCAGCGCACCTATGTTGAGCGGATCGACATCAACGGCAACACGCAGACCCAGGACAAGGTGGTCCGCCGCGAGATCCGTCTGGCGGAAGGCGACGCGTTCAACAGCTTCCAGGTCAAGCGCTCGCAGGATCGCATCAACAGCCTGGGTTTCTTCCAGGACAAGATGGAGATCAAGCAGGTCCCCGGCTCGTCCCCCGACCGCATCATCCTCGACACCACGCTGGAAGAGAAGAGCACCGGCGAGCTGCAGCTGTCGGTCGGCTATTCGAGCCTCGAACGCTTCATCATCCAGGCCAATATCACGCAGAACAACTTCCGCGGCAAAGGCCAGGTGCTGCGCGCCGGCGTCAATTACTCGACCTATTCGAAGTCGGTCGAGCTGGGCTTCACCGAGCCGTACCTGTTCGACAAGAACGTCGCGATCGGCGTCGACGTGTTCCGGCGCGACTATAATTCCTTCAACTATATCGGTACGCAGCGGCAGACGACCTATTCGCAGGTGTCGACCGGTTTCCAGGTCCGCGCCGGTGTGCCGCTGACCGAATATTGGTCGCTCGCCGGCCGCTACGGCCTGTCCTATGACGAGGTCGGACTCGACGAGGCGACCTATTTCACCGACGGCGCCTGCGATCCGCTCAAGGCCGGCCGCTATCTGTGCGAGGCGATCGGCAACCGCTGGACCTCGTCGGTCGGTTATTCGCTGATCTACGACAGCCTCAACAGCCGCCTGCGGCCGACTGCGGGCCAGCGGTTCAGCTTCAGCCAGGATTTCGCCGGGCTCGGCGGCGACGTCAAATATATCCGCACCCGCGTCGAAGGATCGAAATTCGTCAACGTCGGCTCGGGCTTCATCGGCTCGCTGGTCGGCGAGGCGGGCTATATCCATTCGCTCGAAGGCAGCCGCGGCCCCGGCGTCGACCGGATCCGCATCACCGACCGCTTCTATCTCGGCGAACCGCAGTTCCGCGGCTTCGATATCCGCGGCGTCGGCCCGCGCGTGCAGCGGCAGGCCTATACGGTCGATACGACGACGGGGAAGCAGATTCTCGTCACCGATCGCAACCAGCTGGTCGACGATGCGCTCGGCGGCCGGGCCTATTACCTCGCCCGCGCCGAGCTCGAGATTCCACTCGGCGCCGGTGCGCGCGAGCTCGGTCTGCGGCCGTCGATCTACGTCCAGGCGGGCAGCCTGTGGGGGCTGACGCGGCCGTTGCCGACCGCCAATTTCCCGACGATCACCGATGCCAACGGCAACACCACGGTGTTGCCGATCCAGCGGCTGCTGGTCGATTCGTCGGGTCGGCAATTGTATCAGGTGCCGTCCGACGCCGCGACCGGGGCAGGTACCTATACCACCTGCGCGATCGGTTATTCGGCGACGCTGGGCGGCACCTGCGCCGGCTCGTCGACCAACGCCATCTCCTATCAGGCGTCGATCTCGCCGTTCAAGGAAACCTATTACGGCAGCAGCCCGACGCCGCGCGTCAGCATCGGCATCGGCGTCAACTGGACATCGCCCTTCGGTCCGCTGCGGATCGATCTTGCCAAGGCGCTCGTCACGCAAAAGGGTGACGATCCCAAGCTTGTTACCTTCAATGTGGGGACTCAGTTCTAATGAAGACGATCACCAAGACCTCGCTGGCGGCGCTCGCCGGCGCCTCGATCGCGCTTGCCGGTGCGGCGACCGCGCAGACCGCCGGTATCGCCACCGCGCAGGCCGATGCGGCGATCTTCAGCGCCAAGGCGTTCGATGCTGCCAACCAGCAGATCTCGACCACCTACAAGGCCCAGCTCGATCAGGCTGCGGCGGCGCAGAACACGCTCAACACGCAGCTGCGCACGCTGCTCGACACCAACAAGGACGGCCAGATCAGCCAGGCCGAGGCCGCCGCGGCGGAAGGCAATGGCGCGGTCGCCAACCAGGTCCGCGCCGCGCAGGCGAAGGCGCAGCCGGCGATCGAGGCCGCGCAGGGCCCGGCGATCAAGGCGCAGGCCTATGCGCTCGAGCAGGTCACCGCCAAATATGACCCGGCGCTGCGCGCCGTCGTCGCCGCCAAGAAGATCAGCATCGTGCTCGCGCCCAATGCGATCCAATATGCGCCGCCGGCGACCGACGTGACCCGCGACATCATCGCCGAGATCGACCGCAGCACGCCGACCGTCTCGATCACCCCGCCGGCCAACTGGCAGCCGCAGCAGCAGACGGTCGAGCTGCTGCAGCAGTACCGCCAGCTCGTCTACGCCAACGCCGCGCGTCGTCAGCAGGCCGGTGCGCCCGCGCCCGCCGCCGGCACCCCGGCACCCGCCGCCGGTGCGACGCCGCGCGCGACCCCGCAGGGCCGCTGAGGCGCAACCGGGTGAGCGACGACACCGAAGCGCAGGGCCGTACCCTCGGCCCGCTCGATATCGGGCGGGTCATGGCGGCGCTGCCGCATCGCTACCCGATGCTGCTGGTCGACCGGGTCGAGGAATTGCTCCTCGACCGGTCGATCGCGGCGATCAAGGCGGTGACGATCAACGAAGGCTTCTTCCAGGGGCATTTCCCCGGACGGCCGATTATGCCGGGCGTGCTGATCGTCGAGGCGCTGGCGCAGGCGGCGGGCATCCTCGCGGTCGAAAGCCTCGGCCTCGCCGGATCGGGCAAGCTCGTCTATTTCATGGCGATCGAGGGCGCGAAGTTCCGCAAGCCGGTCGAACCCGGCGTGCTGCTGCGGCTCGAGGTCAGCTTCGTCCAGAAGCGCAGCTCGGTCTGCAAATTCGCCGGTGTCGCCCGGATCGACGGGCAGGTCGTCGCCGAGGCGAATTTCACCGCGATGATCGCCGATCCGCCTAAGGCGTAGGCGGCGAACCGGCTTTCCCCTCTGCCGTGACCCCCGAGGGGGGCAGGTGAATCCCACCTGTCCTCCGACAGGCGCGGTGCGAACGGGGAAAGCATCACGTTTTGACTTTACCGCGGCGCTCCTCTACGGGCGCCGCTTCGCAAAGGCTGGTCGGAACCAGCCACATCAGGAGCGCAGACGCGTGAAGAAAGATACCCATCCCGACTATCACATGATCAAGGTGCAGATGACCGACGGCACTGTGTTCGAGACCCGCTCCACCTGGGGCAAGGAAGGCGACACGATGCAGCTCGACATCGACCCGCTGGCGCATCCGGCATGGACCGGCGGTCGCGGCACGATGCTCGACGCGGGCGGCCAGGTCGCGCGCTTCAACAAGCGGTTCGGCGGCGGGCTCACCCTGCGCAAGAGCTAAGACACGTATTTACCCGAACATAACCATGGTCGGTTACGACCATAGGTTATGTTCGCGGCAGAGTTCGAACCTGCAGTGTCGCACGGCCGGCGTGTCGCCGAGCGCGCGCCGGTGTCGATCGACGGCGATATCGGCAAGGCGCGCCGCACCCTGTGCAAGGTGGTCGACATTTCGATCCACGGCGCCCGCCTGCTGACCTATTGCCCCCTCATCCCCCATAGCATGATCTGGCTCACCCTGCCCGGGGCGGGATCGCTTGCCGCCGAGGTGCGCTGGGCGGAGGAGTTCGCCGCCGGTTGCCGCTTCATGACGGCGCTCGATCCGGAGGTGTTCGAGCGGCTGGTCGCACTCAATCGCGCAGGGCGTTGACGTAACTCGGCTCTTGATCCCGCCCGCCGACGTCGCCATAGGCTTGCGCGGGAGTCGGGCGGACGTGGTCGTCGCCAACCCGGTCAGGTCCGGAAGGAAGCAGCCGCAACGATTTCGCCGCGGGTCGTCCCGGCTCCCACCCTCTTCATCGCTGCAAGGGCGTTACCGCTTGAGCCAGGAGCGCTCGCGGAACCATTTGGTGACGATATATTTCGTCCCCTCCACCACCGCCGTCCCCTCGTGCAGCGTCGCGGTATTGGGCGTACCGTCGGGGTTCATGTTGTTCCAGGCGAGCAGCAGCCCGCGACGCGGCGCGATCTTGAACCCGGCCTGCGGAAACCAGGTCGCACCGCCGTCCGCGACGTCGTTGAGGTAGATCATCGTCGTCCAGGTGCGCTGCCCGCCCGACGCCTGCATCTGCTGCCAATAGCTCTCGGTCTCGTGGAAATAATCGTGGTGGGCGCGGAAATGCTGGCCGGGGGCGTAGCGCTGGCCCTGCAGGGTCTCGCCGTGGTCGGCCGGCAGGCCGAGCAGCCCGGCGATCGCCTCGTCGATCGGCTGCACCTCGGGGGCGTAGCGGTTCATGTCGCAGCTTTCGCTGGTCCGGAAGCCGGGATCGGCGCGATCCGAGAGCAGCGACGAGGGCCGGCGATTGGCGTCGATCATCGCGACCAGCGTCTCACACTGCGCTGCGTCGAGGAAGTCGAGATGATAATAGATCTGGATCGCCGGCACCTCCGCGCGGGTCACCGCCGGATTGGCGTCGAGCCGCTGCGCGACGGCGACGCCGGCTTGCTGGCGGAGCGGCGAGGGGGCGGGCGCTTTCTTGCGGCGGGCGAACATGGCAGCAGAGATGCCGTCGCCCGCCGACAAAAACAACATGCTCAGTAGAAGATGTCGTACACCGTATCGATCACCTGACCGCTGCGCAGGTCGACGAGCAGCGCGTCGTCATAATAACGGACCCAGCGATAGGGGCCATAGGCTTCGGGCAGGCGATAGGCATAGGGGTCGCTGATCCAGTAGCTGCGTCCGAACAAAACCGGCGACAGCGACACGCCGACGCCGAAGCGGCGATAGCCACGCCCCCAGCCGGACGGCGCGTAATAGCGCGGCAGGCGATAGGCGCCGCGATTGCTCGCGCGATAGTCGCCCCAGTCGTAACGGCCGTCGTTGCGCCAGCCGCGGTCCCAGCCGCCCCGATCGGCGAGGCGCCGGCCGTCCTGCCAGTCGCGGCGCTGCGGACCGTCGTCGCGGCGGCGATCCCAGCCGCGATCGTCGCCGGGCCCGCGATTGGTCCAGCGCGGGCCGTCGCGGTCGGGCCCGGGGCCACGATTCGGTCCGGGGCGATCGGCGGCGGGACCGCGATCACCGCCCGGCCCGCGATCGGGGGCGGGGGGACGAT
>NZ_JFYV01000040.1 GCF_000632225.1 Sphingomonas sp. RIT328
GCGTAGGGCGCGGGCGGGGTGCGCAGCGCGCGCGGATCGATCGGGCCGAGCTGTTCGAGCACGTCGGCGGCGCTCTGCACCAGCGTCGCGCCGTCGCGGATCAGCTGGTTGCACCCTTGCGCGCGCGGATCGAGCGGGCTGCCCGGCACCGCCATCACCTCGCGCCCCAGCTCGCCGGCGAGCCGCGCGGTGATCAGCGATCCCGAGCGCGGCGCCGCCTCCACCACCAGAGTGCCGAGCGCGAGGCCGGCGATGATGCGGTTGCGCGACGGGAAATGGCGGGCGAGCGGCTGCGCGCCGGGCGGCTGTTCGGCGATCACCAGGCACTCGCTGGCGAGCTGTTCCTGCAACCGCGCATTCTCGGGCGGAAAGGCGATGTCGATGCCGCTGGCGATGACGCCGACCGTCCGCGGCAGCGCGCCGACATGCGCCGCGGTGTCGATGCCGCGGGCGAGGCCCGAGACGATCGTCGCGCCCTGTGCGGCGAGGTCGTGGGCGAAGCCGCGGGCGAGGCGGCAGGCGGCGGCGGAGGCGTTGCGCGCGCCGACGATGGCGATGGTCAGCGCCGCGCACAGCGACACGTCGCCGCGTACGATCAGCGCGGGCGGTGCCGCCTCGCTCTGCGCGAGCAGCGGCGGATAGTCGGGATCGCCGAGGAACAGATAGCGTGCGCCGAGCGCCGCGGTCGCCGCCATCTCGCGCTCGACGGTGCCGCGCTCGGCGATGCGCGGCGCGCTGCCGCCGCCGCGCCGGGCGAGCGTCGGCAGCATGTCGAGCGCCGCCGCGGCGGAGCCGAAGCGGGCAAGCAACTGGCGGTAGGTGACCGGGCCGACTCCGGCGGTACGCAACAGGCGGAGACGCGCGATGGCGCGTTCAGCCATCCGCGGCCGCTTCGTCGCGCGTCGGATCGGATTTGCCGTCGCCGATCCGCGGCTCGGTGCCGGCGAGCAGCCGTTCGATATTGTTGCGGTGCTTCCACAGCACGATCGCGGCGAGCGCGAGCAGCAGCATGACATAGTCGAACCGGCCGAACAGCGCGCCGCTGACCGGTGCGCTCACCGCCGCCGCCATGCCGGCGACCGACGAGATGCGCAGCGTCGCCAGCAGCCCCAGCCACACCGCAGCATAGATCAGCCCCATCGGCCAGTGCAGCGCGAGCACGATCCCCATCAGCGTCGCGACGCCCTTGCCGCCGCGGAAGCGCAGCCAGACCGGATAGCAATGGCCGACGAATGCCGCGGCCGCGGCGGCCAGCTCGTTGCCGGGGAACAGCCCGGCGACCAGCCACACCGCCGCCGCGCCCTTGGCGAGATCGAGCAGCAAGGTCGCCGCCGCCAGCCCCTTGCGGCCGGTGCGCAGCACGTTGGTGGCGCCGATATTGCCCGAACCGATGCTGCGCAGATCGCCCGCGCCGGCGATGCGGGTGAGGATGACGCCGAACGGAATCGATCCGAGCAGATAGCCGAGCAGCAACGCGGCCGCCGGTGCGAACCAGAGTATCTCCGTGTGCAAGACTGCCCCGTCCTCCCGTCACGATCATAGCGGCTGCGCGCGCGCTTGGCCAATGGCGTGCTGACTGATCTCGATCAATATTGGCGTCGCCGCTTCGGGCTGATTATGGGAGGCGGCATGGCCTCCGCACCGCTTCTCTTCTTCGATTCGGGGGTCGGCGGGCTGTCGGTGGTCGCGCCGACGCAGGCGCTGCTGCCGCACGCGCCGATCGTCTATGCGGCCGACTCGGCCGGTTTTCCCTATGGCATCAGGAGCGAGGCGGAGATTGCCGCGCGCGTGCCGGCGCTGCTCGGGCGGCTGGTCGAACGCTATCGGCCGCGGCTGGTGGTGATCGCCTGCAACACCGCCTCGACGATCGCGCTGCCGGTGGTGCGCGCCGCGCTCGACCTGCCGGTGGTCGGCACGGTGCCGGCGATCAAGCCCGCCGCGGCGCTGAGCCGCAGCCGCGTGATCGGCGTGCTCGGCACCGATGCGACGGTGCGCCAGGCCTATGTCGACGATCTCGCGGCGCGCTTCGCCGGTGATTGCGTGGTGCTGCGCCATGGCTCGGCCGAGCTGGTGCGGCTCGCCGAGGCGAAGCTCGCCGGGATCGCGACCGATTCGGCGCGCTATCGGGCGGTGCTCGCCGGGCTGTTCGATCAGCCGGAGGGCGAGCGGATCGACGTCATCGTCAACGCCTGCACGCATTTCCCGCTCGTCGCCGACGAACTGGCCGCGGCCGCGCCGGCGGGCATGCAGTTTGTCGACGGCGGCGCCGGGATCGCGCGGCGCATCGCCTTCCTCACCGAGGGGCAGCCCTGGGCGGAGGCGGTGCCGGCGCATCGCGCGGTCTTCACTCGGCTGGGGGAGGCGGAGCGCGCACTCGCGCCGGCGCTGGCCGCCTATGGCATCGGGGTGATCGAGTCGCTGTGATCGCCCGCGCTGGCGGCCGGCGGGTGATTCGCTGTCGCCCGTCGGAAGTGTCGGGCGACGCCCCCGTGCAGCCCATATCGCTGCCACGACATGCCGGGGTAGGACAAAATGTCCAGCCCGCCGATCACGCTGAACGCGTTTCTTCGCTGGCAAGCGCCTCGCCGCATCGGTACATGACGATGTCATGAGCAGCGACGGCACGGACGTACGCGTGGATTATTCGCGCGTCTTCACCCAGGCGATCGATCGCCTGCACAGCGAGGGCCGGTACCGGGTCTTCATCGACATCCTGCGCAACAAGGGGGCCTTCCCCAATGCGCGCTGCTTCGCCGGGCACAACGGCCCCAAGCCGATCACCGTCTGGTGCTCGAACGACTATCTCGCGATGGGCCAGCATCCCAAGGTGATCGCGGCGATGGAGGATGCGCTCCACGACGTCGGCGCCGGATCGGGCGGCACCCGCAACATCGGCGGCAACACGCATTATCACATCGACCTCGAGCAGGAGCTGGCCGACCTGCACGGCAAGCAGGGCGCCTTGCTGTTCACCAGCGGCTATGTCTCGAACGAGGCGACGCTGTCGACGCTCGCCAAGATCCTGCCCGGCTGCGTGATCTTCTCGGACGAACTCAACCACGCCTCGATGATCGCCGGCATCCGCAACGCCGGTTGCGAGAAGCGCATCTTCCGCCACAACGATCTCGCCCATCTTGAAGAGCTGCTCGCCGCCGAGGACCCGGCGGTGCCCAAGCTGATCGCGTTCGAGAGCGTCTATTCGATGGAGGCGGACGTCGCGCCGATCGCGGCGATCTGCGACCTCGCCGACAAATATAACGCGCTGACCTATCTCGACGAAGTCCATGCCGTCGGGATGTATGGCGCGCGCGGCGGCGGGATTTCGGAGCAGGAAGGCGTCGCCGACCGGCTGACGATCATCGAAGGCACGCTCGGCAAGGCGTTCGGGGTGATGGGCGGCTATATCGCCGCGGACCAGACGATCATCGACGTGATCCGCAGCTATGCCCCCGGCTTCATCTTCACCACCTCGCTGTCGCCGGTGCTCGTCGCCGGGGTGCTCGCCAGCGTCCGCCACCTCAAGGCGTCGAGCGCGGAGCGCGAGGGGCAGCAGACGTCGGCGGCGTTGCTCAAGACGATGCTGAGCGAGGCGGGGCTGCCGGTGATGCTCGGCGAGACGCATATCGTCCCGGTGCTGGTCGGCGATCCGGTCAAGGCGAAGCGGATCAGCGACATCCTGCTCGCCGAATATGGCGTCTACGTCCAGCCGATCAATTATCCGACGGTGCCGCGCGGCACCGAGCGGCTGCGCTTCACCCCGGGGCCGAGCCATACGCCCGAGATGATGCGCGAACTGACCGATGCGCTGGTCGAGATCTGGAGCCGGCTCGAACTGCGCCGCGCCGCCTGAGCCGCGCCTAGCTCCCCGACAGGGCGCACAGCACGCCGCACAGGATGGTGAGGCTGCCGAGCCCGATCGACAGCGGGATGCGAAGGGCCATCCAGCCCCGCGGGGCGATATCGTTCGCGACCAGCCGGCGGTCGATCAGCAGCGTCATCATCACCGCCGATCCCATCAGCACCAGCGCGAACCCGAGCGACAGGATGTGGCTGATCGACAGCAGGATGAGCAGTGCGCCGAACAATGACGGGATCACCGCCAGCGTCGCGATCCTGCCCTGGTCGCGACCGCCGTTCATCGCGAATCCCCACCAGATGCCGCCGAGGAAGCTGAGGATCAGCGCGGCATAGGCGAAGGCGAACATCGGGCCGACGTCGGTATCGCGCCCGAAGAAACAGGTCGCCAGCGCCGCGACCTGCGGGAACAGGCCGGCATAGCCGAGGATGAGCGGTGATTCGCCGACCTTGCCGCGTGGCGGTGGTGAGGGGGTCATGCCGGGCATCCGGCCGGAAGGGCGGCTTGAGGCATGTTCGTATCCTACATTATCCAGCCGCTTAGCGCGCGAGGGAAGCGCAACGTTCCGCAACAGGTGTGGCATTTGGCCCGGCGCCCGGCTAAGGCGCGCGGACGCCCGTGCCATTTCGGGCCATTGCCATTCGGGACGCTCGCCTTGCGCATCGCCTTCGCCTCCGATCATGCCGCCGTCGCGCTCAAGGCGCTGCTCGTCGCGCATGCCGAGGCCTTGGGCCATACGGTGGTCGACCTAGGCCCGGACAGCGAGGCGCGGGTCGACTATCCGGACTTCGGCTACAAGCTCGCCCGTGCGATCGCCGCGGGCGAGGCGGAGCGCGGCGTCGCCTTGTGCGGCTCCGGCATCGGCATATCGATCGCGGTCAATCGCGAGCCCGCCTGCCGCTGCGCCCTCGTCGGCGAACCGCTGTCGGCGATGCTGGCGCGCCAGCACAATGACGCCAACGTCCTCGCGATGGGCGCGCGGCTGATCGGCCCCGATCTCGCCAAGGCCTGTCTCGAAGCCTTCCTCGCCACGCCCTTCGAGGGCGGCCGTCACCAGCACCGCGTCGACAAGCTCGCGCGAAAGGACTGACCCCATGAGCACCCAGCCGACCGACTTTTCCGACATCCGCCATTCGGGCTTTTTCAGCGAAACGCTCGCCGAGGCCGATCCCGCGGTGTTCGCGGGGATCGAGCAGGAATTGACCCGCGAGCAGACGCAGATCGAGCTGATCGCCTCGGAGAATATCGTCTCCAAGGCGGTGCTTGAGGCGCAGGGATCGGTGTTCACCAACAAATATGCCGAAGGCTATCCCGGCAAGCGCTATTATCAGGGCTGCGCGCCGTCGGACGTGGTCGAGAGCCTCGCGATCGAGCGGGCCAAGCAGATCTTCGGCTGCGGCTTCGCCAACGTCCAGCCGCATTCGGGCGCGCAGGCGAACGGCGCGGTGATGCTCGCGCTGGTCAAGCCGGGCGAGACGATCCTCGGCATGAGCCTCGACGCCGGCGGCCACCTGACCCATGGCGCGCGCGCGGCGATGAGCGGCAAGTGGTTCAACGCCGTGCAATATGGCGTCGACCCGGTGACCCATCTGATCGACTATGACCAGGTCGAGGCGCTCGCGGTCGAACATCAGCCCAAATTGATCATCGCCGGCGGCAGCGCCTATCCGCGCGTCATCGACTTCGCCCGCTTCCGCGCCATCGCCGACAAGGTCGGCGCCTATTTCATGGTCGACATGGCGCATTTCGCCGGCATCGTCGCCGCGGGCCTGCATCCGACGCCGTTCGGCCACGCCCATGTCGTCACCACCACGACGCACAAGACGCTGCGGGGCCCGCGCGGCGGCATGATCATGACCGACGACGAGGCGCTGGCGAAGAAGATCAACTCGGCGGTCTTTCCCGGCCTGCAGGGCGGGCCGCTGATGCACGTCATCGCCGCCAAGGCGGTCGCCTTCGGCGAGGCGCTCCAGCCCGGCTACAAGAGCTATGTCGCCGCGGTGGTCGAGAATGCCAAGGTGCTCGCCGCGACGCTCAAGGAGCGGGGCAGCGACGTCGTCTCGGGCGGCACCGACACGCATCTCGCGCTGATCGACCTCACCCCGCTCGGCATCACCGGCAAGGATGCCGACGAGGCGCTGGAGCGTGCCGGCATCACCTGCAACAAGAACGGCATTCCCAACGACCCGCTGCCGCCGGTCAAGACCAGCGGCATCCGCGTCGGCTCGCCTGCCGGCACGACGCGCGGTTTCGGTGCGGCCGAGTTCCGCGAGATCGGCCATATGGTCGCCGACGTGCTCGACGGATTGGCGAAGAAGGGCGAACACGGGGACCCCGAGGTCGAGGCGAACGTTCGGGGTCGGGTGCGCGCGCTGTGCGCACGCTTCCCCATCTACCAAGGATAACACCATGTCGAAGATCGATCAGGTCCAGAACGAGATCAAGGCGACGCCGGGCCTCGGCCGCAAGATGGCGAAGTACAGCGCGATCGGCGCGGTCATCGCGATTCCGCTGCCTGTGGTCGGTCCAGTGCTGGGCGCGCTTGCCGGCGCTTACTTGGCCTATTCAAAGCGCAAGGGCTGACGATCTGAAATGCGCTGCCCCTTCTGCGGCCATGAAGACAGCCAGGTAAAGGACAGCCGCCCCACCGAAGACGGGGCGGCGATCCGGCGCCGGCGCCAGTGCGAAGGCTGCGCGGCGCGGTTCACGACGTTCGAGCGGATCCAGCTGCGCGACCTGTGGGTGATCAAGAGCACCGGCGGCGACGGTGTGCGGCGCGAACCGTTCGATCGCGAGAAGCTGCTGCGCTCGGTATCGATCGCGACACGCAAGCGGCCGATCGAGCCGGTGCGGATCGAGAAACTGGTCAGCGGCATCCAGCGCCAGCTCGAGACGCAGGGCGAGAGCGAGGTATCGTCGAAGCGGATCGGCGAGATGGTGATGGACGGGCTCAAGGGCCTCGATTCGGTCGCCTATATCCGCTTCGCCAGCGTCTATCGCGACTTCAGCGAGGCGCGCGACTTCGAGGAGTTCGCCGGCACGGTTGAGCAGGCGGGGCGCGCGGAATGAGCGGGCCGCAACCGGCGATCGTGCTCGTCCGCCCGCAGCTCGGCGAGAATATCGGCAAGGCGGCGCGGGCGATGCTCAATTTCGGGCTGACCGACATGCGCCTGGTCTCGCCGCGCGACGGCTGGCCCAATCCGCAGGCCGGGCCGGCCGCGAGCGGTGCCGACAGCGTGCTCGCCCAGGCGCAGCTGTTCGACACCGTCGCCGAGGCGGTGGCGGATTGCGCGCATGTCTATGCGACGACGGTGCGCAAGCGCGGCATCACCAAGCCCGTCGTGACGCCCGAAGTCGCGGCGCGCGACATCCATGCGGCGGGCGAGCGATCGGCGATCCTGTTCGGGCCGGAACGCTCCGGGCTGGAGACCGATGACGTCGCGCTGGCGCGGACGATCGTCACCGTGCCGATCAATCCGGAATTCGGCAGCCTCAACCTCGCGCAAGCGGTGATCCTCGTCGCCTATGAATGGTCGAAGGGCGTCACGCTCGCGCAGCCGTCGATCAACCCGATCGAGCCGCCCGCGTCGCAGGAGCAGCTGGAAGGCATGATCCTCCAGCTCGACGACATGCTGGAGCGGGCGAACTTCTTCTTCCCGCCCGACAAGGTGTTCCAGACGCGGCGGACGCTGCGCACCTTGCTGACCAAACCGGGCTGGTCGTCGCAGGAGGTGCGGACGCTGCGCGGCGTGCTGTCGGCGCTCGACGGCGCCAAGGAACGCCGAGTCGAGGCTCAGCGGCGATCGAACGCGGAGAGTTCGTAGGCGATCGACGCCTCGACGAGCTGCTCCCACAGATCGGCGATCACCGCAGCCGGCAGGCCGAGCGCTTCCGCCGCGGTGCGGGCGTTGGCGATGACCGCCGCCTTGCGCGCCTCGTCGCGGACGTGGCCGCGCTCGGCTTTGATCCGCGCCGCGGCGTCCATATAGGCGAAGCGGCGGGCAAGCAGTGCGACCAGCTCGCGGTCGAGCGCGTCGACGCCGGCGCGCACCTCCTGCATCGTCGAACAGAGCGGACCGGGGAGCGGAGCGTCGGACATGCGCCGTCCTTAACGCGGGCTGCCGCCAAGTCGAGGGGGCGGGGGCTTGTCGGTGCGGCGGAATACGTCATAGTTGCTGAAGTGTTTCCATCGAAGGATATCGCGTCATGATCGTTTCGCTGCTGCTCGGCCTCGCCACGCTCTCGCCGCAGGCGACGCCCGACGCCGCCGCCACGCCGACCCCGCCGGTCAAGGAAAAGCGCATCTGCCGCAGCGAGGTGCCGACCGGATCGACGCTGCCCAAGCACACCTGCCACACCAAGTCGGAGTGGACGGAGATCGACGCGGCCAATGCCCGCAACGTCGAATCGACGCTGGGCGCGCGGCGCAACAGCAGCGGGAACTGATTGACATGACACGGCGTGCCAGCTAGGCGCGCGCCTTCGCAACAGCCCCCGCACCCCGGTGAAGCGGACGGCCTGCCCCGCAAGGACCAGCAGAGCGATACCGGGACCAGCCCGCCCGATGGCTTGCCATGGGGCGGGGTCACGTCGTTATAGTTGCCAAGGAATTATCATGTCGAAGCGCCATAGCGCCAAGCACAAGCTCGACCGTCGTCTCGGCGAGAACATCTGGGGCCGGCCGAAGAGCCCGGTCAACAAGCGCGAATACGGCCCGGGCCAGCACGGCCAGCGCCGCAAGGGCAAGGTGTCGGACTTCGGCATCCAGCTGCGCGCCAAGCAGAAGCTCAAGGGCTATTACGGTGACGTCACCGAAAAGCAGTTCAAGGCCTGCTACACCGAAGCCGCCCGGATGAAGGGCGACACCAGCCAGAACCTGATCGGCCTGCTCGAGCAGCGTCTCGACATGATCGTCTACCGCGCCAAGTTCGCGCCGACGATCTTCGCCGCGCGCCAGATCGTCAGCCACGGCCACATCCGCGTCAACGGCGTGAAGTGCAACATCGCGTCGCGCCGCTGCTTCGTCGGCGACGAGATCACGCTGGGCACCAAGGCCAAGGAAATGGCGCTGATCCTCGAGGCGCAGAACCTCGCCGAGCGTGACATCCCCGATTACGTCGCGCCGGACGGCAATGCCAAGGTCACCTTCGTCCGCGTTCCGACGCTCGACGAAGTGCCCTATCCGGTGAAGATGGAACCGAACCTGGTCGTCGAGTTCTACTCGCGCTGATCTTCCTGAGGTATTCAGGTTCGAAAAGGGCGGTCCTGCGGGGCCGCCCTTTTTGTTTGCGCACAGAGCCGCGGAGGACGCGGAGGATGATGCGGTCAATTGAATAATTCGCGCGAAGACGCGACGATGGTGTGTTGGGGGGATGGGACCGATCGTAGCAGGCGAGGCCCGGTCTCCGTCTTCTCGCGGCTTCGCGTCTTCGCGTGAATCATCCCTGCGACGCGGCACGCCGGGCGCTGCTTGCGCCAAGTGAACAGGCGCCTTCGGCCGGCGCACGGGGCCGAACCACTCTGCGTCCTCTGCGCCTCTGCGCGCAAAACCGTCGCGCCCCACCGTGGACAAGACCGCGCGCCGGCGGCAAAAGACCGGCCACGCTGCCAGTCGCCTTCCGGAGTCATCGATGCGTCGTCTCATTCTTGCCGCCCTGCTCGCCACGCCGGGGATGGCGCTGGCGCAATCCGCGCCACCGATCTCCGTCGAGACGATGAAGACGGTCACCAAGACGCTGTCGTCCGATGCGTTCGAAGGTCGCGCGCCGGGCAGCGCCGGCGAGGAGAAGACGCTCGCCTATCTCAAGACCGCGTTCGCGCAGGCGGGGCTCAAGCCGGGCAACAAGGGCAGCTGGCTGCAGGACGTGCCGCTGGTCGAGATCACCGCGCAGAACGTCTCGCCGCTGACCTTCACCGGCGGCACGTCCCCGCTCAGCCTCGCCTACGGCAAGGACATGGTGGTCGGCACCTATCGGGTCACGCCGCATATCGACGTCCGGAACAGCGACGTCGTCTTCGCCGGCTATGGCATCGTCGCGCCCGAGAAGGGGTGGAACGACTATGCCGGGCTCGACGTGAAGGGCAAGACGGTGATCGTCCTGATCAACGACCCCGACTGGCAGACACCGGGGCTGACCGGCGATTTCGGCGGCCGGGCGATGACCTATTACGGCCGCTGGACTTATAAATATGAGGAAGCGGCGCGGCAGGGCGCGGCGGCGGTGATCATCGTCCACCAGACCGAGCCGGCCGCCTATGGCTGGAACGTCGTCGAATCGAGCAACACCGGTGCGGCGCATGTCGCCGATGCCGCCAACGGCCATATGGACGACACCGCCGCGCACGGCTGGATGCAGCTCGACCAGGCGCGCGCGCTGTTCGCGAGCGCGGGCAAGGATTTCGACCAGCTCGCCGCCGCCGCCAAGGTGAAGGGCTTCAAGGCGGTGCCGCTCGGCGTCAAGGCGTCGGTCAGCTTCGACAATCAGATCAAGAAGCAAATTTTGCACAATGTCGTCGGCATCCTGCCGGGACGTGAGGCACCGAATGAATATGTGCTGCTCTCGGCGCATTGGGATCACCTCGGCCATTGCACGCCGGTCAACGGCGACGGCATCTGCAACGGCGCGGTCGACAATGCCGATGGCGTCGCGGCGCTGGTCGCTCTGGCGCAGGCCAATGCCAAGGCGGGGCCGGCGCGCCGCTCGATGGTGTTCGTCGCGCTGACCGCCGAGGAATCGGGGCTGCTCGGTTCGGCCTATTATGGCGACAATCCGGTCTATCCGCTCAGCCAGACGGTCGGCGGCGCCAATATGGATGCGCTCGCCATGTACGGTCCCGCCAGGGACGTGATCGTCATCGGCCCGGGCAAGTCGGAACTCGATGGCTATCTCAACGCCGCGCTCAAGCGGCAGGGGCGGACCGCGACGCCGGAGCCGACGCCGGAAAAGGGTTTCTACTACCGCTCCGATCACTTCAGCCTCGCCAAGCATGGCGTGCCGATGGTCTATTTCGAGACCGGCCAGAATCTGGTCAAGGGCGGGCTTGCCGCAGGGCAGGCGGCGGCGAAGGATTATGAGGAGCATCGCTACCACGCACCCGCCGACGAATATGATCCCAATTGGGACTGGAGCGGCGTGCAGCAGGACGTCGGCCTCTATTACATGATCGCCCGCGATCTGGCGGACGGGCGCACCTGGCCCAACTGGCTGCCGGGCGATGAATTCCGCGCGATCCGCGACAAGAGCCGCGCCGGTGCGGGAGCCGCCAAATGAGCCCCGTGCCGCCGCCGCCCGCCGAATGGGCCAAGCATGACGCGGTGTGGATCGGTTTCCCGAGCCATCCCGATCTGTGGCAGGAGGACCTCGATCCCGCCCGCGCCGAAGTCGCCGCCTTCGCGCGGGCGGTCCATGCCGACGGGCGCGGCGAGACGGTGATTCTCGTCGCCGCCGACGCCGAGGCGGCGACCGCGGCACAGGCGCTCGCGCCGTTCGCCCAGGTGGTGGTCGAGCCGTTCGGCGACATCTGGCTGCGCGACACCGGGCCGATCCTGCTCGGCAACGGCGAGGCGTGCGATTTCGGCTTCAACGGCTGGGGCGGCAAATATGATCTGCCCGGTGACGATACGATCGGGCTGCGGCTGGCGCAGCGGCTCGGCCGGCGCGTCGGCTATTGCAACTGGGTGCTCGAAGGCGGGGCGATCGACGGCGACGGGACGGGCACCGTCGTCACGACGACGCAATGCCTGCTCAACCCCAATCGCAACCCGACGATGGACCAGGCGCAGATCGAGGCGCGGCTGCGCGGCGATCTCGGGCTGACGCGGGTGGTGTGGCTCGGCGACGGGCTGCTCAACGACCATACCGACGGCCATGTCGACAATCTCGCCCGCTTCGTCGGCGAGGGCAAATTGGCGCTGCCCGAGGCGGCGGAGAACGACCCCAACTGGCAGGTCTACAGCCATGCGCTGCGCGATGCCCGCGCGGCGGGGCTGGAGGTGGTCACGATCCCCTCGCCGGGGCGCGTGCTGCGCGACGAGGAGGTCGTGCCGGCGAGCTATATGAACTTCTACATCGGCAATGCCGCGGTGGTCGTGCCGCTCTACGGCGCCGATAATGATGCGGCGGCGGTGCGCGCGGTACAGGCGCTGTTCCCCGACCGCGAGGCGGTGGGGTTGCGCGCGGATCATATCCTGACCGGCGGCGGCAGCTTCCACTGCATCAGCCAGCAGGTGCCGGCCGCGCCCGCGACTGACAGATAAGTCGGGTCCGCCCTCCTACTCCTCCGTTGGCCCTGAGCCTGTCGAAGGGCGGGCTTCGATCGCGAGCTCGGGCTTCGACAGGCTCAGCCCGAACGGTTGAGTGAGAGCGCGTTGAGCTTGCCCCGGGCGGAGGGCGGGATTCGCGGCAAGGGGTGACGACTCGCCCGCGCCGTCTTATGTGGCGCGCATGACCCAGCTCACCGTCGCCGCGCTGCAACTCGCCTTCTCCGACGATATCGACGCCAATATCGCCAACGTCTCGCGCCTGGTGCGCGAAGCGGCGGGGCGGGGCGCGCAGGTGATCCTGCCACCCGAATTGTTCGAGGGCGAATATTTCTGTCGCGTCGAAGACGAGGGGCTGTTCGCCCAGGCGGCGCCGGTCGGCGAGCACAAGGCGGTGCTGGCAATGCAGGCGCTCGCCGAGGCGCTCAAGGTGACCATCCCGACCAGCTTCTTCGAGGCGGACGGGCCGCACCATTACAACAGCCTGGCGATGATCGGCCCGGACGGCGAGGTGCAGGGCGTCTATCGCAAGAGCCATATCCCCGATGGGCCGGGCTATGAGGAGAAATTCTACTTCCGCCCCGGCAACACCGGCTTCAAGGTATGGCCCGCGCCCGCCGCCGCGCCGGGCTGGACGCTCGGCGTCGGCGTCTGCTGGGACCAATGGTATCCGGAGACGGCCCGCGCGCTGATGCTGATGGGGGCGCAGGTGCTCTTCTACCCGACGGCGATCGGCAGCGAGCCGCATGACACCAGCCTCGATACCGCGCGGCTGTGGCGGCGGGCGATGGTCGGCCATGCAGTGTCGAACGTCGTGCCGGTGGTCGCCGCCAACCGGATCGGCGTCGAGCACGGCCAGACCTTCTACGGCACCAGCTTCATCGCCGACGAGCGCGGCGACATTCTCGCCGAGCTCGGCCGGGACGAGGAAGGCGTGATCGTCGCGACGCTCGACCTCGACCGGGTCAAGCGGCACCGCGCCGCCTTCGGCTTCTTCCGCGATCGCCGGCCCGAACTCTACGGGCGGCTGACTCAGGACATCTGACGCAGCGCGACCGCGCGCGCGAACACGGCCTCGAACATCGCATCGTCGATGCGGCCGGTGTTCTGATTGTAGCGTGACGGGTGGTAGCTATCGATCAGGATGCGGCCGTCGGGCATGCGATGCTCGGCGCCATGGGCGAAGGTCGCCTTGGGCAGGCGGCCGCCCATCACCTTGACCGCCGACTGGTGCGCGACCTGCCCGAGCGCGACGACGATTTGCAGATTGGGCAGCGCCGCCACCTCATTCTCCAGGAACGGGCGGCAGGTGCGGATCTCCTCCGGCGTCGGCTTGTTGGCGGGCGGCAGGCATTTGACCGCGTTGACAATGATCGCGCCGGTCAGCGCGAGATCGTCGGTGACGCGGTTGGCGAAGCTGCCGGTGGCGAGGCCGAATTTGGCGAGCGTCGCATAGAGCAGCGCGCCCGAATGATCGCCGGTGAAGGCGCGCCCGGTGCGATTGCCGCCGTGCAGCCCCGGCGCGAGGCCGACGATCGCCAGCCATGCCGCAGGATCGCCGAAACCGGGGACGGGGGCGTTCCACCAGCTCGGATTGTCGCGCCGCAGCGCCTCGCGCGCGGCGACGAGGCGCGGGCAGCGCGGGCAATCATAGGGCGGCTCGACGGCGGCGAGCGGGGCGGGCGCCGGCGGGGCGGGGGGGGCGACCGGCGCGCGCCGCCGCCGATGCGGCGTGGCTGGCGCGCGGCGCCCGCGTGCTGCGGCTGCCCGGCATCTACGGTCC
>NZ_JFYV01000041.1 GCF_000632225.1 Sphingomonas sp. RIT328
CGCCGACCCCGATCGCCGCCCCCGTCGCCCCCGCCCCGGTCGTCGTCGCCGCCGCGCCGGCCCGCGCCAATCCGCGCGTCTGCCTGGTCGACGAAGTCACCGGATCGCGCCTGCCGATCCGCACCTGCAAGTCGCTCGACCAGTGGCGCGCGCTGGGCCTCGACCCGCTCGCCAAGCGCTGATCCGTCACGGGCCGGCGTATCGGCCGCATCGATACGCCGCCCGCGCCCGGGTGTACACGTCGCGCGGAGCTTCCCCGCCGCACCTGCGTTGGGCGGTGCAGCATCTTCAAGGGGGTCCTCTCACCGTGCACGCCTTACCCGACCGGCTCGACGCCGGTTCGCCCTATCCCTTGGGCGCAACGTTCGATGGTCTTGGCGTCAATTTCGCGGTCTATTCCGCCAATGCGGACCGGATCGAACTGTGCCTGTTCGATCCGTCGGGCAAGCGCGAATTGCAGCGCATCACCCTGCCCGAATGTACCGACGAGGTGTTCCACGGCTATCTGCCCGATGCCGCGCCCGGCCTGCTCTACGGCTATCGTGCCCACGGCCGTTACGAGCCGGAGAACGGCCACCGTTTCAACCCGAACAAATTGCTGCTCGATCCCTATGCGCGGCGGCTGCACGGCCAGATCAAATGGACCGACGCATTGCACGGCTACAAGGTCGGCCACGCCCGGGAGGACCTGAGCTTCGACAAGCGCGACAGCGCGCCGGCCATGCCCAAGGCGGTGGTGGTCGACGATCATTGGGACTGGTCGCGCGATACCAAGCCGAACACCCCCTGGTCGGAAACCGTGATCTACGAGGCGCACGTCAAGGGGCTGACGAAGCTGATGGATCTGGTGCCGCCACGCGAACGGGGCAGCTATGCCGCACTCGGCCATCCGGCGGTGATCGCGCATCTGAAGCGGATCGGCGTCACCGCGCTCGAGCTGCTGCCGATCCACAGCTTCACGCAAGACCGTTTCCTGCAGGAAAAGGGCCTCAAAAATTATTGGGGTTATAACACGCTCGGCTTCTTCGCGCCCGAACAGGCCTATATGTCGACCGACAGCCAGGACGAGCTGCGCCGCGCCGTCCACCGCCTGCACAAGGCCGGGATCGAGGTGATCCTCGACGTCGTCTACAACCATACCTGCGAAGGATCGGAAAAGGGCCCGACGCTGTCGTGGCGCGGGCTCGACAACGCCAGTTACTATCGACTGGTGAAGGATCAGCCGCGCTATACGATCAACGACACCGGCACCGGCAACACGCTCAACCTCAGCAAGGCGCGCGTCATCCAGATGGTGACAGATTCGCTGCGCTATTGGGCGACGAGCTTCGGCATCGACGGCTTCCGCTTCGACCTCGGGCTGACGCTGGGGCGCGAGGACGATGGTTTCGATCCGGGCGCGGCCTTCTTCGACGTGGTGCGGCAGGACCCGGTGCTCGGCCGGCTCAAGCTGATGGCGGAGCCGTGGGACGTCGGCCCCGGCGGCTATCAGCTCGGCAACTTCCCGCCCGGTTTCGCCGAGTGGAACGACCAATATCGCGACACCGTCCGCCAGTTCTGGCGCGGCGATCCCGGGCAGCGCGGCGATCTCGCGGCGCGGCTGGCGGGATCGGGCGATCTGTTCGACCGGCGCGCGCGGCGGCCGTGGGCGAGCATCAACCTGCTGTCCGCGCACGACGGCTTCACCCTCGCCGATACCGTGACCTACGAGCAGCGCCACAACGAGGCGAACGGCGAGGACAATCGCGACGGCCACGACAACAACCATTCGCGCAACTGGGGCCACGAGGGGCCGACCGACGATGCCGCGATCAACGACGCGCGCGGGCGGGTGCAGCGATCGATGCTGACCACCCTGCTCGCCTCGCTCGGCACGCCGATGCTGGTCGCGGGCGACGAATTCGGCCGCACGCAGCAGGGCAACAACAACGCCTATTGCCAGGACAATGCGATCAGCTGGCTCGACTGGCAGGCGGCGGCGAGCGAGGCGGGGCAGACGCAGATCGACTATGTCGCGCGCCTCACCGCGTTGCGCCGCCGCTATCCGGTGCTGCGTGCGGCGACCTTCCTCTACGGACAGGATACGCCGGGCCACGGCATCAACGACATCGAATGGTGGGACGAGCGCGGCGGCCGGCTCAGTCCGGACGACTGGCAGAATCCAGACGGACGCGCGCTGATGATGCGCCGCGCGTCGTGCAATGCGGCGGGCGAAGTCGAGGCGATCTCGCTGCTGCTCAACGGCTCGGCCGATCCGGTCACCTTCCACCTGCCGCCGCCGCAGGCCAAGCGGACCGTGCTGATCGACAGCGCCAAGCCCGATCAGGGCGAGCTGACGATCGACGATCAGTACGAGGTCGCACCACAGGGCGCAGTGCTGGTCACCTGGACGCTGCCGCGCGACGACGCGGACGCGGCGGCATGAGCGAACGCTGGGGCGCGCGGCTGCTCGACGACGGCCGCACCCGGTTCGCGCTCTGGGCACCGGCGTGCGAGGCGGTGACGCTGGAGATCGATGCGGGCGAGACGATCGCGATGGATGCGGCGGCGGACGGCTGGTTCGTCGCGACCACCGATGTGCCGGCGGGCACGCGCTATCGATTCCGTATCGGCGACCTCGCCGTCCCCGATCCGGCGAGCCAAGCGCAATCGGGCGGCGTCCACGGCTGGAGCCTCGTCATCGATCCCGCCTATGACTGGACGACGCCCGACTGGCGCGGCCGGCCGTGGGAAGAGACGGTGCTGATCGAGCTGCACGCCGGCGTGCTCGGCGGCTTTGCCGGGGTGATCGACCAGATCCCGACGCTCGCCGCGCTGGGCATCACCGCGATCGAACTGATGCCGGTCAACGCCTTCGGCGGCACGCGCAACTGGGGCTATGACGGCGTGCTGCCCTATGCACCGGCGGAAAGCTATGGCGCCCCGGCCGAACTGAAGGCGCTGGTCGATACCGCGCACGGCTTCGGCATGTCGGTGTTCCTCGACGTGGTCTACAATCACTTCGGGCCGGACGGCAATTATCTGTCAGCCTATGCCCCCGACTTCTTCGATGCCGAGGTCCATACGCCCTGGGGCGGTGCGGTCGCGGTGCACGAGCCGGCGGTGCGGCGCTTCTTCATCGACAACGCCCTGATGTGGCTCGACGAGTATCGCTTCGACGGGCTCCGCTTCGATGCGGTCCATGCGATCGGCGACGATGCCTTCCTCGACGCGATGGCGGCGGAGATCCGCGCCGCGCTGCCCGACCGGCACGTCCATCTCGTGCTCGAGAACGAACGCAACGACGCCGAACGGCTGCGCGACGGCGCTTATGACGCGCAGTGGAACGACGATTTCCACAACGTCCTGCACGTCCTGCTGACCGGCGAGACCAGCGCCTATTACAGCGACTTCGCCGATCGGCCGGCGGAGCGGCTGGCGCGCTGCCTGGCCGAGGGGTTCATCTATCAGGGCGAGGGATCGGGCAATCACGACGGCAAGCCCCGCGGCACGCCGAGCGCGCACCTGTCGCCGACGCGCTTCGTCTCCTTCCTCCAGAACCACGATCAGGTCGGCAATCGCGCCCTCGGCGAACGGCTGACGCGGCTGACCGACACCGACCGGCTGCGCGCGGCGACCGCGCTGCTGCTGCTCGCGCCGCAGGTGCCGATGCTGTTCATGGGCGACACCGAAGGCAGCGAGACGTCCTTCCTGTTCTTCACCGACTTCCACGACGCGCTCGCCGATGCGGTGCGCGAGGGCCGGCGCAAGGAATTCGCCAAGTTCGATGCCTTCGCCGATCCGGCGGCGCGCGCGCGCATCCCCGATCCCAATGCGGTGGCGACGTTCGAGGCGTCACGCCCGACGCCCGGACCGGATGCGACACGCTGGCGCGGGTTGCTCCGTGATCTGATCGCGCTGCGGCAGGCGGCAATCGTGCCGCATCTCGCCGGCACGACCTCACTGGGCGCGGAAGCGACCGGCGCGGCGGCGGTGGTGGCGCGCTGGCGGCTGGGCGATGGCGCGACGCTGACGATCGCGATCGACCTTGCCGACGCGCCGGGCGGATTGCCCGATGCGGCGGGCGACTTGCTGCATGCCGAGGGTGAGCGCTTCCGCGCGTGGATCGCCCGGTGAGCGGACAGATCACTCCGCCATTCACCCACCGCCGTGGCCACGCGCCCAAATCCGTATTCCTGCGCATGCAGGAATCCAGGGCCCGGCAGAGCGACGTCAGGGTTTCGCAACCCTGGGCTCCGGCTTTCGCGGGAGCACTCGGATATGGGAAGCCGGCTGTTGCCTCTCACGGCGACGGATGCCTCAGCGTGGATCTTTGCGCGCAGAGGCGCAGAGGACGCAGAGAAGAGGTCCACGCGAAGACGCGAAGCCGCGAAGAGCGGGTGCATCCTCTTCGCGGCTTCGCGCCTTCGCGTGAATCCTTTCCAGTATGGGCCAAACCCGTTCGGACGGCTCACCCTCTCTGCGCCCTCCGCGCCTCTGCGCGCCCCAACGGAGCCTCGGCATGAGTGACCTCGCGCACGAAGCGGAAGCCGCCGGACTGCAGGTCGCGTGGGAGGATGCCGACGGCCGGCAGCATCGCGTCGCCGATACGGTGGTCCGCGCGATCCTCGACACGCTCGATACGCGGACGGACGGCGACGCATTCGTCACCGGTGATATCGGCACGGCGATACGGACAACATCGAGCCCGGGGGCGGCGCGGCTGACGATCGACGGCGGCGAGACGCGCGATGTCGTCATCGCCGCCGACGGGACGATCCCGGCGATCGATGAGCCGGGCTATCACCGGCTCGAAACGCGCGACGGCTTGGTGACGCTGGCGATCGCGCCGCGGCGATGCGTCGCGCCGCCGGCGGGGCATGGCTGGGGTCCGGCGGTGCAGATACCGGCGCTGCGCGGATCGCGCCCCTCGCCGTTCGGCGATCTCGGCGCGCTGGCCGAGGCGGCGCGCGACTTCGCGGCGGCGGGCGCGGATGCGCTCGCGATCAGCCCGACGCATGCCCTCTTTCCTGCCGATGCCGCGCGGTTCAGCCCCTATGCGCCGTCGAGCCGGCTCTATCATCACGCGCTGCTCGCCGATCCGGCGCTCGCCGGGATCGACGGCGCCGGGGAAGCGGGCGGTGCGCTGATCGACTGGACGCAGACCTGGCCGCACCGGCTCACCCGGTTGCGCGAAGCATTCGACCGGGCGCCGGACGCGATGCGCGCCGATTTCGCCACCGCCCGCGCGGCGCATCCCGAATGGGAGGAGCATGCCCGCTTCGACGCGCTGCACGGCCATTTCTTCGCGCAGCGGCGCGCGTGCGGCTGGCAGGACTGGCCCGCCGACTATCACGATCCCGCCGCACCGGCCGTGGCGCGGTTCGTCGCCGACCATAGCGAGACAGTGGCGTTCCACGCCTTCCAGCAATGGCTTGCCGACGCCAGCCTGGCACAGGCGCAGGCGGCGGCACGCGCGGCGGGGATGCAGATCGGCCTGATCGCCGATCTCGCGGTCGGCATGGATGCGGGCGGCAGCCATGCGTGGAGCCGGCGCGGCGACCTGCTCACCGGCCTGTCGATCGGCGCGCCGCCCGATCCACTCGGGCCGCAGGGGCAGAATTGGGGGATCACCGCGCTGTCGCCCTTTGCCTTGCGACGCACGGGCTTCGACGGCTTCATCCGCACGGTCCGCGCCAGCCTGCGCCATGCCGGCGGCCTGCGGATCGATCATGCGCTCGGCCTCAAGCGGCTGTGGGTCATCCCCGAGGGCGGTGCGGCGAGCGACGGTGCCTATCTGGCCATGCCGTTCGACGATCTGCTGCGCCTGCTCGCGCTCGAATCCCATCGTGCCGGCGCGATCGTGATCGGCGAGGATCTCGGCACCGTGCCGCCGGGCTTCCGCGACACGATGGCGGAACGCGGCATGCTCGGCATGCGGGTGTTGCCGTTCGAGCGCGACGAGGACGGCTTCACGCCCGCGCGCGACTGGGATGCGGCGGCGGTGGCGATGACCGGCACGCACGACACCGCGACGCTCGCCGGCTGGTGGACGGGCCGCGACATCACGTGGAACCACAAGCTGCGCCGCGGCGGCGACGACGAACCCGCCGACCGCCTGCGCCGCGTCGGCGAGAAAGCGGCGCTCTGGCGCACCTATCGCGAGGCGGGCGTCGCCGAGGGACCGCCGCCGCAGGACGCCGATGCCGCGATCGATGCGGCGATCGCCTTCACCCGGCAGGCACCCTGCCCGCTGACCATCGTGCCGGTCGAGGATCTGGTCGGCATCGCCGAACAGCCCAATCTGCCCGGCACCACCGACGAACATCCCAATTGGCGACGCCGCCTGCCCGACACGACCGCCGGCATGCTCGCCCGGCCCGAGGTCGCGCGCCGCACCGCCCTCCTCTCAGCCGAGACCCCAGCATGACCGCGCCCCGCCCGCCCCGTGCCACCTACCGGATGCAGTTCCACAAGGACTTCACCTTCGCCGATGCCGAAGCTTTGGTCCCCTATCTCGCCGATCTCGGCATCAGCCACCTCTATGCCTCGCCGATCACCGTCGCGGCGGCCGGGTCGACGCACGGCTATGACGTCATCGACCCGACGCGGATCAACCCCGAACTGGGCGGCGAAGACGCGTTCCGCAGCCTCGTCGCGGCGCTGCACGCGCGCGACATGGGCGTCGTCATCGATATCGTCCCCAACCATATGGGCGTCGCCGGTGGCGGCAATGCCTGGTGGAACGACGTGCTGGCGCGCGGGCCGGACAGTCCGCATGCCCGCGTCTTCGACATCGACTGGTCGCGACCGTTGCTGCTGCCGGTGCTCGGCGATACGCTGACCGCGACGATCTCGGCGGGCGATCTGGCGATCGAGGGGCAGCAGGTCGTCGCCTATGGCGAGCATCGCTTTCCGTTGCGCGATGATGTCGCCACCGACGGCGACCTCGCCGAATTGCTGGCGCAGCAGCATTACCGGCTGGCGAGCTGGCGCGTCGCCAACGACGACCTCAACTGGCGCCGCTTCTTCACCGTCAACGATCTCGCCGGCGTGCGGATCGAGGATCCGGCGGTGTTCGAGGCGACGCACGCCTTGTATTTCCGCCTGTACGCGGAAGGGCTGATCGACGGCGTCCGCGTCGATCATGTCGACGGGCTGACCGATCCGATCGGCTATTGCCGCACGCTGCGTAAGCACCTCGGCGACGACGCCTATATCGTCATCGAGAAGATCCTCGGCGCGGACGAAGGCCAGCCGGTCGGCTGGGGCGTCGACGGCACCAGCGGCTATGACTTCATGGAACAGGTCGCGTTGCTGGTCCACGATCCGCTCGGCGCCTTGCCGCTCGAGGAATTGTGGCAGCAGGTCAGCGGCCGCTATCAGGGGTTCGAGGCGGAGGAGTTCGAGGCGCGGCAGGATCTGCTCGCCTGGCAGTTTTCCGGTCAGCTCGACGCTTGCGTCGCCGCCTTCGTGCGGCTCAACCGCGACGAGGCGGTGACCGCGGCGATGCTGCGCCGCGCGATCGAGCGGCTGCTCTGGGTCTTCCCTGTCTATCGCACCTATGGCACCGGTGACGCCGCCGCGCCGCAGGATGCCGCGATCCGCGGGCTGGTGCGCGAACGGGTCGCCTGGCTGATCCCGCCCGGCGAGGCGCATGTCGTCGACCGTATCCTCGCCTGGCTCGCCGGCGACGGGCCCGGCGATGCCGCCGACGCGGTGCGCCGGTTCCAGCAATTGTCCGCGCCGATCGCCGCCAAATCGGTCGAGGACACCGCTTTCTATCGGTCCGGCCGGCTGCTGTCGCGCAACGACGTCGGCTTTGACGCGACGATCCTCGGCGTCCCGGTCGAGGCGTTCCACGCCTTGATGATCGACCGCGCGCGCGAGGTGCCGCAGGCGATGCTGACCACCGCGACGCACGACCACAAACGCGGCGAGGACGTCCGCGCCCGGCTCGCGGTGCTGAGCACCATCCCCGACGTCTGGCGCGCCCGCGTCGAGGCGTGGGAAGCGCTCGCCTGGGGCTGGGGCCATGACGTCGACGGCGGCGACCGCTACATGCTGTTGCAGACGATCGTCGGCGCCTGGCCAGAGGATGGCGCGGACGCGGATTTCGCCGAACGGGTCAAGGCGTGGCAGCAGAAGGCCCTGCGCGAGGCGAAGCTGCGCTCGTCCTGGGAAGCACCCGACGCGGACTATGAGGCGGCGGCGGCGGCGCTGGTCGACCATTACCTCGCCGATCCGCGCTTCTGCGCCGAGGTCACCGCCTTCGTCGCCGAGATCGCACCCGCCGCGCTCGCCAACACCCTGGCGCAGACCGCGCTGCGGCTGACGCTGCCCGGCGTGCCCGACCTGTATCAGGGGTGCGAGCTCGCCGACCTCAGCCTCGTCGATCCCGACAACCGCCGCCCCGTCGATTACGACCGCCGGCTCGCGCTGCTCGGCAGCGCCGAGGCGCCCAACAAGCTGCGATTGATCGCCGATCTGCTGGCGCTGCGGCGGGCGGAGCCGGCGCTGTTCACCACGGGCGACTATCGTCCGGCGGAGGTCGAGGGCAGCGACCGCATCCTCGCCTTCAGCCGCAGCGCGGGCGACCAGACGCTGCGCGTCGCGGTGCTGATCCGCGGCACCGAGCGGTCGGTCGCGACGATCCGCTTCGCCGATGGCAGGACGCTGTCAGCCGCCGAAGCGTTCGTCGCGGCAACGATCTGGTATGATATCGACGTTACCGACTGATCGGGTCGGAACAAATGGCAAAGACATCTTTTTGAAGCTATATGCCTGCACATGGTTCGGCAGAAACCAAAGACAGCAAGTTCAGGGAGGACGATAGGGCCGATGCCGCAAGTACGCCGGATCGATTTTTGGGCAAAGGCGATCGCGGCGCGGTCGCCGGCGATGCTGGAACACTTGCAAGGCGTCGCGCGGGCACTTGTCGCGGCGCGACGGGCGATGCGGACGACGCTGCCGCCCGAGTTCGTCAACAATCCGCCGATGGATCTATTGTATACGGTGTTCCTGGCGGACGATCATTGCGCGACGCTACCGCCGCTAATCGCGGCGACCGGCGTTTCCGCGCCGGTGGCGCGGCGATGGATCGACCTGCTGGTCGAGCGTGATCTGGTGTACGAGAGTGCCGGCATGATCCGTCTAACCGATGCCGGGCTGATATTGGTCGCCGAAACCTGTCAGGCGGTCATTGCGTCGCAGACGGGCGTCGATGAGATGAGCTTGAACTGAAACGCAGCTCGTCGCCGCGCCGGATGACGGTATCGAGCGCCTGTTCGAGCTCCGCCGCCGCCAGTGTCTCATCGGCTGCGACGACCAGATCGAGCGCCGTCGCAATCAATTGCCGTGCCTCATCGAGCCGGTCCGCGTTATTCTCTGCCATGCCCAGGATCATGCTCCGAACGAAGGACCTGCCGCCCGGCGTGGGATGCACCATGATCGGAGAAATTCAAACAGGATTCGTATCATCCGGGGGCATTTCATCCCAAGATGATACGGAATCCCATGTGCAATTCGTCGCTGTGGCCGCAACGGCCGAAACTCCATCGCGATTTACTTCGGGCCGTCAAAAGACTTTGGCAAACCGGATGATAGTCGTAGCCTGGGATCAGTGGCCGACCGCCGCCTTCACCGCGTCCGCCGCCTTGCTCAGCAAGCCTTTCTCTGCCTCCTCGGCCTCCGCCTTGGTCCTGAACGCGGCGCCTTCCGGTTCGGCGGGCGGGGCATAGACCGAGAACAACTTGAGCGGCTCGCCGCCCTTGTTGATGATATTGTGCTGCGCGCCCTTGGGCACGACGACGAGGTGATTGGGCGTCGCCTTGGTGGCATGACCATCGATCACCACCTGCGCCTCGCCCGCGACGATGAAAGTGGTCTGGTCGGCGGGGTGCGTCTCCATGCCGATCTCTTCGCCGGCGGGGATCGCCATCAGCACGATCTGCACCTTGGCATCGCGGTACACTTCCTTCTGCCACAGCTCGTTGCGGCCGGCGAGGTCGATCATGTCCTTGTTGAAGATCGTCATAGCGATGTGCGCTCCCGTTGATACGTGCGCAGGTCTGGACGAACGAGCCCGCCTCGGCGTTCCCCTATCCCGCCGCCGCATCCCACAACCGCCGCCAGAGCCGCAGCAGCGGATGCGCCTCCGGCGACAGCGCCGCCCGGCGCGCGGCATAGGCGCTGGCGAGGAGGCGATGCGCGCGCCGTGCCTTCCGGCAGTCGGCGCGGCGCGCCATGCCGCGGGCATGCTGCTCGCGCCGGCGCAAATATTCGACGTCACGCTCCATGATATTGCGCCTCCTGCTGCAAGCAGATCAGCCTAAGGTGCGTGTCCGTGCCGACAACGACTATTGGTTCCGGAAACGGTATTGAAGCAGCTTCGTAACCCCTCCCGCGATTACTGTCCGGGAAAGCGCCGCCCGTGGGGGAAGCGCCGTGCGTAACCGATAGGGGATAGTGCTCATGTCCGTCGAAGTGATCAGCAAGGCGACCGGTGCGGTCCATCAGGTGACCGGCAACGATGTCGCGCTCGACGCGCCGAGCATCGTCCGCCTCGATATCGCGCGGACGCAGGTCGCCGCCGTCGACCGGCAGGGCAGCGATCTGGTGGTGCGGCTGGTCGACGGCGGGACGGTGCACGTTGCCAATTTCTACCCGGCGCAGGCGACCACCACCAACGAACTGGTGTTGCGCGAAAACGACGGCCATCTGTGGGTGGCGCGCGGCACGGGCGTGCCGCGATTCTCGCTGATCGACGATCTCACCAATCTGACCGCGGCAGCGGGCGGCGGCGGATCGGCGCTTGCGCTGCCGGCGACCCTGCTCGGCGGCGCGGCGGCGGCGGGCGGCGTCGTCGCGCTGGCGAGCGGCGGCGGCAGTGATGCGACCGCGGCCGGCAGCGGCACGCCTGACACCGGCACCGGCACCGGCGCGACCCCCACACCGACGCCGACGCCCACCCCCGACACGACGCCGCCGACAACCCCGACCGCCACCGTCCGCGCCGATGGCGGCGCGATCAGCGGTCAGGGCGAGGCGGGCGCGACCGTCACCGTACGCGACGCCGCCGGTGCGGTGATCGGCTCCACCACCGTCGCCGCGGACGGCAGCTTCGCCGTGCCCCTCACCCCGGCGCGGGTCGACAATGAGCGGCTCACCGTCACGCAGAGCGATGCGGCGGGCAATGTCTCGCCCGCGGCGACGATCCAGGCCCCCGACCTGACCGCCCCGGCGACCCCGGTCGCGACGATCGACGCGGCCGGGACGAGCGTCAGCGGTCAGGGCGAGGCCGGCGCGACCGTGACGGTGCGTGATGCGAGCGGCGCGGTGATCGGCAGCACCGTGGTCGCGGCGGACGGCAGCTACAGCGTCCCGCTCACGACGCCGCAGGCGAACGGCGGCGCGGTCACGGTGACGCAAGGCGATGCGGCCGGCAACGTCTCGCCGCCGCTCTCGGTTACCGCGCCCGACGTGACCGCCCCCGCCGCTCCGACGGTGGCGATCGACGGCACCGGCACGGTGGTCAGCGGCACCGGCGAGCCGGGCGCGCGCGTCACGATCAGCGGCGCGGGCGGTACGGCGCTCGCCACCGCGATCGTCGCCGCCGACGGCCGCTATAGCGCAACGCTCTCCGCCCCGCAGGTCAACGGCGAGCGGGTCGATGCGAGCCAGTCGGACGCCGCGGGCAATGGTTCGGGCAGCGCCAGCACCACCGCCCCCGATCTGACCGCACCCGTACAGCCGGTCGCGACCGTCTCCGCCGACGGTACGCAGGTGACCGGCACCGGCGAGGCCGGCGCGACGGTCAGCGTCGTCACGGCGGCCGGTACCGTGATCGGCAGCGCGACGGTCGCCGCCGACGGCGGCTTCGCGGTGACGCTGACGCCCGCGCAGGCCAATGGCGAGAGCCTGAGCGTGCGCGAGAGCGACGCCGCGGGCAATCAGGCGCCCCCGCTCGCACTGACCGCGCCCGATCTCACCGCCCCCGCCGCCCCGGTGGCGGCGATCGATCCGACCGGCACGACGGTGACCGGCAGCGGCGAGGCCGGCGCGACGATCAGCATCCGCGATGCCGCGGGCAACGAGGTCGGCACCGCGACGGTCGGCGCCAACGGCAGCTATGCCGCGGTGCTGACGGCGCCGCAGATCGACAGCCAGGCGCTGAGCGTGACGCAGAGCGACGCCGCCGGCGCT
>NZ_JFYV01000042.1 GCF_000632225.1 Sphingomonas sp. RIT328
CCCCCCGCCCACGCCCCGGCACGACCAGCCGCGCCACCTACACCGCCGCACCGCCGGCGAGCACGCGGCGTTCGGCGAGCATCACCGCGACATCGCCGTCGACCGGCTGCGAGAAGAAGAAGCCTTGCAGATGGCTGGTACCCGCAAGCCGCAGCGCCTGGACCTGCGCGACGGTCTCGACCCCCTCGGCGACCACCTCGAGTCCCAGTGCGCGGCCGAGATGGATGATCGAATGGACGATCGCCGCCGATTCGCGCTCGCGTCCCATGCCGTCGATGAAGCTGCGGTCGATCTTGAGGCTGTCGAGCGCGAATTTGCGGATATTATAGAGCGACGAATAGCCGGTGCCGAAATCGTCGAGCGCGATGCGGAAGCCCATCTGGCGCAGCCGGAACAAGGTTTCGGCGGCGCGCTCGGCATCGTCAAAAATGGCGGTTTCGGTGATCTCGATCTGCACCCGCCCCGGCGCGACGCCGGCCCGCTGCGCGCTCTCCATGACATGGGCGACGAAATTGTGCCGGCGGAACTGGCGCGGCGAGAAGTTGATCGAGACATATTGCTGCGGCAGCCGCGCCACCATCGCCAGCGCCTCGGCGAGGATCCAGTCGCCGATGGTGTGGATGACGTTGCTTTCCTCGGCGATCGGGATGAACACCGCCGGGCTGATCCGGCCGTAGACCGCGCTGTCCCAGCGGACCAGCGCCTCGAAGCCGACCACCTCCAGCTCGCCGCGCGCGACGATCGGCTGATAGACGAGGCGCAGTTCGTCGCGCTCGACCGCGCGCGCGAGTCCCTGTTCGACGCGGCGGCGGAAGCGGATGCCCTCGTCCATCGTCTCGTCGAACAGGCGGGTGACGCCGCGGCCGACGCGCTTGGCATCGTTGAGCGCGAGATCGGCGCGACGCAGCGAATCGAGTGGGTCGACCCCCGCGCCGTCGACGACGACCAGTCCCGCCGAGGCGCCGCTCTGCACCGCATGGCCGAACAATCGGTGTGTGCCGGCGCAGGCGGCGATGATCCGGTCGCATGCCATCGTCGCGGCGGCGTCGCCGGCGGTGTCGAACAATACGCCGAACTCGTCGCCGCCGAGCCGCGCGACGATCGCCTCCTCCGGCGCGGTCGCGGTCAGGATCGCATAGACGTCGCGGATCAGCGCATCGCCGGCAAGATGGCCGAGCGTGTCGTTGATCAGCTTGAACCGGTCGAGATCGAGCATCGCGATGGCGAAGCGGCCGGGCCGGCGCGCCCGGTCGCCGAGCGCGCGCAGGAAGGCGAGCCGGTTGGGCGCATCGGTCAGCGAATCATGCGTGGCGAGATGCAGCGCGCGACTTTCGTTGGCGGCGAGTTCGGCGGCCTGCTGTTCGAGCTGGACGATCTGCTCGGCGAGCTGCGCCCGCGTCGCGGCGAGCGCGCGGTCGACCTGCCAGCGATCCGCCAGCGCGGTCGCGGTCTGGACGATCTCGGCGACCTCGAACGGCTTGGCGATGTAGAAGATCTTGTCCGCCGGCCCGGCGACCTTGCTGATCTCGACCGGCGAGAAATCGGAATAGCCGGTGACGATGCACAGATTGATCTCGGCATCGATGCGGCGGATGCGCCGCGCCGTCTCGCGCCCGTCGATCCCCGGCGGCATGCGCACGTCGATGAACGCGGCGGCGAAGGGCGCGCCGTCGGCCAGCGCGCGCTCGACCGCGGCGACCGCCTCCTCGCCCTGGCGGCAATGGGTCAGCGCGAAGCCCGGCGATTCGGCGGCGGGGTCGGCGCCGAACAGCGCCGCCGCCATTGCGCCCAGCGCCGGGGCATCGGGTCCGCGCGGCGGCGCGAAGCTGCGCCGGTAGCTGTCGTGCATCGCCTCTTCGTCGTCGATGATCAGCAGCCGCCTGGGCAGCGCGCGCGCGGGATCGGCAGTCATCGACACGGCTTGTCCCTCTCAACGTTGCGAAAGGGCTAAGGAAATACGGTTAAGAGGCTGTGAACGAAGCCAGATGCTGGGTGAGCGCCTGCCCGCCGAGGACGATCGCGCCGAGCGGCCCGGCATTGCCGCCGAGCGCCGGCGGCACGACGAAGGCGGGTTCGGCGATCTCGGGCAGCGCGATATAGCCGGCGAGGCTCTTGACCATCGCGGCGCGGATGCGCGGGAACAGGTGATCGTTGCCGACCATCACGCCGCCGCCCATCACGATCCGCCGCGGCACGCCGGTCAGCACCAACGTATGGCAGAGCTGCGCGAGGACGTGCGCGACCGGTTCCCAGACGGGGTCGTCGGCGGCGATGTCCTCGCCCTTGCGGCCGGCGCGGGCGCCGATCGCCGGGCCGGCGGCGAGCCCTTCCAGGCAGCCGCCGTGGAACGGGCAGATGCCGATCCAGTCGTCGCCGGCGAGCCGGTCGGGGCGGAGATGGCCGAGCTCGCTATGCGTCAGCCCGTCGACCGGCACACCATTGGCGATCAGCCCGACGCCGATCCCCGTGCCCACCGTCACATAGGCGACGTCGCGCAGCCCCGCGGCGGCGCCCCAGCGCGCCTCGGCGAGCGCCGCGCCGACGACATCGGTGTGGAAGCCGGTCGGCACCTCATAGCGGGCGGCGAGCCGGCGGGCGACGTCGGTCCCCGCCCAATGCGGCTTGGGGGTGGAGGTGATCTGGCCGTAATCGGCGGCGTCGCGGTCGATCGCGATCGGCCCGAAGCTGGCGATGCCGAGCGCGTCGAACCGGCCCCAGCCGTCGAGCACCCGCTCGATCGCCGCCAGCGTCTCGTCGGGGCGCGTCGTCGGCAGC
Source organism: Sphingomonas sp. RIT328 (assembly GCF_000632225.1). Lineage (GTDB taxonomy): Bacteria > Pseudomonadota > Alphaproteobacteria > Sphingomonadales > Sphingomonadaceae > Sphingomonas > Sphingomonas kyungheensis. The sequence goes on from NZ_JFYV01000042.1 coordinate 2,776, forward strand.
TGGACGCGATCCTCGATCGCATCCGGTCCACGGGCCAGCAGGCAGACTATCTTCGTCCCGCCCAATTCGACGCCGGCTACCAGAGGGGGGACGCTGATCACGATCGTTTCTCCTTCGACGACGCCGGGTTAGCGGGCCAGACGCGAAAGTCGACCCCGGCGGATGTGTAACGGGGGCGAGGCTGACATCTGCGCCACCCGTGTTACCGTGGAGGCGCGGCCTCGACGAAACCGCGCCCGTGCTGCTGCGCACGCAGGAGCCCAAGGTCACGAAGCGGGTCAGTCGTTGCTCTGCCTGGCCGCGGGGTCCTGCTTGGGCAGGAACACGGTGACGGTGGGCAACGAGGCCCGCTTTCGCAGCGGTCCTGCGGAAGCGGGGCGCACGGTGCTCCTGATGCCGAAGGTCACACCTTAGCGTTTCCACTAGCCCTCGCCTACAGGCGACCTTTGGAGAACGGGCGATATCACCTTTCAACACCACCCCGGCGGAGGCCGGGGTCCAGCTCGGCGAGATCAGTGACACCCACTGACCGGCCCCCAACTGGACCCGGGCCTCCGCCGGAGTGGTGCCGAGACTGTGGCTTAGACCTCGCCTGCGCGGGTATCGATACGAACCGAGCGCTCAGGCAATCATCCGCGAAACCCCGGTCTCACCCCACCGACAAGGACGGGACGCCGCCAGGCACCCCGCCCTCGCCCGCATCAATGGTTGTCGCGCGGCAACCCCATCGTCTGCGCGATCCGCTGGTATTTTTCCGATCCTTCCAGGATCGCGCCGGTGTTCATCTGGCCGACCACCGCGCGCTGGATCTCCTGCCACGGCGTCTGCGAGGCGGGATAGGCAAAGCCCCCCGCCGCCGCCAGCGCGGCCCGGCGATCCATCAATTCGGCGTCGGAGATCAGCACATTGGCGGTGCCGGTGTTGAGATCGACGCGCACCCGGTCGCCGGTCTTGAGCAGCGCGAGCCCGCCCATCGCCGCCGCCTCGGGACTGGCGTTGAGGATCGACGGCGATCCGCTCGTCCCCGACTGGCGGCCGTCGCCGATGCACGGCAGCGCATGGACGCCCTCGGTGATCAGATAGGCCGGCGGCCGCATGTTGACGACCTCCGCCGCGCCCGGATAGCCGATCGGCCCGGCGCCGCGCATGAACAGCAGCGTCTCGGGCGTGATGCCGGTCGCCGGATCGTCGATCCGGTGGTGGTAATCCTCCGGCCCGTCGAACACCACCGCCGGCCCCTCGAACGCATTGGGATCGTCGGGGTTGGAGAGATAGCGGTCGCGGAATTCGGGCGAGATCACGCTGGTCTTCATCACCGCCGCGTCGAACAGATTGCCCGACAGGACGATGAAGCCGGCATCCTCGACCAGCGGCTGGTCGAAGGGGCGGATCACCTTCTCGTCCTCGATCGCGACGCCGCGGCAATTCTCGCCCATCGTCTTGCCGTTGACGGTCAGCGCGCCCTCGTCGATCAGCCCCTGGCCGATCAGCTGGTTGACCACCGCGGGCACGCCGCCGGCGCGATAATAATCCTCGCCGAGATATTCGCCGGCGGGCTGCAAATTGACGAGCAGCGGGACCTTGTGCCCCTCCGTCTCCCAGTCCTTGAGCGGCAGGTCGACGCCGATGTGGCGCGCGATCGCGGCGAGGTGGATCGGCGCGTTGGTCGATCCGCCGATCGCCGAATTGACCTTGATCGCATTATGGAACGCCGCCTTGGTCAGGATGTCGGACGGCTTGAGATCGTCCTGCACCATCTCGACGATGCGCTTGCCGGTGCGGTAGGACACTTCCTGCCGGTCGCGATAGGGCGCCGGGATCGCCGCCGAGCCGGGCAGCGACATGCCGAGCGCCTCGCACAGCGAATTCATCGTCGTCGCGGTGCCCATCGTGTTGCAATAGCCGGTCGATGGCGCCGAGCTGGCGACGAGCCGGATGAATTCGGCATCGTCGATCTCGCCCGCGGCGAGCAGCTGCCGCGCCTTCCAGACGATCGTCCCCGATCCGGTGCGCTCGCCCTTGTGCCAGCCGTTGAGCATCGGCCCGACCGACAAAGCGATCGCCGGGATGTTGACCGTCGCGGCGGCCATCAGCGCGGCAGGCGTCGTCTTGTCGCAGCCGATCGTCAGCACCACGCCGTCGAGCGGATAGCCGTACAGCACCTCGACCAGCCCGAGATAGGCGAGGTTGCGGTCGAGCCCGGCGGTCGGCCGCTTGCCCGTCTCCTGGATCGGATGGACCGGGAATTCGAGCACGATCCCGCCCGCTTCGCGAATCCCCTCGCGCACCCGCTCCGCCAGCACCAGATGGTGGCGGTTGCACGGGCTGAGGTCACTGCCGGTCTGGGCGATGCCGATGATCGGCTTGCCCGACTGCAGCTCCTCCAGCGACAGGCCGAAGTTGAGATAGCGCTCCAGATAGAGCGCCGTCATGTCGATGTTCGCCGGATTGTCGAACCAGGCACGGCTGCGCAATTGCGTCATATTATTTGGCCACCGAAAGTTTGTAGATCATCACGTGACGATACGGCTTGCCGGGATCGACCCGGGCCGAGGCGAAATTGGGCTTGTTGGGCGCATCGGGGAATTTCTGCGGTTCCAGCGCGACGCCGTCGCCCATCCGATAGACGTGACGATTCTTGCCGATGTAGCTGCCGTCAAGGAAGTTGCCGGTGTACATCTGCACGCCCGGCTCGGTGCTCGACACTTCCAGCACGCGGCCCGAGACGGGATCCTCGAGCCGCGCGGCGAGCTGCGGCGTCGCGGTCAGGCCCTTGTCGAGCGCAAAATTGTGATCGTAGCCGTGGCCCATCACGATCTGCGGGTCATGCCCGTCGCGCACGCCCTCGCCCAGCATCCGGCCGCTGCGGAAATCGAACACCGTGCCCGCCACCGGGCGCAGCTCGCCGGTCGGCACGAGATTGGCGTCGACCGGGGTGATCGCCTTGGCCGGGATGGTCAGCCGCTGGTTGAGGATGCCGAGCGGCGACCCCTCGCCGGCGAGGTTGAAGATTCCGTGGTTGGTCATGTTGACCACCGTCGGCTTGTCGGTCTTCGCGCCGAAGGCGATGGTCAGCGCGCCGTCGTCGGCCATCGTATAGGTGACGGTGACGTCGAGCTTGCCGGGATAGCCCTGGTCGCCGTCGGCGCTGGTCAGCGCCAGCGTCGCCGATCCGTCCTTGGCGGAGACGATCCGCCATAGGCGCTTGTCGAAGCCGACCTGGCCGCCGTGCAGCGAATTGACCTTGTCGTTGAGCGGCAGCTGATACGTCTTGCCGTCGAGCGTGAACTTGCCGCCGCCGATGCGGTTGGCGAAGCGGCCGACGGTGACGCCGAAATAATTGGGATGCGCGGCATAGTCCGCGGCATCGTCATAGCCGAGCAGCACGTCGGCGATCTTGCCGTCGCGGTCCGGCCCCGACAGTTTCTGCAAGGTCGCGCCATAGGTCAGCACGCGAGCCGAGACGCCGTTGGCCGCGGTCAGCGTCACCGCCTCGATCGCGGTGCCGTCGGCGAGTCGTCCCGCCGCCTCGCGCTGTGTGGTCGCGGCATCGGCCTGTGCGGCGGCGAGCGCGGTCAATCCCGCGCCTGCGATGAAGATAGCCTTCCGAAGCTTCATTGCCCCCTCCTGAGCGTGTATCGCCGGCATTGACCGGGCGCGTCGGGACTATATAGTCTGACAAATACCCGGCGCGCAAGGCAGCCGAACGCGCGACAGGCGGAGAGGGACGAGATTATGGCAGGACCGATTGGCGTAACGACGAACGGTGCGGCACCCGCCGCGGTGGGCGCGGGGGGATCGTATCGCAAGGCGTTGAGCCTGCTCGCGAGTCTGTTCTTCATGTGGGGCTTCATCACCGTCATCAACGGGGTGCTGCTGCCGCATCTGCGCAGCGTGTTCGAGCTCGATTATACCCAGACGACGCTGATCGAATCGGTCTGGTTCATCGCCTATTTCTTCGCCTCGATTCCTTCCGCCAAGCTGATCGAGCGGGTCGGCTATCAGCGCGCGATCGTCATCGGCCTGCTGATCATGGCGGCGGGTGCGCTCGGCATGACGCTCGCCGCGAGCATCCCGTCCTATGGCGTGACGCTGGTGATGCTGTTCGTCATCGCCAGCGGCATCACGCTGCTCCAGGTCGCCGCCAACCCCTATGTTACCGTGATCGGGCCGCCCGAGACGGGATCGTCGCGGCTCAATCTGGTGCAGGCGTTCAACTCGCTCGGCACGACGCTCGCGCCGCTGTTCGCCGGCTATCTGATCCTCGGCCGCAGCCGCAGCGGCACCGCCGAGGCGGGCGCGACGATCAGCCAGGCGCAGCGCTACGCCGACGCGCATTCGGTGATCCTGCCCTATGTGCTCGTCGCAATCGTGCTGGTCGTGCTGGCGGTGGTGATCGCGCGCTTCCCGCTGCCCGCGCTCGGTGCGGCGACGCAGCGCGCCGCCAAGGCGGAACGGCACCAGCATTCGCTGTGGAAGCACCGCAACCTGACGCTCGGCATCCCGACGATGATCGCCTATCTGCTCGCCGAGATCGGCGTCGCCAATCTGTTCGTCAACTTCGTGTCGCAGCCACAGATCGCCGCGGTGACCCACGAACAGGCGTCGCGCTATTTGTCGCTGCTGTGGGGCGGGATGATGGTCGGCCGCTTCGTCGGCAGCGTCGTCATGCAGAAGATCGCGCCCGAGCGCGTGCTGTCGGTCTTCGCCTTCGGCGCGCTGGTCGTCGTCGCCATCGCCACCTTCACCACCGGTCCGGAAGCGATGTGGGCGCTGATCGCGGTCGGCCTGTTCCATTCGATCATGTTCCCAACGATCTTCACCCTCGCGATCCGCGGCCTCGGCCCGCTCACCGAGGAAGGATCGGGGCTGATGATCATGGCGATCGCCGGCGGCGCGCTCGTCGTCGTGCAGGGCTGGCTCGCCGATCATTACGGCCTGCAGAATTCGTTCTTCCTGACCATGGCGTGCGAGGTGATCGTGCTCGCCTACGCGCTGTGGGGATCGAAGCCGACGGCGAGCCTTGGCGACCAGACCGTCGCCTGAGGATTCTCCAGCGGTGACTGCGACATCCGGCCCCGGCGGCGTCATCGCCGTCGATTGGGGCACCACCAACCGCCGCGCCTATCGGCTCGACGCGGACGGCCGCGTCGGCGACGCGCTGCGCGACGATCGCGGCGTGCTGACGATGGCGGCGGACGACTATCCGCCCGCGCTCGCCGCGCTGCGCGAGCGGCTCGGCGACCTGCCGGTGATCGCGGCGGGGATGATCGGATCGACCCGCGGCTGGCGGGAGGCGTCCTACGTCCCCGCCCCCTGCGGCCTCGCCGATCTCGCGGCGGCCGCGCTGCGCCTGCCGGAGGCGCGGATGACGATCGTCCCCGGCGTGTCGGTGCTCACCGAGCGGCGGGCCGACGTGATGCGCGGCGAGGAGATCCAGGTTCTCGGCGCGATCGCCGCGGGTCTCGCCCCCGCCGATGCGCTCTTCTGCCAGCCCGGCACGCACAACAAATGGATCACCACCGCCGACGCCCGCATCGTCGATGTCGCGACGGTGATGACCGGTGAATTGTTCTCGCTGCTCAAGGGACACGGCATTCTCGCCGGCATGCTCGACGGCGCGGTGGTCGACGGCACCGCCTTCCGCGACGGCCTCGCCCGCGGCGCCGGCGCCTGCGACCTCGGCACCGCCTTGTTCGAGGTGCGCGCGAGCGTATTGCTCGGCCGCCGCGCGAGCGAGGAGGCCGCGGCCTATGCGAGCGGCGTCCTGATCGGATCGGACGTCGGCGCACGCGCCGTCGCCGGCCGCACCGTCCACCTGCTCGCGGAAGGCGCGCTCGCCGATCTCTACAAGGTGGCGATCGAGACGCTCGGCGGCACCGTCGTCGCGATCGACGCCACCGCGGGCTTCCTCGGCGGCATTCACCGGCTGCGCGGGATGCTGGCGTGACCGGCGTGCGCTCTTCGCCTATCGTCGCGACAGAGCCGGTATCCCCGCGCGGGCAGGACCTGCGCAACAGTCTTGACCGCGCCCGAAATGGGCCGTTACCCCGCGTGAGCTCCGAGGTTCACCGTTTCGCAAATTCAACGACTTCTGCTCGTGTTGAACCGTGGATGCCGGCACACGCCCGGCCTGACGGAACGTGTTTCGCAACGGTCCCGCGCGAGCGGGCAGCTCGGAGAAGTCCCTCCGGTCGCCACGACCCAATATTCCCGCGCAGGCGGGAATCCAGTGGCCAAGCAGAGCAACGGTTTGCGGTAGAAAGAACACTGGGCTCCCGCCTCCGCGGGAGCCCTGAAACCGTCGGTTGTCCCGGCTCCCTGCCTCAGACCGCCACCCCTTCCCCCTCAGGA
>NZ_JFYV01000043.1 GCF_000632225.1 Sphingomonas sp. RIT328
CCATCCGGCGAGCGGCTCGCCGGATGGTGGCTGCGGCTGCACGGCTGGACGATCCTCGCCCGCCGCGTCCGGACGCCCGCCGGCGAGGTCGACCTGATCGCGCGCCGGGACGCGCTCGTCGCCTTCGTCGAGGTCAAGACGCGGCGTACCCCTGCCGAGCTCGATCGGGCGATCGACGAACGCCGCCTCGCCCGCGTCGCCGCCGCCGCCGAAATGCTGATGGCGGAATACGCCGGACCGGGTGACGACATCCGCATCGACGTCATCCTGCTCGCCCCCGGCACGCGGCCGCGGCATATCGAGAATGCCTGGATCGGCAGCTGAGTGCGGGTGACATTCCGCCACCGCCACCCTAAGTCCCGCTCCCAGACCAACAGCCGCGCGAGACCCCGATGCCCCTTACCGTCGCCGTCCAGATGGACCCGCTCGACAGCATCGCCATCGCGGGCGATTCGACCTTCGCGCTGATGCTGTCCGCGCAGGCGCGCGGGCATCGGCTGTTCCATTATGCCGCCGAAGACATCAATTACAGCGACGGCCGAGTCTGGGCGAAGGCGCATCCGGTCACCGTGCAGCGCGTCGAAGGCGACCACTTCCGCTTCGATACGCCCGTCAGCCTCGATCTCGGCGCGCAGGCGGACGTGGTCCTGATGCGGCAGGATCCGCCGTTCGACCTCGGCTATATCACCGCGACGCACCTGCTCGAACGTATCGCCGACCGCACCCTAGTGGTCAATGATCCGGTCAGCGTCCGCAACGCGCCCGAGAAGGTGTTCGTGCTCGATTATGCGCGCTTCATGCCGCCGACGCTGATCACCCGCAGCCTCGACGAGGCGCGCGCCTTCCTGTCGCAGCATGGCGAGATCGTCGTCAAGCCGCTGCACGGCAACGGCGGCAAGGCGATCTTCAAGGTCGGCAGCGACGGCGCCAATCTGTCCGCGCTGATCGAGGTGTTCAACCAGACGTGGCGCGAACCGCACATGGTGCAGGCGTTCCTGCCCGCGGTGGCGAAAGGCGACAAGCGGATCGTGCTGGTCGACGGTGTCGTCGCCGGCGCGATCAACCGCCTGCCCGGCGAAGGCGAGATCCGCTCCAACCTCGCGGTCGGCGGTTCGGCGGTGAAGACCGAGCTGACGGCGCGGGAGCGCGAGATTTGCGAGGCGCTCGGGCCGGAGCTCAAGCGCCGCAGGCTGATCTTCGTCGGCATCGACGTGATCGGCGGCGAATGGCTGACCGAGATCAACGTCACCAGCCCGACCGGCATCGTCGCGATCGAGCGGTTCGACGGCACCGATGTCGCCGCGCTGATCTGGGAGGCGATCGAGCGCCGCGTCGCCGAACGCGGCTGACGCCACCGCGCCGCTGGCGATCATGACCGACCTTATCCTCGATGCGATCGCCTGGGGCGGCTATCTCGGCATCGCGCTGCTGATGGCGCTGGAGAACATCATCCCGCCGATCCCGTCGGAGGTGATCATGGGGCTCGGCGGCATGGCGGTGGCGCGCGGGCAGATGGCGATGGTGCCGCTGGTGGTGGCCGGCACCGTCGGTTCGACCGCGGGCAATTACGTCTGGTATCATCTCGGCCGCCATATCGGCTATGCCCGCTTCCGCCCCTTCGTCGACCGGCACGGCCGCTGGCTGACGATGGAATGGGAGGATGTCGAGGCGCTGCACCGCTTCTTCGTCCGCCGCGGCGGCGGGGTGGTGTTCGTCTTCCGCTTCATGCCGACCTTTCGCACGATCGTCTCGCTGCCGGCCGGGATCACCGGCATGCCGGTAGGGCGGTTCCTCGTCTGGACCTTCGCGGGCAGCCTGATCTGGAACACCATCCTCGCCGCCGCAGGCGTCTACCTCGGCTCGCGCTTCGCCGAGCTGGATCGCTACGTCGGGCCGCTCGCGATCGCCGTGATGGTCGCGATCGTCATCGGCTATGTCTGGCGCGTCGCCACCTGGAAGCCGCGGCGACGCTGATCCCGCACGCACGCCGCTGCGACAATTGGTACAGCCTCACCCGTGCGGATGCGCGTTGCGGTAGACGTCAAGCAGATGCGCCGCATCGACCGCGGTATAGACCTGCGTAGAACTCAGGCTGGCGTGGCCGAGCAGCTCCTGCAAGGCGCGCAGATCGGCGCCGCGGCCGAGCAGGTGCGTCGCGAAACTGTGACGGAGCGCGTGCGGCGTGGTGCTCGCGTCGAGGCCGAGCCGGCCGCGCGCCGCCTGCACCGCCCGCCGGACGACGCCGGGCGCGAGCGGCCCGCCCTTGGCGCCGCGGAACAGCGGTGCGTCGGGGGCGAGCTCCCACGGCTGCTGGCGCAGGTAATCGGCGATCGCGTCGCGCACCGCCGGTAGCAGCGGTACGATCCGCGTCTTGTCGCGCTTGCCGGTCACCGCCAGCGTCTCGCCGAGCGGTAGCACGCGCGCGGGCAGCGCGATCGCCTCGCCGATGCGCAGGCCGGCGCCGTAGAGCAGCAGCAGCACCGCCCAGTCGCGCGCGCCGATCCATGGCTCGGCGGCATCGTCGGCGACGGCGTCGGCGAGCGCGAGCGCTTCATCGGGCGAGATCGGCCGGGGCACCCCCGCCTTGACCCGCGGACCGCGCAGCCGCGGCGCCTCGCCGCCCGGCACGACGAAGGCGAGGAATCCGCGCACCGCCGACAGTTCACGCGCGGCGGAGGCATTGCTCAGCCCCTGCCCGCGTCGCGCGGCAAGGAAGGCGCGGAGATCCGCGGCGGTGACGCGCGCCAGAGCCGCCGCGTCGACGCGCTCGCCCCAATGCGCCTGGAGAAAGGCGGTGAGCCGCTCGGCGGTCGCCTGATAGGCGCGCACGGTATGCGCAGAGCGCCGCCGGTCGCGCGCCAGATGCGCCGCCCACAGCACCGAAGGCGGCGGCGCAGCGGTCATCGCCGGGCGGTCGTTACGACTGGAGTTGTATTCCGAAACAACATCTTAACTCTCACTGGACATAGAGATCAGGTCATGCACGATCTTCCGACAGCGCTGCCCTATGACGAGGTCGGTCGGCTCGCCGCGCTCCATGCGCTGGCGTTGCTCGACAGCGAACCCGAGAAGGAATTCGACGCCCTCGTCGCACTCGCCGCCGAATTGCTCGGCTGCCCGACCGCGCTGCTGACGCTGATCGACCAAAAGCGGCTGTGGATCAAGGCGAGCACCGTGCCGGGCGCGCGCGAGCTGGATCGCGACGTCGCCTTCTGCGACCGGACGATCCGCGAGGACCAGCCGCTCGTCATCGGCGACCTGCGCGACGATCGGCGCTTCGCCGACTTCCCGCTCGTCACCGACGGCGGCATGCGATTCTATGCCGGCACGCCGATCCGTGTCGCCGACGCCAGCGGCACGCGCCAGCCGATCGGCACGCTGTGCGTGCTCGACACGCAGCCGCGCTCGCTCAATGCCGCCGGCCATGCCGCGCTGCGCCACCTCGCCAGCCTGGCCGAGGCGCTGATCGCCGCGCGCCGCAACGCGCTGGAAGCGATCCGCTTCGCCACGTCGAGCGAGGAGATGACCCGGGAGCTGGTGCGCAAGGAACGGATCTTCCGGCAGGCGGAGCGGATCGCCAGGATCGGTTCGTGGCGGCTGTCGATCGCCGATTCCCGGCTGGAATGGTCGGAGAACGTCTTCCGCATCCACGGCCTCTCGGACGGAGCAGTGCCGCCGCTCGACAAGGCGCTCGACTTCTATCCGCCGGAGGCGCGGGAGATGGTCAGCGACATCATCGCCCGGACGATCGAAACCGGCCGGCCCTTCGACTTCGAAACCGACCTCATCACCGCCGACGGCCGCCACCTCCGCGTCCGCGCCGCCGGCGAGCCGGAGTCGGCGGACGGCGTCGTGCAGGCGCTGGTCGGCGTGTTCCAGGACATCACCGAACGGTTCGAGCTTGAGACGCGGCTGCGCCATTCCGCCGATACCGATGCGCTGACCGGCATCCCCAATCGCGCCGCCTTCGATCGCGAGCTCGACCGGGCGATGGATCGCGCCCGCGTCGAGGGCACGCCGCTGATGCTCGCGCTGATCGACCTCGACGGGTTCAAGGGCATCAACGATTCGCTCGGCCATGCCGTCGGTGACGACGTGCTGCGGATGACGGGCGCGGCGCTGAGCGAGCCGTGGCTCCACGGCTGCTTCGCGGCGCGGATCGGCGGCGACGAATTCGCGGTGGTGATCACCGACCCCGCGCTGATCGCCGATCCCGACGCCTTGCGCGGCCGGCTCGAATCGGCGTTGCACATCCCGGTCGAGGCGGGCGGCATCACGATGACCAGTGCCGGCTCGGTCGGCCTCGCGCTGTTCGATCAGGACTGCCACTCGCTCCGCGACTTCGCGCGACGTGCCGACGTGGTGCTCTACGCCGCCAAGCGCGCCCGGGTCGGGCAGCGCCCCGGCGTCCGCCGCGCCGCATAAAGCTTTCCGCCGACTCGCCTAATCCCCATATGGGGCGGCATGTCTTCGCGTGCCCGCGTCCTCGTCCTCAACTCCGCGCTCGGCCCGCTCGATTATCGCGTGCCGGCGGGCATGACGGTCGAGCCGGGATCGGTCGTGATCGCGCCGCTCGGGCCGCGCCAGCTACTCGGCGTCGTCTGGGAGCCCGAGCGGCTGCCCTCCGATGCGGAGGTCGGCGACAATCGGCTGCGGCCGCTGCTCGGCGTCGTCGACGTGCCGCCGCTCGCCGCGCCGCTGCGCCGGCTGGTCGAATGGACCGCCGATTATTATCTCGCGCCCCCCGCCGCGGTGGTGCGGATGGCGCTCGCCTCGACCTCCGCGCTCGAAGGCAAGCGCACCGCGACCGAATATCGCGTCACCGGCGAGGTGCCGCCGCGGCTCACGCCGCAGCGCGAGCAGGCGCTCGCGCGGATCGGCGACCGGCAGGGGCTGATCCGCGAGCTCGCCGATATCGCCGACGTCTCCGATGCGGTGATCCGCGGGCTGGTCAAGGTCGGCGCGATCGAGGCGGTCGAGGTGGCGATCGACAGTCCCTATCCGCATCCCGACCCCGGCTTCGGCCCGCCGACGCTTGCCGGGGCGCAGGCGGAGGCCGCCGCGACGCTGGTCGAGGGCGTCGCAGCGCAGGCGTTTCGCCCGACGTTGCTCGACGGCGTTACCGGATCGGGCAAGACCGAAGTCTATTTCGAGGCGGTGGCGGAGGCGATCCGGCAGGGCCGGCAGACCTTGGTGCTGCTGCCGGAGATCGCGCTCACCGAACCCTTCCTCAAGCGCTTCCATGACCGGTTCGGCTGCGAGCCCGTCGCCTGGCATTCGGGGCTGCGCTCGACGCAGCGCCGGCGCGCCTGGCGGGCGATCGCCACCGGCGAGGCGCTGGTGACGGTCGGCGCACGGTCGGCGCTGTTCCTGCCCTATCGCAACCTCGGCCTGATCGTCGTCGACGAGGCGCACGAGACGAGCTTCAAGCAGGAAGAGGGCGTCCATTACCACGCCCGCGACGTCGCGGTGATGCGCTGCAAGTTCGAAGGCTGTCCGGTGATCCTCGCCAGCGCCACCCCGGCGATCGAGACGCGCCAGCAGGTCGCGCTCGGCCGCTATGCCGAACTCAAGCTGCCCGGCCGCTATGGCGCGGCGGAGATGCCGACGATCGAGCCGATCGACCTGATCCAGCAGCCGCCCGAACGCGGCCGCTGGCTCGCCCCCAAGCTCGTCACCGCGCTTCAGGAGACGCTGGCCAAGGGCGAACAGTCGCTGCTCTTCCTCAACCGGCGCGGCTATGCGCCGCTGACCCTGTGCCGGACGTGCGGGCATCGCTTCCAATGCCCCAATTGCACCGCCTGGATGGTCGAGCACCGGCTGACGCGGCGGCTCGCCTGCCATCATTGCGGCCATGTCCTGCCGACGCCGCGCGCCTGCCCGGAATGCAAGGAGGAGGACAGCCTCGTCGCCTGCGGCCCCGGCGTCGAGCGGATCGCCGACGAGGTCGCGGCGTTGTTCCCCGAGGCGAAGACCGCGGTGGTCACCTCCGATACGATCTGGTCGCCCGCCAAGGCGGCCGAGTTCGTCGGGCGGATGGAGGCGGGCGACATCGACATCGTCGTCGGTACGCAGCTCGTCACCAAGGGCTATCATTTCCCCAACCTCACGTTGGTGGGGGTGGTCGATGCCGACCTTGGCTTGGAGGGCGGCGACCTGCGCGCGGCGGAGCGGACCTTCCAGCAGATCCGCCAGGTCTCCGGTCGGGCCGGGCGCGGCGCCAAGCCGGGGCATGTCTTCATCCAGACGCACAGCCCCAAGGCGCAGGTGATGCAGGCGCTGATCACCGGCGACGCCGAGGCCTTCTACGACGCGGAGACCGAGGCGCGGCGCGATGCCGGCGCGCCGCCGTTCGGTCGCTATGCGGCGATCGTCGTCTCGTCCGAGGAACAGGCCTGCGCCAACGAGGTCGCGCGGCTGGTCGCGCGCGCCGCGCCGCAGGTCGAGGGGATGGCGGTCTATGGCCCCGCGCCCGCGCCGCTGGCGATGCTGCGCGGCCGCCACCGCTTCCGCCTGCTCGTCCACGCCCGCCGGGCGCTCGACGTGCAGGACGTCATCCGTGACTGGCTCGGCGCACTCGACTGGCCGGCGAAAGCGCGCGTGACGGTGGACGTCGATCCGTATAACTTCCTCTAGCAGACCAATACCGGTCCAACGGGGATGACAGATGACGACACGGCGCGGCTTTCTCGGGGGTGCGGCGGCGACCGCGGGCATGGCGTCGCTCGCCGGCGCGGCGGAGCCTGCCGGCGCGGCGATGATCGTGTCGACCTGGGATTTCGGCGCCGCCGCCAATGACGCCGCCTTCGCCCGGCTGAAGGCGGGCGGCACGCTGATCGATGCGGTCGAGGCGGGCGGCATGGTGCCCGAGGCGGACCCCGACAATCATTCGGTCGGCTATGGCGGCTATCCCGATCGAGACGGCCATGTCACGCTCGATGCGGTGATCATGGACGATGCCGGCGGGGTCGGCGCGGTCGCGGCGCTGGAGGATACCGTCCACGCCATTTCGGTGGCGCGGCGGGTGATGGAGAAGACGCCGCACACCTTCCTCGTCGGCGAGGGCGCGACGCAATTCGCGCGCGACCAGAACTTCCCCAAGGTCAATTTGCTCACGCCCCCCGCCGAACAGGCGTGGCGCGACTGGCTCAAGACCTCCGCCTACAAGCCCGAGGCGAATATCGAGAACCGCCGGCCGCGCGGCGGCGCGCTCGATCATGATACGATCGGCCTGCTCGCCCGCCGCGCCGACGGCCGGATGGCGGGGGCGTGCACGACCTCCGGCATGGCGTTCAAGATGCGCGGCCGGGTCGGCGATTCGCCGCAGGTCGGCGCCGGCCTCTATGTCGAGCGCGGCGTCGGCGCCGCGACCTCGACCGGGCTCGGCGAGGAGGTGACGCGCGTCTCGGGCAGCGCGCGCGTGGTGGCGTCGATGCGCGCCGGCCTTTCGCCGCAGGCGGCGTGCGAGGAAGTGGTGCGCCATATCGCGACGCTGCGCGGCGATGCGATCAAGGGGACGCAGGTCGGCTTCCTCGCGCTGTCGCCCAAGGGCGAAGTCGGTGCCTTCTGCCTGCTGCCCGGATTCACCTATGCGGTGACCGACGGCAATGGGGTTACGAAGGTGTACAAGGGCCGGTCGCTGTTCGCGGCGTGATCGATCGGGCCGTAGGTAGGGCCGCGCCCTGCCCGCGGCCGCGCATCGTCCAACATGAACAAGTTGGACACCTTAACGGAAACGATCGCCCCCGATCGTTTCCGGTTTTGGACTGATACGAAAGAGCCGGACGATTCGCCTGCCGCTAGCAACGTCGCGGCGTGTAGGACAGCGCCCGGCCTCGCGTCAGGCGGCGCGCTCGGCGAGCACGGTGAGGCCCTTGGCATTGACCTCGGCGAAACCGCCCTGGATCGCGATCGTCTCGGGCTGGCCGCCCTCGGTCCGATAGACCGACAGCGCGCCGTCGCGCACCGTCGACATCAGCGGCGCATGGCCTTCGAGCACGCCGAAGTCGCCTTCGGTGCCGGGGACGACGACCATATAGACGTCCTCGGAACGGACGAGCTTTTCAGGCGTGACGAGTTCGAAATGGAGCATGTCTTGTGTTCCTGAGCCCCTCCCCTGCAAGGGAGGGGTTTGGGGGTGGGGGACGTCTCACCGAGACCGGGCGCTCGCCGACAGGCCCCACC
>NZ_JFYV01000044.1 GCF_000632225.1 Sphingomonas sp. RIT328
ATCCAGGGCTTCGTCGGCGGCGGGGTCGGCGTACCGAAGTTGTACGTCACGCCACCGAGGATGCTGTGCGACCGGAAACGACCGTCGAACTGACGGTTGGTCACGTCGACCAGCTTGACGTTGTCGGCGTTGAAGAAGCGATACTTCAGCGTCGCGTCGATGTGGTCGGTCAGCGGAGCGCGGACGCCGGCGAGACCCTGCCACGCGAACACGGTGTCCGAATCGTCGACGAAGTTGCCGCGGGTGTTGAGCCCGTAGTTCGCCTTGACGCGAGCGACGCCGACACCGCCGCCGACGAAGCCCTGGATGCCGTCATCGTCACCGAAGTCGAGCAGGCCGTTCAGCATGAAGCTGAGCGCCGAGGTCTTGCCGCCGGCATAGTCGTACGAACCGGCAGCCGCGTTGCCCAGGCCAGCGGCGGTGTACGCCGGGGTGGTCAGCGTCGAGCTGTAGCCGTCGACGGTCGCCGAACGGTAGCCGACTTCGGTTTCGACGCGGAATGCACCGAAATCGTAGCCGATCACGCCATCGACGTCGTAGCCGTAGTTGTGGTCGACGGTAGCAGCGCGCGAGACGGCGCCGATGTCATAGTTGATGTCTTCGACGATCATCGCGCCGCCTTCGACGCCAACGTACCACGACTTGTCGCGGGCGAGGGCGGGAGTGGCGAGCGCGGTGGATGCCAGTGCCAGTACGACGGCAAGCTTCCGCATAGAAGTCCCCTTTCTTGAGTGTCACTACGGACAGGGCAAACTCACTATCCGAGGGTTGGTTTCCACGCAAGAATGCAAAAGCCGGGACCTGTTGCAGGAATCCCACACTCATTTTCACCGCGCGATCAGACCGTGCTGTCGCAAAGCACTGAGAATCCTAGTCAAAACCTCCCGAGCCACGTCATCCACGATGGTTCCGCCGACAGGGTCGTCGATCGCCGCGCCGCGCGCGCCGACGACGGTTTCCCCGCCGATCACCAGCCGACCGGCATAGACGTCGCCATCGTGCCACGCGCCATCGTGGTAAACAATCGGTTGATGGGTCGAAGCGTTCCATGCGGCATAGCCCTCGGCGGGCCGGACGAAACGCCAGCCGTCGCCGGTCCAGCCGGCCAGCGCCTGCGCCTGCCCCGCCCACAGCCCCTCGGGCGCCGCCCCGACGATCCAGCACTGGCCGGGCCGCGGGTCGGCGGGCGGGGCGTTGCCGCCGGCGCCGGCCACCACCGGCTGGACGAGCATGTCGAGTCGCACCAGCGCCTCGTTGTGCGTCAGCTCCTTGCCCGCCTGCCCGGGCGCGAGGAAGGGCAAGGCCAGCCGGGCGCTCTGGTCGATGGTGGTCATGCCGTGTCTCCCACGATGATCGTCAATGGTGTCGAGATGGCGAGCGTCCCAAGCTGGACGACCGTGACGCTCGTCCCGGCCGGCGGCCGCGCCGCAGCGGTGAAGCGATAGGCGGGCGCGTCGGTGACGGCCGCCTGCGGTCCTGCCGATGTCGTCCAGGCGAGGCGATAGCCTTCGCTCTCCTCGCCCAGCGGCACGTCGACGCCGTCGCGCCAGCTCCATCCGGCACGACTGCGACGGACCCAGCGCACGGTCATGCCGCCGTCCGCCTCGACGGTGACGGAGCCGAGTACCGGCGCGGGAGGCGCGACCGAGGCGCCGGTGATCGTCACCGCCGTCTCCACCGGCGCCGCATCGCCGACGCCGCTCGCCAGCAGCCGCAGCCGCCGGCCGATCGCCGCCGCCGGCAGCGCGATCGCGGTGATCGCGTCGGGCTCGATCAGCACGAATCGCTCGCCGGTACGATGCGTCGCGATCGCCGCCTCGCTGCCGCGCACGCCGCGCATCAGGTCGGTCAGCCGCCAGCGCCCGCCGCCGAGCGGCGTCGCGGTCGCGAACTGGATCAGTTCGTCGCCGACCAGCGCGAGATTGCCGCCCTGCCCGCGCATCACCGCATCGGCATCGCCCAGCATCATGTCGTCGCGCAGCAGCGTGACCACCACCGCGCTCTGCCGGTCGGCCAGCCGGCCGGATGCCGCCGCGGCGGGCGGCACGTCGACCGTGCCGATCATCCCCGGCGCCGCGCTCGCCGGCGCCGCGCTCCAGCTCGCGCCCTCGTCGAGGCTGTAGAGCAACGTCGCCTGTCGCCAGCCCGGCCCGCTGCCGCACGCCACGACGCTCAGCCGCGGCAGCGTCAGCGGTGCCTCGCCGAGCCCGGGCAGCTCCGCCGCCACCAGCGTCGTGCGCCCGATCGGCAGATCGGCCGCCGGCAGGCAGGCGCCGCTGCTCGTCGCGCCGGCCACCGGCACCGTGCCGATCGGCAGCAGCGTCAACGTCGTCAGCACGCCCGAGATGCTGCTGCTCGCCACCCGCCAGCGCCCCGCCTCGCCATCGAGTGCGACGATCGCACCCGGCGCGATGCCGAGTCCCTCCCGGCCGAGCGCGACCTGCCGCCGCGTCCGTTCGATCTCGCCCCGCGCGAGCAGCGCCGCCGCGACGCCCTTCGCCGCGGTCGCGTCGATCACCGCGGGCAATTCGACGCGATCGATCCGCTCGCCCGGTCCCGGCCGCCGCATGCGCTGCACGCCGACCTGATAGTCGCGCGCCGGGTCGTGATGCGCCACCGCCACCTCGCGCGGCACGCTGGCGAGCGCGGCGACCGTCCGCCGCCGCCGCGGCGTCCGCCCGCCCGCCGCCAGCCCCGCGTCGGCGATCGGCACCGCCGCACCCGTGTCGGTCTGCCGCACCAGCCGCGCGCCGTCGCTGCGCCACCAGCCGCCGTCGAGCAGCGCCAGCGTCTCGAGCACACCGCGCACGTTCGCCCCCGCCGCGGCGAAGCCGTCGAGCGGCAGCCCGCCCTGCGCCGTCACCTCGGGCGCGATCGTCGCGGCGATCGTCCCGCTCGGCACCGCCGCCGCATCGGCGACCACCTCGAAGGTCAGCGACGGGATGCGGTTGCCGAAATCGGCGAGCGGCAAGCCCTCGAACACCGCATAGGCGATACCGCGATAGGCGGGCGTCGCCCCCATCGCCGCGGCGATCAGCGGATCGACCGGCTGGTTATCGCTGCCGGGATGCAACCGGAAGCCCGTCTGCGTCTTCCAGTCGCCCGCCGCGCCGCGCAGGAGTCTGCCCTCCGCCCAGATCCGCCGCACCGCGACGATCGGCCGCGCCGACAGCGCCACCGCGAAGCTCGCGCTGTAGCTGTAGGTGTTGGTCGCCGGCCGCCCCTTGCCGCCGCGCTGGCTGTTGCGGGTCTCGATGAGGTCGGTCGACCAGATCACCGTTCCCGCGACGCGCATCGTCCCGAACAATTGCGGCAGCGGCGTGCCGTAGCTCGACGTCTGCACCGACAGGTCGGCGAGCCGCGGCCCCTCGCGCGCGGCATGGCGGAACAGCCGCGCATCGATCGCCTGGCCGAGGATCGCGCCGACCGCGCCGCCGATCGGCCCGCCCAGCGCTCGTCCGACCGTGCTCAGCACCAAGGTCGCCATCAGCCTTCCCCCTCGTACCGCCAGGCGCCGAGCAACGGCCAGTCCGGCCGGCCCGGTCGCTCGACCACGCACCGCAGGCCCGCATCGGCATGGACGATGCCGCCCGCGACGCGCACCGCACCGTGCAGCTGCGCCGGCCCGCTCGCGAACAGCAGCACGTCCCCCGTCGCCGCGCCGTCGCCGCGCGCCAGCACCCTGTCGAACCGCGCCGCGACCTGCGCCGGATCGCCACCGCGCAGCGGATAGCCGCTCGGCACCGTGCCCCGCCAACCCGCGCCGCGCAGCGCCGCCGCGATCACGCCGATACAGTCGAGCCCGTGCGCCGGATCGCGGCCATGCAGGCGGAAGCGCACCCCAACCAGCGCCCGCGCCGCCGCCGCGACCGCCACGCCCCTAGCCACCCGAATAGCGCGTCAGCAGGTCCATGCCCGGCAGATGCGGCTCGCCCCGGAAGTTCGCCGCATTGGCGAAACGCCCGGCGCAGGTCGCGAAGCGCTTGTCGCATCCCTCGCCCAGCTCGACGAGCACGCCTTCGCCGACCGCAAAGACCGGTGGCGCGCGCAGCGTCACCGTCGATCCCGCCGAGGCGTCGATCGCCTGCACCAGCCCGCCGTTCGCGCCGCCGAACCAGCGCAGCACGCCGCCGGCATAGGCGCCCGCGACCGGCTCCGCCGCGTCGAGCGTCACCACCCGCTCGGCGATCGCGACCACCCGGGCGAACCGGCGCCGTGCCGCCATCGCGACGCGGCAGCGCCGGTCGCCCAGTTCGGCGCGGCAGGCGGCGGAGGTCTCCTCGACCACCGCACGGTCGAGCGCCGCGCTCGCGCCGGCGAGTTCGGCGGTGAAGCCGTCCTCGCCCAGCTCGACCGCGCCGATCCGCCCGGCGCCCAGCGGCGCGACGATCGCGCCCATCTCCCAGTCGACCGCGAACAGCCGCACCCATGCGCCGTCCCAGCGCCCGGCGAGCAGGTCCGCCTCGCCGATCGCCGCGCTGGTCAGGCTGCCGCGCACGTCCATCGTATCCGCCTCGAGCCCGGCATGGCGCTCGATCGCCGAGGGCGTCATGCCCGGCGCGGCGCGATAGGTCATGCCGTCGATCGTCAGGTCGCGGTCATGCGTGGTCAGCCCGATCGCAATCCCGTCGCGCCGCTCGATCCGCCAGCAATAGGCGATGCACGACAGCGCGCTCACGTCCGCACCTCGATCAACGGCACCGACACCGCCTCACCGGCGAGGAAGGTCGTGCGGCTGACGCGCAGATGATCCTCGGCGAAGCGCACGACGACGTCGAACACGAAGCTCGCCGTCACGCGCGAGCCCGCTGCCGGAGCGGTGTCGAACAGCAGCATGCCGTCCGCCGCCAGGCTGAACGCCTGCGTCGCCACCCCGTCGATCGCGACGCGGACGCTGCCCGCGACCGGGCGGACGATCCGCCGGACCGCCGCGCCATAATGGCGGACGAGCGCGAACTGCCGTCTGACGCCGTCGCCGCTGCCGAGCGGCTCGTCCTGGCCCTCGGCGTCGAACGGATCGCGCAGGCGGAAGGCGCGCGCCGGCCCCATCCGCGCGCGGAAGAAGGCGAGCAGGACGGCGATGTCCGCCTCGCTGCGCACCCCCGGCCCGACGTCGTAACTGGTGCGCGCTTCCGCCCAGGCGACGTTGCGCTGCTCGGCGCCGCCCGCCGCGGTCAGGATCGTCGTCGAAAATGCCGGCGTCACCGCCGCCTCGCGGCCGAGTGCGATCGGAAAGAGGATATCGTCGTAATCCTGCATCCCATCCTCCCCTTCGAAATGGACGAAGCCGTCGCGCATCACCTGCGGCAGCGCCCACAGGGTCACGGCCGCGGCGCCGCGCGCCCGCGCCGCTTGGGCCGCCGCCTCGATGCGTGGCCAATGCGCCGCCGCCTGCGCGGCCTCGGCGACGAAGCCGGCGAAATATTGCTGCTGTGCCGGCGGATAGCCGAGCCGCGCCTGCGCCACCGCGACGCCGCGCGCGGTCAGCGCGCCGTCGCCGGCGGTGACCCAGTCGTAATCTTCGAGCTGCAACACGTCGAAGGCCGGCGCCGCCCAGCCGACCGGCAAGGCGGCACGCGCCCAGTCCGGCGCCGCACCGTCGAGCACCGTCGGCAGATAGGCGAGCAGATAGGTGCGACAGCCCGGAAACGCGCCCCGCACCTGCGCGACCAGCGCCGAGGTCGACGCCGCCAGCGCCGCCCCCGCGCGATCGAGCGTCGCGCGCTGCACCGCGTCGAGCGGCGCCCGCACCGAACGAATCGCGACCGGCGCGAAGGCCGCCACCGCCGCCGCGTCGTACAGGCACGGCCGCCCGTCCGCCATCAGCCACCACCACGGCTCGCCGACCTGGAAGTGCGGCGCCAGCCCCGCCGCGACGCCGAGTCCGACGAACGCCGTCGCCACCTGGTGCAGGTAACGCATCGCCCCGTCATGCGCCGGCGACAGCAGCGCCGACGGCGGCGTCCAGCCGGTCCGCGCCGGCGTCCCGTCCGCGGCCCGCTGCTTCCAGTCGTTCCAGCAATGCGCGTCGAGCAGTTCGTAGCTCAGCGACCAGATCAGCGCATAGCCGAGCCGCTGCGCCCGCTCGGCGAAGTCGCGATGCCAGGCGGCGCAGGCGGCGTTGATCACCCCGCCGCGCAGGCTGACGTACAGCCCGGCGCCGAGCGGTTCGAGCCGGAAATAATGGCTCATCCCGACATAATGCGTGATCGCACCGCGATAGCCGAGGTGCAGCGCATTGCGCAGCAGCCGGGCCGGGGTGAGGTGATAGCTGTCGTCATACCCGCTGGCGACGGCGAAGCCGTGTTCGGGCACGACCACGTCGCCGAGCCCGATCACCGCACCCGGCCCGTCGCAGGCGATGTCGCTCAGCTCGACCCAGCCTTCCGCCGCCGCCGGCAGCAGGGCGTCGCTGCCGTCATATTCGGGCGGCACCATCGATACGAACAGCCTGTCGATATCGCCCGCCCACACCGGCCGCGCATCGTCGGGCAGCCGGAACCCGCCGGCGAGATCGGCGAAGTCGAGCGTCACCGCCGCATCCTCGGGCGTACCCGTGGCATAATTCCACAACCGCACGTACCAGGTCGCCGCCTGCCCCGCCGCGTCGCGCCCCTCGATCGTCAGCGTCGGCCCGTTGACCGCGTCGAGCGGCAGGATTCCCTGCGACCGCCAGCGGAAGCGGAACCGGCAGCCGCGAAAGTCGCGCTCCGTCGCATAGCGCAGCAAGGGGTGATCGAAGCGGTCCTCCGCCGCCCAGATCAGCCCGGCGAGGTCGCCGCGCGTCTGGAACACCAGGTCGACGCGCAGCGCATCCGCCGCCGGATTGGTCACCGCCGCCATCATCGGCCGCGGGAAGTCGACCGTCCAGAAGCGCGCGTCGAAGCGCGAGAGGAAGGCGTCCGCCGCCGGCGGCGTCGCACACAGCCAGAATGCCATCCGCCTACCCCCTCATTCGCTCAGCGCCGCACGCACCGCGCGCGCCACCTGCCGGCTCGATCGTTCCATCGCCGCCGGCGCCTCGCCCGGCGCGGTCTGGACGTGGATCGTCACGCGGACGTCGCGCGGCGCCGCCGCGCGACGTCCGCGTGACGATCCACGTCCAGAC
>NZ_JFYV01000045.1 GCF_000632225.1 Sphingomonas sp. RIT328
CGTCACCGCTGCGCGGCGCCCCCTCCCCGCCCCGGGGAGGAGATTTACGCCGCCGCCTTCGCCCGCGCCGCGAAGCTCTTGCGCAGCTTCTGCAACTTCGGCGGGATCACCGCCATGCAATAGGGGTTCGACCGGCCCGAGGTCTCCCAATAATCCTGGTGGTAATCCTCCGCCGGATACCAGGTCGACATCGGCTCGATCGTGGTGACGATCGGCTTGGCCGAGTCCGCCTGCGCGCGCTCGATCGCGGCACGCATCTCGCTCTCCTGCGTCTCGTCCGCCGGGAACATCGCCGAACGATATTGCGTGCCGACGTCATTGCCCTGACGGTTGAGCTGCGTCGGATCGTGCGTCGCGAAGAAGATGTCGAGCAGGTCGCCGAGCTGCAATTGCGCCGGATCATAGCCGATGCGGATCGCCTCGGCATGGCCGGTGTCGCCGCCGCACACCTGGCGATAGGTCGGATCGGGCACCGACCCGCCGATATAGCCGCTCTCGACGCTCTCGACGCCGATCACGTCCTTGAACACCGCCTCGGTACACCAGAAGCAGCCGCCGGCCAGCGTCACATAGTCTGTCATCACAGTCTCCTTTGCGCCGATGTAGGAACGCGGTAGGGCGCGCGGAAGACGGGAGACAGACGATGGCGTTGCAGAACGGGTTGAACGGCAAGGTGATGGTGACCGGCGGCGCCGGCTATATCGGCAGCCACGCGGTGCTGGCGCTGCTCGACGCGGGCTATGAGGTCGTCGTCGTCGACAATCTCGTCACCGGCTTCGACTGGGCGGTCGATCCGCGCGCCACCCTGGTCACCGCGGCGATCGAGGACGAGGCGGTCGTCCGCGCCACGATCCGCGATCATCAAGTGCGCGCGATCATGCACTTCGCCGGATCGGTGGTGGTGCCCGAATCGGTCAGCGACCCGCTCAAATATTATCGCAACAACACCGCCGCGACGCGCAGCCTGCTCGAAAGCGCGGTGGTCGAGGGTGTGCCGCACTTCATCTTCTCCTCGACCGCGGCGACCTATGGCACGCCGGTCAAGGTGCCGGTGCAGGAGAACGACCCGACCGTGCCGATCAACCCCTATGGCATGTCGAAGCTGATGACCGAGGCGATGCTGCGCGACGTCGCCGCGGCGCATCCGATCAACTATTGCGCCTTGCGCTATTTCAACGTCGCCGGGGCCGATCCGCAGGGGCGTAGCGGCCAGTCGACGGTCGGCGCGACGCACCTCATCAAGATCGCGGTCGAGGCGGCGACCGGCAAGCGCGCCGCGGTGTCGGTGTTCGGCACCGATTTCGACACGCCCGACGGCACCGGCGTGCGCGACTATATCCATGTCAGCGATCTGGCCGCGGCGCATGTCTCGGCGCTCGAACTGCTCGTCGCCGAGCCGAGCAAGAGCCACACGCTCAACGCCGGCTATAACCGCGGCTTCTCGGTCAACGAGGTGCTCGATGCGGTCGACCGCGTCACCAACATGACGATCGAGCGCCGCTACGAAGGCCGCCGCGCCGGCGACCCCGCCGCGCTCGTCGCCGACAACGCCGCGATCCTTGCCGCGCTGCCGTGGCGGCCCGAGCGCGACGATCTGGAGACGATCGTCAAGGACGCATTGGCCTGGGAACGCAAGCTGGCCGAACGGGGGTAAGACGCCCGCTACGGCTCGGGGCGGTTGCGGGCGGCGAGTGGTTCGCGCGCAAATCGGCTCGGTCGGAGTTTGGTTCGCGCGGAGGCGCGGAGGACGCAGAGGCGCGGAGATGTCGCGCCTGCGTCCGCCGCGGCCCGTCCCGACAGGCAGCCCTTTACACAAGCCTCCTCACCGCCCCGGCGAAGGCCGGGGCCCAGTTGGGCAAGCCGGTAAGTTATCACGAAGCTTCACCCAACTAGACCCCGGCCTCCGCCGGGGTGGTTCGTGAGGAGGCAAGGTGCTGGCCACCCCGGACGTTTGAAGACAGATCCTTCGGAATAGTCACTCCGACCATCCAAAGCACCAGTATTCCCGCGAAGGCGGAAATCCAGTGGCCAAGCAGAACAACCGCTTGCGGCTCAGAAAATTGACTGCCTCCCGGCGTCGCTGGAGCCGTGATCATCTGCGACAAAGACCTAACAACCGCGTCGAGACAGCGCACCCAAACCCCCTCCCGCGCACCATCTCTGCGTCCTCCGCGCCTCCGCGCGACCCCAAACACCCGTTCCACCTGCCGCACCGGCAAAGACAGCACGATCCCGACCCCGAATAGGACCACCCCCACCACAAGCCCCGCACAACAAACCGGAACCACACCCCCCTGTCCTACCCCGCCGGTATCCGGTAGCGACACGGCCGCAACACCCGCTCTGTCTCATCGTCGAAGCCAAAGAAACGGAAACGATCACCCCGGATCGTTTCCATCGAGGTGTTCACCTTGTCCATGTTGCCCCAATCCGGCCACAGTCACCGCTCGCCGCCGATCGCCACCCGTGCCTTCGCCGTCGCGGTCCACCAGCCGAGCGCCCACAAGGTGCCAAAGCTCCACCCCGCGATCACGTCGCTCGGCCAGTGGACGCCGAGATAGACGCGGCTGCACCCGATCGCGCCGACCAGCAGCACCGCGACGGCGAGCAGATAGCGGCGCGCGGCGCGGTCCGGCGTCACCTGCCCGGCGAGCGACGCCAGCGTCAGATAGACCACCGCGCTCGACGTCGCATGGCCGCTCGGGAAGCTGTAGCCGCTCGCATCGACCAGATGCGGCACCAGATCGGGGCGCGCGCGCAGCACCACGCCCTTGACCGCGTCGACCACCCAGCCGCCGGTCAGGCTGGCGAGCGCGGTGGCGAGCGCGGTCAGCCACAGCCGCTGGATCAGCAGGAAGCCCGCGACGATCACGACGATCACCGTCAGCACCACGCCGCCGCCGAGCGCGGTGATGTCGCCCGCCACCTTGGGCAGCCAGGCCGGGCCATGCCAGGCGCGCGCGCCGACGATGATCGCGCGATCGAAGGCGAAGGGATAGCGGCTGGTGGCGAAGGCGCCGATCAGCAGGATCAGCAGCCCGACCGCGATCAGCGCAAGACCGGCGAGCAGCGGCGGCAGGCGGCGGCCGCCCGAAGGATGAGGATCGGTCATAGACCGACCCGAACGTGCGATCGCGCGCGCGGTGCCGTCAAGCGGTGGCGGCGGCAAGCCCGTGGCGGCGGCCGTAGCCGAGATAGACGAGCAGGCCGATCGCATTCCAGCCGAGGAAGCGGACCAGCGTCGCCTGCGGCAGGCTGACGAGCAGATAGACGCAGCCGAGCACCGCCAGACTGCCGACGACGAACGGCGCCGGGCAGCGGAACAGCCGCGGCTGCGCCGGCGCGGTCCGCCGCAGCACCATCATGCACGCCGCCACCGCGATGAAGGCGAGCAGGGTGCCGGCATTGGCGAGCTCGGCGATCTCGTCGAGGCGGAAGAACCCCGCGACCAGCGCGATCGACACGCCGGTCAGCAGCGTGATCCGCGCCGGCGCGCCGGTCCGCGGGCTGAGCGTCGCGAGACTGCGGGGCAGCAGGCCGTCACGCGCCATGACGAAGAAGATGCGGCTCTGCCCGTACATCATCACCAGGATCACCGACGGCAGCGCGATTACCGCGGCGAGCGCGATCAGATGGGCGGCGAACGGCCGGTCGAGCGAGCGCAGCACCAGCGCCAGCGGCTCGCTCGAATGGGCGAGCGCGGTGAACGGCAGCGCCCCGACCGCGGCGACCGCGACCGCCATATAGATCAGCGTGCACGCGAGCATCGACCCGACGATGCCGATCGTCAGGTCCCGCCCCGGGTTCTTCGCCTCCTCGGCGGAGGTCGCGACCGCGTCGAACCCGTAGAAGGCGAAGAAGACGATCGCGGCGGCCGCCATCACCCCGCGCTTGGGGCCGCCGCTCTCCACCGAGGCGAAGCCATAGGGCATGAACGGGTGGAGGTGATCGGCGTTGAACGCGGGCAGCGCGAAGCCGACGAACACCGCCAGCGCGACCAGCTTGATCACCACCAGCAGGATGTTGAGCGTCGCGCTCTCGCGCGTGCCGAGCAGCAGCAGCCCCATCACGCCGAGCGCGACCAGCACCGCGGGCAGGTTGATCAGCCCGCCGCCATGCGGCCCGGCGAGGAGGAGCGCGGGAAGGTGCACTCTCGCCGATTCGATCCAGCCGACCAGATAGCCCGCCCAGCCGACCGCGACGGTCGAACAGGCGAGCGAATATTCGAGGATCAGGCTCCATCCGACCACCCAGGCCACCGTCTCGCCGAGCGCGGCATAGCTGAACGTATAGGCGCTGCCCGCCGCGGGGATCATCGTCGCCAGCTCGGCATAAGCGAGCGCGGCGCAGGCGCAGACCGCACCGGCGATCGCAAAGGCGAGGATCACCGCGGGTCCCGCGCGCTCCGCCCCGACGCCGGTCAGCGTATAGATGCCGGTGCCGACGATCGCCCCCACCCCCAGTGCGATGAGATGCGGCCACGACAGCGTCTTGGCGAGCGCCTGCCCCGCCTGCTGGCGGACGACGGCGTCGAGGGATTTGCGCGGGCCGAGCATGAGCGATCCTCTCCTGTTATGATGATGGCACCTAGCTGGCGCCGAATTGCTCCCGCAGGTCGGCGAGCGTCGCGCCGATATGCGCGGCGAGCAGGGCTTCGAGCCGCGCGCCGTCGCGGGCCAGGAACGCATCGAGCAGCGCGCGATGCTCCTGATGCGCGCGCGCGTCGCGCCCGGCGGGGGCGAGATGCGCGACGACATAGCGTTCGGCGAGGATCGACAGCCGCTCGACCAGTTGCGTGGTGAGCAGCCGGTCGCCCGGTCGCACCAGCGCGACGTGGAACTCGCGGTTGCGGATCGCCACCGCGGCGAGGTTGCTGCCCGCGGCGCAATCGAGCCGCTCGAACGCCTGCACCGCCGCGTCGCGCCCCGGCGGTCCGGCGACCTGCGCGGCATAGGCCGCGGCGGCGGGTTCGATCGCGAGGCGCAGCGCGTAGATCTCCTCCGCCTGCCCGGCGCAGAGGGCGCGCACCATATAGCCGCGATTGGCCTGGCTGGTCAGCAGCCCTTCCTGCTGCAACCGGCCGAGCGCCTCGCGCAGCGGGATCTTGCTGACGCCCAGCTCGGCGGCGAGCGCGTCCTGACGCAGCGGCGTCTCGGTCGGCAGCTCGCCGGTGATGATCCGTTCGCGGATGATCTCGAACACGCGTTCGGACAGGGTGCGGATGACGATGCTCATCGCGGCGCCGGCGGCAGCGCGATCATGTCACCTGGAAACCTGCCCAGAAGGTGTCGGCGCGGTCGATCCAGATCGTGTTGAAGCCGGTGGCGATCGCCGACCCCTCGATCGACGGGATGATCGCCGGCGTGTCGCCGAGCCGCGTCTCTGCCTCGACCCGCCCGGTAAAGCGGCTGCCGATATAGCTTTCGTGGACGAACCGGTCCCCGACGGCGAGCCGGCCGCCGGCATGGAGATGCGCGAGCCGCGCCGAGGTGCCGGTGCCGCACGGCGACCGGTCGATCGCCTTGTCGCCGTAGAAGACCGCGTTGCGCCCGTCGGCGCCCGCGCCGCGCGGTGCGTCCGCCCACAGCACGTGGCTGACGCCGCGGATCGTCGGATCGAGCGGATGGACCGGCTCGAACGCCTCCCGCACCGCCGCGCGCACCCGCCGGCTGAGCGCGATGATCCGGTCGGCGCCGAGGTCATCGAGCCCGGCATAGCCCCCCTGCGGCTCGACGATCGCATAATAATTGCCGCCATAGGCGACGTCGATCGACAGCGGCCCGATCCCCTCGACATCGATCTTGATGCCCTGCGCCGCGACATAGGAGGGCACGTTGGTGATGCGCACCGCGGTCACCTTCTCGCCCGCCGTCTCATAGGCGATGTCGATCACCCCGGCGGGCACCTCGACGCGCAGTCGCCCCGGCGTCGCCGGCTGGATCAGCCCGTGTTCGAGCCCGAAGGTGACGATGCCGATCGTGCCGTGACCACACATCGGCAGGCAGCCGCTCGTCTCGATGAACAGGATGCCGATATCGGCGTCGGGCAGCGTCGGCGGATAGAGGAAGCCGCCCGACATCATGTCGTGCCCGCGCGGTTCGAAGCACAGGCCGGTGCGGATCCAGTCGAAGCGCGCCAGGAAATCCTGGCGCCGCTCCGACATCGACTGCCCGCGCAGCAGCGGTGCACCGCCGGCGACGAGGCGGACGGGATTGCCCGCGGTGTGGCCGTCGATGCAAAAGAAGGTGTGGCGCACCGCTCCGGCTCAGGCCGCCGCGGCGACGTCGAGCGACGGCCGCGTCGCCGCCGCCTGTTCGACCATCGCGATCACCTCGGCCCGGCGCGCGCCTTCCAGCACGTAACGCGGCGGCAGCACGCGCTCCGACCCGCGGCCCATCACCTGCTCGGCAAGCTTGATCGACTGGACCAGATCATGTTCGGCATCGAGGTGGAGCAGCGGCATGAACCAGCGATAGATTTCCATCGCCTTGGCATGATCGCCGCGCTCGAACGCGCGCACCAGCTCGACCGATTCGCGCGGAAAGGCGTTGGTCAGGCCGGACACCCAGCCCTGCGCACCGAGATACAAGCCTTCGAGCGCGACGTCGTCGAGCCCGGCGAACAGCACGTAGCGGTCGCCGAATGCGTTGCGGAAGTCGGTGAAACGCCGCGTGTCGGGCGCGCTTTCCTTGACCGCGACGATGTTCTTGACCGGCACGAGGGCGCTCAGCACCGCTTGGTCGATCACCGTCCGATAGGCGGGCGGATTGTTGTAGAGCATGATCGGCAGGCCGGTCTGGTCGGCGACGCCCTTGAAATGGTTCACCAGCTCATGCGGCTTGGGAACATAGACCATCGGCGGCAGCAGCATCAGCCCGTCCGCCCCCGCCTTCTCGGCGGCCTGCGCGTAACGGACGGCGCGGCGGGTGTCGTATTCCGACACGCCGGTGACCACCGGAACGCGCCCCGCCACCGCTTCGACGATCGCGCTCAGCGTCGTCACCTTCTCGTCGAAATCGAGCGAGTTATTCTCTCCGACGGTACCCAGCGCGATCACCCCGGTCACGCCGTCCTTGACGAGATCGTCGACGACGCGCTGCGTATCGGCCAGATCGATCGAAAGGTCCTCGCGCACCTGAGTCGTCACCGCGGGGAAGACCCCTTTCCACCCGATCGTCATCTAACAGCGTCCTTTATCATTCGTGGAATATCGTATACCAAAGTTGCGGAGCGCGGCAAGGACAAGATGATGCAACGACAAGTCGCGGTGATCGGCGGGGGCGTGGTGGGGCTGGCGAGCGCGGTGCGGCTCGCCCGCGACGGTCATCGCGTCACCGTGTTCGATCATGATGATTCGCGACAAGCGCCGTCGTGGAACAACGCCGGCCATATCGCGATCGAGCAGGTCGAGCCGCTCGCCTCGCCCGCCTCGGTGCGCAGCGCGTGGCGGCGGCGTTTCGCGGCGGGCGGCGCGCTCGACCTGCCGCCGGCGATGGCGCGCGACTGGGTCGCCTTCCTGCCGCGCTATCTCGCCGCGAGCCGCCCGTCGCGCTTCCGCCACGGCAGCGCGGCGCTCGGCAGCCTGCTCGCCACCGCGATGCCGGCATGGCGACGGCTCGCCGCCTCGCTCGACACGCACGGCCTGCTGCGCGAGGACGGGCATCTCGTCGCCTGGTGCGATGCGCGCGCGGCGCAGGCCGGCGCCGCGGCGTGGCGACGGGCCGAAACCGGAGCGGTGACGGTCGCCGACGCCGGTGCCGAAGACCGCACCCGCATCGCCGCGGTCTGCGCGGTGCCGATCGCAGGCGCGGTCCGCTTCACCGGCAGCGGCCAGATCGCCGACCTCTCCACGCTCGCCGATGCGCTCGAAGCCGCGCTCGAAAGCGCCGGCGGACGGATCGTCCGCGCCGCCGCGAACGTCGCCGTCCGTGATGGCCGGGCGACGATCGTCGGCCATGACGCCGACCTGGTGCTGGTCGCGGCGGGGATCGGCAGCGCGCCGCTGCTCGCCGCCGCCGGCGAGCCGGCACCGCTGATCGCCGAGCGCGGCTATCATATCCGTGCCGCCGCCGATCACTGGCCCGCCGATTGTCCGCCGATCGTCTTCGAGGAACGCTCGATGATCGTCACCCGCTACGCCGATCGCGTCCAGGCGTCGGGCTTCGTCGAATTCGGCAATGCCGCCGCGCCGCCCGATCCGCGCAAATGGCAGCGGCTCGAAGCGCAGGTCCGGGCGCTCGGGCTGGCGATGGCACCGCCGTTCAGCCGCTGGATGGGCGCCCGCCCGACCCTGCCCGATTATCTGCCGGCGATCGGCCGTTCGAAGCGCGTCGCCAATCTGGTCTACGCCTTCGGCCACCAGCATCTCGGCTTGACGCTCGCCGCGACGACGGGCGAGATCGTCGCCGCGCTGATCGCGGATCGCCCCGCGCCGGTCGATTGCGCGCCCTTTTCCCTCGAACGTTTCGGAGCAAGACGATGACCATCGGCGGATCGACCGCAGCGGCGGAGCTCGCCACCCTTTCTGTCTGGTCCGATCCCGCGCCGGTGATCGGGGCGGGCGAGCGCAGCGATCGACTTGCCCGCGCCCGCGCGCTGACCGCCGAACAGGGCGCCGATGCGCTGCTCGTCACCGCCGGCGCCTCGCTGCGCTACTTCACCGGCGTCGGCTGGTCGCCGACCGAGCGGCTGGTCGCGCTGCTGCTGCCGGTCGACGGCGAACCGATCGTGATCTGCCCGGCGTTCGAACGCGGCTCGCTGCTCGCCGAGCTCGAGATCGCCGCCGATCTGCGGCTGTGGGAAGAGGATGAGGATCCGCACGCGCTGGTCGTCCAGGCCTTGCCGGCGGGCGCGACGCTCGCGCTCGACCCGCTGTTGCCGTATGCGGCGGCGCGGCGGCTCGGCACCCGGCTCGTGCTTCAGGACGGGGCGACGATCATCGATGCGTTGCGGATGATCAAATCGCCCGCCGAGCTCGCGCTGATGGCCCAGGCCAAGGCGATGACGCTCGAAGTCCAGCGCCGCGCCGCGCGCATCCTCGCCCCCGGCATCCGGGCCAGCGAAGTGAAGCGCTTCATCGACGACGCGCATCGCGCGCTCGGCGCGCCGGGATCGACCTTCTGTGCGGT
Organism: Sphingomonas sp. RIT328; assembly: GCF_000632225.1. Lineage (GTDB taxonomy): Bacteria > Pseudomonadota > Alphaproteobacteria > Sphingomonadales > Sphingomonadaceae > Sphingomonas > Sphingomonas kyungheensis. The sequence goes on from NZ_JFYV01000045.1 coordinate 9,129, forward strand.
GCAATTCGGCACCGCCACCGCCTTTCCGCATGGCCTGCCCGGCGATCAGCTGCTCGCCGAAGACCAATTGGTGCTGGTCGACACCGGCTGCGCGATCCACGGCTATCAGTCGGACATCACCCGCACCTATGCCTTCGGCCGCGTCGACGACGATATCCGCGCGACCTGGGCGCTGGAGAAGGAGGCGCAGGCCGCGGCCTTCGCCGCCGTGCGGCCCGGCGTGCCATGCGAGGCGGTCGACGCGGCGGCGCGGCGCGTGCTGGAGGGAGCGGGGCTCGGACCCGACTATCGCCTGCCCGGGCTGCCGCATCGCACCGGCCACGGCATCGGCCTGTCGATCCACGAACCCGCCTATCTGGTCCGCGGCGATACCACGCCGCTGGCACCCGGCATGTGCTTCTCCAACGAGCCGATGATCGTCGTGCCCGACCGCTACGGCATCCGCCTGGAGGATCATTTCCACGTCACCGCCGACGGTGCGGCGTGGTTCACCGAACCGCAGCCGTCGATCGACCGCCCGTTCGATTGAGATGACGGCGTGATCCTGCAACGCCGGGCAGGATCACGCCAGCCGTTCGACGGCTCTTATTTCTCCTCGTCGGGATACGGCCCCTTGCCGCCGGCCGCGATGAACGCGTCGATCCGCCGGTCGAGTTCGGGCATCGGCACCGACCCGAGCGCCAGCACCGTGTCGTGGAAGGCCCGGATGTTGAAGCGCGGACCGAGCGCCGTCTCCGCCCGCCGCCGCGCCGCCTGGATCGCCAGTTCGCCGGTATAATAGCTCAGCGCCTGCCCCGGCCAGGCGATGTAGCGATCGACCTCGGTCTCGATCTCATGGTCGGCGAGTGCGGTATTGTCGCGCAGATAGGCCTGCGCCCGCTCGCGGCTCCAGCCCATCGCGTGGATACCGGTATCGACGACCAGCCGCGCGGCGCGCCACGACTGGTAGCTCAGCATGCCGAACAGGTCATAGGGGGTCTCATACATCCCCATCTCCTCGCCCAGCGCCTCGCAATAGAGCGCCCAGCCCTCGCCATAGACGGACAGATAGGTGTCGCGGCGGAAGGCGGGCAGGTCATGGTTCTCCGCCGCCAGCGGCATCTGGAAGGCATGGCCGGGCGCGCTTTCGTGCAGCGTCAGCGCCGGCAACGCGTAGAGCGCGCGCGACGGCAGGTCGTAGGTATTGACCAGATAGACACCCGGCCCGCCGCGACCGCTGGTATAGAAAGGCGCCAGATCGGCCGGCACCGGCTTGATCGCGAAGCGGGCGCGCGGCAGCCGCCCGAAATAGCGCGCCGCCTTGCCGTCGAACGTCTTGGCGATCCACGCGGCGCGATCGAGCAACGCTTGCGGCGTCTTGGCATAGAAGCGCGGATCATGGCGCAGCATCGCAAGGAAGGCCGGCAGATCACCGGTGAAGCCGACCGTCGTCATCACCTGCTGCATCCGCGCCCGGATGCGCGCCACCTCGGCAAGGCCGATCGCGTGGACCTGCTCGGGCGTCTGGCCGAGCGTCGTATATTCGGCGACCTTCGACTGATAATAGGCCTTGCCGTCCGGCAGGTCGTAGGCGGCGAGCCCGATGCGCGCACGGGGAATGTAATCGTCGCGCAGGAACGCGAGCAGGCGCTGGTGCGCCGGCACCACCGCGTCGCGGATCACCTTCAACGCCTCGGCCCGCAACGCCGCCTGCTGCGCCGCGGGCATGGTCGCCGGCATCGTCCGGAACGGCGTGAAGAAGGGCGATCCCTCGCCGGCGCCCGCCGTCACGACCTGCGCGACGCCGATGTCGCGGCCGGTCAGCGTCACCCGCGGCGGCGTGAAGCCGCGCGCCAGTCCGGCGCGCATATTGGCGATATTCTGGTCAAAGTAGCGCGGCACGTCGCGCAGCATCGCCAGATAGCGCGTGTAATCCGCCGGCCGCGAAAAAGGCTCACGCGCCTGATCGGCAAGATCGCTCCAGAAGCTCGAGTCGGAGGTGAGCGGCTTCTCATAGTCACGGAAGCGCTGCTCGGCGAGCAAGGCGCGGATCTGCGCGGCATAGACACCATAGTCGAGCCGCGCCGCCGGCGACAGATCGTCACGCCGGATCGCCGCGAGCGCCGCCGCCGTCTGCGTCCAGCGGGCGAGTTTGGCCGCCTGCGCCGCCGGGCCGACGTCGGGGAGGCCGCGAACGCTGTCCTTGTCATCGTCCTCGCTCGGCGGCTGTTGCAGTTTCCGCCAATTATATTCCCCGGTGTAGAGCGCGCGTAGCCGGGCATCTGCGTTCCCGGCGGGCGCTGCTGGGGCCGGGGCAGGCGCGATGAGCAGCGCCGCGGCGAGGATCAGCGCCACCGTCATGCCGCCCCCCCGATCGCCATGATCTCGGCATGAAGCGCCGCGGGCACCACCACCCCCTCGGCCAGGCTGCGCGCCCGGGCGGCATAGCGGCGCGCCGAGGGCAGACGCGCGCCCTGCGCCTCGATCGCGGCGAACATCGCCTCGGCCCGGGCGAGATGCGCCGCGGTCTCCTCGCCGAGGAAGCCGGCGGGATCGATCGCGACGATCAGCTCGCCGCCGATCGGCGAACCGCCGCGGCCGCCGTCGCGCGCCAGCGATTCGCGGCTGGTCATATCGCCGATCAGAGGTCCGGCGAGCAGCTCGACCATCGCCGCCAGCGCCGACCCCTTGTGGCCGCCGAAGGTGCGCATCGCGCCGTCCAGCACCGCCTTGGCATCGGTGGTCGGCGCACCCTCGGCGTCATAGCCCCAATCCTCCGGTACCGGCAGCCCGGCGCGGCGGTGCAATTCGATTTCGCCACGCGCGACGACGCTGGTCGCGAAGTCGAAGACGAACGGCGCCTGCCCCGGTCGCGGCCAGCCGAAGGCGATCGGGTTGGTGCCGAACACCGGCTTGGTGCCGCCCGCCGGCGCCACCCAGGCGTGCGACGGCGTGACCGCAAGCGCGACGAGCCCCTGTTCCGCCAGCGCCTCGACCTCCGGCCACAGCGCCGCGAAATGCACGACATGGTTGAGCGCCAGCGCGGCGATACCATGCGTGCGCGCCGCCTCGACCAGCACCGGCAGCCCGTGTGCGAAGGCGAGCTGCGCGAAACCGCCGCCACCGTCGACGCGGACCAGCGCCTTGCCCGGACGGCTGACCACCGGCCGCGCGTCGGGCACGACGACGCCGGCGCGCACGCTCGCCGCGGCGACGAGCAGGCGGTAGATGCCGTGGCTGGCACAGCCGTCGCGTTCGCCCGCGACCATCGTCTCCGCCACCGCGTCGGCATGATCCGCGGCGAGACCGACCGCCTTGAGCTTCGCCTGCGCCAGCGCGCGCAGCGCGGCGAGCGTCATCGTGATTCCGGAGTCGGTCACAGCGTCTCTCCCGGCTTGGCGGTGTAGATGCGCAGGCCGAATACCGGCCCCGCACTGCTGCCGTTATGCGGCACGACGCGGATGCGGACCTTGCTCTTGCCGCGGGTCAGCGGTTCGGGAAGCGGATAGACGACGTCGAAGAAGCGCCCCGGATGATCGTTGGCGAGATGCTGTGTCGCCACCCTGACATTGTCGACGAGCAGGTCGAAGTCGCGCGGCCGTTCGTCGCCCCAATAAGTCGCCTGGAGCAGCAGCGGCCCCGGCCGCACCGCCATCGTGCATTCGAACCAGCCGCCCGAGCGGGCATCGCGCCCCGCCCGGCCGCGGTAGGTGAGCGGATAGGAGAGTTCGCTGGTCAGGCCGTGGTCGCGCTCGGGCTGCATCTCGCCAAGGTGCATGACGTCGACCGACCGTGCGGCGATATCGCGCAGCCGCGCCTGTTCGGCGGTGAACGCCGCCTCCTCGCGCCGCCATTCGGCATCGTCGAAGCGCCGGAAATAGACGGCGCTGCGGCGACGATATTGGCGGTAGAAGGGGACGATGTCGCGGTCCCCCGGTCGCAAAATGCCGCGCGTCGCGTAGCGCGCCGCCGTAGCATCGGTGGCGACGATGCCGGCGAGCAGATCGCTGCCGACCAACGCCGGGTCCGCCTGCGCCCACGGCGTCGTCGCCGGGCCGAGGTCGGCGGCAAGCACAAGCGGCCCTCGCACCAGCGCGACGGTGCGCGGATCGCCCGGCGCCGGCTCGAGCCGCAGGGCGAGCGGGAGTTCGATCGCGATCCGGTCGCCCGCGCGCCAGTGCCGCGTCACGATCGCATAGCCGCGGGCGCGGACGGGCGTTACCGCGGCGCCGTTGACGGTGACGCGCGCGCCCTCCCCCGCCCAGGCCGGGATGCGCAGCGCCACCGGGAAGCGCCCGGCGCGCAGCTTGGCGAAGGTCAGCGTCGCTTCGCCCTCGAACGGATAGCGCGTCGCCAGCGACACGGTCGCGCCGCGCGCCGCCCAGTCGGCATCGGCGGCGGTGTAGAGGTTGACGTAGAAGGTGCCGTCCGTCCCCTCCCAGAAGACGGAATCGCCATGTTTCGCGTGGCTCTCCATCCCCGATCCGACGCAGCACCAGAAGGCATCGTCGGCGGTGGTCGAATAGTCACGCGCCACGCCGCTCATCAGCGGCGTCATATAGGTGAAGCCACCCGTCGCCGGGTCCTGCTGCGCAAGCACATGATTGAGGTGCGCACGCTCGTAATAATCGAACAGGGCGCCGTCCGGCTGCCACGACCATAGCTGCCGAGTCAGCTTGAGCATGTTGTACGTGTTGCAATGTTCGCACGTCTGTTCGGTGATGTGATCGGCGATGGTGTCCGGCGCGGTGAAATATTCGCGGTCGGCGTTGCCGCCGATGACATAGGAATGATGCGCGGTCACCGCGTTCCAGAAGGTGCGCGCCGCAGCCGCCGCGGCGGGATCGCCCGCCACCTCGTACAGCCGGGCGAGGCCGATCAGCTTGGGCACCTGCGTATTGGCATGGAGGTTGGCGAGCCGATCCTCTCCGCGCGCGAGCGGATCGAGCACCGTGTCGTCATGGATCAGCCGCGCCATGCGCAGCCAGCGGGCATCGCCGGTGCGCGCATGGAGCTCGGCATAGCTTTCGTTGAGGCCGCCATATTCGCAGCCGAGCACCGTCTGCACCTGCGCCGGGGTCAGTGCCGCGAAGACGCCGGCGATATAGCCGGCGAGCCCCTCCGCCACGCCGAGTGCGCGCGGATCCCCCCAGGTCTGATGGACGTCGAGCAGCCCGGCGAGCCACTTATGGACGGTGTACAGCGGTGACCAGGAGCCGTTGAGATCGAACCCGCCCGAGGTGATCTCGCCACGCCGGATCTCGGCGAAGATCACTTCGCCATCGACGATCGTGCCGTCCTTGGTCTTGCGGCCGAGCGCGCCGACATAGCCGGTGCCGCGCGTCGCCTGTGCCAGCGCCAGCTCGCCGACGATATAGTCGGCGCGGCGGTGCAGCTCGGCATCGTGCGTCTGCTGCCAGGTGAGCGCCAGCGCGCTGAGATAATGGCCGAGCGTATGGCCGGCGATCGTATCGCTCTCCCAGCCGCCGTAGATCGCCGCCTTCGGTGGCAGTCCCGCATAGAGCCGCACGTTGTGCAACAGCCGGTCGGGGTCGAGCCGCAGCAGATAGCGGTGATTGACCGCCACCGCCGTCGCCTGATCCGACGGATGCAGGCGGATCGCGGCCAGCGGCAAAGGGCGGGCCTGCGCCATGGGGGTCGGCATCGCCGCGGCGAACGTCCTGCCGGCGAACGACAGTGCCGCGGTCCCCATCATCACCTCACGCCGCGACACCATCGCCCGCTCCTTCCGACTTATCGTATACGATGGATATAGGAAATTTGCCAGCGACGCCAGACGGATATTGTATACCTTATTATTGACATGTATCGCTTGCTCGAATCAGCGACAGAAAGTTGCGATGAAAGGGGCGTCAGAATGACTAAATTGCCTACCGCATTACGTGTGTCCGCGGGTCTTGCCGCGCTCGCCTGCGCGCTCGTCAGCCACGCGGCGTCTGCGCAGATCGCCCCGGTACCGCAGGCCGATACCGGCGCCGCGACGCTGACCGACAAGCCCGATGCGGAGGCGAGCGAAGAGGTGGTGGTGACCGGCACCCGCATCCGCCGCCCCGATCTGATCAGCAACAGCCCGCTGACCACCGTCAACGCCCAGGAGCTCGCGCTGCAGGGCGCGACCAATGTCGAAAACGTCCTCAACCGGTTGCCGCAGTTCACCGCCGACGCCAACGAGAACGTCTCGAACGGGTCCGACGGCACTGCGAACGTCAACCTCCGCAATCTTGGCGCGAGCCGCGTGCTGACGCTGATCAACGGCCAGCGCATGCTGCCGACCCAGGCGATCGACATCAATTTCGTCCCCTCGGCGGTCGTCGAGCGCATCGACGTCGCGACCGGCGGCGCCTCCGCGGTCTACGGCTCCGACGCGCTGTCGGGCGTGGTCAATTTCATCCTGCGCGACAAACTCGACGGCGTCCGCCTCGACGTCCAGTCGAGCGTCGCCGATCACACCAACGACAACAGCTTCCTGCGCTCGATCATCGGCGCGCGCGGCTATAGCAACGCGCCCGAACATGTCCGCGACGGCGGCAAGCAGGACGTCAACGCCGCGGTCGGCAAGACCTTCCTCGACGGGCGGCTCAACATCACCGCTTATGCGGGCTATCGCCATACCGATCCGGTGCTGCAATCGACCCGCGACGTGTCGGCCTGTGCGCTCAACAGCGCATCCACCACCTTCACCTGCGGCGGGTCGAGCAACACGCCTTATGGCACCTTCACCCCGCTCGCCGGTCCGGCCGCGGGACAGAAGCTGACCAACAGCATCGACGGCAGCCGCACCTGGGTTCCCTATGTCAGCTCCGTCTATGCCTATAATTACGCGCCGCTGAACTATATCCAGCGCGCCGACGACCGCTACAATGCCGGCGCCTTCCTGCACCTCAAGATCGCCCCCGCCGCGGAAATCTACGGCAGCTTCATGTATATGAAGGACAAGAGCTTCTCGCAGGTCGCTCCCTCGGCGCTCTATTTCGGGCAGACCTATACGGTCACCTGCAACAACCCGCTGCTCAGCGCCAGCCAGGCGCAGACGCTGTGCGGCACTGCCGCCGGCACAGCGGCGACGCAGAACACGCTGATCGGCTACCGGCTCAGCGGCACCGGCGCGCTGCCACGGCGCGACAGCCTGCAACATGAGGATTTCCGGTCGATGGTCGGCGTCCGCGGCGATCTCGGCAGCGGGTTCCATTATGACGCCAGCGTACTGCGCTCGGTCGCGCATTACGACGAGACCTATCTGAACGACGTCAGCGTCGCCAAGGCGCAGCGCGCGCTGCTCGCCGTGCCCGACGGCAAGGGCGGTGCCGTCTGCCAGTCGGTGCTCGACGGAACGGATACGGCATGCGTTCCGGTCAACGTCTTCCAGGCCAATGCGATCACCAGCGCCGCGGCCAATTACCTCTACGCCCCCAAGTCGACGCAGGGCCGCTATGCGCTCAGCGTCATCTCGGGCAGCGTCACCGGCGATCTCGGCGAATTCGGTATCACCAGTCCGTTCGCGCATGACGGCGTCGGCATCGTCCTCGGCGGCGAGCACCGTCGCGAGACCTTGCTGTTCACCGGAGACGAACTGGCGTTGGCGGCCGGCACGCAGAATTCGGACGGCATCATCGCGGTCAACGAAGGCTTCGGCGAAATCGAATTGCCGCTGGTGCAGGACAAGCCGTTCATCCGCGGCCTGACGCTCAACGGCGGCTTCCGCTACTCGTCCTATAAGAACCGGCAGGATTCCACCGGCTTCCGGTCGAGCTACAACGCCTTCACCTACAAGGGCGAACTCAGCTGGCAGGTGGTCGAGCCGCTGCGCCTGCGCGCCAGCTACAACCGCGCGATCCGCGCCCCCAATATCACCGAATTGTTCTCCAACCTGTCGCTCGGCAATGCCAATGCCACCGATCCCTGCGCCGGCGCGGCCCCGACCGCCTCGCTCGCCGCGTGCCAGCTCACCGGCGTCACCGCGGCGCAGTACAACAATCGCCTCGTCATCGAATGTCCGGCCGATCAGTGCACCGGCCAGTTCGGCGGCAACCGCAACCTGAAGCCCGAAAAGGCCGACACCTATACCGCCGGCGCCGTCTTCGCGCCGAACGGCGGCCGGACCCTGTCGGTCTCGCTCGATTATTATCACATCAAGGTGGAGGACTATATCGGCAGCATCGATCTCAACACGACGATCGGCCAATGCTTCTCGACCGGCAATCCCTTCTATTGCGGGCTGTTCCATCGCGACCCGCTGACCGGCTCGATCTTCGGCACCGGCTATGTCGTGTCGACGACGCTCAACACCGGCTATCTGCAGACCTCGGGCCTCGACGTCACCGGGACGGTCGTCATCCGCCTCGGCAAGTTCGGCAAGATCGCCACCGATTTCGTCGGCACCTATCTGCTCCAGCAGATCACGCAGCCGCTGCCCGGCGGCGGCACCTATGACTGCAAGGGGCTGTTCGGCTATTCGTGCGGCCAGCCCAATCCGACCTGGCGGCACAATCTGCGCGTCACCTGGAGCCCCGACGACACGGTCAGCCTGTCGGCCAACTGGCGCTACCTCGACGCCACCCGCCTGTCGTCGACGTCGAGCAACAGCTTCCTGACCGGTGATGCCGACCCGATCGACGCGCGCATCCCCGCCTACAGCTATTTCGATCTTACCGCGGCGGTCGCGATCAACGACAATCTGTCGCTGCGGCTGGGCGCGAACAATCTGCTCGACAAGAGCCCGCCGGCGCTGGCGTCGGGCGTGCTCAATCTCTTCGGCAACGGCAATACCTATCCCGGCGTCTATGATGTGCTGGGTCGGCGGATCTTCGCCGGCGCGACCATACGGTTCTAGGACGAAGGGCCCGGATGTCGATCACCCGCCTGCCCGCGCTCGGCGCGCTGTTCCTCCTCGCCGGGGCGGCACCGGCGGTGCCGGTCACGCCATTCGCGATCGGCGCGCTGCACGGTACGCTGCGCGCCGACACGCAGACGCTGGCGCAGCTCTCCCCCGCCGGCGAGCCGGCCTTCAGCTTCGTGCCGACCGCGCGCGAGGCGGAGCGGTCGGGGGATGGCTATAATCACGTCGGGGATCTCGACCTGCGGCTGCGCGTCGCGGGCGGGACGTGGCGCGACTTCGGCTCGGCGCATCGCCGCCGGCCGATCGTCGCGCTGCCGACGCCGCGCGGCACGATCGCCGCGGCGGACATCACCGCGACGATGGGCGACGGCATGCCGCTCCTCGTCGAGCGCCGCTGGCAGATCGATCGCGGCGCGCTCGCCCTGCGCTTCCGGCTGACCAACCGCAGCGCGGCCGCGGTCGAGATCGGCGGGCTCGGCATGCCGATGGCCTTCGACAATATCATCACCGGACGCGACCTCGATCAGGCGCATGCGCAGGCGAGCTTCGCCGATCCCTATATCGGCCGCGACGCCGGTTATCTCCAGGTGACCCGGCTCAACGGCCAGGGTCCGGCGCTGCTCGTCCTGCCCGGCCGCGATACGCCGTTCGAGGCCTATGCCCCGCTCGCCGATGCCGCGCATGCGCCGGCGGACGCGGTGTTCACCGAAAAGACGCGCCGCGAACAGACGTTCGAGGGCTTTTACGACTGGCTCGTCCACTCGCGCGGGTTCGCCGAGCGCGAATGGCGCAACGCCGGTGGGCAATGGAATGCGCCGACCAGCCGCCTGCTCGCGCCGGGTGCGTCGCTGGAGGTCGGCGTCCGCTTCGTCGCCGCGCCGACGATCCGCGGCATCGAACCGACGCTGATCGCGCAGCGCCGCCCGGTCGCGATCGGCCTGCCCGGCTATGTCGTGCCGACCGAACAGAGCGCCAGCCTGTTCGTCCGCGCGCCGTCGCGCCTCACCGGCTTCGACAGCAGCCCGGCGGACGCGCTCGCCGTCCGGCGCGCGGGCAGCATCCACGGCTGGACGCGGCTGGCGATCCGCAGCCATGGCTATGGCCCGGCGCGGCTGACGCTCCATTATGCCGACGGGCAGCAGCAGACGGTCAGCTATTACGTCACCCGGCCGCTCGACACGACGATGGCGGCGCTCGGCCGGTTTGCGACGACGCGGCAATGGTATGAGGGCAAAGGCGATCCGTTCGGCCGCTCGCCCGCGATCCTCACCTATGACCACGAGGCGCAGCGGATCGTCGATGTCGAACCGCGCGTGTGGATCGCCGGGATGAGCGACGAGGGCGGCGCGGGCAGCTGGGTCGCGGCGATGATGAAGCAGCTCGATCATCCCGATGCGGCCGAGGTCGCCAAGCTCGAGCGGCTCGTCGACGAAACAGTGGTCGGCCGCTTGCAGGTCGCCGACGGGCCGCATCGCGGCGGCGTGCGCAAGAGCCTGTTCTATTACGATCCCGCCCGCTTCCCGACGCTGTATCGCGATCCGGCGGCGTGGAAGAGCTGGACGGCGTGGGATGCCAAACAGGCCGGCGATCTCGGCCGATCGTACAATTATCCGCATGTCGCGATCGGCCATTGGGTGCTCTACCGGCTGGCGCGCAACCATGTCGGCCTCGTCACGCGGCATGACTGGCGCTGGTATCTCGACTGGGCGCAGACGACGATCGTCGCGATGATGCGCGACGCGCCCTATTATACGCAATTCGGCCAGATGGAGGGCAACGTCTTCCTCGACATCCTCGCCGATCTGCGCCGCGAGGGGATGACCGCCGAAGCCGATCGGATCGAGGCGCTGATGCGCGCGCGAACCGACCATTGGGCAGGCCTGCGCTATCCGTTCGGCAGCGAGATGGCGTGGGATTCGACCGGCCAGCCCGAGGTTTACGACTGGCTGCGCCATTTCGGCTATGAGCGGCAGGCGGTGCAGACGCGTGAGGTGATCCTCGGCTATGATCCGACTCTGCCGAGCTGGGGCTATAACGGCAATGCGCGCCGCTATTGGGACTTCCTCTACGGCGGCAAGACGGCGCGGATCGAGCGGCAGATCCACCATTACGGTTCGACCAACAATGCGCTGCCGCTGTTCGATTCATTCCGCCGCGATCCCACCGATCTGCATCTGCTGCGCGTCGCCTACGGCGGGCTGATGGGTGGGGTCACCAACATCGATCGCGATGGTTTTGCCTCCGCCGCCTTCCATGCCTGGCCCGACCGGATGCAATGGGATGCGTATAGCGGCGACTATGGCATGGGCTATTTCGCGCATGCCTATGCGGTGGCGAGCTATCTGGTCGACGACCCGACCTTCGGCTGGCTCGGCTTCGGCGGCGAGGTGACACAGGCCGCCGGCAGCGTGACGATCCGGCCGCGCGACGGCGCCCGCACGCGGCTCTTCATCGCCCCCGCCGGCCAGTGGATCACGCTCGCCGCCGGTCGGATCGCCGCGGCGCGCTACGCGCCGAAGACGGGAGCGATCACGCTGACGCTCGATCCCGCCGATGCCGCCACGCCCGCCGCGCGGCTGTTCGTCGCGCGCACCACGCCGGCCGGGCGGGACTATGCCGTCGCCGGCGGCACGGCGGAACGCGGCGGCGTCACGCTGCCGCTCGCAACGACGCCGGTCGAGGTGACGCTGCGCCCGCGCTGATCAACCGCCACGCAGCAACCGCATCACCAGATCGCGGATGCGGCTGCGGCTGGCCGGCTGACCATCGAGGATGCCATGTTTGGCAGGGGGCAGGAAATGCAGCGGATGCCGCTCCGGCCGGAAGACATAATGGTCGAACCATGCCCGCCACGCCGCCCGCTCCGCCGCGGGGCGTTCGGCGATCGCGAGCATCGCCAGCAGCATCGTCGTATAAGGCGCTTCGGGACCATCGGCGAAACCGTCCCACCAGTAATTGACCAGCACGTTGACCGGATCGGTCGCCTCGACCTGATGCCACCACAATTTGGGGACATAGAGTGCATCCCCGGGTTCGAGATCGACCAGCTCGGCGCGATCCCGCCAGCGCTCGAAACGCGGGAAGCGGGTATTGCCGGGCGGGCTGCCGACCGCGAGGCCGACCGGCTGGCCGGCCATCGTATGGTCTATTGGTCCGACATATAGATCGCCGATCGCTTCCGGCGGATAGAGCGTGAAGCGGCGGCGGCCCGCTGCGACGCAGGCGACATTGTCCATCGCATCGTAATGACAGGCGACGCTGGAGGCATGCCCGATCCAAACCCGCGGCGAGACGTCGGCCGGTACGAACGGCAGCCGCACCGCCGCCGCGATCCCCGGCAGATAGGTCTCGGCCGGCAAGGATCCCATGTACAGGCTCGGCCGGTCGGCCGCCTCGGCGGTCGCGACGATGCGGGTCAGCGCGTCGCGGAACGGCACCATCTCGCGCGTGAAGTTGAACCCGGCGAGCGCCTCGTCATAGAAATAGCGCGCGCCGATCGCCGGGCGGCCGATGAACATTTCCGCCGACTGGCCGGCATCCGCCGCCGACAGTGCCGCGATCACCGCCTCTCGCCCGCCGGCGAGCATCGGCCAATGGCGTGCGACGCCGCGCAGCACGACCGGCGCCCCCGCCGCGACGACCTGCGACCGGAAGGCGGCGGGATCGGCGAGCGCCGCCGCCGGCGCCTCGGCGATCATCGCGCCGCCGCCGCGAGCCGATCGTTGTGGATCCGCCCGAGCGTGCGCAGATGCCGCACCGAAGTGGTCTGCGCATAAGCGAGTTGCAGGTCGCCCGCCCGGAACAGCGCCAGCGCCGCCTCGTCGGGCAGCGCGTGCAGCGCATCGAGGCTGATGGTGTAGAGGCCGTCGAGTTGCACGCTCTGGCCATTGTCGAACTGCATCGCGACGTCGATCGGTTCGAGCAGCCAGTGATCGAGCAGCCGCCGGATGAAGGCGTCGGTCGCGGCAAGACCCTGGTCGAGCGTGTGCAGCGCCTGCTGGACGCGCTTGAGCGCAGGCGTCGCCTCGCCGGTCGCTTCGAACAGCGCGGCGCCCTCGTCCTTTGCGAACGCGGCATGCTCGCGATCGATCACGACCTGCCCCTCGGCGATGAAGAACCCCTGTCGCTCGAGGTCCGCCGGCCGATAGTCGCGGAGCGCGCCATCCGCGCTCAGCAGATTGCGCCCAGGCTCCAGCCCCATCACCACACCGGCATAAAAGGCGCCGGTCTCGGGGTGTTTGGTGAACAGGATCGGATAATAAGGCGCCGCCTTGAGGAATTCGTCCGCGACGATCTGGGCGAAGTGGCGCGGGGTGTCGATCCGGCGCGACAGGCGCAGCGCGGCATGATCCGCGCGGTTCAACATCTGCCAGTCCGGCATCGGCCCCTCCATCACCTTGCTTTTGGTAGCGCTGCAATTCGCACGATCCGTCGCCGATGCAAAGCGACGATCACTCTTACAAATGCTTGCAAATCCACACCGGCCCATTATTGTGAGCGCTACCGTTCGAGATGGTTCCTGGCGTCGTGCCGGCGAATCGCGAAAGAAATGAACACGCGCCCACGCCCCCGCCAGAAGGGGTCATGCGCATCAGAAGAGGGGATGCCTAATGTCTACGTCTACGCGCGCCCGTTGTGGAGCCCGCGGGTTCCGCCGGCTTCACGTTCTTGCCTGCGCCACCAGCCTCGCCGGTTTCGGCTGGGCTTCGCCCGCGCTGGCGCAGGACGGCAATCTGCAGAACAGCACGACCAGCCAGCCCGCCGCGCCGCAGCCTGCGGTGCCGTCGACCGCCAACACGACCACCGCGTCGGAGGCGGGCCAGCCTCAGGATGCCGCCACCGCGCAGGACGTGTCGCAGGGCAATAGCGCGGAAGGTCCCGGCGAGGATATCGTCGTCGTCGGTCTGCGCGGGTCGCTCCAGCGCAACCTCGACCTCAAGCGTACCTCGTCGGGCGTCGTCGACGTCATCTCCGCCGAGGACATCGGCAAATTCCCCGATTCGAACGTCGCCGCCTCGCTTCAGCGCCTGCCCGGCGTGTCGATCCAGCGCAACGGATCGCGCGGCGAGCCGACCGGCATCACCGTCCGCGGCTTCGGCGGCGACTTCAACACCACGCTGTACGACGGCCGCCGCATCTCGACCGCGACCGGCGGTCGCCAGATCGACTTCTCGACCGTCGGCGTCGATTTCATCGGCCAGCTCAGTGTGCTTAAGACTCCCGACGTCTCGCTCGCATCGAGCTCGATCGGCGCGACCGTCGACATCGCCTTCCCCAAGCCGTTCGACCATCCCGGCTTCCGCGTCGCCGCGACCGGTTCGGGATCGATCCAGGATCGTTCGGGCAAGATCGTGCCGACCGGCGGCCTGCTGATCAGCAGCACCAACAAGGACGAGACGTTCGGCGTCCTCGCCGACGTCATCTACACCAAGCGTGATACCGATACCAATCGTGTCTATGTGTCGGGTTGGCCCGGCGGCAACTACGCGCCCTGCCAGCTCGCCGGCTTCACCGGCACCTGCACGCCGACCGCGGACACCAATTCGGCCGCCTACGCCACCGCGAGCAACCGACAGAATCTTCCGGGCTGGTTCCCGCAGCAATATGGCGCCGAGCAGCAGCGCGTGCAGGACGAGCGCGTCGATGCGCGCATCGCGCTGCAATATCATCCTTCCGATGATCTGATGCTGACGATCGACAACAACTTCTCGCGCCAGAAGATCACGCAGGAGAATTACGCGTTCGGCGTCTGGTTCAGCCAGGGCTCGCTGCGCAACGTCACGCTCGATTCGAACGGCACCGCGACCGATTTTACCCAGACCGGCACGCCGACCGATTTCACCGCCGCGCTCAACAAGCAGATCCTGCAGACCAACCAGACCGGCCTCAACGTCAAATATGACGCGACCAGCAACCTGACGCTGGAAGGCGACGTCGCTTACGCCAAGAGCTGGCTCAACCCCGGCAACGTCATCGGCAGCGCCAATGGCGACATCGGGTACGGCAATGCGCTGAGCAACAATTTGCGCTTCAGCGTGCTCGGCGACAGCAAGGATGCCTTCCCGACGATCAGCGGCTACGGTCCGGCGGGCAACTCTGCCGGCTGGGCGGATCAGTCACTGATCGGCAGCCACGTTACCGTCAACCAGACGCAGCACAATACCGACGAGCTCGTCCAGTTCCGCGGCAACGCCACCTGGAAGCAGGACAACGTCACCCTGAAGGCCGGCGGCCAATATTATCAGGACACGTTCAACTTCCGCAATCAGAGCACCTTCACCAACAACTTCTGGCAGGCTTATGCCGGCTATGGTGCGCCGTCGGGCAGCACGACGGGCATCTCGCCGCTGCCGTCGAGCCTCTATCAGGGCTCGGTCAGCCTCAACAACTTCATCCCGGGCTTCAAGGGCAGCCTGCCGCCGTCGGTGTTCGTGTTCAGCCCGATCGCCTATCAGAATTACCTGACCAGCCTCGGCAACCCGTCGGCGACGACGGTGCCGGGCTTCAACTACGGCAGTGTCAACGGCTTCACGGGCACATTCGACGAGGCAGTCGATCCGGGCAGTGTGCTGCGCGTCCGCGAGCGGACGTGGTCGCTGTATTTCAGCGCCAACTTCAAGACCGAGATCGGCAGCCTGCCGTTCACATTCAATGCAGGGTTACGCAACGAGGTGACAAACCTCGTGTCGACCGGTCAGGGCCGACTGCCGATCTACTTCCAAACAAGCATCGCCGACCCGACGCTGCTGTCTATTCCTGCCGGCGGCAACGGCGTGCCTCCTGGCTACACCGCAGTACAAGCCAACACGGTAAGGAATTCCTACTCGTACCTCCTGCCAAGCGTGGATGCGAAGCTGGAACTGACCGACAATCTGATCCTGCGTATCGATGCATCGCGCACGCTGACCCGTCCGTCACTCAGCCTGCTCAATCCGGTGCTCAACGTCGGCAGCGGTCAGCGCGTCGGCGCGCTGTCGGCGAGCGGCGGCAACGCCACATTGAAACCCTATCTTGCCGATAATTTTGATCTTGGCGCTGAATGGTATTACCGTCGCAACTCCTATCTGGCGGTCAATTTCTTCCTCAAGAACGTCAGCAACTTCATCGTCGGCGGCGTGACGCGGCAGGCGATCAACGGCGTGATCGACCCGACGACCGGCACGTTGGCGAGCTTCGCCGTGTCGCAGCAGGTCAATGGCCCCGACGCCACCGTGCGCGGCGTCGAATTGGCGCTGCAACAGGTGTTCGGCGATACCGGCTTCGGCTTCCAGGCCAATGCCACCTTCGTCAACACCAACCGGCCCTATGACAGCACCAACATCAGCCAGACCGGCTTCGCCGTCACCGGCCTCGCCAATTCGGCCAACTTCGTCGGCTTCTATGACAAGGGCGGTTTCCAGTTCCGCACCGCGGTCAACTGGCGCGACAAATATCTGCTCCAGTTCGGCCAAAACCAGAACACCGGTTCGTTCGGGTCGGAGCCGACCTTCGTCAACCAGAGCTTCCAGATCGATCTGACGACGAGCTACGACATCAGCAAGAACTTCAGCGTCTTTGGTGAGGCGCTTAACGTCAACAACAATCAACAGAGCACGCACGGCCGCTATTCCAACCAGCTGCTCGACGTGTTCGACTATGGCCGCCGCTATACGGTCGGCGCACGCTACCGGTTCTGATCCTCTCCCCTGGGCGGGGCGCAACTTGCGCTCCGCCCGTTTTTTGCGAACATCAGGGCCATGCATCCGATCAGGAACATCGTCATCGTCGGCGGCGGCACCGCCGGGTGGCTCACCGCCGGGGTGATTGCGGCGCGTCATCAGGGCCAGCGGCCGCACGGCTTTACCGTCACGCTGGTCGAATCGCCGAACGTCCCGATCATCGGCGTCGGCGAAGGCACCTGGCCGACGCTGCGCACCACGCTCAAACGCATGGGCGTCTCCGAAACCGAATTCTTCCGCCAGTGCGACGCGTCGTTCAAACAGGGCGCGCGCTTCAACCGCTGGACGACCGGCGCCGTCGACGACGGCTATTACCATCCGCTGATGCTGCCGCAGCAATTCGGCAGCGTGAATCTTGCGCCGCACTGGCTCGCTGCGGGCGGGGACGACAGCTTCTGCGACATGGTCACGCCGCAGGGCCGGCTGTGCGACGAGGGCCTCGCCCCCAAGACGATGGCGACGCCCGAATATGAGGGGCAGGCGAATTATGCCTATCACCTCGACGCCGGCAAATTCTCCGCGTTTCTCCAGCGCCATTGCTGCGACACGCTCGGCGTCCGCCACGTCCTCGCCGACGTTACCGAGGTGCTCAAGGACGAGGGCGGCGACATCACGGGCCTGCGCACCGAACAGGGGATCGCCGTCGACGGGGATCTGTTCGTCGACTGCACCGGCTTTGCCGCATTGCTGATCGGCAAGGCGATGGACGTACCCTTCCGCAGCTGCGCCGACACCCTGTTCTGCGACACCGCGCTGGCGATCCAGGTCCCCTATGCACAGGCGGACGATCCGATCGCCAGCCACACCCTCTCGACCGCGCAATCCGCCGGCTGGATCTGGGACATCGGCCTGCCGACGCGGCGCGGCGTCGGCCATGTCTTCTCGAGCAGCCATATCGACGTCGATGCCGCCGAGCGTGAGCTGCGCGCCTATCTCGGCCCCGCCGGCGCCGATCTGCCGGTGCGCAGGCTGGCGATCCGTGCCGGTCATCGCGAACGGTTCTGGGAGCGCAACTGCGTCGCGGTCGGGCTGGCGGCGGGTTTCCTCGAACCGCTCGAAGCCTCGGCGATCGTGCTGATCGAATTGTCGGCGAAGATGATCGCCGAGCAACTGCCGCCGTGCCGCGAGGTGATGGACGTGGTCGCGCGCCGCTTCAACGAGACGACCCATTACCGCTGGGGCCGGATCATCGACTTCCTCAAGCTGCATTACGCCCTGACCCGGCGCACCGATACTGACTTCTGGCGCGACAATGCCCGGCCCGAGACGATCCCGGACCGGCTGCGCGGGCTGATGGAGCTGTGGCAGCATCAGTCGCCGTGGCTGCACGACGAATTCGACCGCGCCGAAGAGGTGTTCCCCTCGGCGAGCTATCAATATGTCCTCTACGGCATGGGCGCGCGCAGCGCGGTGCTGCCCGGCACGATCGAGGGTGAGGCGGAGCTGGCACGGCGCGCGCGGCGCGAGAATGCCATGCAGACGCAGCGCATGGTCGCCAGCCTGCCGCGCCACCGTGAGCTGATCGAGCGGATCGTCCGTCACGGCCTGCAACCCATCTGACCCCCGAAAGGCCCGCCATGCGTCTTCTCGCCTCCGCCTCGTGCCTGATGCTCGCGCTCGGTCTGGCCACTACTGCCGCCGCGGCACCGCGGCTCGACGGGGTGCTCGCCGACCATGCGGTGATCCAACGCGATCAGCCGATCGACCTCAGCGGCGATGCCGGCGCGGGCGAGACGGTGATGATCTCGCTCGCCGGCCATACCGTCACCGCCAAGGCGACGCGCGACGGGCGGTTCACCGCGCAGCTGCCGGCGCTGCCCGCCGGCGGCCCCTATGAACTGACCATCGCCGCGGCGAGCGGCGCGGCGGTGATCCGCGACATCCTGATCGGGGACGTCTACCTCTGCTCGGGCCAGAGCAACATGGAGCTCGCGGTTACCGATGCGCAGAAGCTGATCCCGGACGCGCATCCGCCGCTCGACGACCAGTTGCGGCTGCTCACCATCGCCAAGGTCGCCGCGCCCGCGCCGCTCGCCCGCCTGTCGCAGCCGCCGCGCTGGGTCGCCGCGGACAACACCAGCGCGCAGGGCTTTTCGGCGGCCTGTTTCTATATGGCGCAGGCGCTGCGCCGCACCGCCAAGGTGCCGATCGGTGCGATCCATTCGAGCTGGGGCGGATCGCGGATCAGCGCCTGGATGAGCGCGCCGGCCTTGCGCAGCGCCGGCATGGGCGCGGAGGCGGATCTGCTCGCGCTCTATGCCCGCGACCCCGCTGCCGCCGAACGTCGCGCCTCGGGCATCTGGGAGGATTGGTGGCGCGCCGGTTCGGGCGACGCGCGCGGCCGCGAACCGTGGCAGGCCGATGCCGCGCTCGACTGGCAGCCGGTGCCGGCGATGACCAATTTCGAAACCTGGGGCATTCCTGCGCTCGCCGACTATAACGGCATGATCTGGTATCAGCGCACGATCGACGTCACCGCCGAACAGGCGCGCGGGGCGGCGACGCTGGTGCTCGGCATGGTCGACGATGCCGATCGGACCTGGGTCAACGGCGTCGGAGTCGGCGGCAGCAGCCTCGCCGCGCAGTCACGCGTCTATGCGCTGCCCGCCGGCACGTTGAAGGCGGGGCGCAACGTCATCACCGTCAATGACGACGACGTCTATGCCTATGGCGGCATGACCGGCCCCGCGGACACGATGCGCGTCACCTTCGCCGATGGCTCCAGCGTGCCGATCGGCAGCGGCTGGCGCTATGCGATCGCCAAGCGTCTGCCCGGTGCCGCGCCGCGCGTGCCGTGGGACGACATCAATGGCGCCGGCACGCTGTACAATGCGATGATCGCGCCGCTGTCGCCGATGCATATCGCCGGCATCGCTTGGTATCAGGGCGAGTCCGACACCGGCATTCCCGGCTATGACCGGCGTCTCTCCGCGCTGATCGCCGACTGGCGCCGTCGCTTCGCCAGCCCGCGCGCCGCCGCGGGCATCGTCCAGCTCGCCTCCTACGGCACGCCGGAGATCGCGCCGTCCGACAGCGGCTGGGGCATCGTCCGCGATGCGCAGCGCCGCGTCGCCGCCGCCGACCCGCTTGCCGGCATCGCGGTGGCGCTCGACATCGGCGACGTGCTCGACATCCATCCCGGCGAAAAGCACGAGGTCGGCCAGCGGCTCGCGCGGGTGATGCGTGCGGCCGTCTATAAGGAAAGCATAGCCGCCTCCGGTCCGACGATCGCCGGGGCCCATGCGGCCGCGGGTGGCGGCGTCGCGCTACAATTCGCGGGCGTAACCGGTGCGCTGCACGCGCGGGGCGCCGATCGCGCGATCGGCTTCCAGCTGTGCGACGCGGCGCCCGGCAGCTGCCGCTATGCGAGCGGCACCGTGGCGGAGACGACGGTGACGCTGCCGGGGGACGGCAAGCCGGTGACGCGCGTCCGCTACGCCTGGGCCGATTCGCCGGCGACCAACCTCGCCGACGAGGCGCAATTGCCGGTCGGCACCTTCGAGGTGCCGGTAACACGATAAGCGGCAAATGCCGCGACGGGAGAGACAATGAAGGCGATCACCATGCGAGCGACGGCCCTAGCCACGGCGGGCGTCGCGCTCGCCCTCACCCCGGCGCTGGCCCGCGAATCCACGACGCCCGCCCAGACGCCGGCGCCGGCCGCGGCGCAAGGCGACGAGGCGATCCGCCTCGCCACCGCGACGGTCGCGCGCATGACGATCGCCGAGAAGCTGCCGCAATTGCTCAACGTCGCGCCGGCGATCCCGCGGCTGCGCATCCCCGCCTATAATTGGTGGACGGAATCGCTCCACGGCGCACTCGGCGCGCGCAACACCACCAACTTTCCCGAACCGATCGGCCTTGCCGCCAGCTTCGACGCGCCGCTCGTCCATGATGTCGCCGGCGCGATCTCGACCGAGGTGCGCGGCCTCCATACGCTCGCGCGCGAGACCGGCCGGGTCGGGCGGATCGGCAACGGACTCGACACCTGGTCGCCCAACATCAACATCTTTCGCGATCCGCGCTGGGGGCGTGGACAGGAGACCTATGGCGAGGACCCGTTCCTCACCGCGACGATGGGCGTCGCCTTCGTCCGCGGCATGCAGGGGCCGAACCCCGATCGCCCGCAGGTGATCGCCACGCCCAAGCATTTCGCGGTACACAGCGGTCCCGAGGGCACGCGGCACGAGGCCAACGTCTTCGTGTCGCCGCACGATCTTGAGGACACCTATCTGCCCGCCTTCCGTGCCGCGATCGTCGACGGGCGTGCCGGATCGGTGATGTGCGCGTACAACCGTATCGATGGCCAGCCCGCCTGCGCGAGCGACCTGCTGCTCAAGGAGCATCTGCGCGGCGCCTGGGGTTTCACCGGCTATGTCGTCTCCGACTGCGACGCGGTGAAGGACATCGCCGACAATCACAAATACGCCCCCGACAGCGCCACCGCGGTCGCCGCGGCGCTGCGCACCGGTGTCGACAGCGAGTGCAACAACGCCTCGACCGCCGATACCGCCGGTCTGGAGACCCGCTATCGCGAGGCGCTCGACCGCGGCCTGATCAGCGAGGGGGATGTCGATCAGGCGCTGATCCGCCTATTCGCCGCGCGCTACCGCAACGGCGATCTGCCCGGCCTGGCCGGCGCCCCCGCCGCGATCCCGACCGGCGCGATCGGCAGCCCTGCGCATCGCGCGCTCGCGCTCGCCGCCGCGGAACGATCGATGGTGCTGCTCAAGAACGACGGCGTGCTGCCGCTGCGCAGCGGCGTCAAGGTGGCGGTGGTCGGGCCGCTCGGCGATGCGACGCGCGTGCTGCGCGGCAATTATTCGTCGGGCCTGTCCGGGCCGCCGGTCTCGGTGCTCGAAGGCCTGCGCACCACGCTCGGCGCGAGCCAGGTGACGCTGGTGCCTTTCGGCGAGTCGATGACCGACGGTGACCGCGTGCCGACCAGCGCGTTGCGCACCCCCGACGGCAAGCCCGGCGTACTCGCCCGTTACTACAATCCGGCGACGCCGCTGCCGGCGCTGTTCGCCCCCGGGACGCGCGAGAAGACGATCGCCGCGGTCCGCTATCAGGCCAAGCCGGTGGTGACGCGGATCGAACCCGATGTCGGTGACCGCAACCTCGACCTCGCGCGCGTCGCCGACGTCCATCGCACGGTGTTCACCGGCTTCCTCGTCCCGCCTGCGACCGGCCGCTACCGCGTCGGCCTGTCGGGGTCGGGCGGGACGCTCGAGCTCGACGGGCGGATCGTCTCGGATCGGACCAAGGCGCGCTGGAACGATCTGCCCGGCATGACCACGATCGAGCTGACCGCGGGCAAGCGCTATCCGTTCACTGTCACCGGCGGCGGCGGCGACCTCGTCTGGAAGCGCGTCTCGGCGACGCCCGACGCCGATCTCAAGCGCGCCGCCGCCGCAGCCGACGTGCTCGTCGCGGTGGTCGGCCTGACCTCGGACCTCGAAGCGGAAGAGACCGGGGTGACGATGCCGGGCTTCTCCGGCGGCGACAAGACGACGCTCGACCTGCCTGCCGACCAGCTGGCGATGCTCGACCAGGCGCGCGCCACCGGCAAGCCGATCGTCCTCGTCGCGATGAACGGCAGCCCGATCAACCTCGCCTGGGCGAAGGATCATGCCGCCGCGGTGCTGGAGGCCTGGTATCCCGGCGAGGCGGGGGGGCTTGCCGCCGCCAATATCCTGACCGGCCGCACCAATCCATCGGGCCGGCTGCCGCTGACCTTCTACCGCAGCGTCGCCGACCTGCCGCCGTTCGGCGATTATGCGATGACCGGCCGGACCTATCGCTATTTCAAGGGCACGCCGGTCTATCCCTTCGGCCACGGCCTCAGCTACACGCGCTTCGCCTTCGCGCCGCTCACCGTCACCCCCGCGCCGGGCGGGGCCGAGACCGGCCTCAGCGTCGCCACCCGCATCACCAACAGCGGCGAGCGCTCCGGGGAAGAGGTGGCGCAACTCTACCTCGACTTCCCGGATGCGCCCGGCGTGCCGCGCGTTGCGCTGCGCGGCTTCCAGCGCGTCGCGCTGCGCCCGGGCGAGGCGAAGGACGTGCGGTTCGACCTGTCGCCGCGCGATCTCAGCGCGGTGACGCCCGATGGCCGGCGGATGGTGATGGCGGGGCGCTACCGTGTCACCGTCGGCGCCAGCCAGCCGGGGACCGGCGTTCCCGGCCAGTCGGCCGCCTTCACCGCCCGTCAGTCCGCGGAGCTGCCGAAATGATCCGCCGCCTCCTGCTCGCCGGCGCCGCGCTGGGGCTGTTCGCGACTCCGGCTCTCGCCGCCGATCCGCTCGCCGCCACCGGCCGATGGAGCGCCAATACCGACGGCAGCGCCCCGACGCCGCCGATGGGCTGGAACAGCTGGAATGCCTTCAACAGCGATGTCGACGAGGAGAAGGTGCTCGCCTCGGCCCAGGCGCTGCTCGACACCGGCCTCGTCAAGCTCGGCTATCGCTACGTCAACATCGACGACGGCTGGTGGCTCAAGCGTCGTCAGCCCGACGGGCGGATGCTGATCCGCACCGATCACTTCCCCTCCGCCGCGACGGGTCGCGACCCGAGCTTCCGCCCCTTCACCGACCGGCTGCACGCCATGGGGCTGAAGGCCGGCATCTATTCGGACATCGGCCGCAACAGCTGCGGCCAGATCTACACGCCCGATTTCAAGAACCAGCCCGAGGGCACCGTCGCCGAACGGGAGATCGGCCTGTACGGCCATATCGACCAGGACATCGCACTCTACTTCCGCGACTGGAACTTCGACTTCATCAAGGTCGATGCCTGCGGTATCCGCGGCCTGCCCGCCGATGCGCCGCGCGTCCGATCGGGCCTGTACCGGGCTCTGCCGCCGCTGGTCGACATGCAGTCGCTCGGCGGCTCCGACATCGCCGGCATCCGCGGCCTGTACCAGCAGGTCGGCGGCGCGATCCGCCGTTATGCGGGGGACCGGCCCTATGTCTTCTCGCTATGCCTTTGGGGTGCGGGCGACGTGCGCGCCTGGGGCAAGGACGTCGGCAACAGCTCGCGGACCAGCGACGATATCCAGCCGATCTGGACGCGGATGCTGACCAATTTCGACACGGTGACGCATCGCGCGCTATACGCGCACCCCGGTTCGTGGAATGATCCCGACATGCTGTTCGTCGGCACCGGCGACTTCGATACGGCGCATCCGGTCGAGGCACGCTCGCACTTCTCGCTCTGGGCGATGCTCAACGCGCCGCTGATCATCGGCTATGACCTGCGCAAGCTGACCCCCGAGCTGCTGACGATCTTCGGCAATGCCGATCTCGTCGCGCTCAACCAGGATGCGGCGGGCAATCAGGCGGTACTCGCCTATGATTCCGACGACGTGCAGATCTTCGCCAAGACGCTGGCGGACGGCAGCAAGGGCGTCGCGATCTTCAACCGCACCGCCGCCCCGACCAGGGCGGTGCTCACCGCCGACCACCTCAAGCTGCTCCCCTCGGCCGACGTGCGGCTGCATGACCTGTGGAGCAAGGCCGACAGCCGCTTCCGCGGCGAGACGACGCTGACGCTCGCCCCGCACGAGACGCGCGTGTTCCGCGCCAGCGGCACGCGGCGGCTGGCGAACGGCCTCTATCTTTCCGAACAGACCGGCCGGGTCAATCCGGCGGTCGACGGCGTGGCGACGCCACAGGCCGATCCCACCATCCATCATTCGCCGACGCCCTGGGGTGGCACCCGCGGCACCGGCGACCATCCGCAATATGGCGGCTGGGGCGGTGCCGAGGCGGATCGTGCGCCTTATGGCAAGCTGATGCGCGTCGCCGGGCGGGAGTATGACACCGGCATCGGCATCCTTGCCAATTCGCGGCTGGAGGTCCGCAACCAGGGCTTCACCCGCTTCAGCGCGCAGGTCGGCGTCAACGACTCCGGACAGAAGGCCGGCAAGGTCACGTTCGAGATATGGGGTGACGGGCGGTTGCTCGGCCGCTCGCCGGCGATGGCGTTCGGCACGCCGGCCGCTCCCATGCAGGCCGACGTGCGCGGCGTGGCGATCGTCGAGCTGGTCGCGCGCGCCAGCGATGGCGCGATCCAGCCGGCAACCTGGGCCGAGGCCGCACTGTCCCGCTAAGCACTATGCCAATACCTTCCGCTTATTGACTTATCCTGTGATCCGCGCCTTGTCTGTCGGGTGGCCAGCGAAGATGAGACCGACGGGGCAGCCGTGCCCGCACCCGATCCGCGGACGCGGCGACCGGGCCGGCGTCTGCGCGGCGCGGTCGCCAACAAGCTCGGCATCGCCATCCTGTCGGGCGAGTATCGCCCCGGCGACGTGCTGACCGGCGAAATCGCCGCGGCGGAGGCGCTCGACGTCTCCCGCGGCGCCTATCGCGAGGCGGTGCAGGTGCTGACCGCTAAGGGGCTGGTCGAAAGCCGCCCCAAGACCGGCACGCACGTGCTGCCGCGCGAACGGTGGAACCTGCTCGACCCCGATGTGCTCGCCTGGGCCTTTGCCGGCGAGCCCGATCCACGGCTGATCCGCAGCCTGTTCGAACTGCGGCTGGTGGTCGAGCCCGCCGCCGCCGCGCTGGCCGCCGATCGCCGCACGCGCGCGGATCTCAGCCGGATGGGCGAGGCGCTCAAGGGCATGCGCCGCCACACGCTGGCGACTCCGGAGGGCCGCGCCGCGGATCGCGACTTCCATGATGCGCTGCTGCACGCGACCGGCAATGATGCGATGATCGTGCTCGGCGCGTCGATCGGCGCGGCGGTGGCGTGGACGACGCAGTTCAAGCAGCGCACCCGCGCGCTGCCGCGCGACCCCATCCCCGACCATGCGCGTGTCTATGACGCGGTCGCGGCCCGCGATATCGCCGGCGCGACCGCGGCGATGCAGGCGCTCGTCGACCTCGCGCTCAACGACACGCGCAGCGCGATGCCCGCCGAAACGCGGGTCTGACGGTCGCTAGGGGCGCACCGGCCCGGCCGGCGCCAGCTTCGACAGGGTGAAGCCGTCGACGTCGATCCAGCCCCGGCTCGGCGCGGCGTTATAGCAGAACAGCGCATATTGCTCGCCCTGGAAGGTGCCCGTCCGCCACGCGAAGGCGAGCGGCACGTCACCGCCGAGCGCGGTCCAGCGCCGCCCGTCGAGGCTGTAGGCGAAGCGGCTGCGATCGGTGGTGAAGTCCATGTCGGTGCGCAGCCACAGCGCCTCGCTGCGCGGCAGAGCGGCGCTCGCCTGTGTCGTCGTGACCGCGCCCTCGACGCGATCCTCCGTGGTTTCCGCCAGCAATGTGGTCCGGCCGGCGGCATCGCGCGTCACCGTCAGATTGCCGCTATACTGGCCGAGCGTCCCGAAGCCGCAGCGGTCGCCCGCGGCGAGATGGCGGATGTCGAGCTTGACCTCGCCACGGCTTGCCGGCCCCTGCCCCTTCTGGGTCAGCGTGTTGCGCGCCGACCAGAAGCGCGGCGCCAGCGTCGGGCGCAGCCGCAGCCAGCCCGGCCGCTCGGTCAGCGACCAGCGCGCGGGATCGGGATTGTGGTTCCACTGCCATTGCAGCCCGAGCCGCGGGGCGGTGAACGTATCTGAGGTGCCGGGCTCGGCGAAGCGGCCGCCGGGAATCGGCTTGGCGGCGCGGCGCGGCACGCGGCCGGGCGCGGATGGCGTGCCCCAGACGGGCCAGCCGTCCTGCCAGAACACCGGGCTCATGTTGGTCATCCGCCCGATCGCGCCGCTGTCTTCCATGACGAAGCCGAACCAGCGCCCGTCGGGCAGATCGACCAGCGCACCCTGATGGCCGCCGGTCTTGTCGTCGATCTGGTCGCGCGTCTCCCACGGCCCGAACAGGCTGCGCGACCGCGACACGCTGAGCGCGAGCCGCGGCGGCAGCGCATTGAACAGATAATAATAGTCGCCGCGGCGGATGATCTTCGACCCTTCCGCCCCCTTGATATAGTGGATTCGCCGCGCGTCGGTGACATGCGCCAGCGCCGCATCGAGCGTCAGCAGCGTGATCGTGCCGTCGGCGGTGGAGGCGGTGGCGAGATAGGCGCGGCCGTCGGGCTCGATGAACAGGCCGGGATCGAACGCCTCGCGCTCCAGCTCGTGATAGCGCCACGGCCCGCGCACGTCCTTGGCATACCAGATGCGCGTCTTCTGCCCGACCGGCGTGTTGGCGAGATAATAGGTGCCGGCATGATAGCGCAGGCTCGAGGCGAAGAGCCCCTTGCGATAGGCGTTGCCGCCCTGAAGATCGTATTGCGGCAGGCCTTCCAGCCGATCGACGAGATGCGAGACGATCGTCCAGTTGATCAGGTCGCGGCTGTGCAGGATGGTGATCCCCGGCACGTTGGCGAAGGTGGTGCTCGCCATATAATAATCGGAGCCGACGCGGATCACGTCGGGATCGGGATAGTCCGCGTAAAGCACCGGGTTGCGGAAGCTGCCGTCGCCCTGATCCGAACGCCACACCTGCGCCGACGCCGCGCCGGCGATCAGCAGCGCCGCACCCAGCAGGCCGAGCCTCATCGGCCGAACGCCAGCGCCCGGCCGAAGAAGGGCAGCATCGCCCCCTGCACCCGCCCGGCGACGCCGCTGACGTGATCGCCCGGATAGACGGTGAAGCTGTTGGCGATACCGTAGCGGTCGAGCCCGTCGTGCAGCCGCGCGGCATCGTCCTTCAACCCGTCACGATCGCCGACGTCGATCCCGATCGCGGCATACCGTTTGAGATTGCCGGCATATTGGTCGAGCATCGCGAGCGGCGCATTCGCCGCCCAGCGGGCCAGCACGTCGGGCTGCGAGACGCCGTCCTTGACCGGCAGGTCGAGGAACAACGGCGGCGCCTTGGGATCGGGCGACCAGGCCGCCGCGGTGGCGAGCTGTGCCCGCAGCCCCCACGGCAGGCTCGCGCTGTCGGCGGGCGAGCGCAGCGCACGGATCGTCGCCTCGGCCGCCGCATCGGTCTGGCCGAGCGCGCGGGTGGAGAGACAGCACGGGCTCATCATGTAGAGCGCGCCGAACGTCTCGGGATGCTTCATCCCGATCCGGGCGGTGCCGTATCCGCCCATCGAATGACCGGCGAGCCCGCGGCTGCGCCGGTCGGCGAGGGTGCGGTAATGGCCGTCGATATAGGCGACGAGATCGCGGGCGACGAACGTCTCGAAATCGCCGACCGTCACCGAACTCGAATAGAAGGAGCCGTTGTGCATCGTCTTGCTGTCGGGCAGCACGACGATCATCTCGCGCGTGCCTTGCGCAAAGGCGCCCTCGATCGTCTGCGGCACATGGATCTCCTTGACCCATTGCTCGACGCCGATCGAATAGCCGTGCAGCGCATAGACGACCGGATAGCGCTGCTTGGGATGGCTGCGATAGCCGGGCGGCAGCACCACCAGCACCGCGCGATCGGCGCTGTTGCCCTCCAGATTGCCTTCGACGCTGGGCGCATGGACGGTGATCCGCTCGACCGTCACCGGCTTGGCGCCAGCAACCGGCGGGGGCGCGGGCGTCGCGACCTGCGCCGGGGCGGAGGCAGCGCCGAACAGCGCAAGCGCGGCGGCGAGCAGGGGAAGTCGGATCATGCGAAGTCCTCGATTTGCGCTCATGGCCGTCGGAAGGTCCAGCGCCCGGCCGGGCTCGCCGGATCGAAGGCGGCGAGCGACGGCGTGCTCGCGCCGATCGCGACCAGCGCCAGGTCGCGGCGGCCGCCCGGCACCGTCTTGGGCTTGATGCGATAGCTGCCGTCGGTCAGCTGGTCGATCTGCCACAATTGCTCGGCCGCGCCGGTGAAGACGGGCACCGCCTCCACCTCGCCCGCGGCGGTCGCGGCCAGCGCCCGCGTCGTGCCGGCGATGGTCAGCTTGTAATAGGGCGCGCCGAACCAGCCGCCCGCCCCGGCGACCGGCGTGACCGTCCAGAGCTGATGCGGCCGGACCATATAATCGGCGAGGTCGACGCGGACCCGCCCCTGCGGCCAGCCGGCGCTGTCCTGCGCGAGGCTCTGGTCGGGCAGCGGCGCGACGGGATCGCTCGGCTTGGCCATGAAGCTCGCCCGCGCGTCGAACGGGATGCGGACGAAGTCGGTCGCGAGGCCGAGCGCATAGCCGCTGCGCTCCGAGGCGATCTCATAGGTGCCGGGCACGACATTCTCGCCCGCCACCGGCCAGCCGTCGCGCCACAGCAGCGGCTGGATGCCGAGCACGCTGCGCCCGCTGCGATCCATGTCCGCTTCGTAATGCATCGAGAATTTCTCGACCCCGCCGTCGAGCTGGATGCGGCCGAAATGCCCCGGTCCGATCGACCGGCCGCGCGCGCTCACCACCAGCTTGCCGCCGCCGCGCAGCAACGGCACGCCCATATGATCGAGATACGGCCCGAGCGGACTGCGCGCCCGGCCGACGCGGATATGATAGGTGGAGTTCGGCCCGTCGCAGCAGGTGCCGTGCGTGCCGAGCAGGTAATACCAGCCGTCGCGATACATCATCGCGGTCGCTTCCATGTCGATCGCGACATCGACCGGTTGGTTGCCGGCGACGCGCAGCCCGGTCTTCGGATCGAGCTCGACGATGCGGATCGGCCCGAAATAGGTGCCGTAGGTCAGCCACAGCCGCCCGTCGACGAGCAGGAAATCGGGATCGATCGCGTCCGCGGTCTCGACCCCGTCGCTCGACGCGACGACGCCGACGTCGTGATAGCCGAAGCGCGGCGATTTGGGGTCGAGCGACAGCGTCCACATGATCTTGACCTGGCTGGCGTGCCCCCCCGACATGCCGCCGCCGCCGACCGCATAGGCGACGTAATAGCGCTCGCCGATCTTGATGACGTCGGGCGCGACGCCGCCGCCGGGGCGGACGGGCCCGCCATGCCACGTCCAGCCGTCGTCGGAGACGAGCCCGCCCTGCCGCGTCCCGAAGGTATACCAGCGGCCGTCCGACAGCGTGACGGTGGAAGGATCGTGGATGAACGGCTCGCCCGCCAGCTGCGCGGCGGCCGGAGTGGCAGATGCGAGCGCGAGCAGCAGGGCGGCGGAACGGATCATGGCGTCTCTCCCCGGATCAGCGCAGCACGGTGGACAAAGCGGTGATCGGCTTGCCGTCCGCATCGAGGAAGCGGAGGCAGAAGTCGCTCAGCCCCGGGCCGTTGATCACCGCGCCACGGATGACGTTGCGGCCCTTGCGCAGCGTCAGCCGGTCCGACAGCACGTCGTCCATCACCATCCTCCGGTCGTTGAACAGGCCGACCGCCTCCTTGCCGTTGAGCCACCAGATCGACGCGGCGTTGGACCCCACCGCCATCCGCACGTCGCGCATCTCGCGCGGGGAATCGACCACGGTATAGGCCCAGAAGATCACGCCATAGGTCGGCTTGCCGAGCCCCTGGGCGAGGTTGAACAGCTTGATGTCGAAGCTGTTCGAATCAAGCGCATGCCAGCGCAGCGGTTCGGCGGCGCGCACCGTATCGCCGTCGTGCGGCGTTGCGGTGAACTGGCCGGGGAAATAGTCGGTGGTGAGCGCGGTACGCACATAGCTGGCGGTGAAGCCGGCGTTGCTGCGATTGGGCTTGGTGATCGGTTCGAGCAACAGCCAGCGGCGCAGGAAGCCGTCACCGTCCGGCGTCGCGGGGGCCGCGGCGGCGGGCGTGAAATAGGGTGCGATCCCGGCTGCCGGAGCCGCCTGTTGCCCGGCGGATGCAGGCGTCGCACCGATCAGCAGCGCCGCCGTCGCTGTCGTCAGCCAATGCGGCAGCGACGCACGCATCTGCGATCCGCGAAGGGACAAGAATCGCCAGCGGAAGCGGCGATTACTCCGAGCGTCACGGTCGATGGGCATCGCGGTCATCCCCTCCTGTCGTCACGCGGGCTGCAGTCTGCGATCGTCCGATCGCGCCGCCTCTGTCGTCCTGTGCGTGACGCGGAACCTATGCTGGTCACGCTATCGTGTCTATCGGCTGCGACGCTATTTCTTGGAGTAATAGCCTTTTACCCCGACGCACTCGCTGGCGCGCGGCTTTGGTAGCGGTATAACTCGGGCAACGGCCGACGCATCCGGCGTCAGGACGATCGGGAGAGACGAGGATGGCAAGACGAGCCATGGTTTTGGCGCTGGCGCTGGCCGGCAGCAGCGCGGCGATGGCAAGCGAGGCGCCGCGCTTCAGCCGTTTCACCTATCAGGGGCAATCGCAGGAGCAGGCGACACCGGCGGCAGGCGAATATCGCAACCCGATCCTGTCCGGCTATTATCCCGATCCATCGGTGACGCGCGTCGGCGACGATTATTATCTGGTCAATTCATCCTTCGCGCACTTCCCCGGCCTGCCGGTCTTCCACTCGAAGGATCTCGTCCACTGGACGCAGATCGGCAACGCGATCGACCGCCCCGGCCAGCTCGACTTCACCGGCCGCCGCACCTCGGAAGCCGTCTTCGCGCCCGACATCACCTATCACGCCGGTACCTTCTACATCGTCAACACCTGCGTGTCGTGCAAAGGCAATTTCGTCATCACCGCGAAGAACCCGGCGGGGCCGTGGTCCGACCCGATCTGGCTGCCGTTCGAGGGGATCGATCCGTCGATCTATTGGGAGGGCGACCGCGCCTATATCGTCAACAACCGCGCCCCCGCCGAACCGCCGCGCTACGAAGGCCATCGCGCCATCTGGGTGCAGGAATATGACTGGCGCGCCGGCAAGATGGTCGGCGAGAGCACGCAGCTGATCAACGGCGGCGTCGACATAGCCAAGAAGCCGGTGTGGATCGAAGGGCCGCACATCTTCCGCAAGGACGGCTATTATTATCTCACCGCGGCGGAGGGCGGCACCAGCGTCAACCATTCGCAGGTCGTGTTCCGCTCGCGCGCATTGCGCGGTCCGTATCAGCCGTTCGCGGGCAACCCGATCCTGACGCAGCGCGATCTCGATCCGGCCCGCCCCAATCCGATCACCTCGGCCGGTCATGCCGAGCTGGTGCAGACGCAGACCGGCGACTGGTGGGCGACCTTCCTCGCGGTGCGGCCCTATCAGGGCAATTACTATAATATCGGGCGCGAGACCTTCCTGCTGCCGGTGACGTGGCGCGATGGCTGGCCGATCATCCTGCCGCACGGCCAGACGATCCCCTTCACCGCCGCCGCACCCCGGCTGCCGCAGCAGCGCCCGCCGGCGCTGCCGACCAGCGGCGACTTCGCCTATACCGACACCTTCGCCGGACCGAAGCTGGCGATGCAGTGGATCGGCGTGCGCACGCCGCAGACGCCGGTCTATCATATCGACCGTCACGAACTGGTGCTCGACCGCGGCGCGGCGATGGGCGACCTCACCGGCGTGCCCGCCTTCGTCGCGCGCCGTCAGCAGCATCATAACGCGACGATCAGCACCACCGTCCGCTTCACCCCGGATGCCGATGGCGAACGCGCCGGCCTCGCGGCGATGCAGAGCGACCAGAACTTCCTGTTCTTCGGCATCACTCGCCTCGCCGGCAAGCCGATGGTCGCGCTCTATACCAGCGACAAGGGCGCCGAACGGCTCGTCGCCTCCGCCCCGCTCGCCGCGGCAGGCCCGGTGACGCTGACGATCCGCGCCACCGGCGGCACGATGGCCTTCGCCTATCAGGCGGGCGGCGCGACGCGGACGCTCGCCAGCGACGTCGACGCGCGCTTCCTCAGCACCGAAGCGGCGGGCGGGTTCGTCGGCACGCTGATCGGCCCCTACGCCTTCCGGCGCTGAAACGAAGGGGGGCGGCCCCGCAGGACCGCCCCCCCGTTCGTTGCGATGACCGGCGGATCAGCCCGCCATGTCCTCCAGTTCGCGACCCGCGGTTTCGTTGACCATCTTGCGGACGAAGAAGAACGACGCCGCCGCGAAGAAGGCGTAGCCGAAATAGGTCACCGACAGGCCCGGCGACACGGCCAGCGCCGGGAAGCTGACCGAGATCGCCGCATTGGCGATCCACTGCGCGAAGCCCGACACCGCAAGACCCGAGCCGCGGATCTGGTTCGGGAACATCTCGCCGAGCATCACCCACATCACCGGGCCCCAGCTGCCGTTGAAGAAGATGACGTAGAGGTTGGCGGCGATCAGCGCGATCATGCCGTTATGCCCCGGCAGCGAGACGGCGCCCGCCGCATCGGTGACCGCGGTCGAGAAGGCCCAGGCGACCACCGCCAGCGTCACCGCCATGCCCGCCGACCCGACGAGAAGCAGCGGCTTGCGGCCGATCTTGTCGACGGTCGCGATCGTGAACAGACACGCCGCGATCGACAGCACGCCCGACAGGATGTTGATCTGCAACGCATTGTCTTCGGTGAAGCCGACAGCTTCCCACAGCACCGCGCCATAATAGAAGACGACGTTGATGCCGACGAGCTGCTGGAAGATGGCAAGGCCGATGCCCGCCCACAGGATGGGACGGATCTTGCCGGTGCGCTTGTCGCGCAGGTCCGACAGCTTGGGCTTGTGGTGATCGGCGGCGAGCGAGTTGCGGATCTCGCCGACCTTGCGATCGGCCTCGGCCTTGCCGAACAGGCGGGTGAGCACGGTATGCGCCGCCTCTTCACGTCCCTTGGCCATCAGGAAGCGCGGGCTTTCCGGGATGACGAACAGCGCGACGAGATAGATCGCCGCCGGGATCGCCTGCAGCCAGAACATCCAGCGCCACGCCGGATAGCCGAGCCAGAACGGCGCGGTCGAACCGCCGGCATAGCGGGCGAGGACGAAATTGGCGACGAACGCGCCGGTCAGGCCGGTGATGATCATCACCTGCTGCACGCTGGTCAGCCGGCCGCGGATCGAGGCGGGGGTGACTTCCGAGATGTAGACGGGCGAGATGACGCTCGCCGCACCGACGCCGAGGCCGCCGATGATGCGCGCGAAGATGAAGATTTCCGACCCGCTCGCCGCGCCGGCAAGCAGCGCGCTGACCAGGAACAGCAGGGCGGCGAGCATCATCACGTTGCGGCGGCCGATCGCATCGGCCATCCGCCCGGCGCCGAACGCGCCGATCGCCGAGCCGACCAGGATCGCGCCGACGTTGACGCCGATGCCGAGCCGGCCGAGCGCGAACGCTGCCTCCAGCCCCTTCTGGGTGCCGTTGATCACCCCCGAATCATAGCCGAACATGAAGCCGCCGATCGTCGCCACCGCGACGATCGCGGCGATGAAGCCGTGATTCGTGGCGGTCCCCCCCGCCCCCCTTGCCATATCCGTCATCGTCTCTCCTGTGCCGGTCACCGCCGGCGAATGAATGGACCTTAGTGGTTATGCCGTGGCGTACGCGCGGCGATACCCCGATATTTGAGTGCGAAGTCGAGGACGCCGCCCTGCCCGAGCTGGCCGGTCTTTTCCCGATACAGTTCCTCCCACGGCGTGTGGCTTTCGGCAATGGGGGGCGCATCACCGCCGCGCCGGATCGCGATCTCGGCCGCGTCGACCAGGGCGTCGCACCGTCCCGTATTGAGATCGACGCGGATCCTGTCGCCGGTCCGCAGCCAGGCGAGCCCGCTGCCGACCGCGCTTTCGGGGCTGGCGTTGAGGATCGACGGGCTGTCCGACGTGCCCGACTGCCGCCCGTCGCCGAGCGTCGGCAGCGTCAGGATACCGCGCTGGATGAGGTGATCGGGCGGCTGCATGTTCACCACCTCCGCCGATCCCGGCCAGCCGATCGGGCCGGCGCCTCGGATGACCAGCATCGAATTCTCGTCGATCCCGAGCGCGGGATCGTTGATGCGATGGTGGTAATCGTCCGATCCCTCGAACACCACCGCCTTCGCCTCGAAGACGTTCTCGCGCCCCGGCACGGTGAGATAGCGGTCGCGGAAGGCGGGGGAGATCACGCTGGTCTTCATGATCGCGAAGTCGAACAGATTGCCGGTCAGCACCAGGAACCCCGCCTGCTCCTTGAGCGGCTGGTCATAGGGCCGGATCACCTCGCGGTCGCTGGCGACGCGGCCGGCGCAATTCTCCGCGACGCTGCGGCCGGTGACGGTCAGGCAGTCGCCGTCGAGCTTGCCCGCGGCGAGCAGCTCGCTCATCACCGCCGGCACGCCGCCGGCGCGGTGGAAGCGTTCGCCGAGGAACCGCCCCGCCGGCTGGACGTCGACGATCAGCGGCAGGTCGTAGCCATGATCCATCCAGTCGCTGGCGCGCACCTCGATCCCGGCATGCGCCGCCATCGCCTGGATATGCGGCTGCGCGTTGGACGATCCGCCGATCGCGGTGACCAGGCGGATCGCGTTGAGGAAGCTTTCACGGCTGAGGATGCGCGACGGGCGCAGATCCTCATAGGCCATGTCGACGATGCGACGGCCGGTCTCATAGGCGATCTGGCCGCGCTCGCGATACGGGGCGGGAATCGCGGCGCAGCCGGGCAGCGACAGGCCGAGCACCTCGGCGACCGCATTCATCGTCGAGGCGGTGCCCATCGTGTTGCAATGGCCCGCCGAGGGCGCGCTGTCGGTGGCACGCTGGAGGAACTCCTCCTCGTCGATCTCGCCCGCGGCGAGCTTCCGGCGCGAGCGCCAGATGACGGTGCCCGAACCGACCAGCTCGCCTTCATGCCAGCCGTCGAGCATCGGCCCGCCCGACAGGACAATCGCCGGAATGTCGACGGTGGCGGCGGCCATGATCCCCGACGGCGTCGTCTTGTCGCATCCGGTGGTCAGCACCACCGCGTCGATCGGATAGCCGTACAGCGTCTCGACCAGACCGAGATAGGCGAGGTTGCGGTCGAGCGCCGCGGTCGGCCGACGGCAGTTTTCGAAGATCGGATGGACCGGAAATTCGAGCGGGATGCCGCCCGCGTCGCGGATGCCGTCGCGCACCCGCCGCGCCAGGTCGAGGTGGATGCGGTTGCATGGGGAAAGGTCGCTGCCCGACTGGGCGATGCCGATGATCGGCCGGCCCGAGCGCAGTTCCGCCGGCGTCAGGCCATAATTCATGAAGCGTTCGAGGTAGAGCGCGGTCATGTCGGCGCGGGCCGGGTCGGCGAACCAGTCGCGCGAGCGGAAGGGACGGACCGGTTGGCGTGACACGCTATACTCTCCACCTGGGCGATGCACTCGCTCACCCCTGTTGGTATCGCTATCAGGCCAAGCCCGCACGTCAAGGCCGCAAACGGTCGTACCCGAGACGCCGACCTCCCCGCAACCGGCGCAATCCCGTTTCGATACGATCGATCGACGATCGATGCGCGGGCACCGCCTCCGACATCGAAATCCCCGGCCCGAACCGCTTGCGGAAAATCGATCGCCTGCATATGGTAGCGCTATCCCGCACTCGCGGCAGCTGCAGGCCTCGTCAGAAGGCCGTCATTAGGAAGGATCATCCGCCATGAGGCTTCGCCTCGCACTCTGCCTGACCGCCGCGACGATGGGCGCGACCGCCACGCTCGCCCTCGCGCAGGTCGCCAAGCCCGCCGCCAGCGAGCCGCGCAGCCCGGACGGCAAGCGCTATACCGCACAGCCGCTGGTCAAGAACCTCTATTTCGCCGATCCGTCAGCGCACGTCTTCAACGGCAAGCTCTACGTCTATCCCAGCCATGACGTCGACGCGGGCATCCCGGACGACGATCTCGGCACGCAATATGCCATGCACGATTATCGCATCCTCAGCATGGATCGCCCCGGCGGTCCGGTGACGGTGCATCCGGTGGCGATCGACGTGAAGGACATCCCCTGGGCGTCGAAGCAGACCTGGGCGCCCGACGCGGCCTATAAGAACGGCACCTATTATCTGTACATCCCGGCGCGCGACAAGGACGGCGTGTTCCGCATCGGCGTCGCCACCGGCAAGTCGCCGACCGGCCCGTTCAAGGCCGAGCCGCAGCCGATCAAGGGCAGCTTCTCGATCGACCCGGCGGTGTTCACCGACAGCGACGGCCAGAGCTATATGTATTTCGGCGGCATCTGGGGCGGCCAGTTGCAGCGCTGGACCACCGGCCGGTTCGACCCCAATGCCGGCGACACCGACCTCAAGCAGGACGACAAGCCCGCGCTGTCGCCCAAGATCGCGCGCCTGACCCCCGACATGAAGCAGTTCGCCGAGGCGCCGCGCGACGTCGTCATCACCGACGAGACCGGCAAGCCGGTGCTCGGCGGCGACCATGATCGCCGCTTCTTCGAGGCGTCGTGGACGTTCAAGCGCGGCGGCAAATATTATTTCACCTATTCGACCGGCGACACCCATTACCTCAATTACGCGATCGGCACGTCGCCCTACGGCCCGTTCCGCTATACCGGTCATTTCCTGATGCCGGTGCAGGGCTGGACCTCGCACCATTCGATCGTCGAGTTCAAGGGCAAGTGGTGGCTGTTCTATCACGACACGCAATTGTCGAATAAGAACTACCTCCGCTCGGCCAAGATGACCGAGCTGACGTTCAATAGCGACGGTACGATCCGTCCGATCAACCCGTTCAAGGACTAAGACCGGCATGTTCCTCGGCATCGATATCGGCACGTCCGGCGTCAAGGCGGTGGTGCTCGATACGCACGGCAGCGTCGTCGGTCAGGGTACTGCCGCGCTGACCGTGCAGCGGCCGCAGCCGCTCTGGTCCGAACAGGATCCGGACGCCTGGTGGCAGGCGACCACCGCCGCGGTCCAGGCGATCGACCCGGACGTGCGGCGCGCGGTACGCGGCATCGGCCTCGCCGGGCAGATGCACGGCGCGACGCTGCTCGACGCGGACGACCAGCCGCTGCGCCCGGCGATCCTGTGGAACGATGGCCGCTCCTTCGCCGAATGCGCCGAGCTCGAGGCGGCGACGCCCGATTTCCACACGGTGGGCGGCAACCTCGTCATGCCGGGCTTCACCGCGCCCAAGCTGCAATGGGTCCGCCATCACGAGCCCGAGCTGTTCGATTCCGTCGCCACCGTGCTGCTGCCCAAGGACTATGTCCGGTTGCAGATGACCGGCGACAAGGTCTCGGACCTGTCCGATTCGGCGGGCACTCTGTGGCTCGACGTCGCCGGGCGGCGCTGGAGCGAGAC
The DNA here is from genome assembly GCF_000632225.1 of Sphingomonas sp. RIT328. GTDB lineage: Bacteria > Pseudomonadota > Alphaproteobacteria > Sphingomonadales > Sphingomonadaceae > Sphingomonas > Sphingomonas kyungheensis. The sequence goes on from NZ_JFYV01000045.1 coordinate 46,643, forward strand.
GCTGCTCGCCGCCACCGGCCTGACCGAGGCGCAGATGCCGACGCTGGTCGAGGGCAGCGCGGCGACCGGCCGGCTGCGGCCCGAGATCGCCGAGCTGTGGGGCATGGCCGCGGTGCCGGTCGCCGGCGGCGGCGGCGACAATGCCGCGGGCGCGGCGGGCGTCGGCGCGGTGCGCGACGGCGATGCGTTGCTGTCGCTCGGCACGTCGGGCGTGATCTTCGTCGCCACCGATCGCTTCCGCCCCAATGTCGCGGGCGCGGTCCATGCCTTCTGCCACTGCCTGCCCGACATGTGGCACCAGATGGCCGTTCACCTGTCCGCCGCCTCGTGCATCGACTGGGTTGCCAGAATCACCGGCGCGGCGGGCGCCGCGGACCTGTTCGCGCGTGCCGAGCGCGCGGGGCCGGGTGCCGGACCGGAGCTGTTCCTCCCCTATCTCTCCGGTGAGCGCACCCCGCACAATGACGCGCAGGTCCGCGGCGCCTTCCTCCGGCTCGACAATGACACCGGTCCCGACCGGCTCGCGCAGGCGGTGCTGGAAGGCGTCGGCTTCGCGCTCGCCGACGGCCTGCGCGTGCTGCGCGACGCCGGCACGACGATCGAGCGCCTGTCGGTGATCGGCGGCGGCGCCCGCTCGCGCTACTGGGGCGAGACGCTCGCCGCGGCGATGGACGTCGAGCTCGTCTACCTCCAGGGTGGCGAGGTCGGGCCGGCACTCGGCGCCGCGCGCCTCGCCCAGCTCGCCGTCGACGGCGGCAATCCTGCCGAGGTCTGCGCCGCGCCGCCCGTCTCGCACGTCATCACGCCCGATCCGGCGCTCGTCGAGCGCCTTGCTCCCAAAGCCGCCGCCTTCCGCGACGCATACACCCGCATAAGGACCCTCTAATGGCCGACTTTTTCGCCGACATCCCGCAGATCCGGTACGAAGGACCGGACAGCGACAATGAACTCGCCTACCGCTTCTACGACAAGAACCGCGTCGTGCTCGGCAAGACGATGGAAGAGCATCTGCGCTTCGCCGCCTGCTTCTGGCACACCTTCTGCTGGCCGGGTTCCGACGTGTTCGGCGGCGGCACCTTCAACCGCCCGTGGCACCGTGGCGCCAACGACAGCGCCGCCGCGGCGGAGAAGCGCGAGGTCGCGTTCGACTTCTTCCAGAAGCTCGACGTGCCCTTCTATTGCTTCCACGACGTCGACGTGATGGCCGATGCCGCCAATGTCGGCGAGCATCGCCGCTATTTCGCCGAAGCGGTCGACCACCTCGAAAAGCTCCAGGCCTCGTCGGGCCGCAAGCTGCTCTGGGGCACCGCCAATCTGTTCAGCCACCCGCGCTTCGCCGCCGGCGGCGCGACCAACCCCGATCCCGAAGTCTATGCCTTCGGCGCGATGCAGGTGCGCGACGCGCTCGAAGCGACGCATCGCCTCGGCGGCCAGAACTACGTCCTGTGGGGCGGCCGCGAGGGCTATGAGACGCTGCTCAACACCGACATGAAGCGCGAGCTCGACAATTTCGGCCGCTTCCTCAGCCTCGTCGTCGAGCACAAGCACAAGATCGGCTTCACCGGCACGATCCTGATCGAACCGAAGCCGCACGAGCCGACCAAGCATCAGTATGACTTCGACACCGCGACGGTCTACGGCTTCCTCAAGCGCTACGGCCTCGAGAACGAGGTGCGCGTCAACATCGAGGCGAACCACGCGACGCTGTCGGGCCACACCTTCGAGCATGAGATCGCCACCGCCGGCGCGCTCGGCATCTTCGGGTCGATCGACGCCAACCGCGGCGATCCGCAGAACGGCTGGGACACCGATCAATTCCCCAATTCGGTCGACGAGCTGACGCTGGCGATGATCGAGATCATCCGGGCGGGCGGCTTCACCACCGGCGGGTTCAACTTCGACGCCAAGGTGCGCCGCCAGTCGATCGACGCCGTCGATCTGTTCCACGGCCATGTCGGCGGCATCGACGTCGTCGCCAAGGGCCTGCTCAACGCCGCGGCGCTGATCGAGGACGGTCGTCTCGATGCCGCCAAGGAAGAGCGCTATGCCGGCTGGACGGGTGAGTTCGGCAACAAGATCGCCGGCCTCGACCTCGCCGGCATCGCCGATCTCGCGGTCGAGCAGAACATCGATCCGCAGCCGCGCTCGGGTCGTCAGGAGCGGCTGGAGAATCTGATCAACCGCTTCCGCTAAGAGAAGGGGGCGGGGCGTTCGTCGCCCTGCCCGCGCCGCTTGCCCGTCAGGCCGGCCATGCCGCGCCTGACGGGCAAGCGCACCGAGGTCGCCGCCACGCCGATCAGCGGCGCACGCCCGCGGGACCGCATACCGACACCGGCGCCCCCAAGGGTCGCCATCCGGGACGCCGCAGACGGTGACCGGCGATTTGGGAGGATGACGATGCGCCGAGCCTTTGCCCTCGCCGCGCTGCTCGCGACCGCGCCGCTACCGGCGCAGGATCCCGCGCCGCAGCCGCCGCCGCACTATACCACGATCCCGCTCTGGCCGGACGGTGCCCCCGGTGTCACCACGCGTCGCCGCGAGCCGGAGGTCGGCCGCGACTATTGGGTGCGCAACATCCACGATCCCTCGCTGATCGCCTTTCCTGCCGATGCGAAGAAGCGCAACGGCGCGGCGATCGTCATCATGCCCGGCGGCGGCCATAAATTGCTCGTCTGGACCAACGAGGGCACCAAGGTCGCCACCGCGCTCAACCGCATGGGCATCACCGCCTTCGTGCTCAAATACCGGCTCGCCAACGAACCGGGCTCGACCTATTCGGTCGAGGGCGACGCCGCCGACGATGCGCGCCGCGCGATCCGCTGGGTCCGCGCGCATGCCGCCGATTACGGCATCGACCCGGCTCGAGTCGGCGCGATGGGCTTTTCCGCGGGCGGCGAGCTCGTCTCGCAGATCGCCGACAATCCCGAGCCCGCCGGTCGCCCGGTGCGCGACGCGATCGACCGGCTGCCCGCGCGGCCCGACTTCCAGGTGCTCGTCTTCCCGGGACCGCGCGGCATTCCCGCCAAAGCGATCGCCGCCGCGCCGCCCGCCTTCCTCGTCGCCGGCAGCCGCGATGCCTGCTGCGCCGCGCCGTCGGTCGCGCTGTACGAGCAGTTGCGCAAGGCCGGCGTCTCTGCCGAGCTGCACATGTACGCCGACAGCGATCACGCCTTCAATCTCGACGAGTCGGACCGGATCTCGATCCTGCACTGGCCCGACCGGTTGAACGACTGGCTTGCCGACAGTGGCTGGCTGTCGCCACGCACCGCCAAATAATCTAAATCATCGGGAGAGAGACGCATGACGAAACGACTCCACGCCTTCGCCATCGCGCAATTGCTGCGCCCCCTCGCCATCGCCGGCACCGCGTGCGCGGCCGCGACGCTGCTCGCCGCGCCCGCGGCGGCGCAGGACGACAAGATGGTGCCGATCGCCATTCCGGCGCAGCCCAACGCGATCACGCTCGCCACCGGCAAGCTGCCCGGCAATCCCGCGCCCGAGGCATGGCATCGCCAATATGGCAGCGTCTTCGCGCGCAACGTCACCGTCGCGACGCTCACCCCCTTCCTGCCCGATCCCGGCAAGGCGAGCGGGGCGGCGGTGATCGTCGCGCCCGGCGGCGGCTTCCGCACGCTGTCGATGGAGAATGAGGGCTGGGACGTGGCGCGCGCGCTCGCCGCCAAGGGCGTCGCCGCCTTTGTGCTCAAATACCGGCTCAACCCGACGCCGGCTGACATGCCCGGCTTCGAACGGTCGATGACGGCGATGTTCACCCCCGGCGCCCGCCCGCCGCGGCCCAACGCCGGCGCGATGGCGGCGACCCTCGCGCCGCAGATCGCCGATGCGCGCGCCGCCTTCGCGCTGGTCCGCCAGCGGGCCGGTGAGTGGCATGTCGATGCCGACCGGATCGGCATGATCGGCTTTTCCGCCGGCGCGATGCTGACGATGGCGACGACGCTCGACGGCGGCGACGCCAAGCCCGCCTTCATCGGCAACATCTACGGCCCGCTCGCCGCGGTCACCGTGCCCGCCGACGCGCCGCCGATGTTCGTCGCGCTCGCCGCCGACGATCCCTTCTTCGGCAACGGCGGCTTCGGCCTGATCGACAGCTGGCGCACCGCCAAGCGGCCGGTCGAATTCCATCTGTTCGAACAGGGCGGCCACGGCTTCGGCATGTATCCCAAGACGACGACGAGCACCGGCTGGTTCGACGAATTCGCCCGCTGGATGGATATGCACGGCTGGCTCAAGCCGCGCGGCTGAACGACGGCGGGGCGGATCGCATCCGCCCCGCCGGGCTGCAACGAAGACCCGCGACGGCCGGATAAAAGATGGTTAAGGATGCGCCCTTCGTGACGAGAGGGATCGCGGGTGCAGACCGGTGCAGTGTCCGTCGCCATGGCGACCTTCAATGGCGAGCGGTTCCTCGCCGAGCAATTGCGCTCGCTGGCGCAGCAGGATCACCTTCCCGCCGAACTCGTCATCTGTGACGATCAGTCGACCGATCGCACCGCGGCGATCATCGCGGACTTTGCGCGCACCGCCCCCTTCCCCGTCCGCTTCCATCGCAACGAGACGCGGCTGCGCTTCTCCGACAATTTCATGAAGGCGATCGCGCTGTGCGAGAGCGACCATATCGCCTTCTGCGATCAGGACGACGTCTGGCTGCCGGGCAAGATCGCCCGGTCGCTGGCAGCGATGACGGCGACGGGCGCGCTGATGTGCTCGCATCGCGTCGAGCTGATCGACGAGGCGGGCGCGCGGATCGGCACCTCGACCAACCTTTCGCGCCGTGCGCTGCTGGAGGGTGCGGGCTTCGAGCCGTGGGGCGTCTTCCTCGGCTTCACCTGCACGATCGATCGCCGGTTGCTGCATCTGATCGATCCGGCGATGCGGCCGCACGACCTGATCGAATATGAGCGGCCGATGTCGCACGATCGCTGGTTCTACCTCGTCGCCGGCCTGTTCGGCAGCCTCTGCTATATCGACGAGCCGCTCGCGCTCTATCGCCAGCATGGCGCCAATGTCTTCGGCCGCACCCGCACGACGAAACTCCATGGCCTCGCCAAGGCAGTGCGCAAATATCCGGCCTATATCCGGCAACGGGGGCGCATCGCCGCCGAGACCGCCAGCCTGCTGGCGCGGGTGCGCGATGCGATCGCCTCGCCCGAGTTCGACGGCGCGGCGGAGCGCTGGTCGGGCGTCGCCGAATTCTATGCCGTGCGCGAGGCGGTCTTCAGCCAGCGGGCCCCGCTCACGCGGCTGCGGCGGCTGTTCGCCGCCTATCGGCGCCAGCTCTACAGCCGCGGCTGGGGACGCGGCGGGCGGTCGCTGATCGTGCAGGATGCCATCGCCGCGATCATCGCGCGTTAGCCCCGCCGGGTGGACGCGCCGAGCCGGGCACCCTAGGGGCGCGGCCATGACAGGCTTCTCCCAGGCGCGCCTCGCGCCGATCACGCGGCTGCTGTTCTGGGCCGCCCTCGTCTTCGCGCTGGTCATGGCGCTGTCGCCGAAGCCGCCGATCACCGTCACGATGGTCGACAAATGGCAGCATATGTCGGCCTTCGGCACGCTGACGGTCTTCGCCTGCGCCGGCTGGCCGCAGGCGCGGCTGCTGCGCATCGCCGAGCGGCTGAGCTTCCTCGGCGCGATGATCGAACTGGTCCAGTCAATCCCGATACTGCACCGCGACTGCGACATCATGGACTGGATCGCCGATACGGCGATCATCCTCGGCGTGGTCGCGGTGGTGGCGCTGGCGCGGCGCGGGCAGGCGCGGATTTTGTCACTGCGGCAAGATAGCTTTGTCACACAGGCCGTTCCGTGACCTGAGCGACTAAGACGTCGGCGAACATTGTTCGTCTCGTTCGCTTGCGCAATCTCGCGTGGTATCGGCGCGCGACGAGATCGACGAGATCTCAGGTTCGTCGATGCTGCCATGAGCAGCCCTGAAGATCTCAAAAAGAACGGTCGGCTCAGGTCTCTTCGTAGACGACGGGGTCCACGAGATCGCGTTCCAGAAGGGATTGGCGGCTCCACCCCCCTCGGCACGTCGGGAGTCCGGACCGGCTCAGGACCGCAAGCGCGTAGCCGGCCGCCCACTCGTTTCTGGCGGCCACTTCGCCGAGGAAGGCGACCGTTGCCGCCAGCGAACGCAGCGCGCCGCGGTCGACGCGGTCGCCGCGCCCACCTCTGCTTTGCACGAACTCGTGCCCCCCCAGGGCATGTACCGTGGTGGCGAAACGAGTCCCGAGCACGTCCTGGGCGTCACGGAGTGAGACGTGCTGGAGGCGCAGTGGGTCTGAGGACATGTCTGGAAACGGTATGCGAAGTCTCGGCAGCCGGCGGGGGTCCACCCATGCATCTCTCAACGACATGCTTTCGGAAAGATGGAACGGGAGTGAACCATTCAGCACCAGCTCCACGACAGGACCCCAGGGCCTCTCGCCGGCACGGCGGGCGAAGAGCTTGCGCAGCTTCACGTAATCCGACGGCACCCTCGTGGAGGACGCGGCTGCCTGCAAGGCCGCCTGGAGGCGGTTCAGGGACGACCGCTCTATCTGCCTTCCCCGAAGGACGCTCACTCCGACGGCCTCCTCCACGACCAGTCGGTCCGCGCGTGCAAGCTGCCCTATCGCGTAGACCGGGACGTCGAGACGGCTCGCCACGGTTCCGACGGGCATTGTGCCGTCGAGCCTTGCACGAAGGGCATCGACGTCTTCCGCGTCGTAGCGCGCTCGCACCCGCATGCGGCTCGGCAGGATCTCGCACCGAACCGCCTGCCTCTCGCGAAGCATCGTGAGCTGGGCCGACGACGTCAGAAGACGCCTGTTCGCTTCCGCCGTGGTGTAGTATCGCCACTTTCCGGCGCAAACGTGCACGGTCCGGCCGTCCAGATCGGGCAGCGCGTGTTCAAGGAGCCTGCCGGCCTCGCTTCCGGGAACGCCTCCCACCCAGCGCATTGCCCGTCGAAGGAACGCATAGGCATCCGGGTCGTCCGTCATCGCCTGCGCTCGTTCCTGAAAGCGGGCCTGGATGGCCTCCGGCCAACCGGACAGAAGGCGCATTCCCTCGCAGACGATCTCGGCGATCCGCTGCGGCTCCCCCTTCAAGGGAACTTCGAGCGGCCTCGCGTGACTGGTCGTCGTCAGGCAGGTCGCGGCTCGGGTCGCGACCGCGACGAGCGCGGTCCGCGAGAACCCGCGCAGGAACGGAGGCAGCGCAGCAACGGCCGTCGCCGCGACGGCACGGTTTCGAGCCATGAGCGCCGCGAACCTTCGGTAGTCCGAAGCCTTGGCGATGGGCAGCCCTGGTTCGCTGGATGGCGGCACGGGCTCTCCGCACGTCTCGCACGCTCCGATCCCTCGGGTGTGCCGCCAACCGAGCGGCCCGCACGTGGGACATGCCTCGACCAGCCGTTCCAGGCTTTCCGGACAATAGGGAAGCATCGTATTCAGCCAGGCGCTGCGGTGATACGCTTTGTCCCGCAGCGCCAGCGGCCCGATACGTCGGATCCGCCAGTTGAAGGATCCGCGCGGCATGATGAGGTTGGTATCGACACCCACGCTGCGTCCGTCGGATGTCATGACTAGCGAAGCTAGCCTCGCAACGTCCGTGCGCATGACGGTCGCGAGCCGCTCCAGCGTCTCCGAGGAGGCCACTTGAATGTCTCCGGGTCTCGTCATCCGCAGTCCGGCGCCCTCCAGCCCGCTGACGACGTGACGGAGGCGGGTTTCCCGGCATGCCGCCGCGAAGGCTCCGACGAGGCTCTCGTCGCTTTCGGGATGGTAGGGGAAGCGCAGACGCTTGAGCGCAGCTTCCTTTTTCATCGCATCCTCCTTGAGAAGGGATCGCGGGCAATCCACCCGAGGCCGATGGCGTAGTCGCGGGTGGCGACGCTGAGATCGTGTGGCTCGATCACAGGGGAGCCTCGCCGAAGCGCGTGCTGCGCCGCTTCGCCAACCAGACGGCACACGCGTCCGACGTGTCCGCCGCTGACTTGCGCTAGGGGAGTCCTTATTCCCGGTCTGCCTAGGCCGCTTACCCGGTCCATGATGCCGGACGCCGCCAGGACCGTGTCCAGCGCGTCGCAGAATTTAAGGAACAGCTTCTGGTCGGTTCCCGGCCGCGCGAAATCCAGCGGCTTCAGGGCCAGCGGCGTTCCAAGCCTCACCGCGAACGTCGGGTTCTTGGCGAAGAAGCTCTTGGCCTTTTCGTCCCCGATGAGGATGAGCGGGAGGACGCCGCGGTTGAGGAAGGTCTTCAGCCGGTCGGTGACCTGGTCCGCGTTCGTCGTCTTCCGATCGAGATGCTGGGCTTCGTCGCCGACGAGCGCCTCCACGCCGAGCCGGCGCGACAGGGTGACGATGCGATCCTCGAGATCGTCCGTCGTGGAGCGCGTGTCGTTCCAATGCTCATCCTTCAGCTTGAAGAGGACCTGGCGGTAGAACGAGGCGATGGTGGTCGTCTTGTCGAGCTCGACGCAGACGATCTGGTAGGGGTTGGGCGACTGTCCCGCGTCCCGCCGCCTCGTCGCGGCCGTCTCGACGAGACGCTCGATCATTCGGGACTTGCCGGCCCCGGAATGCTCCGAAAGACCACGTCCGTCGATCGGCCTCCCGAGCAGCGGAAGCATTGACAGGCTGTAGTCGAGAAGCTGATCGATCACGTCGCGTTGCGGCGCGTGCTCGATGTAGTTGCTCTTGAGGAACGGAGTGACCGCGGCGGCTCGGACGGCGCGCGTCCGATCGCCGAAGACCGGTCGCGGATCGCCATGTCGGGGCGTCGGCGGGACACCATAGGGATCGGGGGAGGATTTCATCGGCCGTCTCCTTCGGAAGGTGCGTCTTCGTCCCAGTCGATGCCGTCGTCGGGGTCGTCAGCCTGATCGGCGATGAGTTCGTCGAGCCGCGTCCGCGGGTCGGGGCCCAGATCTGCGACCGGGCCGAAGCCGTCCGAGGCGGGGGCGGATGCGGCGTCCCCCGCGTCATCGACGTCTGCCGGCGTGCGCCGCTGCGACGGACCTCGGGGAACGTCCAGCCGGTCGTGGCCGGCAGGCTCCGAATAGCCGAGGAGGGCTTCGAAGTCGGTCAGGTCGGGATCGTCGGTCCTGATCGAGCCGGTGCGGGTCTCCACGGCGGCGAGCACGGCGGCGGCGCGCTTGGCGACGCCGTAGGAGCGGTTGTGGAGGTTCTCCCACTCCTTCTGGAGGGAGCGGCCACGTCGCAGTGCGCGCTCCTCGGCCGTCTGTGCGCCCGTCTCGCCCGACACTCTGCAGGACTGGTGGAACTTGTGCTCGTAGCGCGTGAGGAACTCGGTGTATTCGGGATCGTCGGACCAGAGCGTGACGAAGGCGTTGTTCGCCTGGTCGAAGACCTCGATGAAGTCGAGGTTCCAGTCGTACACGCGCAGCGAGACGGCTATTTTGGCCGTTCCCTGGAGGCGGGACGCAAAGGCCTGCGACGCCAGGTTTTCGGAAAGCAGTTTCGTGATGCCGGCGCGGTTCCACCTATAGCGGACGTTGTCGTACGTCACGCCGTCGGTGGTCAGGTGGCCGTCCACCGTCCGCGCGAGCTGTCGCTGGACGTCGGCCCTTCGCATTCGCCGAACGTACTCCGCGTCGATGAACTCGGCCATGATCTGGTTGGGGGTGCGGTCGCCGAGCGCTCCGTGGGCGGTATCGTTCCACAGGAGCCGTCGCTGCTCGTACTTCCGGGCGAAGCTCGCGCGGGTCATCGAGGCTTCCGCCAGGGGATCGCGCCTGATCGAGCGCTTCCTGCTCCGAGGAGAGAGCACCGTGCCCGGCTCGTTGTCGAACTGACCCTTCATCCACTTCCAGAATCCCTCCACTGGCGACTTGTCGTTCGGGGAGAATTTCCTGGCGAGTTCGACGCGGCGCATGACGTTCGCCAGATTGCCGAGCGCCGAGGGCGGCAGCAGGGCCTTGTCGTTGTCCCCCTTGAGGACGCCGATCCGTCCGAAGTTGAGGACGAGCTCGGGGTTCTCCGCCAAGGTGGCCTCGTCCAGGGTCGGCGGCAGAAGGGCGCCCATGAGCGCGTTCATCGACATCTCAGCGCGATAGGGCCCGGCGAAGGGACTGTTCGGAAAGGCGTAGAGCGAGCAGCCGTCGATCAGTCCGACTGCCTTCAGCTTCGCGCTCGGGATCCTGACGTCCGAGGAGTAGTGGACGACCTGCTCGAACTCGGTGCCGTCCAGGAAGACCATCTCGAACGGTCTGCTGACCGTGATGGTCTCGCCCGAGGCGACGAACGTCCTCTTGGCGTCGTGCCGCCCGAACTTGGAGGTCGTCGTCGCGAGGTTCTCGTTCGCGTTGATGCGGTTGACGATCGTCGTCTTGGAGGGCGGCGCCTCGCCCAGGCCCCTCACTCCCCGTTCCTTGAGGTCGGTCCAGGCGGCGACGACGAGCCCGACGGTCCCCATCTTCTTGAGCGAGGTGTCCGCGTAGAAGAGGGCCATCCCCTGCTGGACGAGACGATCGGCGACCGGCGCGAGAGGCGACCAGCCCTTCGGCCGACCGCTCCGGTTGCACATCGCGCCGATGCGCCCGTCGTTGAGTTCGAGATTGTTCATCCATCGGATGACGGAGCGCCCGGAAGGCGCTCCGACGTCGTCCGGAACGAGCTTGCTGGCGAAGTCGCGAAGCCTGTCGGCGTTGCGCGGCATGCCCTCGATCAGAGCGCGCAGGGCGATGTCGTATTTGAGGACGCTCATGGGCTGCCTCGCGAGGCATGCGGCCTTGTCCAGGCCGAGGAAGCGGCCGGCCCACTCCGAGATCGTCTCCTGACCGGTCGCGCAGTCGACGAGCCGTCCGGCGAGGGATTCGACCAGGACCCACTGCACCGTCGGGCGGACGCGGACGCCGTTCGCGAGGACGACGTGGAACTCCTCGTCGCTGCCTTCCACCAGGAAGCGGAGAACGAAGCCGTCGATCTCCTCGACGAACGCGATCCGCACGCCACCGTGCTCGAAGACGGAGCCGACGGGCAGCCTGAGGTTGCTTGCCATCTACGGCTTCCTTCCGGAGAAGCGGCCGAGGACCTCGCGAAGGGCGTAGGGGACCACGGGGCGCGGAAGCGTCACGGGGGTATCGGCCGTGGGGCGCTTCGAGAGGTCGAAGCCGACGATCCGCCTGACGAGCATGGCGTAGAGCTTGTCGCGCGCGCGCGCGCGCCTTCCTCCTAGCGCCGCGAGGACCGCGCCGTAGCGCGCGCACCCTCCCGTCGCCGTGACGACGTCGGTCACCGCCTGCACGTCGGCTTCCAGATCGAAGGGAATGAAGCGCGCCTCCATGGCTTCCGCCTGGGCCTCAAGCACCGGCTCCGTCCTGAAGGGCTCTCCGCTGATCCTCATGAGCGGCTCCAGACCCGCCGCCGCCAAGGCGAGGTCCATCCTGTCGAGCGGGCGGCGGACGCCCGGAGCGTCGAACCAGGCCTGGTTGGACTTGATCTCGCCGAAGCGGACGGCGTGGTTCCAGAGCTCGACGGCCACGTCCGGGTACTTGCGGACGATCAGGCCGTCCTTCCGCTTGAACACCATCTCCAGCGGCTGGAAGAGGATGGCGACGCAACGCGTGCTCATCTCCATGAACTCGGCGAACGCGGGCTCGTTCGGGCCCTCGAAGAACTGCACCCGCCTCGCCTTCGTCAGGTAGGAGCAGCTCGTGCCGTAGTCCTTGTCGTAGGTCATGCCGGTCCGAACGGATCCGAGGTCGTCCGCCGCCCTGATCTCGACGAGGGTCCAGTCGCGAGGATCCTTCCTTCCGTCCAAGCCACGTCCCCTCGCCAGCTTCTCCGGGATCGACATCGGCTGGTGGCGCGACGGGCGGCCCGAACGGCTCCAGGGACCGAGCCCCTCGGAGACGATCCGAGGCGCATGAGGATAGATGCAGGCGGCGTCTTCGTCTTCTTCGACCCTGGGCTTCGCCGCCGACGTCGCCCCCACGATGGCACGAGGGTCGCTGCGCCGGGACCTGCCGCCGTCACCGGGTGCCGACCGGCTCGACGCCGGGCCCGGTCGACCGGCGGACGGGTGCCGGAGGGCGGGCTCCGCCCTCTTCTTCCCGGCAGGGCGACCGACCTGCCTCGATATGCGCCGGCCGCTGAGGTAGTGCCGCTTTATCGTGTTTGACGGATCGGCGGGCCCGAAGCGGGCGACCGCTTCATCGTCATATCGCGCGGCGATGAAGCGCGCGATCGCCTTCTCGCCCTTGGCCACGCCTTCCGCTCGGAGCCGGCCGACGATGAAGTCCATGCGGCGCTCGGCGCGCCCGGCATCGTCACGCGAGGAGGGATCGTCTGCAGTGGCCTTCTGCGCGGCCGGGTTCGACTGGTCGTCCTGGGGCAAATCGATCTCCAGTCTCGGTTACGTGTCGGTGGTCCCCGCCCGGCGCCCGTGCGAAACGCCCCAATAGGGGCCCTCTTCGTCCTGGTCTGGGGCGCTGCTCGTGGTTACAGATGCACCGGGAGGCGGTCGGATGTTCCGCCGAGCCGCACATCGATGGAAGGCGCGTCCGCGGTCCCTCGCCTGGGGCCCGCACCGCTGGCGCCGTCGCACGAGTGATGCGGGAACGTCGGGTCGCGATCGGCACCGGCCGTGCGTGCGTCGATGGACCATCGCCTCAGACCCGCTAGCGGACCAGCGGGTCGCCCTCCGGTATGCGGGTCGAGGTCGAACCAAGGCGGCCGTCGAACATCCTCGTGATGGCCGCAGGCTCCGCATCGGACCCCGGCACCGCGACCAGCCTGACCGGAGCCCGACGCTGGCCGATCCGACGCCCTTCAAGGGCGAAGACGTATCGACCGTCGCCCATGCGGCCGACGAGGGTCGCCGACATCTTGCCACGCCGCCGTTCGAGACGCTTCCGCCCCCAGTCTCGGATCGCCGACTTGAGGCAGACGGCCTGATACGGCGCGACGGCGTCGATGTCCGCCGCGACCCCGCCGGCGGCATCAACCTCCTTCGCCCGCTCGATTTTGAAGAAGGGTGCCGCGTCCTTGACGGCCACGGCCTCCACGCGGTTGTTCATGATCGTCTTCGTCGCGCCGGCTTCCGGCCATTCGATGGCTGCCGACCGGCATGGCGACGTCCGCGGAACCGCACCGGCGGCGCGCTCGGATGGATCGCTCCGAAGCCCTCGCAACGCGTCCATCCTCGATTTGGCGTCATCGCTTCCATGCATCTTCTGACCTCGCGTCGTTCGTGGGCTGGGAACTGAACCGAAGTAGCAGTCCTACTCTTATCGCTACCTAAATGATAATGGTTGCGAATTATGTCAAGGGTGAGTCTGTGCGCACGATCCAGCGGGTGCATATGCGGCGTTCAAAGGCTATCGGTGCAGCATGACGGGGGAGACGCACGCTTCGGACTTCGGCGACATCCCGACGCTCGACTGGCTAGGGGTGCTTCCTCACGAGCGGGCGTTGTGGGAGACGCTTGGACCTGACGAGAGGGAGAAGGCACGCAGGAGGTTGGAAGCCGTTCTCGACCTGGAACGTGGCGGAGGCCGGTCGATGGCGGAAGCCGCGGCGGCGGTCGGCATGGCTAGGAGCGCATTCTTTGCAATGCGCGATCGATGGCGTGCCGTCCCCAGCGTGCTAAGCCTCGGCATGGGACTGCAGCCGGTGAAGACGCGAGCGTCGAAGAGGGGCGCCGAGTTCAAGCAGGCCGTCGTGGAAGCCATAGAGGTTCAGCTGGCCGATCCTACGCTCGGCACCAACGACGTTTTGCGGTTGATCAAAGAACGGTTTCCGGTCGGCCTCGCCAAGACGACGGTTCTTGCGTGGATCGACGATGTTCGTCGTTCCAGCTCGACGGATCGGGTCGTCGGAAGGGAGCTCTCGCTAGACCTCAGCCTGATCGATCTCCTCGATCCAGGCGGCCTTCCCTATGCCGTCGTCTGTGTCGTGGACGTGGGCGCGCGGCTGGTGCTGGGGGCGGGACTGCTCGAGCACGCCGCGGAGCACGCCTACGCGGCGGCGATCAGGGACGCCGATCGGCGCCTCGACGATCTTCCGTTGGGAATATTCGAAATCGCGCCGAAACTTCGAAGCTTCGACCTGCAACTTCCCTCCGGTACCGAAACCTCTCGCTTCGCCTTCGCTGCGGTTGCCAAGCTCCGCTTTGCGAACTGGATCTCCTACCCCGACTTGTCGATAAGTCCCCACACCAAGCGCCCGCGCGGCAGGGCGCTTGCCAAGGCGACGGACGGCTGGCTGGGCGGCCTGAGGCTAGGTCGACCGCGTCGCCGATCCGACGCCAAGCGAGGAGACGGCTACGCGTCGGGTAACGGCGGGGAGGCGCGGACCAATAGTGCTCGCGGGGAACGTCGCGTGACGGCGGACGCTGCGAAAGCTCTTCTGTCTGCGTCGATGGACGACTACGTAAAGGACGTGCGCGCCACGCTTGGACTCAGCGACGACGTCAGGGACCGGGCCGCGCGCGCCGTGCTGAGGAAGGTCCTTGGGATCACACGAACTCCGTAGGCCTGCGATGACGCGGCCTTTCCGGCGGCATCTGCGCGAGCGCCGTTAGGCTCTTCAGCAGGAGAGGCAGCTTACCGCCTTCGACGACATGGAACGGAGCGGGCGTCCGCAATCCGTTGTGGACGGCGATCGCGTCTTCCATGGCCGATCTGGCGTCCCCCAGAACGAAGGGCTGCATCCTCCCCTCCCTCACCGTCTTGCCGATGGAGGCGGGTCGATGGGTATGCCGAGGACGGATCCGCACCTCCGAGATCGCGTCGCCGAACACCACGCGCGCGGCACCGATGGAGGGCACGGGCGCCGCGCTCCTTCCGATCCGCTCGACGCCGGCGGTGGCGAGGACGCCGAGAAGGTGGAGCCATCCCGGGGTCGCGTCGGCTGCCATCTCGAGGCGTACCCTAGCCCCGCCTTCAGCTTCCAAGGCCTGAAAAAGGACGCTGGCGGTGACTTGCGGATTAGGCCTCTGCATCGTCAGTTCATGTCCGACGACGAAACCGGACGGCATCAGGGCGGCGAACGTCAGGATCGGAAGGCGGCGGCGGCCGGCGTCGTCGAGAACTGGCAGCGACACGGCGGTGTGATCGAGGACCAGGGAGGTCGGCGTGTCGCCGGCCATCGGGATCTCCTCGTGACGCCGTCGCATCAGCCTCGCCGCGATCGTCTGGTCGGCCGGCCTCGGCCTTCCGATCTCCTCACACCTGTCGGCGACGGCACGGACGAGATCCGCCGGCCTCACCTGCAGGCCCATGCTGTCGATCGCCTCGTCTATCGTCGTCTCCACGACGGGATCGATGCTCGGGTTCAGCCGGTGCGGCAGTCGGAAGGCATGCCGGGCGCCAGGCAGGGCCGCCGCCCGCCCGTGCTGACGCCATGCGGCCACCAGGCGCAGAGACCCCTGTATGCTGAGACCGAGTTCGTCGGCCAGCCGTCGGTCGTCGTCGAGGCTTGGTCTCGCTATTTCAAGGTAGCGCCTGATCAGGCCGACCCTCCGGCGGATCTCCTCACGCCGAGACGGGAACACTCCCGTGAGATCCACTTCGTCCACCTGTATTCCTCCCAACGCAGAGCTTCCGCTCGCGAACAACTTCTCGTCATAGATGACGACCGGCGCGAGGACGGTCTGTCGGGCCTGTGTTGCGACCAGACTTCGAAAAGCCCCCACGCCGAATTGCTCCCCCGCCGACGACGGGCGGCCTCGATCGCGCTGCCGGCCGCCTCTCGGCCGAAGCCACGGTTTGGCGACGGCGCCACTTGAGGCGCAAGGCACCGCCGTCCGACCGATCGCATTCTCGCACGTCTTCAAGAGCGGCAGCGCGGGTCATCGTGCCTGAATCGGGGCAGAGGCGCGACGGGCCCGCCGACTGGCAGTTCGGATCGTCGCGATGATCACATCGGACACGCATGTGGCTCCTGCGGCGGCGGCTGCCTTGCGTTGGCTGAGCCGCTTGGACCGTACCTGCGATCTCGCGCATCGGCTTTCAATTGCTGCCCGGAGCCGTATGAGCGGCTTTGCGGAGCCTTCCGGCAGGGGCCAGCTCCGAATGGCTTCGCGCCGCTCGGCTGCGGCGCGGAAGTCGCTTTCAGCGCCACGGGCGGGTGCTCTCAATAATCGACGAAGGGCCCTTCGGGTCGCCTCGCCGCCAGCCGTCGACCGCAGGTCGACGTGTCGAATGTCGCCGGCGCGAGGACGGTCGCTACGTGTCCTGAGATACATCCACGCATACTGCGCAGCCGCGACTACATGGCCGGGTCCACCGGCGGCGGGAGTAGGCGGACAGGCGGTCGTCAGGGACGAAGCAGAACGGTGCCTCGCTCCGGGACCGATGAGCCGCACTAGTCTGCACGCCGTTGGGGGGCGGCGCGATGCGTCGCCATCGTGGGATATGCGCTCAGCCTTCGACCAACAGACGCGACAGGGCGACCACCCGCTCCGGCCTTGCCCGATAGATGAGGGAGCGGCTCCGGCGCTCCTGATCGACGACGCCGGCGGCGAGCAGGATCTTCAGGTGGTTGGAGAGCGTCGCCTTGTGCATGCCGATGCGGTCGCTGATCTCGCCCGCGGCCATGCCGTCGTCTCCGGCCTCGACGAGCATCCGGTATACCGTGAGACGCACGTCGTGGGCGAGAGCGGCAAGAGTGCTGACGGCCGGCTTGGTTTCCATGGTTTTCATATAATGAAACCGATTGGTGGCGGCAACGACGGATCGACGCACTGACGACAAAAGTTATTATGATAGTTGTTGTATTATCAAACATACACGACTATGTGGGCGTCGAGGCTAGCCCGCCGACGCGGGGGCCGAGGAGAACCATCATGACGCTTCAGACCGTCGATGTCCCATGCGCCTTGCCAGGCCTCATGTCGCGCGAAGCCGGCCCGATCGCCGATCCGCTGGCCTGCGACCACCCGGACGACCTGGTCGTCCCAACCACCGCCCGACGCCTCCAGCGTCTCGCCATCGTCGCCGCCGACGTCGGCGCGCGGTTCGCCCGGGAGGCGATCCCCCACGATCCGGTGGCCTGGCTTCTCGCTCCGCGCGGCCTCTTCGGCGGCGCGTGCGCTCTCGACGCCTGCCAGGAGCGTGACGCCTTCGTCCGGGCGACCCTGCTCCACGGGCTATCGCTCGGACTGGACGCCGATGGCGACGACATCGACGCCCTGCTCGCCATGGAAGTGGACGACGATGAGGACGTCATGGGCGAGGAGACGCCGTCGCATGCCCCGCAGGCGTCGCGGGGTTCGGAGCGGCTGTTCACCGGCACCGTCGAGGGTCGGGTGGGAGCGGGCGGCCGCTGCCTGCAGGCGTTCTGCGCGACGGTCGCCCCCGACGAGGAGGTATTCCGTCGGCGGCTCAGCGTCCGCTACGGCGAGGCCCTCGGGGCGGCGGCCGTCGTCCAGGAGGGCTTCGATCCGGACGGCGCGGTCACCAAGACGCTGCTGTCGGACGCGGTGCGCCGCATGCTGGCGACTGTGGCGCGCGATCCGGGCGTCGACCTCGGACTGGGGCTCGACTTGCAGGTCGAGCAGCGGTTCGCGGCGTGAGGCCCCCTCCCCCCGAGGACGTCGCGAGCGTGCCCGTCCCGATCGGCACCCTCGCCCGCGCGCTAGATCGCCATCCCGACTACCGGGTCCTCCGGCGCGTCGGCCGCATGGAGCGCCGCGAGGCGGGCTACGCGCGGACGGGCGAGCTCAGCGTCTGCGTGCTCGACGTGGAGACGATGGGGCTGGACCACCGGACCGATCGGATCATCGAGCTGTCGCTGCAGACGGTCCGCATCAACGCTCACGGCCGCATCGTCTCGACCGGCCGCAACAACAGCTGGCTGGAGGATCCCGGCATGCCGATCCCGCCCGAGATCGTGAAGGTCACCGGCATCACCGACGCCGACGTCGCCGGCCGGTCGATCTCGGAGGGCGAGGCGTACGGCGAGCTGACGACGGCCGACCTCCTCCTCAGCCACAACGCGGCGTTCGACCGCCCCTTCGTGGACATGCGCTTCGACCTTCCCCCGCTGCCGTGGATCTGCAGCCTGAACGATCTGGACTGGAAGGCGCACGGCTTCGACGGGCGTTCGCTGACGCAGCTCCTGCTGCAGTGCGGATGGTTCTTCGAGGCGCACCGCGCCGCCGGCGACGTCAACGCGCTCCTGCACCTTCTCGACCATCGCCTCGATGGCGGCGGGACGGTCATGAAGGAGCTGCTCGTCAACGCCGCCCGGCCGACCTGGATCGTCGAGGCGGTGGGTGCCCCGATGTCCGCCAGGGGCGCCCTCAAGGCGCGAGGCTATCGCTGGGATGCCGATCGCCGCACCTGGTGGCGGACGGTCGCCGATGCCGACGGCCAGGCGGAGCAGGACTGGGCGATCGACCACGTCTACGGCGGCCTGCACAGCCCCGTCGTCAGGGGAATGACCTGGAAGGAGCGGTACGCCGCGACACCCTGACAGGTCAGAGCCACAAGCGCCCGGTCGCCCGTGAGGGTGAACACGGCAAGGACAGTCCGACGCTAGACGCCGACCCGCTTGGGTCCAATCAGTGCGTCGCCCTCGATGGCGACGGCTGGGGGCCGAAGCCGGCGAGCAGGTCGTAGCGGGACGAGCCGGCGACATCCGCCAGTCGCGCCGCCTCGTCGCTTTCGGCGGTCACGTAGGGAGCGTCAGCGGCCCGCGCCTCTGCCGCCTTCAGGGCCATGTCGTCGCCGTGGAACGCCGCGAGGACCACGCCCGGACGGGAGACGAGCCTGGCGCCGAGGGGCAGGAAGCCCTTGAGCACCGCGCCGCAGTCCAGTTCGGCTCGGCCGGGGCGGAGGGCGACCGCGGCGGCGGCATCGGTTTCGAAGATCACGCCGCGATAGGTGCCGTCGTAGCAGTGCAGCTCGAGATATGCGGGCTGCTCCGTGCGAACGTATCGCACCTCGGGATACTTCACTTTCGATCTCCTTTCATCGTCGAATGGGCGACATCGCGCCGCGCGCCGTTCATCCCTGACAAACCTTCCGTGGCACTGACGTCGTCGTCATCCATTCGGGTTTCTGTCTAGCGCGATACGGTCGCTCCTACAGAGGGGATCGGAGGCGCACCGGGCGCCGATCAGGTTCTCGAGCCGTCATCGAACGGCTTCATGGGGACCTATCCAT
The DNA here is from genome assembly GCF_000632225.1 of Sphingomonas sp. RIT328. GTDB lineage: Bacteria > Pseudomonadota > Alphaproteobacteria > Sphingomonadales > Sphingomonadaceae > Sphingomonas > Sphingomonas kyungheensis. Next base: position 65,781 of record NZ_JFYV01000045.1, read on the forward strand.
TGCATGGAGCCGTCCACCGTGACCATTGCGGAGGAACGTGTGCCGCCGAGCACCGCCGCACCCGTGTTGCTCGGTGGTTTTGAACTCGTCCGGACGATCGCCGGCTCGCTCGACGTCGGCGCGAGAGCCGGCGTCGAAGAGGTTACGCCGCCTTCAGATCACCGTCGTTCGCGGCGGTGGGACCCGGCGCGGGGTCGACTGCGCAGGTGTCGTAGTCGCCCCAGCCTCGCACCTTCGGAAAGTATGGTGCGTCTTCGAGCAGCACGTGCAGCTTGGTCCGGGTGGGCGATCCCGGTTCGGCTGGATCGAACGTCTCGGCGAGGATGATGCCAGGTAGATGCGTGACGAGCACTGGATCCTCATAGCCGCTGCCGGTCGCGTCGATCAGGACGTGCGAGCGAACACGACGCCTGCAGGGATCCGTATCGGCCACGTCGTCCTTGAGCGAAAACTCGGTGACCCAGACGTATCGGGGCAGTTGCATGCCGGAGACCTCGTTCTTCAGCTCCTCGTCGACCATGTTGCGCATCAGCCGCCGCTTGTACTTCCAGCCGAGCGTCAGATACGTCCTCGCGACGAGGTCGTTCGCTGCCGTCGCGTAGAATGCCGGATCCACGGCCCAATCCTCGAGGGAGAGCCCGGGATGCTCGTCCCTCAGGTGCTGCGCGCGATTCTTGGCGACGCGCGACACCTTGTCCCGCGCGAGCGTCTCCGCCACCTCTGCCTTGATGAATACCTTGTTTGGGAGCGGGACGATCAGGAACAGCGCGTCGTCCAGGGTATAGTCGTCGGGCCCTCGGTCTTCTCCGCAGGGGGCGGCATTCGAGGTCGACTGCTTGCCGACGGCCAATGGGAGATAGACGCCGCGCTGATCGTCGTGCACGAGGATGTGTTCGACGCGATCGCCGGTCGTCGCGCCGTACTTCGGGCTTGATCCGGCATGCGTGCCGCCCAGCCGAGTCCCGACCGCGATCACGGCATGACCGACGCCCTCCCCCCTGCGCAGTCCGACGATCACCGGAATACCCGAATCCAGGTACCGGGTGATCTTGCGTCGCGGATGTTCGTCCCAGCCCGTCTCCCCGTCGCTGCCGTAAAAGATCGGGAATTCGCCCATCGCACGAAGCGCCCGCACCATGTTGTCGTCGGTGAGGTAGTCGGAGCCTGCCGGCAGCGAGCGTGCGAGGAAGGAGTCGGTCGGCGTGAGCGCGGCCTCGGTGATGTCCGTGATCGAGAACCAGGGCATCGCGTATCGATTGTGGAAGTGCCTTCCGGCGGTCCAGATGGTGGCTTGTGCGCAGGCGCCCGTCCGCTTGTCCTGCTCCGTCACGGGGACGCCCTTCACGACCAGCTCGGCGCCCAGGACGTGGACCCGAAAATCCGATCGGACGGCGATCTCGGTTCCCGGCTTTTCGAAGTGGCTCGTCGACACGATCGCGCTGCCGACGGGCGCGTGCCCCAAGGGGCGGATGACTATGTGGCCGAGATAATGCTCGGTCGCTGCCTCGAGCTCACGCGCAGTCTCCCCCTTCGTCGGGGCGGACAGGGCGGGACCCACGTCGACGGCGAAGAAGTGGATCCGGCGGCAGAACCGCGGCCTCTGGCGGTAGAGCGTCGAGTAGAAGTTGGCGAATGCGTCCGAGAAGTCGCGGTCGATATACGCAGTCTCCTCGAGGCACTGAACCGCGCCGCATTCGCGGAAGGTCCGGAGGAGCTGGGGCAGGACGCGGCTTTCTCCGTTGCGGTCGAGATCCTTCCGCAGATCGTCCCAGTTGCGGTCCGACTTCAGGTCGGAGTAGTCGAATTCCGCGCGCACGGGTCGTCAGATCCGGCCTCAGGAGAGGCGGATCATCCCGAGCCGGTGCTCGGCCCTGTGCGACGACTCCTCGAGCATCTTGATCCGTTCGCGAGCCTGCTTGGACGGCCCCGGATTGATGACGCCTTTGCGAGAGTCGGCCACTATGGTGCCCGACGAGCTGTTCGCACCCGTCCTAACGCTCTTCTTCGCCAAGGATGTCCTCTTGCTCATGCGAGATACCTTCCGATTCCATCGGCAGGGTGCGGCGACGCCATAGCCGACGTCGCTGCCCCCGACAAGCCAGGCTCCCAGGGCCGATTCGTCCCGAAACCGACAGGACGGTTGCCCGTCACGATCTCCCGCGCCCTTCTCGACCATCGCCGCCGTCTGGTTCGGTCAGGAGGGAGGTCAATCTTGAGATGTCGCCTGCGATCGCTTCGAGGAGACGCGCGACGCGCGCGTCGCGGACGGGCCTCGACGCGGCGACGCGTGCGTGCCGATCATCCAGCCACGTCGCCAGCGCTGTGGCGCACCGTACTCCGACGGGAACCTCCTCGTTGAGCAGCTTGCTGTAGTGCCCTTGGCTGATGCCGCAGGCGCGGCTGACCTGCATCTGCGTCAGACCCAGCTTCCTACGACGCATCTCCACGAGCCGCACCAGCTCCCTGCCACTTCGAAGAACCATTCGAGAAAATATGCATGAATATTTATGAATATTCAAGTAGCCTTTACTTCTTTATTCCGGCGTTGCCACCGTCGTAGCGACCTCCGCACGAGGCTCGTCGTGCGCCACCCCAGCTACCTTCTCAGGATTGATCCGGAAGGCGCGCATCGATCACGACCGCCGAGGATATCCGTTCGGGCCGAAGTTGATCCCGACGTGCGTTCAGGCTCGGACCAGCCAGCAGCGGCTCGCACGTCCTCTCTCGCCCGACCCGTGCACGCTCGGTCGGTCCGTCGGATGGTCATGACGTCTTAATCTATCGGGTCGATGATCCGCCGCATGTCCGGCATTCCATCGAAGACCCTCCACGTGGCCTGGGCTGGCCTCAAGGGCGATCGCTGCTCCACCCCGACTTGCGGGCGGGTGCCTGAGGTGCGCCTCGTGCTGCATCACGATCATCTCGCGAACTTCGCGCGCGCCGAGCTTCTCAGACTCTTGAAAGCGAAGGGTTTGGAGGGCCGCCACGGTCAGATCTGGCAGATGCATGCCGCGGATCTGCGGCGGCTGAGCCTCGTCCGCTTCGCACCGGCGTGGATATGCGAGGAATGCAACCATGGCGACGGCAGAGGCAAGGACAGGAGGTACCGTGGCCGGACCACCCGCATGTATCCCTCGAGCTTCTCGATGACGCCGGCAGAACTGCGACGGACGACAGGTCCGAACGGCTGGGACGAAGCAGCCAAGGAGATCTGGCATGGCGCTCGTCTTGATCATCGGCGGCGTCGGACTGTAATCCGGCAGTGGGCGGTCACCGTGGCGCGAGCCGACGGAGCGGCGGGTCCGGCAGCTCCGAAGACGCTGCCGAACTGATGGGTGGGCGTCATCGGCCTCAGCTCCGAGCTTGTCGCCCGTTGAGCTCCCACCCGTAAGGCGGTCCCTCGAAAGTCCCGTTATGTCAGGACTCAGCGGCGGTAAGATGCGGCCCTCGGCCGGCGACACGCTTGGACAGCCGAAGCCGCCTGCCGACGAGACGAGCATGCATCCGCTGGCAGAGGGCTTGTATAGGTTCTGGTCGGCGGCGCGCTTCTTGGGGCAGCAGGCGCAGCCTGGGCCTCTTGCACTCGTGCCACGAGCCTTCGACCGTCTTGCGGGAAAGGCCTTACATCTATCGAAAAGGGCTTTCGTCTGCGGGCGACGGCGGCCGGTCCGACGTCCTGCACGCCGGTTATGAAACCACGCCATCCGTAGGGCGGCATACCAGAAATGCTACCGAAGGCCTCGCCGGCGCCGGGACCATGCAATTGCGCCGATCCGGCTCGTTCAGACATTGCGTCCCCCCCGTTGTGCCGCTCATGATCTCGATGCTGCCACGGACGATGTCGGCGGTGGGAGAACGAGAAATGACGAAGGCGCAGAACCGCGCTGTTCCCGTGGTCGACGAAGGCGGTACGCCCCCTGCTGCCGGCACGGCGGTCTGTCTGTCAGGGGGCGGATACCGGGCGATGACGTTCCACGTCGGCGCGCTCTGGCGGATGCATGAGCTGGGCGTGCTGTCGAGCGTCGACAGGGTCTCATCGGTGTCAGGTGGGTCGATTACGGCTGCGGTTCTCGCGATGGCGTGGACGGATCTCGAGGAGGGCGGTTCGTTCGCGGATCTCGTCGCCGAGCCCGTGCTGAAGCTGGCGGCCCGGACGATCGACAGGGGCGCGATCATCGGAGGCGCCCTTCTACCAGGGACGATCAGCCAGTGGGTCGCCGACGTGTACGACGAGGCGCTTTTCGGTGGCGCCACGCTGCAGTCGCTGCCTGATAGGCCTCGGTTCGTGATCAACGCGACGAACCTCGAGACCGGGACCCTATGGCGTTTCTCGAAGCCCTACATGCGAGACTGGCGCGTCGGGTCGATCGAACGGCCAAAGCTCCGCCTTGCGGACGCGGTCGCCGCCTCGTCAGCCTTCCCGCCGGTGCTTTCGCCCTATGTGCTCGACGTCTCGCCCTCCGACTTCGACTTGGTCGAACCCGGCCTCGGTGACGAGTTTAGACAGGACGTGTCGCTCACGGATGGTGGCGTCTACGACAATCTCGGGCTGGAGACCGCGTGGAAGCGCTGTCGGACGCTTCTGGTTTCGGACGGCGGCGGCGTCGCAGGGGACGATCCGTCGCCACCTTCGGACTGGGCTCAGCAGGCCAAGCGGGTGCTCGACGTGGTCGATGGCCAGGTTCGCGCGCTTCGCAAACGCCAGCTGATCCAGGCCTATCGTGACGGCTCGCGTGACGGTTGCTATTGGGGGATGCGTACCGACCCCGCTGACTACGGGGTGCCCATGACACTTGCATGTCCGCCCGCGGCATGCGCATCTCTCGCGGCGCTGCCGACCCGCTTGAAGCGTATGCCCGACGAGCTCACGCGCCGGGTTGTCAATTGGGGCTATGCGATCACCGACGCCGCTCTTCGCGCTCACGTTGTGACCGATGCGCGACCGGCGGAGCGCTTTCCGTTTCCGAGCGAGGCGATCTAGGGCTTGTCGACCGTCTTCGTGCTCGGCTTCAGCGCCCCGTCCGTATTCCAACCGTATGATCGGGATCGCCGTTTGCAGGTACCCTTCCTTGACTCTGACGAGCATGCCTAGCGTACATGAGCCGGTCGTCCCGATTTGGGAGGCACAGGTGATGGCTCGCCGGTCACTGCCGAAGTGCAGCTCTGAGCTCGCTGTAGAAGTCGCCGGTCGCCGAGCGCCGGGCGACGCTCTCGCCGAACCTCGCGCGCTTCTCCAAGAGCGTACGCTCCGTCCGCTTGCTGACCCTGGCGTATTCGTCGAGATCCGCATCGCTGCGCAGGTACGGCCACTTGCGCAGAAACTCCGGCGGCAGATGGTTCTGACCGGAATACGTGGCGAGAGGAAAGCTCTTTTCGGTGGCGACGCCGATCTCCCAAGGCACCCACTGCGACGTGGAGGTCGAGGCGGAGACGATTGCGAGAAGCTGGGTGCACTTGCCCATCTCCTCTCGGATGTGGTCTGCAAGCGTCTCCACCGGGCCCCCGACGTACGGGTCGATCACGTCCAGGTAGCAGTCGATCATGTGCAGGGATCTAAGCCGGAAGGCGACGTGGCCTGCGATGTGGGAATCGTGGCGCTGGTGGGAAAGGAACACCTTCAAGCCTGATCTCCTGTTGTAATTGGGGCATGCGGGTCCCGTGGCGTTCCGAGGGGATCGCGGGTTCCGCCTGAGCTCCACGAGGCTGCGGGTCGGCTCATCGGTAGTACAGCTCCCAGATCCCCTCCACGACCGACCGCGAACTCCAGCCCACGCACTTCGCGGCGGCATTCTGGACCACGGAGGACGTGCGCAGCTGCGCACGGGGATTAACGGCGAGGATGGGCTTGTCGTAGATGGCCGAGCCGTTGATCTCCTTGCCTATCCACTTGCTGTATTGGGCATACATCCCGGTCGGGATCACGATCACGTGGCTGCGTCGGATCTGGTTGTGGATGGCTTCTCTTAGCTGCCGATCGTTCGAGGCGTTGAGGATGGGGTTCGTGCGTGGGACCGAATAGTTGTGCAGGAGCATGGAGGCGGAGCCTGCCCGCCAGGACTGGCCGAATATCCAGCCGGCGAGCGTGTCGTAATGCCCCGAGTAGCTCCACGAATGGCTGATGAAGACGTGGATTTGATGGACGCTCAACGTTTCGGACCTTCTTCAGCTCAGATGCGGCGCAACTTGGCGAGCTTGCGGTAGTGCGCGCCCATGGCGGTCAGTCTGCAGCCGGTCGAGTTGATGGCCGCATAGTACATGAATTCCTCGTCGACGGGCACGACGAGACCGTGCCGGTTGCACTTCTGCAGCTCCTTGAAGATTCTCACGTGATCGGGATCGACCGGCACGTGCGCGAGCTGCGGAGCGTTCGTCCGGTCTTCCTCGTAGGATGGATCGAGCGCGAAGACGCTCGCCCGCTCCGGGAAGTATTCCGGCAGGCGCCGGAGGACGTCGTCCGGCACCTTCGGCGTGACCTGGCGGAGCTCGATGAAGGTCTGGACGTTGGCCTTGTAGATCGGGCGCTGCTCCCAGGCGCCGAGGGTCTGATCCACGTGCGAGTACAGAGCCGCGGGCGTGACGTTCCCTCGGATGTCGGAACAGCCGCCCCTCAGGCCGTCGAGGAGGATTTCGGTGAACAGCCCATGCGGACCGTCGTCCGCCTCTCCGTCGCGATGCGTCGCCGTGAGGATCGTGACGCCGGTCCCGATCACCGAGGCGTTTGCCCTGCCGAGGCCGGCCACCTCCCCGGCATAGCCGGAATGGCAGCTATCGAGGACGATCACGCTCGACTTGATGCGAGGATGGGCTTCGTTGGCGAGATTGAGGATCTCGGCCATGCCGACGCCCCAGGAGCCTTTCTTCCCATCCTGCCCTACGACGTAGCCGGCGTTGGTCTCGGGATTCAGGATCCCGTGACCGGCGAAATACAGGAGCGCGATGTCCGCCTCGGCCCGGAAGAGCTCACCTATCGCGTCTTGCAGCACGGCGTTCGTGACCTGGCGGACGTCGCTGGTGAGCGTCTTAACCTCGAAGTTCGGCGATCCGTCCCCGTTGGACTCCAGCACCTGGGTGATGGCGTTCGCGTCGTTGACGCAACCTTCCAGCGGAGCGTCGCCGTAATGGTCGATTCCGACGACGAGGGCCCGCTTGATCATCAGCGCGCTCCGCCGACGAGCTGCTTCAGGTTCTCCCAGGTCCATTCGTAGACCTTGTCGACGGCGGTCGCGGCCTTCGGCTTCTTCCCCTCCTTGCCCGAGTACCCGTTGAGCAGGAAGTGGGGCTTGCCCTCCTCCTTTGCGATCTCGAGCTCGGCGCTGACGCCGGCCGCCGTGTCGGTCTGCCCGCCGCAGATGACGCACACCACGTCCACCGCACGGATCCGGGTCCGCGCCTTGGCCTTCCAATCGCCGTCAATGTGCTCCTTGATGGACCAGTCGGCGAGCTCGAACGGGCTGTCGGGGTTCTTGGCCTGCCCTACGAGGAGCGTCTTCAAAGCGTCGTCGTGGTCGTAGTCGAAGCTGATGAACATTCTGGTCTTGGCCATGTCGCCCCCGAGATCGTCGAGCAGCGAAGCTAGGTGCGCACCCATCAGCGTCAACCAGCCGAACCCGAGAGGCGACGTGCTTTTTTCATCCGATCCGGCGGGACCGGCTTCCCCGACCCTCCTAGTCCGGAGAGAGTTCGCGCAGCTCGCGCCGGACCGGATCGATCTGCCGGATCGGCTTGCCGAGCAGCCGCGCATGCTCGACGATGTCCCCTGTCCCGCCCCTGCCACGGGCAGGTTTGCCGTCCCAGACGGCGAAGAGGAGGTCCACCTCCTGGGCTATCCTGAGGCCGGCCTGCAGAAATGCCTCCTCGCCTTCTGCCCCATTCAGCGGGATTGTGCGCCCCCGCCCCAGAAGGCGGCGGTATGTCTCCAGCGCCTCGTCCCCTTCGTAGCACTGCTCATACCATTCTCCCGGCACCACCGTGACGATGGTGCCACCCGCCTCGAGCACCTTCTCCGCGAAGATCTGGTCGGCGCCGACCGCCAGGGACGACCAGCCCTCGACGCGGTCGGGGACTTCGCCGAGCAGCGATTTGATCGCGTCGGCAGTCCACCGCCAGTCCGCGCCCTCCCTTTCCTGATGCCCGCTCACTCCGATCTTCATCGCCGCCTCCGCTCCGCCGTCTGTTTGATGGCCTCAACGGTCGAGGGTCGTAAGCTTTCCCGCAACGGGCAGGCACCCGCGACGGACCGCACTCGTGGCGTCGCTTCGTCGATGTGAGGTACAGGGCCCCCGATGGAACCCAACCCTCTCGATTCGTTGACGCCCAAGGAGCGCGAGTGCCTGAGACTGGTCGCGCCGGACAGGAAGAGTGCAGTGATTGCCGCGACGCTGGGCATCGCCGTGCCAACGGTGGAGACCCACCTGCGATCGGCACGCGCAAAGCTTGGCGGCGTCAGCCGCTTCACGGCGGCGCGATTGCTGAAGGAGCACGAGGCTCGTCAATCGCTGACTAGTCGAGGGCTGACGATCGCCGAACCGATGGAGCCCGCCGTAGTCGATGCGTCGGACCAGCCGATCGCGGCGGGTTCCCAACCGCTGATGATGGGCGACGCGCGACCGGCCTTCGAAAAGGTCTCGGCGCGGCATGTGACGGAGCAGGCGACGGCCGGTCGAACCCGGTTGTCGGCGCTCAATCGGATGGCCCTCATCGCGTTCTGCCTGCTGGCTCTTGTGGTCGCGGGCATCGCGTCGATCCCGTTGTCGGCGGCGGTGCAGGACGTTGCGCGGATGGTGATGAAGCAACGAACGGAATGAGCCCGGCACCTCGCCGCCGGGCGAGGAGACGACCATGCTCAACGATCGACTGGCGGCAGCGCATAGCGTCCGCGACGCCTACCTGCCCCTCAAGCGCGATACCGACCTGCTGGCGCAGCGGGCAAGCGAATGCATCCTTGAGATGCAGCGCGCGCGCGCCGACGCCGGACTGCCACTCGGGACTGGCGCCGCGCCGATAGCCGACATCGCGCGGGGCGCCGCTCTCCTCTACGAGGCGCAGCGGTGCTTCGCCGAAGCCCATCCGAAGCTCGCGGCTTTGATCGGCGAGGCCGGGCTAGGCCGCTTCTACGGCTACGGCGACGACGAGTGCCCCCCGGACGCCAAGTTCGCGGCGCTTCCTCGCGCCATCGCGGCGGCGGCCTGATCGGGAGCCTGGCGATTCCGACGCGCTTGACGAACATGGTGCCTGCCGTCTCCATGGGGCATGGACATCCGACTGAGCCTCGTTGCGCTGCTGCTGCGCTTCTGGCTGCCCCTGCTGGCCACGCTCCTCTACGCGGCAAGGAGGGGCGGCCCACCAGAGCGAGCTGCGGGGGGAATGCTTCTTGCCGCTGCGGTGGGGACCCTCGTCGTCCGGACGGACTTCGCGCATCGCTACAGCTCCGTCCAGGGTTCCGTCGTACTGATCGACGTCCTACTTCTCGTAGGGCTGGTCGCCCTTGCGCTGAAGGCGGATAGGCGATGGCCGATACTCCTGGCGGCGCTGCATGGCATGACCGTTCTTGGTCATGTCGGCAAGGCGCTCAATCCGAACCTGCTGCGTCTGGGCTACGCGGTGATGATTTCCATGCCGGCGCTCCCGGGGCTCGCCGTCCTCGCCGTCGGGACTTGGCGCCATCAGCTCCGCATGAGGAGGCATGGGACCGATCCGTCCTGGAGCGACTGATAAGGGCGGCGGATCTGGACGACCCGGTGTGCAAGGCCGACGCTCTGATGGAGGAGTTCGGTTCGGCGGCGGCGGTGCTGGGCTCGGCGGGAGGATTGCGGCTGCGCAGGTGCGTCGGCGACCCAGGACTCGCGGAGATGCTGACGCTGGTCGCGGACTTCCTGCGCTGCGTCCTGGGCGGGCGGGTCCGTGGTCTCTGCGTGCTGTCGGGACGCGACGCCGTCTTCGACTATCTTCGCGCCGAGATGGCGTTCTGCCGACGCGAGACCCTTCGAGTCCTGTACCTCGACGCAGCGCATCGGCTGCTCGCCGACGAGGTGGCCGCCCATGGAACCGTCGACTCCGTTTCGTTCTACGCCCGGGAGATCGTCGTGCGTGCGCTGGAGCTGGGCGCGGTCGGACTCGTTCTCGCGCACAACCACCCCAGCGGCAGCCCCGTCGCGACGCCGGCGGACGTCACGGCGACCGACGCTTTGATACGTGCCTGCACACCCCTCGGCATCGTCGTCCTCGACCATCTGGTGGTTGCCGAGCACGGGACACGCAGTCTGCGTGAGACGGGTTGGCGGTCGTGAAGGAGCTGGCACCTGAACGCTTAGACAGGATGCCCGGGCTGCTCGACGGAGCCGTGTCGAGGTTGCGCACCCTCCTGGAGAACGCTCCCCGGAGCGTCCGCCGGCGCTTCGTGCTACCGCTTCCGGAGGATACCGGCCAAGAGGCGGTTGCCCGTATGCTCTACGAGCAGCGCCGGATGCGGTCGGACGCATTCGGCGAGCATGCGTCGTTGTTCGTCGAGCCGGCGTGGGACCTTCTACTCGATCTCTTCCTGGCGAGTTCGGAGGGTCGCGTCGTTTCAGTATCGGCCGCGAGCATCGGCGCGTGCGTGCCGGCGACGACTACGCTGAGGTGCATCGCCGCGTTGCGCCGCCGCGAGCTCGTCGTGACCAGGCGGCATCCTACGGACGGCCGCATGAGGCTTGTGGAGCTCACGCGGGAAGCCGACACTATGATTCGCCGCTATCTGTCTTCGCTACGCTGGGAGCCGAGCAGCGTCGACGCCGCCGTCGCTCCGGCATTGGGACGCCGTTCCAGCTGACGGCCGGACTCGCGCCGATCCGGTTGGAATGGCCGTTTGGGATGCCGCCGGGAAGTGGCAAGAACGTTCCAGGAGGTATCGACGTGACCACCTTTCGTCTGACGCTTCTTCCCGCCGGGGACGGCGACTGCCTCGTCCTGACCTGGGGGCGGGAGGGCGACCTGCACCACATGGTGGTCGATGGCGGCCGAGCCGGTGCGTATCCGCATCTGCACGAACGGCTCGAGAGGATGGCGCTTGGGAGGGAGCCGCTCGACCTCTACGTCATGACGCACATCGATGCTGATCACATCGCCGGAGCGCTCACCTATCTGCGGGCGAAGGATCGCCCCATCGAACCCCGCGACGTCTGGTTCAACGGCCGTGGACAGATGCCTTCTACGGGGCGCAGGAGCTTCAAGCAGGGCGACGAGTACTCCGACCTGCTAGTCGCGGCGGGGTGGACCTGGAACCGCCACTTCGAAGGCGGTGTTGCGGCTGTGGAAAACGTTCGGAAGCCGATCGAGGTCGCCGGCCTGAAGATCACCGTGTTGTCCCCGACCCTCGAGGGCCTCAGGAGGCTGGGCGCGGAGTGGGACGCGTGGTTCCGAGCACAGGAGCCGAAGAAGGATCGCGCGGGCACCAGGAAGGCGAAGGACCTGATCAAGCCCGTTCCGGATCCCCTGATCCTGGAGGATCTCGCGATCGACGGGCCGACCGACACGGAGACGCCCAACGGGTCGAGCATCGCGTTCCTGGCGGAATGGGAAGGACGGACGGTGCTGCTCGGCGGGGATGCGCATCCCGACGTCCTGGCGGCTTCGCTGGCGGCGCTCGGAGCTGGTCGCGTCCGCGTCGACCTCTTCAAGGCGTCGCATCATGGGAGCGGCAAGAACATCAGCCGGGAGCTCGTCGAGGCCATGGAATGCCACGCGCTGGCCGTGTCCACCAATGGGAACATCCATGGTCATCCCGATCCCGAGGCGATTGCCCGCTTCGTGGTGCATGGTCCTCAAGGCGCCAAGATGCTCCACTTCAACTACAGGACGGACCGGACTTCACCATGGGGTGATCCCGCGTCCGGACTTCGCTATGGCTTCGATGCTAAGTATCCCGAGGGCATCGAAGGTCTTATCGAAATCGACCTGCTTCGGATCGACGGACCGGAGGCCGGCGAGGCAGCGGGACCGGAAGGATGAAGCCGTCGGTTGCACACTCGGCGACGCTGAGGTCGACGTCGCCGAGGATCATGGGGGAATAGCGGTTGCATTGGACGAGCATGGCGGATCTGGCGACCAAGCTGACTGCGCTTCTTGAAGCACGGCATCTTGGTATGATCGGCGAGTTGCGCGCGTCGATGATCGGCGACGCGGTGCTGCTCAGAGGTCAGGTTGGCAGCGAGGCGTCCCGAAGCGACGCCAAGCGGTTCGCACTGTCGTTCGACGGCGTCTTCAAGGTTCGCAACGATCTCGAGGTTGTGGGATACCTGTCGCCGGCGAGCGATGACGATCTCGACGGCTACTTCCAGTCGGCAGCACCCGAACCCCTCCGTCGGACGCGCGGCTTGGGGGATGGGTCCCGGCGGAGGCCAGTGGTGGTCGGCCGTCCATCACCGATGCCGACACCGACATCGGAAGCGACGCGAGACACTGGCGGCGTCAGCGCGGGCGACATGGTCGATGTGCTGAGACGCCCGTCGATCTCGACGTCCTCGGAAATACTGCCGGACAGGCTCGTAGAAGTCGTTGTGGACCTGTCAGACGTCACGTCCGACTCTCCGGCCGTTGTGATCGGGCGCTTTCCGGCGGACTGGACGAAGATCGTCGTGTCGGTGCAGCTCGTCGCGCCGTGGGCCATCAGGGTGGACGCGCTGTCGCCGACGGTGACGCTGACGTCCGACGGCCGTTCCGTCCCGGCGCGCTTCGCCTGCCTGGTCTCTCCCGACTTCGACGGATCGACGGCGCAGGCGCAGGCGGTCTTCATGCACGGGACCCGTATCTGCGGGCATGTGTCGATCGACCTTCTGGCACCCGAAGCAGATGGCATCGAAAAAGTCCGTAACGAGGCACCGGCGGCAGCGGCGGGGGCGACGGCAGGCGAACAGGACGTCGGACGCGAGCGGAAGGCTTCCGTCCGGATCGTGCCGGACGCCGTGGGACCCACTCTCACGGTCACTGTCTTGACGACCGGTGCCGATCTTCAGACGTGGACCTGGCAGGCGGCGATGCCCGGCGGAATGGCGCCTGGCGTCGGACGGGTCGACCTCCAGGGCGGCGCGAAGGCGTTCGCGGACATGCAGCTTGCGTCATGCCCGGACCTGAAGCCTCCGCGTGTCAGCCGCATGATGGACGGGCTCGGAGAGAGGCTGTGGAGAGTGGCTCCAGCCGAGTTCCGCGCGGGCTACGAGCAATGGCGTAACGCGTTGGGCTCCGACTTCGCGATACAGTTCATAACCGAAGATCCCTATATTCCTTGGGAGATGATGAAGCCGGACATCTCAGGCGCCCGTCACCTGTTCGTTGACCATCCAGTCGCCAGATGGCCGGCGGGCCGGTCCGTCCTCCTGCGGGAGAGCTTCGGCACGGGCGAACTGCTTTCCTTCGTGCCTAGCTACGGGGCCGGGCAGGGATTGCCCGCTGCGCAGGCCGAGGGGCGGTGGATGGTCGAATGCCTAGGCGCGACCGCCATGCCGGCGCGCACCGAGGCATTCTTCGCCGTGTTGGACGGGGAGCGCCCCGGAGATGTGGCCGTGATCCACTTCGCGGGACACGGCCGCATCGACACGGGGCAGAGCGATGGGGGCATCCAGATGGAGGATGACTTCGTCGGCGTGGCAGAGGTCGATCAGCGGCGTACCGTCGTGGGCGAGAGGGGTGCGACCCTGGTGCTTCTCAACGCCTGCGAGACTGCCGGAGGCGCCCAGATGCTGGGCATGAACACCGGCTGGGGCGCGGCCATTGCGGCTCGAGGCTTCGGCGGTCTGGTGGCGCCGCTTTGGGAGGTCGACGACGCTATGGCGTTTCAGATGATGAAGTCGGCTCTTCCAGATCTACTCGCAGGGCGGTGCACCCTCGGCGAGGCGCTGCGGAACAGCCGCCGTGCGCATCACGCCGAGTCGGCATCCCCGTTCGCATACCTCGCGCATGGGGATGTCATGGCCCGGTTTCCCGGCTAGATCGTGACGACCGCAGGCGTGTCGACCAGCAGTCCGACGGGGACCGCGTTCCGCATCTCGACCATGAGGTCACCTCTGATCGAGGGAGTCCTTATCGAAGCTATGAGGCTGAATCGGACCGGGTCGTCCGCCTTTCCGACGTGCCTTCCGGACGCCCACCACCCCCGCATCGGGGTCACGTTGATCATGCGCCTTCCCACGAGCTGGTAGGCCGGGCCGCGCCACACGTCATGGTGGATGGTGCCGCGGTTCCGCCGCTGCCACCCGAGCAGCCATCCGGAGTCGTCGGCGCTCGAAGCGTCGCTCGCGATGGCCCGGTTCACGCGGCGCTGCGCCTGCGCTTCGCTCTCCATGTGCCGCTGCATGTCGAACTTGAGCCCATGGGAGGGATAGAACTGGCGGCGCTCGAGACCGGCGCTGTGCAGGTCCGGTTCGACGAAGTAGGAGAGCGTGCAACGAAGCTCGATCTCGGTGGCGCCCAGCGACCGCAGGGCGGCATCCGGCCACGGCAGGCGGAAGCTCTTCATCTGCCGGAGTTTGACGCTGCCGCTGGAGCCGGGCTCGTAGGGCTGGAGCTCGTCCTCGGCGACGAGCGTGGCGGCGTTCTCGGCGCTCCAGAACGCCCGCTCCTCGTTGGGGACGCCCCATCCGAAGCAGTCGAGCGTCGCCAGCGTCGCCTCCAGCGGCGGCGCGCCTGCTCGGACGAGGGCGGCTCGGCGAGCCTTCATCGCGGGGGTCCAGTCCGCGGAGTGAACGATGAGGCCGCGAACCGTCTCGGCGCGCAAAGCGGGGTATCGGGCCATGACCCGCCCCGCGAGCCGCGAGGCGGCCGCGCACGCAGCTGACGTGTCCCCCGTCAGAGTGATCTGGTCGAGCCGGTTGGACGTGGTCGCGATCATGTCCGGGCCGTGGGCGCGCGACGTCGTGCCGTCCGGATCGACGCCGTGGTTGCCGCCTTCCATCACGATGTCGGGCTTGTGCCGCTTTCCATCCCAGGCCTGAGCGGTGCGTGACCGTGGAGAGAGGTTCCCCTCGTCCGCCAGCGGCGTCGGGCCGGAGCACTTGATCGTCGAGGCCCCGACGGACAGCACGTTCAGCGCCTGGGCGGGCGACTGGATGCCGTCCTCCTCGTTGAGCGTCGCGTAGGCCGAGACCTGGTATGGCTCTGCGGCGGTGGTCGCGACGTTGCCGACGGCCACGCAGAAGAGGCGGGTGTCCACGCCGTCGTTGTAGGCGAGCCCGTCGAGCGAACCGGAGCTCGACGTCGGCCTTCCGTCCTCCGCCTCACCGATGATGGTCGCAGCGAGGCAGTATACGCGAGGATGGCGCGCCTGCCCTTCGGCAAGCGCAACGGCCTTGGCAATGGCGTCCCGCGCTGGCAGCCTCAATGCGCTCGGCGGATTGAAGACCACGATGGATTCAAGGGCGGTCTCCAGCGTGACGGGACCGTCCCGCGCCGCGAGGTCTGAAAGGTCGCCGTAGAGGGCCACCCCGGCCATCTTAGATCCATGCCCGTCCGCGTCGAACGGGTCCCAGGCACCGACCACGGCGTGGCATCGCGTCGTCGGAAGCGAGTGGGAGAGCAGGGCGCTGCGGGGGTTCACCCCCGTGTCCAGCAACGTGACCCAAGGCGCCGCACCCGGAGCCGGAAGCACCCGGGACGCCATGGCCCCGATGCGGCGCAACCTCGACGGCGGCGGAAGATCCAGGTGTTCGGCAATGAAGTTCGAGGCTCCGCGCAGCTCGATCACGGCGGCGCTGCGCTCAATCAGCTTCGCCAGGGAGGCCTTCGTGGCGACGACATTGTATACCACGATGTCGACGAACTCGGTAGCGGCTCCCTTGATCCGGAGCGCGAGATCCGCGGCGCCCTCCTCAAAGATCTCTCTCATGGGACTGCGGACCCAAATCTCCCATTCCACGGCTCCCTTCTCGCGGGGGAACAGTTCTAACGGGTCGGTCCAGAGGTCCTCGACCTTCGCAACGCGAAAGGAGGCCGCACTTTCGAAGAGCCAGAAGTTGCGCTTGCGACGGGATGCCGGGTCGGATTCCTGCTCCTCGAACAGCGCATCCTCAAGGTCGTCCGGCTGTTCCCAGTCTTCGTAGTAGTCCAGCGAACGTCCGAGACTGGCGATGGCGTTGGCGCTCAGATAGAAGATCGCACGATCCTGGCCCCGCCTGCTCCGCACGTCGGCCTGCCGCCTCACGTTGAGCAACTGGCGTCCTCGGCTGTTCGCACGCAGGGTATCACCCACCACGAGTTCCTCCCCGACGCGGGAATGGACGGTCACGGTGACGCCCCTCTTCGCCTTGGGCACGCCGAGGAGGGTCTGTCCCGCCCGGAGGTCGCGGGCCTCGTCCGACACGGTCTTCAGATCACCGCGCAATCGCCCCGCGTGCACGGCTCTGTCCGAAACCGCGCGTGGCCGCTTGGTGCTGCCGCCGCCGACGGGTTCGAACTTTGCCGAGGCACGACCGAGCCCTCGGACTACCAGATGTCGATGTAGCGGCATTGCGGCAGGCTAGCAGCGTGCGCTTCGCCGTGCCAACCACGCTTTCTCACCGATCCGGTTGGGTTCGTTCCCTGAGTGCGCGCAGGAGCAGGACCGGATCCAGCGTGCCGGCGTTCTCGAGTACCGCGTCGCGGGCGGCGTCGTCCGCGGCCGCGACGATGTCCGCCTGACTCAGGTCCGAGGCGGCCTGCGCGACTGCAGTCCAGTCGAATGGCGCGAGGTCGAAGCCGGGCAGCCGTTGGACGAGGATCCGCCTGACGTGATCTGCTTCCGGGAGTCCGTAGCGGATGGTCGCGTCGAATCGTCTGAAGATGGCCCGATCCAGAAGCTCCTGATGGTTCGTCGCGGCCAGGATGAGACTGCCCGAGGAGTCTTCGTCCAGGAACTGGAGGAACGAGTTCAGCATGCGACGGGCCTCGCCGATGTCGTTCTCCGCCCCCCGCCGCGTCGCCAGGGCGTCCACCTCGTCGAAGAAGTAGACGCCACGAGTGCCGGTCATGGCATCGAATACGATCCGGAGCTTCGCCGCGGTCTCGCCCATGAACTTGGTGATGACGCCGTCGAGCAGGAGGGTGAACAGGGGAAGCCCCAGTTCGCCCGCGATCGCGGCCGCCGTCATGCTCTTGCCGGTGCCAGGCGGCCCGGACAGGAGCAGCTTCCGTCGAGGATGCAAGCCGCGATCGGCCAGAATGCCTCGTTCACGATGTTCGCGGACGATGCGGCGGAGCCGTGTGCCGACGTCTTCGGCGACGACCACGTCTGCGAGGCGCGTTTCCGGATACGAGGCACGGACGAGTGACGCCAGTTCGCCGCGCGGGGCTGCGATGAGGATCGGCCGGGTCGCCGAGCGCCGCTCGCCGACCTCCTCCTTCAGCGAACCGACGAGCGAACCGATCTCCTCGGCCATGCGGTGGTGACCGGCGTTCCGGGCGTCGTTGGCGATGTGCTCGGCGATCGCGA
Organism: Sphingomonas sp. RIT328; assembly: GCF_000632225.1. Classification (GTDB taxonomy): domain Bacteria; phylum Pseudomonadota; class Alphaproteobacteria; order Sphingomonadales; family Sphingomonadaceae; genus Sphingomonas; species Sphingomonas kyungheensis. The sequence continues at coordinate 83,215 of NZ_JFYV01000045.1, forward strand.
GGAAGCGCTCGTCGTCACCGGCAGCATGGCTGCGGATCATCCCGATCAACTGCTTGCTGCTGGCCATGGCGACACCCCTATTGCTTCCGTTCGGCCAGGTCGAGGGCTTGTGCCGTCAGCGCCCTGGCCGCATCGAGCAGCCTATCGCATTCGGCGATTATACGCAACGATTTGTGCAACAGCATCGTCGCGTTTTCGAATGGTGCGCCTCCTGACAGCAGCCTTTCGGTCCTTTCTCTGAGATCGGTCGAGAACGCATTCCTCGACAGCATGCGGCTGACGGTTGCTTTCGTCACCCCCAATAACTCGGCAACGTCGCTTTGGCTGAGACCTCTGTGACGCATGAGGCCTCGAACTTCATCGGCGAGATGCGGATCTGGTTTGCGAGCATGCCGTCCCATGCCGATGCTGTTGCACAAAAGGTTGCACTTTGAAAGTGCCGCCACGAGCCTCGCACGCTTGCTGCACGGCGTGATTACCTGCCGCGGGCCCAGACGCGACGCCCCAATGGTCAGCGTCCCGCGTACCGCCGACACCCGGCGCTTCGCAAGTCTGTGGATCGCCGATCGCTCCAAGTTAAGCCGGAGAGCCCGGGCATGAGGGTCATCGAGGATCGATGGTCTCCTCCGGCGCGAGATATGACGTGATCGTCGGAGAAGTCGTCGCGCCGACATTTACGTCGTTCCTCTGCCGTGCGACGTGATCCGACGCTCCGCACCGGCTGACAGTCCGCGGCTGGCCCGACGGAGACGCGCATGTGTCCGCTTCCCGGCCTTCCGCCCGCCCGACCTCCTGGTCGGGCGGCACCACGCTTGTCCTCAAGCGCGTCCCTCCGCCGCATGGCGTTGGATTGGGATCGCGGATTGAGAGGTACGCAAGCGCTTCATGGCGGGCGAGGCGCGCCAGGCGCTGATGCTAGCCCGCCGCACGATGAGCCCCAGGTAGGGGCGAGGTTCGTGTGGATGACCTTCCACTCGCGTGCGAGGTCCTCCTGATTTGGACGTCGGGGTCCGGCGCGGCCCCCCGTGGACGTCCGGCCGTCCAGTTCGACCCCCGCCTGATGGCTTTTCACGTCGGGAGATCCGCGCAGACGCCGCTGATCGGCGGCCCACGCGGTGACCGCCTTGCCATGATCGATAGCCGTCGGCAGGTTCCTTAGCGAGGACTTGAGCGGGGTGAGCGCAACCTGCCTCGAGCGAGGATAGTCGTAGAGCTCATGGGCGGCCCACACCGGGACCATGAACCGGGCTTCTCGCTCGTCTTCTTCCACGCGACGGACACCGTGCGGGTGCCGGATCCCGGTCCGAACAGCCAGAACAGGATGTAGGTGTCGGCTAAGACGAGCGTCGTCGGCGCCGTCAGTGCTGCGGCGATCCTGGTGGAACTCGTGCTGGACGACCGTCGTCAAATGCGACCTCATCCGACTGGCCCCGCTCCGCGGGCTTCGACGAAGGTGACGATGGTCCGCTCGCCGGTGGTGCGGCTCCCCGCGCTGGCATGCGCAGGCGGCATCGCCCTCGCTGCAAGCTCGCGGCCCCCGGCTCTCGAAGCCACAGCGAGGGTCGAGACGACAACGAGGTTGACGTTCGCCCTTGTCCTCGGCGGCGCGGCGGCATCGGCTTGCGTCCATGGCGGACCCGACGCGCAGGACCGTGCGCTGGAGAGACTCGCGGCGTGGTGGCCGCCGTTCAGGAAGCCGCGAGCCGAGGCATCCGTCGGATGCGGTCCGCGAGCCGGTTCGGTCGGCCCCTACGCCTGGCACGACACGATTTCGCCGTCGGCGGCGGTTTCGCGAGGCGCCCATCCGCAGAGCAGAGGCGACGGAAGTGGAATTTCGCGGATCCCTGACAGGGACTATTGTACGGGATACTGATCCGGACTACAGAGGTTGTAGCCCGCCTCGACTCGGGCCGGTGTATCAGACCGACGACGATGAAGAGGCGGGCACCAACAGCGGAGCTGTTGGCTAGCGGGAGGCTTGGTGGCCTCCGCCGCGCTCCAAGGCGTGGCGACGATCGCCGAGTGTCTCGCACATGTCAAGGCTCCGCATACGAGGAGTAGACGATGAGCGGACCGAACATGTGGCCGTGGATCGACATCCGGATCCATGCCCCCCGTGGTTCGTCCACGGTGAGGAGACACCGACCCGCACGTCTCAGGAGGCGTTGCGGGGACCGGGGTCTCGAGGATCCGGAACCCGACTGAGGTCGGGCGTCAGCCGGGGCCGTCGTGCGTCGACGGCCCCCTTTGCGCTTGGGAGACTGACGTGGTGCCGATCGAGGACGAACTGCCGAGGACGACGCTTGATCGTGCGCTGCCGGTGCCGACGGCCATCTCCCGCGAAGGCCGCTCCCTGACCAGAGAGGAAGTGGCGATCTCCCTCGGGGTGAAGGCGGGCACCGGGTCGGTCAACGCCAAGACGATCGCGGCCAAGCGGTTCGGTCTGATCGAGCTTGATCCTAAGGGTGGCTACCGCGTGACCGATCTAGGTCGCCGGCTCGTGGCCGCACCTAGCGACGCCGATCTCCGAAGGACGGCCATCCTGCGCGTGAAACCCTTCGAGCAGTTGAAGAGATATTTCGCATCGGATTTCGATGCGATCCATCGAGACGATCTAGCTCGCGCGCTGATCGGTTTCGGCGTGGGTCCGGATCGTGCGGCTGAGGCTGCGGGCGTACTGGAAAGGTCTTGGTCGGGGAAGCCGGCCCGTGGCGAAACCGTCCCATTCGGCGCGAGGGGACGCGCGCCTTTCGTTCAGGACGCTGGCGTGGCGGATCGCGACGGTGCATCGCCGTCCCCGTCGATCGGACCGAGGGACACCCGGCCTTCCGCCGCCCTGCTCCGGCATCCTCTCGTCGCCGCCGTGCTTGCGCAGGCGCCGGAGGACCTGGCCGGGTGGGAGGCTGACCGCAGGGACGCATGGCTCGATCTGTTCGCGAGCACGGTCCGCTACCTGCGTTACGCGTGAAGGTTCCCCCTTCCGTCGGAGAGGCTGCAGGCCGGTCGTCCTATCGAGCGCCCAGGACGATGAAGCCCTTCCCGTTGGCGGGGCGCCCGCGACCAGGAGGATCGCCGGGGGCAGCATCCGCTTCGCGGCCACGCCCCCCCTTCCCTTACCCTGTTCCACTCGGCCTGAGCAGCTCCCGCGAGAGCGCATCGATTTTCTCGCATCCCCGTCGACGTCTGCGGGCGTGTGGTTGTAGAACGCGTGGAGACGCAGCCGCTTCAGCTCGCCGAGCACGAAGAGCCATTCGGCCGCATCGGGATACTCGCGCAGGAGGACGCGGGGATGCGCGAGATCGAAGTCGCCAAGCACCTTGGCTCTGTCCCTGACACCTTCGCGGGCGGCCCGCGCCGCCGACATGTGGATCGCGAGATCCTCCCGCTGCTCGTTGATCCACGCCTGTCTGGATTCCGTGGTCTTCCTCGCCTTTCCGAGGACGAGGCAGACGAACGCGGCCGACGCCGCGAGCCGACGCCGCGCCGACGTAGCCGACGGCTTGGACGAACAACTTCCGCACTCCCCCTTCCTTCCGGCCGACGGCCTTCCCTGCTGCGATAGATGGATATCCCGTTCTTCACGGCTCCCGTGGCAGGTCTGGTGCCGATCCGCTGGTGGAGCCGGTGTCCGGACGGGCGACCACGGCCGGGCCTGCCGCGTGGTGGGACACTCGTCGCGACGTTCCGCATGCACCGGTGGATCCCGACCGGACGCGGCGAGGTGCAAGACGACAGCCGTGGTCAGGCGGAGCTTCGCCAGGCTCCGCGCACCGTCCCTTGATGGTCTCGCGCCGGACTTGCAATGGCTCGAGCGTCATGGGAGCGTCAAAGACTCGACTTGAGGGGCAATGGATGTCGGACGGTATGGATGGGGCGGCTCTACGTCGGCCCGCTCGAACACCTCGCGAGCTCGGGCGGACTGGACTGGCGGACTGCATGGGCGAGGATGCGAGGCGACCTGAGGCCCGAGGCGGCTTGACGCGGAAGACGGATGGCGGCGCCAGCGTTGCTGTGAGGGGCGTCGACAATGACGTGGCCGCCGACGAGGATCTGGGCCGCTTCCTCCAGTCGGTGGCTGAGCGCGACATCGACCTCCTCCTAATGGAGGAGTTGCACGCCGATCCCCTGTTCGTACGCTTCGTTGCCGGTCTAGCTGGGTTCGGGGCCGAAGTGGTCTTCGACGGAGCATGGCACTCGCTCTGCGACGAGGACGGCGAAACCGATCTCCTGCTGCGGCTGCGCCTGCCGGACGAACGGGTCGGCCTCCTGATCGAGAACAAGATCGCGGCACCGGCGCAGGACGAGCAGGACCTGCGATACCATGTGCGCGGACGGCGGGCCCAGGAGGCCGGCCGGTTCGACCGCTTTGTGACGGCGATCTGCGCTCCCCGGGTGTATCTGGGCGCCCTTCCGACGGACACTGCCTACGAGCACTTCATCCCCTACGAGGCGATCCGCGACTGGTTCCTTGGACGCGATGACGCGCGCTCGAAGTGGCGGGCGGCGATCATGAGGGAGGCTGTGGAGCAGGGTCGACGCGGATACGTCATGAAGGTCCATGCCGGGAAGACCGCCTTCCACATGGCCTACTGGCTGCTCATGCAGGAGCGGCATCCGCAGTTCCTGATGGTTCGACCTGGGCCAAAGGGGCCGAAGTCCGACTGGATCCGGTATCGCCGCGCCGACTTCCCCAAGGGCGTGACCCTCAACCACAAGGCGGACCAGTGCTGCGTCGAACTCGAGTTCGCCAGGACCACCGTGGACGAGCTCCTCGAACGACGTGACGTGGATTGGCCAAAGGCCGTCCGGGTGCTCGCCCGTGGCGGCTCGGCTGCGCTCAGCGTAGTCGTGCCCAAAGTGGACATGGGCGGTCCGTTCGAGCCACAGCGGAAGTTGGTCCAGATGGCGCTCGATGCGGGCGTGCTGCTCGCCCCCTTCGCTCACGCGTTGCGGTAGCGAAACAGGGATCCTCCGTTTGGGCTCGAACGCGTCGGCGCCCGGCTCGCCGTCGAAGCCGCCGCCGCCGTCGTTCATAGGGGTGCTCGGTTCGGAGGCCTTGCGATCGTCGTGGGCGCCGCTGCCGTTCTTGCCGATCACTGGGGTCGACGTAGCCTTGGGCATGCCCGCAGCGGGCGGACGGCCCGGCGCACCCTTCATGACGCGATTTTGATTGGCCGCCGCCTTTCGCCTCGCCTAGCTTCTCGCCGGTACGTGCCGTTCGGAGAGAATGCAGTGCTCGGTCCTCGCAGGGACCGTTATGGGAGCGCCCCCCCGGCTATCGCGATGACAGTCTTCAGCGATAGTAGCCAAGCCCTCGCCGAAGCATAATGGGTGTAAGGTTTCCTCCTGACCTTCGGTATTCAAAGGCGCAACCGGTTGATGGCTTGAGTGAGAGATAGGGAGGGCGAGCTCCGAAATCGGTTAAACTGTTAGACCGCCTAGCTGTGAAGGATGTTTAACATGCATGCGTAGCCGATCACAAGGTCGACAAAATGGCTATCGACGTGCTCGCTTTCAAATTTGCGACTATGTGCTATGGCGCGTGGCTATCCTACGATGGCAATCGAAATTAACGATGACGGCCTGATCGTACTGGTTTTCAAGGCGATACCCGACGATGACATGTTTGGGCTGGTCCAGGCGTTGCCAGTGCGCTCAAGCGCGAAGATCAACACCGTGTTGGGCGATCGACCGCCCTTTACACACGTCCCAACGCGTGAACTGAATTTGTTCACGCGTCCCCGGTTGTTCAGCGTGGCGGTCGAGACGAAGCTGGACAACACGCCGGCGGTTTCGCCTCGATCGCCCGCGTCGAGGAATGCGACGATCGGAGCAGGCAGCGGCATGGTGACGCTCGCCGGTCGTGTGCGAGCGCAGCCGATCACGGCCGGGCAGCGCCACCGCAAGCCCTGCTGCGAGAGAGAGAGAGAGAGGCTTAGAAATGGCACCGCGGGTCATGCGGCTGTGCCATGGGACAAGGGTCGGCGCGACGCCCTGACGGCGACGCGCGCGATCGTGCCTTCGCCGAACGGCGCGCGAGTTCGGGTCAGGATGGCTCCGGGCGTGAAGCTGACCAGGTGACGGATGCGAGATGAGCGCATGGCCGACTGTCCAAGATGAGAAGTCCACCGGGCGGGACGACACGCGGAGCGACGGGGGCGGCTCGACGCGATGCTGTGGGGCTGGCCGTTCCTTCTTCCAGAAGAGGCCGTACGCCGACCGCGGAAACGTGATGGGCCCGCGGTCGGCAAGCCGTTCAGGCTCGCGCCGCGGGTTTGAGCAGGTCGGCGAGCCCGACGCGATGCAGCATCTCGGCACGCAGACGGTCTAGCACCGCGAAGCCGACGTCGGCGCCGTCCTCCGCCGGGTCGTAGTGGATGCGAAAGGGACGCGTGCCGAACGGCATGTCGATCGCCTGGACGATCCGTTCGGCCACGCCGGCGGGATCGGCATCCTCCGGCACGATCTCGGCGAATGCCTCCTGAACCAGCTTGCCGAAGCCGGCATAGGGGCCAAATTCGTATTCGGCGAGACGCGCCTGATCGTCCGGCTGGCCCGAATTCGCGAAGTGGTTGGTGCCCTTGGTGAAAGCGCCCGGCACGACGATCGTGGTCTCGATGCCCCAGCGGCTGAGCTCACGAGCGTAGATGACCGCCAGCGAGTCCATTGCGGCCTTGGCCGCGAAGTAGGGCGAGAGGTAGGGAGGCGTGCCGCCCGCCGAACTCGAACTAGACACCCAGACTAGCAGCCCGTGCCCGGCTGCACGCATGTAGGGCAGTGCCGCCCGGTTGACGCGCTGCGTACCCAGCACGTTGACGTCATACTGCTGCGCGAACTGCTCCGGCGTGAAGGCCTCGGCAGGGCCGAACATCATGTGGCCCGCATTGTGGATCACGACGTCGATGCGGCCGGCCTGTTCCATGATCGCGGAAACCGCGGCGCTGGCGGACGCTTCCGACTGCACGTCGAGTTCGATCGGTCTGACGCGGTCCCCGAACGCGTCCACTAGCTCGGCGGCCGTACCCGCATTTCTGCCCCCGACGTCGCGCATCGAGGCGTAGACGAGGTTGCCAGCCTTCGCGAGCGCCTCCGTCGTGAGGCGTCCGAACCCGCTGGAGGCGCCCGTGATGAGGATGCTCTTGCTCATGAACCATCTCCGTATTCGTAGTGATTGGGGTAGGCGTGTGGATTGGGAAGGTGCGACCGGGCGTCCCCTCGGGTGGCTGGAGGCTGCATCCAGCCAGGATCCCACCGCCCGCTGAGGGGACGCCGCCGCCGCCGCGGCAGGATCAGACGATTCCTCCGTTGGCGCGCAGGATCTGGCCGTTGATCCAGGCCCCATCGGGGCCGGCGAGGAAGGCGACGACCGAGGCTATGTCGTCAGGCCGTCCCAGCCGCTCCAGGGGCGCGAGCTTGCTGAGGTGGTCGATCACCCCCTGGGGTTTCCCGTCCAGGAATAGCGCGGTCGCCGTCGGTCCCGGAGCGACCGCGTTCACGGTGATGTTGCGTCCGCGCAGTTCCTTCGCGAGCACCCGCGTCATCGCCTCGACGCCCGCCTTGGTCGCTGCATACGGGGCGTAGGTCGGCTGGTAGAGACCGACGACGCTCGACGACATGTTGATGATCCGGCCACCGGAACGTAGCCGCTTCGCAGCCTCGCGCATGGTGTTGAACGGACCCTTGAGGTTGACGGCGATCTGGCTGTCGAAGAGATCGTCGCCGGCTTCCGCGACTGCGGCGAGTCGCATGATACCGGCATTGTTGACCAGGACGTCGACGCCGCCGAAAGCCGCCTGCGCCGCCTCGAACATGCGGGCGACGGCTGCCGGATCTCCTACGTCCGCCCGGGCGGTGACGGCGCGGCCGCCGTCCTCTTCGATCCTGCCGGCAAGCGCCTCAGCCGCCGCCGCGTCCCCGGCGTAGTTGATGACGACGGAGTGTCCGTCCTGCGCCAGCCGTGCCGCGATGGCGGCACCGATCCCTCGTGATGATCCGGTTACGATCGCTACCTTGTCGCTGTCCATGTCGTGCCTTCCGTCTGTAGTCGCCGATCCGACGACGAAGGCTATTTAGGCCTCGACGTTGTTGAGATAATCTACTGGAAAGCGACAACACTGTTTGCGAAGGTGGAACAATGGACCGTCTCGACGCTATGCGGCTGTATGCCAGGGTCGTCGACCGACGCAGCTTCACGCAGGCTGCGAGCGACCGCGGCGTGCCACGATCGACGGCGACGCAGGCCATTCGTCAGCTCGAGGAGCGACTTGGAACGACGCTGCTGCAGCGCACGACCCGGACGGTCCGCCCAACGCTGGACGGCGAGGCGTACTATAGGCGGTGCCTCGCCATCCTCGACGACGTCGAGGAAGCCGAAGGCGCCTTCAAAGATGCCCGCCCCAGCGGAATGCTGCGCATCGAGGTGCAGGGCACCCTGGCCCGGCACTTCGTCATGCCCACCCTTCCGCAGTTCATGGAGAGATATCCTGCGGTCGAGATCGCGATGAGCGAAAGCGATCGCTGGGTCGACGTCGTCCGCGAAGGCGTCGACTGCGTGCTGCGCTACGGGAGGCTTCCGGATAGCGACCTGATATCGAGGCCCATCGCCCGGCTTCCGCGGATCACGTGCGCCGCGCCCGCATATCTCGAGCGGCATGGCCGCCCTGGATCGATGGAGGAACTCGCGGGCCATCGATCCGTCGGGCTCCGATCTCTGACGACTGGAGGATTGGCCCCGTTCGAATTCGCGATTCCGGGCGGAATCCGGAAGGTCGACCTCCCGGCGCCGCTGTCGGTGACGGGTACCGAAAGCTACCTCGACGGGGTTCTGCAAGGCTTCGGCCTCGCACAGATGCCGGTCTTCCACGTCTCCGAGCATCTGGCGTCCGGGCGCCTCGTACGTGTGCTGGACGACGTCGAGGTGCCGGAGGGCCCGGTGGCGGTGCTCTATCCCCGCAGCCGGCAGCTCTCGCCAAGGGTCCGCCTGTTCATAGACTGGCTCGTGGCCCGCTTCGTCTGACGTCCCTTCGACGGTCCGGCGGAGACGTCGAGGATCAGGCACGCGTGGATCTCGCTCGACATGCCGACCTCCCCGCCCTGCGGACGTCCGAGCCGGCAGCCGAAGCGGCTGCTACCGGCGTAGTTCCACCGGTCCCGGGTCGGGTGCGGTTCCACCGTTCGCGGCATCTTCCGATGGCGGCTCGGCGTCATGCGGCCGCCGGGCCACGCCGACGCGGCGTCGCTGTCGATCGGGAGCGGCGGCGTCGCGGCCCCTCCACTGGCCGGTTGCGGCATCCGGACTTCACGGGGGCATCTCAAGGCAGCTCGCCGACCGGTCGGAACCGAGCTGCCGGACGTCAATGCTTGTCCAGGCCGCTTCGACGCATGCTGGCGAGGTGTGCACCCTTGCCCTCGACGGCACTTCGAGCGGAATGCTTGCGTCTGGATCTGTTGGCGACGGCCACGGCCGGAAGGCGCGAGGGCATGCCGGCCCGCGGGCGGGGCCGCAGCTTCCATCTTCCAGACGTCGAGCCTGCATGGGATCAGGAATCCTGCTTCGGGACGCGGCGATCCCGCATCGACGGGTCCGCGGGAGTCGCCGTCACGGTACGACGGCGATCCCCCGTTTCGGCTTCGCGTCGGTGAAGCGGAGGACGTCGCTCATGACCGCCTGCGCCTCCGGAGAGTTGAACGCGGTCTCGACCGCCACGCGATCACGGAAGCGGCATTCGCAGATCGCGAGGGTGCCCGTATCGCCGCTCCGATCCGCGGGGAAGAAGGCGGCGAGCTCCTCCAACCCATGGCGCGACCATGCCTTCATGACGAGCGGAAGATGGATCGCCGCGTAGTAATCCCGATCAAACCGCGTTTCGTCGTTTCCTTCGTATGCGACGAAGACGATCGCCTTGCCGTCGGGCAGCTGCGGGAGCGGCGTCCGATCGGACGCGATCGGCAGGATCCGATATCGCCGAAGGGCCAGGTCGGTGAATTCGGCTATGTCGGCCCGCATGCGCGCGCCCTCCGCCGATCCGAACGCCGCCTGCATCAGGTCCGCGTCGGCGAAGCGGAACTCGGTGAGAGCCATCGCTCCGTCACCATCGGACGCGGGAAGGAACGCCTTGATGCCCTCGAGGCCGTAAATGCCGTAGGCCTGCCTTGCCAGCGGGACATGCCGATCGCGGTAGTAGTCGGGGTCGAACCTCGCGCCTGATGCGCGAGGATAGGTGATGTAGAGGACTGCTTCGGAAGAAGCGGCTTCGCCTGTCATGGGATTGGAACCTTGCGGGAGGACGAGATCGGGATTCGAGACGATGTCGCTGGATCAGTCGGCGAGGAAGGCTGCGACCATCGGGTTCAGCGTCGCGGCGCATTCCTCCGGCAGCCAGTGGCCGCAGCCGGGCAGCACCTCGCCCCGCACGTCGATCGCGTATTCCTTCAACTGATCGCCCTCGAGCCTCCCCATGCCGCCGTGACCGCCGCCGCCGATGGCGAGAACCGGCATCCTCAGCTTGGTCGCGGCGAGCGGCCTGTTCCGGCGCGCGGTCTCGTTGAGCGCGCGATAGTATTCGAAGCTGCCGTGCAGCGTCGTGGGTTTGGCGTAGGAACGGCCGTAGAGATCGAGCAGCCCGGGCGTGAACGCGTCCTTGTTCGTGGCGTGCACCTTGATGAAGTGTTCGATGAAGAACCGCTCGTTGCCGCGTACCAGCCGTTCCGGAAGCAGGTTGTCGGCCGCGAAGAAGCTGAAGTGCCAGACGAGCGACTCGCCCTCGGGCGTGAACGCCGGAAACTGGTAGAGGCGATCGTCGGGAATGGGCGCCTCCATGAAGACGACGCGACGGACGTCGTCCTGATGCGCCGCCACCATGGGGTAGGTGTTCCAGATGCCGATGTCGTGGGCGACGAGATCGAACGGCGCATCGGGAGAGAAGCTCTTCGCGAACTCGTGAAGCACCGGCGCCACGTCCTGTCCGGCATACGACTTCGGAGCCCCCGACAGACCCAACGCGGGGAGATCGACCGCCACGACCGTATGGGTCCTGGCCAGCATCGGCATCAGTTGGTGCCACTCGTACCAGCTCTGCCCGAAGCCATGCACCAGCAGGACGAGCGGCCCCTTGCCGCCCTTCAGATAGTGCAGCCTCACGCCTCCCGCCTCACGGTAGCCCGGAGTGAAGCCGGCAGGCGTCGGGAACTCCTCTGCTGCGGCAGGAGCGGCGATGGCGGGTGAGGATGGAACGGTGAAGCCGGCGAGGGCGAGCGACAGCGCGACCGCCCCGCTGCGTAGCAGAGAAAACGTCATCAGGGATCTCCAATGGGAAAAAGGGAATTGGCTCGGCCTTCAGCCGAGCGCCCGCCGACCGGGCGTGAAGCCGTGCCGGCGGGCCATGGTCGCGACGGCCAGGGCGAGCAGCGAGAGCGCGAGCACCGCGTACGGGAACACGCCGGCGCCGTAGCGGTCCAGCAGCAGCCCCCCTACGATGCCGCCGGCGGCGATGGCGGCGTTCCAGACGGTCGTGACCATGGCGTTGGCAAGGTCCACGCCGTCCCCCGCAGCATCGGCCGATGCCGTCTGCAGCTGCGTGGCGGCTCCGCCGAAGGACAGACCCCATGCGACGATGCCGACGACCACCACGGCGGGCGCCGCGGCCATGAGGCCGAGGGCCAGCGCGACCGTGGCGAACGCCGTCAGGCAGGTCAGCACCAGACGCCGGAGCATCCGGTCGACGAGCACGCCGGTGACGCCGATGCCAACCAGCGCGGCGATGCCGAAGCCGAGCAGCAGAAGGCCGACCCTCCCCTGCAGTCCGGACAGCGCGGCGAACGGCGCGATGTACGTGTAGAGGATGTTGTGGGCGGTCATCCAGGCGAAGATGGTGGCGAGGATCGCGGGGATGCCTGGCGTCGTCGCCACGCTGCCGAGCGAACGCCGCCGATGCGCCGGCTGCCCTGCGAAATCCGGCACCACCCGGACCACGAGCCCGATCAGGACGATCGTAGTGGCCGACATGACGAGGAACGCCGAACGCCACCCCATCGCTCCGCCGAGAAGGGTTCCGGCAGGCACGCCGAGGGAAAGGGCGATGGGGGTGCCTATCATCGCGATGGCCAGCGCCCTGCCCTTCAGACGGTCGACGACCATTCGACGCGCGTAGCCCGCCAGGATGCCCCAGGCCAGACCGGCGGCCACCCCCGCCAGGAAGCGGGCGCAGAGGGTCAGCCAGAGCGATCCGGACAGCGCCGTCACGGTGTTGAAGATCAAGAAGCCGACGATCGCGGTCAGCAGGACGTTCCGGCGCCGCCAACCCTGGGTCGCCGCCGTGAGCGGGATCGCCGCGACCAGCGAACCGGCGGCATAGGCGGTGACCGTCTGTCCCGCGAGGGACTCCGTCACGCCGAGGCCTTCCGCGATCTGTGGAAGGAGACCGGCGGGCATCGTCTCGGTCAGGATCGCGGTGAAGCCGGTCATGGCGAGCGCGAGCAGCGCCGCCTTGGGGAGGCGATCGCGCTCCCCCGTCTCCGCGTCTGCTTGCTCGTGCGACATAGTTGGACCTGAAATGTGGATCGATCAATCCACAATCCGACTTCGGGGAGGCGTTGTCAACGACTAATGGATCGGCTAGTCCAGATTTTGATTGGGAGATGTCAGACATGGCTCGAACCGGACGCCCGCGAAGCTTCGACCGAGGTCGAGCGGTCGAGAGGGCCATGCACCTGTTCTGGCAGTACGGCTTCGAGGGTGTGTCGCTCGATCTGCTGCGCCGCGAGATGGGGAGCATCTCCTCGGCGAGCTTCTACGCGGCCTTCGGCTCCAAGGAGGCGTTGTACCGTGAGACCGTCGCCGCATATCTCGGTTCACATGGCCGCGTCATGCAGGCGCTGGGAGATCAGGACGTCCCGCCGCGCGACCGCATCGAACAGGCCCTGCGAGGTTCGGCCGAGATGCAGACGGCCGACGCTCACCCGACGGGCTGCCTGATCACGCTTTCGGCAACGGTCGGTCCGCAGGCCAGCTCTCCCATCCAGGCGATCACCGCCGACGAGCGGCGGAGGAACCGCCAGGCGATCGCCGACTGCGTGAAGGCGGGCGTCATGGGAGGCGACCTCGGGACCGATACCGACGTCGAGGGCCTCGCCGCGTTGTTCGAAGGTCTGCTCGTCGGGCTCTCGATCCAGGCGCGGGACGGGGTGGACCGTCATGCCATCGACGCCGCCATCACGCAGGCGCTCGCCGCCTGGGATGCCAATGCGGGGGGTGTCGGCATCCAGTCTGCCGAACGCGGCGCCTCGGGAGCCGACCGGAGCAGGTGACACGCGCGGACCGGCCCTCGCCCCTCCGCCTCGGATATGCCGGAGCGGCGTCATGCGTCATGCGTCGATGCGTTCGACGACGCCCTGGTCTGATCCGCCCGGGAAAGCCGGCTGGCGGGGCGCGGACGATGCCGTCCGTCAGCCGGCGGCTCGATCAGAACTTGACGTTCGCGTTGATGCCGATCGTGCGTGGCTGGATGTAGTAGGTGTAGCCGGCGGGCCGGAAGTTGTCGATGAACACGTAGGTGACCCCCCGCTCGTCCGTCAGGTTCCGCAGGAAGCCCTGCACCGTGACCTTACCAAGGTCGAACGTCAGCCGCACGTCGTAGGTGGTATAGCCCGGATACCGTGCGAAGTACGGGTCCAAAACGCCGGTGTCCTCGCCGGTCATGGTGCTGGTGAGCGTCGGATGCAGGTTGTTCTGGCTGCCAGCGACGTGTTGCGCCTCCCCCCGCAGCCGGATCATCAGGCCATCGTTGACGACGAAGCTGTTCTCCGCCGAGAGATTGATCGAATCCGCCGGCACGGCGGGTATGCGATCGCCTGCCAGACCGCGACGAGGCACCCCGCGGATGAACGGCTGGTCCCTCGACAGACGGGCGGCGACGTGGCCGTAGGTCAGGCCGAGGTCCAAGGTGGGCGCCGGACGGCCCGACACCTCCACCTCGAATCCGTCGACCTTCGCCTGGCCCGCGTTCGTGGTGAATCGGAACAGGCCGTCAGGGGTCGAGCCGCTGACCTGGATGCCGTTCCAGTCGATGTGGTAGTAGTCGGCGTTGACGGTCAGGCGACGGTTGAACCATTGCGACTTCAGACCCGCCTCGTAGTTCGCGACGTCGTCCGAACCGAAGCCCGCCGGGATCAGCGGGGACACCGTCTGGTTGGCGCCGCCTGGGCGGTATCCTTCGCTGCGCAGGACATACACCAGGACGTCTCGGTCCATCTTGTACGAGGCGGCGAACTTCTTCGTGAGGCCCGACTGGCGGAACGGCGCGGCTCCGCCGTAGGCGCCCGCATTCGACGGAACCGTGCCGCCGCCCGCTATCAGGGTCGCCTGCAGAGACTGGACATCGTAGGTGAACCATCGCAGCCCGACCGTCGCGGTCAGGCTCCTGAACAGCGTCAGGTTCGCCTCGCCGAAGACCGCCGACTGACCGAGCCTTGTCCGCACGAAACGGTCCTGAAACAGCGGCAGGGTGTCGCTCGGCACTCCCGTCGACGTCGCGAAGGGTGCGCGGCTGCGTACCAGCGCGTCGCGATCCTGATGGAAGCCGCCGACCGTCCAGGTGAGCGCGGATGCCGTATCCGGCGACTGGGCCCGTAGCTCGTAAGTCTTGGACTTGGAGGTCTCTGGCTGCTGTACGATCCCCGTGCCAAGCCGGACCGGGCTGGTTGAGGGGATCGCCAAGTTTGGAAAGAGGAAGTTGAAGTCCAGATCTCGCCTGTAATATGACAGGTTTCCGACGAACGTCGCGATCCGCGTCTTGTACTGCGCCGTGACGCCGTAGAGCTGCACCGTGTCGTCGAGAGGATCGTAGGCCGGCAGGTTCGATTTGAGATCGCCCAGCTGCCGGATGGCCGCGTTCCCGGCATCCGCGTGGAAGGTCTGGTAGAGCGCGAACAGATCCATCCGCAATCCGCTCGCCGGCTCGATCCGTCCCGAAGCGCGAACCCCCGCGTATCTGGACTGGTTGGTGTTGTTCCGGCCGAGCGTCACGTTGTCGATGAAGCCGTCGGAACGTCCGGCGTAACCGACCAGACGCAGTCCCGCCACGTCTTCGACCAGAGGCACGTTGATCGCGCCCTCGACGTTCACCGTGCTGCCGCCCTTCTCGGTGAAGCTGCTGAGGGCGCCGGCCGAGCCCCCGATCTTCGACAGATCGGGCTTGTTGGTGACGACGCGCAGCGTGCCTCCCTCCGAGCCGCTTCCGAACAGCGTCCCCTGCGGACCTCGCAGAACCTCCACTCGCTCGACGTCGACGAGCTTGATGTCCGGAGCGAAGCGGCCGGCGTCGTTGGTCGCACCGGGAGAGCTCGTGATGGGGAATTCGTCGTAGTAGGTGCCGACCTGGGCCTCGCCCGCTCCTTGGATGCCGCGGATCACGGGGCGGCGCTGTCCTGGACCGTTGTCGCGGATCGTGAACCCCGGCACCGAGGCGGCGACGTCGATGAAGTCCCTTGCCGCCTTCCTGTCGAGCAGTTCGCCGCCAAGCGCGGCGATGCTGATGGGAGTGTTCTGCAGTGTCGTAGAGCGACGCAGAGCGGTGACGACGATATCGCCTGCCCCGGCGGCATCGGAATCGATGGGAGGCGGCTGGTGTGACGCCGCTTCCGAAGCGGGATCGGTCGGGCCGGCGCCCTCCTGCGGCGGGGCAGCGTCGATCTGCACGGGCACCGGTTCGTCCGGAACGGGCGTCGGCCGCGCCGCGGCCGGGACTCCCGCCAGCAGCAGCCCGTGAAGGCAGGTTCGGGCGATGCGGGCGGGCTGAGCACCGCGGCGGCGACGATCGGTCATTGTTTCTGCCTCCTATTGACGCCGCGAGCGACGGCGTGGCTTTGCGACGACTCGGGCGCGCGCGTCTCCGTCTCGCGCGACGAAGCGTCGTCGCGCCGGATTGGAGGTCGGCCGCCTCGACTTTGGCGACGAACGGCGTCCGGCCGTTCGGGGATGGAAGCGCAGATCCTCCTTTCTATCCGGCCGGCCGCTGCAGGATCTGCGCGATGAGGGTGGCGCCGAGGAACGTGCCTGCGTTGGCCAGCAGCGACACGAGTACGATGCGCCAGCCGAGGCGGCGGAACGCCGGCAGGTCCTTGGCGAGGGACAGGCCGGCGAGCGCCATCACGGGCGTGCCGAGGGCGATGAAGTGTATCCGCCCGGTCAGCGCCATCGTCTCGGCGGCGCCGGGCATTCCCGGAACCGCCAGCGCCATGCCGACGAGGGACACGGTCGCCACCGCCGGTACGGCGCCCCGCGACAGCGAGTGCAGCGCATGGCCCCCGGCCGTCGCGCCCACCACGATCGCAAGTCCGGCGAACGCCCGTGGATCCGCCTGCTCGCCGAAGGCGAAGTAGTTGCCGATCAGACCCATGGCCGCCACCGCCGTCCAGATCGCGAACAGCCGCGGCCAGCCGAAGTCGACTGGCTCGTCCTCCACGGCTGCCTCTCGCGCCGTCGCCTCGGCTTCCGCTACCTGCGTCGCCGCCGCCGGGCGTCGTCGTCCCAGCCTCGGCTCGAGCATGCGGTAGGCCCGCACGGTGAAAGGTAGCGAGACGTAGAGCGTGAAATACGTTCCAAGCGTCGTCGTGACCAGGTTCGCGGCGGCGGCGAAGGCGATCACCTGTCGCGCCAGGTCCGCTGGTTGCTGCGACGCGATTGCGCCGGCGGCAGCGGCCATCATGCTGCCGGAGCCCAGCCCGCTCCCCATCGCCAGGGCCAGGGGATCGAACACGCCGAGGCTGGCGACGAAGCCGGCGAGAAGCGAGATGAACGCGGTGCCGAGAAGGGTGCTCGTGACGTATTCCGCGAGCACGCCGCGCCCTTCCGGACTGGCCATGCCGTATCGTTCGCCGATGATGGCGAGGCTCGGCTCCCGCCCGACGGAGAACGTCGCTCCGATCGCCTCGCGCTTGATGCCCAGCATCAGCGCGACGGGCAGGCCCAGCGCCGCGGTTCCCAGGAAGTGACCGAATTCCTGGAAGAGCAGCGACCAGCCGGCGTGGACGATCTCCGGAAGCGCCTCGCCCACCAGGAGACTGGACTTGGCGATGAAGATCAGCAGCGCGGGCTGCAGCGCCGCTGCCGCGAGACGCTGCATCGGGGGATCGATGCGCAGGGCGCGCGGCATGCGACCTTCCGCTAGACCTAGCGCGCCACCGATAAGCAGCACCCACACCATCGGCAGCAGCACGATCCGGAGCGGTCCGCCCAGCGGGATGACTGCCGAACCGATCGCCTCCGCAGCCAGCACGCACGACGAGGCGACCAGCAGCAGTCTTCCAAGGAAGGCTGAGGCGGTGCGTCGTCGACCCGTGCGGCGCTGAGCGGCGACCAGCGGCGGCATCTCCGTCACCGCGCCCCTCCGGTCACGGCAGCGGCGCTTCGAAGAACGCGATCTGACCGCCTCGATCGTCCGCGTAGGGCGATATCTCGTCGAAGCCCAGCGAGCGATACAGCCCGATGGCGTCGCCCATGCTGGGGCGATGCGTGTCGAGGCAGATGCGAACGTAGCCGGCGACGGCCGCCTCGTGCATCAGAGTGGCGAGCAGCAGCCGTCCGACGCCCCGCCCACGGCGTTCCGGCGCGACGACCATGCGCTTCACCTCGGCCAGCTCCGGAGCGAGCCGCCTGTAGGCCCCGACCCCGCACGGCTCCCCGTCCACGCTCGCCACGAGCAGCAGTCCTTCCGGGCGGACGTAGGGGTGCGGCAGGCCTGCGACCTCCCTCGCGAAGCCTTGGTAGGCCAGATCGAACGGCAGCGACGCTGCATAATCCAGCAGCATCGCGCGCACGAATGGCAGATCCGTCGATCCCGCCTCGCGGACGCTCGCTCCGAGCCGATCGCGGGTCATGATCGGAAGTATTCAACGCCGTACTCCCTGCCGAGGTCGACCATCGCCTCGATGCTCTCCGGCGACGGCGCGTGGCCGGTGGCGGCATGGTCGACGGGATGGCCGACCTCGACGAGGAAGTCCTCCAGCCCGCCGGGGATCAGGAAGGTGATGAAGCGGACCGGTGCGTCCGTCTCGTTGCGGAAGCCGTAGGTGCACCCTTCGGGAAACGTAACGAAGTCGCCGGCACGAAGCTCCAGCGCCCGGTCGCCCGACCGCACCGTCAGCACGCCGTCCAGCATCAGGAACGACTCGCTTTCCTTGGAGTGGCGGTGCGGCATCGCGCCGTGGCCGGGCGGCGTCACCGTCTCGTAGATGGTGAAGCGGCCGCCGGTGTGCCGACGCGTGGCGATCAGGCCGTACAGGTCTCCGCCGACCGCGAAGCGCCGTCGCTCCCCGGCGTAGGCGACGACGGGAGCGATGGATGGGGTGTCGGTCATGCGGTCGTCCTCCCGGTGGTCCGCAGCGAGGCGATGGCGAGCGCGGCGAGCAGCCTCGCCCCGTCGCCGAGCACCGCGTCGTTGAAGTCGTAGGCCTGGCTGTGAAGCGGCGCATGCTCCTCGCCCACGCCTATCCACAGGTATGCGCCGGGACATCGTTCGAGCATGAAGGCGAAGTCCTCGCCCGCCATCGTCGCCGCGAACTCGGTCTCGACGCGGTCCGATCCGAAGATCTCGACCGCGGTCTGCGCCGCCATGCGCGCGCAATGCGGTTCGTTGATGGTGGCAGGCACGCGCCGTTCGTATTCCACCTTCGCGGAGAGGCCATGGGCGGCGGCGACGCCGTCCGCTATGGTCCGGATCGACTTCTCCAGTCCGGCACGCGTTCCATGGCTGAGCGCGCGACAGCTGCCTCGAAGGACGAAGACGTCCGGAAGGACGTTCCATGTCCCGCCCGACTGGACGCCGGTCACGCTCAGCACCGCCGCGTCCGACGGATCGAGCCGGCGGCTGACGACCGTCTGCAGCGCGGCCACCAGCTCGCACCCCGCGACGACCACGTCGTCGACGCGGTGCGGCATCGCGGCGTGCCCCCCCTTTCCCGCAAGGGTGATCTCGAACACGTCGAAGCTCGCCATCATCGCGCCGGCCCGAACGGCGACGCGACCGGTGGCGATGCCGGGCCAGTTGTGGAGCGCGAAGATGGCGTCCATCGGATAGCGGCGGAACAGGCCGTCCTCCACCATCACGCGGCCGCCGCCTTCGGTCTCCTCCGCGGGCTGGAATACCAGATGGACGCGGCCCGCGAAGGAACGGTCCTCAGCCAGCAGCCGCGCTGCGCCGAGGAGCATCGCGGTATGGCCGTCGTGACCGCAGGCGTGCATCGCGCCGGGATGCCGCGAGGCGTAGGGCAGCGTGCCGGTCTCCTCGATCGGCAGGCCGTCCATGTCGGCCCGCAATCCGACGGTTCGGCCGCCTGGTCGCCCTTCGATCGTGGCGACGACGCCGGTGCCGGCGAGGCCGCGCTCCGGCACGAGACCCAGCCGCTCCAGTTCCTGCGCGACGTGGGCGGCGGTGAGATGCTCCTTGAACGCGATCTCGGGATGGGCATGCAGCCAGTGGCGGTGCTCCCGAAGTCCATTCGCCTCCGCCTCGGTCAGCGCGCGGATAGAGGGCATCAGCGGCATCCCTCGAAGGCGTCGAGTATCGCATCGGTAGCGTATTCGATCTCCGCCACGGAGAGCGCGGCGCTCGGCTGCGCACGCAGCCGCGCATCGCCGCGCGCCACGATCGGATGGGCCATGACGGGGACGAAGACGCCCTCCTCGAGCAGTCGCGAGTGGATGCGTCGTGCGCGACCCTCGTCTCCGACCGGCAGCGGCGTGATCGGGCTGGGCGAATCGGCCAACGCCATGCCCCCGTCGCGAAGGCGGCTGCGGAACAGCCGGGCGTTGGAGTGCAGCCGGTCGAACGGTCCATCGCCCGACCTGAGCGCGCGAAGGGCGGCCAGGGCGGCGGCCGCGTCGGCCGCGCCCATGCCGGTGGTGAAGATGAACGGACGCGCGCCGAGCCGCAGCCACTCCACCAGCTTCCGCGACCCCGCGGCGAAGCCGCCCGGAGCACCGCCGAGCGCCTTGGAGAAGGTGCCGGTGAACAGTATCCGCGCCGGGTCGACGCCGCAGGCGGCGGCGGATCCGCGCCCGTTCGGGCCCACGACTCCCGTCCCGTGGCTGTCGTCGACGACCAGCACGGCGCCCGCCGCTTCCGCGAGCGCCGCCAGCTGCGACAGCGGCGCGACGTCGCCCTCCATGCTGAAGACGCCGTCGGTGATGATCAGCGCCGCGCGCCGATCGCCGCGCGTCTCGATCGCCGCCGCGAGGCTGGCGGGGCTGCTGTAGTCGTAGACCAGCGTGGAGGCGCGGCTCAGCCGGCAGCCGTCGATGATGCTCGCGTGGTTCATGCGGTCGCTCAGAATCAGCTCGCCAGGACCGGCCAGCGTCGTCAGCACGCCGGCGTTGGCGGCCGAGCATGATGCGAACAGCAGCGCGTCCTCGACCCCGAGATGGTCGGCCAGCTCCGTCTCGAGCGCGAGCTGGACCGGCGTCCGCGCGAAGCAGGGATTGATCCCGGTGCCGACGCCGTAGCGTCGCAGCGCCTCGATCGCCGCCTCCGCCACCGCCGGATCCCCCGCCAATCCGAGATAGTTGTTCGATCCCAGCATGATGGTAGCTGCGCCGTTGATGGTGGCGGTTCCATGCACGGGGGACGCGATGGTGGAGACGCCGATCCGCTTCGGCGCGATCGCGGTCGTGGCCGCAGGCGCGATGGGGGTCATGCCGCAGCCTTCGGAAGACAGCGTCGGACCAGTTGGACCCAGTAGTCGACGCCGATCGGCAGGATCTCGTCGTTGAATTCGTAGTTCGCGCTGTGCAGCGTCCTGCCGTTCTCGGCCGGACCGTTCCCGAGCCAGACGTAGCACCCCTGCTTGACCTTCAGCATGTGGGCGAAGTCCTCGCACCCCATGCTCGGGGGGAGATCGGTATCCACCGCGGTCTCGCCGACCGTGGCGCGTGCGGCGTCGATCGCCCGGGCAGCCGGCTCGGGGCTGTTGATCGTCGCCGGGCACCGCCGGTCGTATGCGAGCGTGCCGGACAGGCCGTGCGTCGATGCCGTTCCCTCGACGAGCTGGCGTAGCCGACCTTCCACGACGGCGCTCGTCGTCGATCCGTAGTGGCGGCAGGTGCCGTGCAGCACCACTCGCGCGGGCACTATGTTCGATGCTGCCCCGCCCTCGATGCGGGTGACGCTCAGCACGACGGGTTCGGCCGGATCGGTGGTGCGGCTGACGATCGTCTGGATCGCGGTGATGAGAGCGCCGGCCGCCACGATCGGATCATCGCCCTGATGCGGCATCGCAGCATGGGCGCCCCGGCCCGACAGGGTGATGTCGAACAGGTCCACCGCCGCCATCACTGGCCCCGGGTGGACCGCGATCCGCCCCACCGCGAGCCCCGGCCAGTTGTGCAGCCCGTAGACCGCGTCCACGGGGAAGCGTTCGAAAAGCCCCCCCTCGACCATGACCCGGCCGCCGCCCTCGTTCTCCTCGGCGGGCTGGAAGACGAAGTGCACCGTTCCATCGAAGTCCGGGTGCGCCGCGAGCCGCCGCGCGGCGCCGAGCAGCATCGCGGAATGACCGTCGTGTCCGCATGCGTGCATCACGCCCTGCTTCGTCGAGGCGTGCGCGACGTCGTTGAGTTCGGCCACGGGCAGCGCGTCCATGTCCGCACGCAACGCTATCGCGCGGGATGACGAGCCCGACCTCAGCGTGGCGACGATACCCGTGCCCGCCAGCCCGCGATCGACCTCGAGGCCGTAGCGCGCCAGCTCGGCGGCGAGCAGGTCCGAGGTCCGCGTCTCCTGGAACGCCAACTCCGGATGCGCATGTATGTCGCGGCGCAGCCGCACCAGCTCCTCCATCCATCCGTTCGGCAACGGCCGCATCGTTGTTGACTCCTCATCGTCTCTGCGGACACATTGCGGCAGGGATCACCGGAGTTCTTGTAGGATTGTTTCACTCCGGCGGGAGATCGCCCGATGCGAGCGAAAGTGGACTATTGGCTTGTCCCCGTCGGCGACGCGCCGCCGATCGAGGCGATCGCGGCGGACTACCAGGAGCAGCGCTTCCGTCCGCATTGGCACGAGGGCTATGCGGTTGGGGCGGTCACCCGCAACAAGCAGGGCTTCCGCTGCCGCGGGCGGGACTGGATCGCGCACGAGGGCGACCTCATGCTGATCAACCCGCGCGAGGTGCATGACGGTTACGCTCTGGACGGCGGATGGTCGACCCGCATGACGTATTTCGAGCCCGCCGCGTTCGCGGCGCTCGTGCCGGGCTTGAGAGGCTCGCCGGGCTGGTTCGCCGCGCCGGTCGTCAGATCGTCCGCGCTGTTCGACCTGTTCCGGGAGTGGCACGATTCGACCCGCGTCGGATTGCGGGTCGAACGGCTGGCGCAGACAGCACCGTTGATGGCGGCTCTGTCGCGGACGATGCAGATGGAAAGCCCGGTGCAGACGGTCACGGACTCGGTGCTCCGGATCGTGTCCGGGCCGGATGGACCGATGCCGGCGTCGGCGGCCGAAGGGACGCTTGCCGACGAGTCGGCTCGACCCAGCCGCACGACGTCGTGGCGACGCGTCAAGGCCTCGACGGGGGTCTCCTCCAAGATCCTATCTAGCCAGCTGCGGCTGAGCGACGCTAAGCGTCAGCTCGCTTCCGGCGCGGCTCTCGTGAACGCCGCGCTCGATGCCGGGTTCTACGATCAGAGCCATCTGTCACGCGAGTTCGCTTCGGCCTACGGGATGACCGCGGGCCAGTTCCGTCGGCGGCAGGTCGAGAATGCGGATCGGATGCGAACGCAGCCGGATGGCGCGACGGCGATGCCGCTCCGTGTCGGACGTCCGACGTCGGCGACGTGACGGGCTCCTCGCGGCCGGACGGTAGGCGCATCACAGGCTTCCGAGCTTGAGGCGCACGCCACCGACGGCCGTCAACGGCCTGCCGTGGAGCGGCGCGGTGAAGCCGTCGTTGGTGCCGACGTAGCGGCGGTCGAACAGGTTCTCGATCTGGCCGAAGACGTCGACGCTGCCCCGCAGCGGCGCGCTCGCCCCGAGGTCGGCGACGAAGTGGGCGTCCGTCCGATAGATCGCATCGGGATCGCCGTTCGTTCGCGACAGGTAGCGGACACGGGGGCTGATCCTGATTCCGTGAGGGCCGGTCCAGTCGAGGCTCGCGCTCGCCCGATGCCGGGGTATGCCCTGCTGCTGCACGCCGATGCTGACCGGATCTTCCGCGTTCCGAGTGACGATCGAGTCCGCATGGGTGTAGGCGAGCGTGCCGGCGAGCTTCGAGCTCGGTCGCCACGTGAGCTCCGCCTCGACGCCGCGGCTGCGCGCGCGCCCTGCGTTGACGAGACGGGCGCCGATGTCGAACCCGGCCGGCAACGTGGCGGGATCGAGATAGCGGTAGGTCAGGAAGTCGGAGATGCGGCTCGCATAGGCCGTCGCCTGAAGGCGGAGCGGGCCGCGATCGACATCGAACCCGGCTTCGACGCCCTCCAGCGTCTCCGGCTTCAATGCGGCGTTGGCGTAGAGGATGTAGCCGGGGACGGACGCCCCACGGTACAGATTGTCGAGCGTCGGCGCGCGGAAGGCGCGGTAGATCGCGCCGCGCAGCGCGAAGTCGGCGGGGAGCTTGTAGCGGATCGACAGACGCGGATCGACGTCGCTGTCGTGGCGGCTCGCCACCCTGCCGAGGCCGCCCGGCGTGTCGTCGACGCCGTCGTAGCTGTGAAAGTCCTGGTAGCGGACGCTCAGCAGCAGTTGCAGGCGGTCGACTGGACGAATGTCCGCTTGCGCGAACCCGCCGAGGAACCGCTGGTTGCCGGAACCCGTGTCGATCCGGACCAGCGCTCCGGTATCGTCGAAGATGCTCGCATGGTCGCTGCCGCGGACACCATGATAGTCGGCTCCGGCCGACAGCGAGCGGATCACGCCCGAGAAGGTCTGCGTCCAGATGAGCGAGGCGCCCCAGTCGTTCGCGCGTGTGCGATGGCTGTTCTGGACGAACTCGACGTCGTTGGGGTCGGCACCCTCCGGCGAGCCGGGATTGTTGGTGACGAAGCGTTCGTCGTTATGGAAGGCGGTCAGGTCGATCGAACCGCCTTCCCGTGGCGTCCAGCTCAGCGTGCCGGTATAGCGCCAGGTCTGCTGATCGTTGGTGTTCGCACGCGTTAGGAAGGTCTGGTCGTTGTCGTAGTAGCTGACGCGCGCCCGCGCCGTGAGGTCGGGTGCGAGATCGGCGTTTCCGGAGACGGCGACCGTGCGGGCGGTGAACGACGTGGGCACGGTGGCTGCGCCGCGAGCACTCTCCACCTGCTCGACATAGCCGTCGCTGTGATTGATCCCGGCGTCCAGCCCGATGCCGTAGCCGTCGCCGGCCAGCGCGCCGTGAACGTCGGCGCGACGGGTGCCACGGCTGCCCCCTGCTGATTCCGCCACAAGCCCGGTCTTATTAATCGGCTTGGTCAGGATGTTGATGACGCCGCCCATGGCGTAGTTGCCCCAGAGCGGCGCTCCGCCTCCCCGCACGACTTCCACCCGGTCAACCGTCTCCAGCGGCACCTCGCTCCACTGGACGTAGCCGAAGAACGGATCGTTGATCGGCACGCCATCCAGCAGGACCAGCGAACGGATGCCGGAAAGCCCGCGCATCGAGACGATGGTGTTGGTCGGGTGCTGCTCGTTGGTTCCGGCGATCGGCAGGTCGACCGAGGGCACGCGGCTTAGCACGTCGTCGATCGTGCGGGCTGGTGTGCCCTCGATCTGGTCGCTGGTGACGACCGACACGCTTGCCGGTACGTCGGCCATGGCGCGGGTGGACCGGGTGGCGGTGACGACGATGTCGTTCGAGGCAGGAGATGCGGTATTCTGGCTGAAAGCCGGTGCAACCGCCAAGAGACATGGCACCACGCTCCCTGCCAGCAGGTAGGATCGTAACATAGCAATACCTTCGACCGGCCGCGCGTCGAGGACGTCGGCCGCAGATCATGGGGGTGCGCCGGGCACGCCGGCGCACGATGGTCAGGTCAAAGGCGGACCGGTGGTCCTCTGAGCGGCGGCCGCAGATAGGTCGGATCGGACGGTGCCGACGGCATCGCCCAGACCATGCCCGTCGCCATGACGAAGGCGATCAGGGCGGCGAGCTGGATCGGATCGATCGCCCCGGTCATCGCGGCCGACAGGCCGGAGAAGGCGCACGGCGTTTCGAATTTGCCATGATCCTTCGTTCTGCCGTGATCGGGCATATCGCCGGGCATGCCGGGCATGTCCTTCGTCATCGTCGCCGGACCGAAGCCGGAACAAAGGGTGATGGCCACCTGCCCGGACGAGACGTCGATCATGTATCCGGTCGGGACCAGCAGCTTCAGCAGCAGCGTAGCCGCGCAGAGCAGCACGGCCAGACGGCGTTGCGCGAGAAGATGCCGGATGGCCTGCACCTGAGCTAACTACCCGTGGCGATAGGAGGTGTCACTTAGCCAATCTGCCACTCGGCCGCTTTGCTTCCAATCGGTCGAAGACGTCTCGCCTTGCATCGAGCCTAAGCCATCGCCGCTTGCTGGAGATCGCGTTTGGAAGCATGGCCGGATCAGCGCACGTCGAGGGCGATCGTCGCGGCCTTCTGATCACGGAATACCCTCAACGGTATCGTCCCCTGCCAGCGCCTTGCCTGCGCTGCGGCAAGGAACGTCGCAGCATCGGGCACCTGCTGCCGACGCGCATCCGCCACCGGATCGATCGCGAGAATTACGTCGCCCGGGCGCAAGCCCGCGCTGGCTGCCGCGCCTGCGGTCTCGACCGACAGCACCAGCACGCCCGATATGTCAGGAAGTCCCGCCGCCGATTGTTCGCCTGGCGTCGTCACCGACTTGATTGTCATCCCGGCGAAGGATCGCGCTGCCTCGCGCTGACCCGGCTGCCGCGGTTCGAACGGCAGAGGGAAGCTCGGTCGCTCGGCGAGCGTGCGCAGCCGCATCGGCCTTACGCCGAAGTCGTTCATAGCGAAGTTTCGAAAGCCGACTTGCTGTGCAGGTGACGCTGGGCCGGCGGTGTAGTCGCCGAGTCGCGGCGCGACGAAGCGCGGATCGCCCGCCGACGAACGTGCATCGGTGCCATCCGAACGGGCCTGCGCAAGGTCGTCCGGGGAAGAGAAGAGATTGCGATCGACGCGCCTGCCCCAGCGCCTGATGCGTATCGGCTGGAACTCCGCCATGACGATGTTGCGTTCGAACACGTCCATGCCGTTGTCGAACCAGACGTGCGGAAAGAAGGTGTTGTTGAGCAGGATGTTGTTCCGCACAACCCGATCGAAGCCTTCGCGGAGCTTCAATCCGCCTGACAGCAGCAGGTTGTTCTCGATCAGGTAGTTCGACGAGCCGTCGTCCAGATCGACGTCCCAGCCGTGATCGCACTTGAAGCGATTGTTGCTGAGGACGATGGTCTCGACCGCGTCCAGCCTGGCCAGCGAGCGCTCCCGCGTGGTCCGCCGATCCATCTCGTCGCGGTCGGGATCCCAGAAGCGATCCCGTCCCCAGCTGTTGTAGGCGCCGTGATCGCCGCTTTCGCGCACTGTGTCGAACACGTCGTTGTGCGTGATCCGGTGACCGCCCCATGTTCCGTCGCCAATGTTTATTCCGGCGCGCGGCACGCGGTAGATGCTGTTGTGATCGATCGTGATCCGAGCCGACATGGCGATCTGTACGCCGGCAGACTGTTTCTCGAAGAGGCCTATGTCGTGTATCAGATTGTCCTCCGCGACGCTGTCGGCGGGGTAGTCTTCGCTCTTTGGGCCCGGCGTCCGGTCGATCCGCGAAGTCGGTTGGCTCTGATGGTATTCGAACAGCGGCGAGCGCACCGCCTCCGCCCGACCCACGAACGCGATCGCGCTCGCGCCGACATGCGCGATGAGGTTGCGGCGGACCGCGATCCCTCGTGCGTGACCGCTGATGACGATGGCGTTGCCGCCCAGGTCCTGGAAGTCGCCGTCCTCGATCGCTACCCGTTCGGCGTCGGCGATAAGCACCGCGCCGCCACGGTGGAACGTCCAGTCCGATCGCAGCAGCGGCTCCGTCGTCTTCATAAAGGTCGGTTCGGTTGCACGGAACGCGAGACCGGCGATCCTGACGTCGTGGACCGGCATGGTGCGCGTGCCGACGATCCGGATCAGCTCCTCGGCCGCTCCGACGCTGAAACCGCGCGCGGGTGGCGCCGCGGCCCCATGCGGTTTATAGTAGAGATAGCCGTGCGCGGCATCGTGGAACCACTCGTGCGGTGCGTCGAGCTCCTCGCGAACGTTCTCCACGAAACGCTCCTTCTCGCTCGGCGGACCGGCGCGGTTGTTGCCGGTTTCAGGTCCGAAACGAAGCGTGCCGTCGGAATTCTTGCCGAGGATCGGAACATGGACATCGCCCCAGCGGCTGGCATGCAGGGCCTGCAGGATGCCGCCGGCGGGATTTGACCATCGCGCGACCCGAGCAGGCGAAGTCGCGTCCGCGGCTATGCCGCCATAAGGAAGCTTGGCGGGGTCGTAATTCGGATAACGCGCTCGAACCTGCGCTTCATTTCGCAGCCAGAGGCGCTGGAACGCCGCGCCTGTGACCTTCGCACGCCAGACGCCGTTGCGCTGCGCCTGCCAAACCAGAGGGGATAGGGCGCGTGCGCCGCTGAGCTCTACCTTGGCGCCTGGCGCCGCCTCGATTGTGAACGGCGCGTCGGCGGTGCCCGACAGCCGGGCATCGATGGTGATCGGGGCGGCGAGCTCATATCTGCCGGAGGCTAAGCGGATGGTGCGGACCGTGCCGGCCTGGGCGCGGACGAGTGCGGCCGCGAGTTCCACAGCGGAGGCAACCGTCAAGGTAGCGCTGCGCGACGAGGTCGCCCCGACCTTCGTCGAAGCCGGATGCCCCGCCGTCGCCGGTATCGCCGCCGCCGCCAGTGACAGCGGCAACGCGACCCTCCTCATGGCAGCAAGCCGTCGACCACGTCTCATAAGATTCCTCTCCGGCCTTCACGCGAGGCTCGTCACCTGCAGGGGGCTACGACGCAGCGCCGACGGTTCGAGTGCGACCCCGAATGACGAGCGGCCAACGGATGCCCTTGCGCTGATGATAACATGTTTGCATAGGTGCACAAGTTGCTGAAGACGGTCGGCGAATGCCTGCCGTGGCAGCGCCCGGGACGGCGCCGATGAGGGGATTGCTTGATGTTGAAGGGTCGTATGCTGACGACGGCGGCGCTATCGGTTGCGATGTGCCTCGGGGCGGCAGGATTGATGGCGACGTCGTCGCGGGCGCAGACTGCGCAGGGGCATCCGCGATGGCCGGGCAAGGGCGATCTGTTCGTGGGCACCAACTACCAGCCTGTCGATCGATCTACGGCGCAGATACGGCAGGACATCGCTGTCATGAAGCAGGCCGGCTTCAACGTGGTCCGCATGGGCGATCTGTCGTGGGACGCGTTCGAGCCACAGGAAGGCCAGTTCACCTTCGAGTGGTTCGACGCGATCCTCGATCAGATGCAGGCGGCGGGCATCCGCGTCGTGCTCGACATCCCCGGCGAGCCTGCACCGACCTGGCTGCACAAGCACTATCCAGGTGTGGATCTCGTCGACCAGAACGGCACTCGATTGAACGCCGCCACCCGATACTGGGACAACATCAGCGA
This sequence comes from Sphingomonas sp. RIT328, assembly GCF_000632225.1. Lineage (GTDB taxonomy): Bacteria > Pseudomonadota > Alphaproteobacteria > Sphingomonadales > Sphingomonadaceae > Sphingomonas > Sphingomonas kyungheensis. Next base: position 111,846 of record NZ_JFYV01000045.1, read on the forward strand.
TCCTGATTACCGGCGCCTGGCGAAACGCCTCGCCGACCGGATGCTGCAACGCTACGCTAGGCATCCCGCCGTGATCGCGATCGGATACGACAACGAGATCGGCAACGGTCGCATGTCCTATTCCGCCGCGGATCGCGACCGGTTCGTCGCCTGGCTGCAACAGCGCTACGGCACGATCGAGGCGTTGAACAAGGCGTGGGCGACGCAACGCTGGTCGCGGCGCATCAACGACTGGAGCGAGGTCGATCTGCCCTACGAGCGGGGACCGGGTCCGAACGAGCGCTACCTCGATCTGCGCCGCTACTGGTCGGACGACACCTTGGGTGCGCTTAAGGATCTGGAGGCCGTGCGCAAGCAACGCGCGCCTGACCTGCCGGTCCTGTCCAATCTCTGGCCTTATGCGGGCCAGAAGGGGTTCGACTTCCTGCGTTCATGGGACCAGATCTCGACCTATGGCGCGCTCGGCTTCTATCCCGGCGACCCGGCCGATGCGGCAGTCGACGTGATGTTCAACCGCGCCGGTCATACCACCCCCGTCTGGTTCAACGAATTCACTGCGGGCGGGGGCGGCTATTACGGCACGCCGGGCCGTTCGCGCATGTGGGCCTATTTCGGCCTCCTCTACTATTCCCAGGCGTTCCTCGCCTGGACGTTCAATTCGCACCTCGGCGGCGAGGAGCAGGCGCTGTTCGGGCTGATCGATCATGATGACCGGCCGTCGTGGAAGGTGGGCGAGTTCGCGCGCATCGCTTCTGAGATGAAGAAGCTGAAGACGCTGGGCTTTCCCCGAACGGGCCAGCCCGACGTGGCGGTCGCCTATTCCTATCAGACCAGCTGGCTGGTCAACCCGCCGCCCGGTCCCAACACCATGCAGGAGTACTACAAGGCCGATTATCGCAAGCAGGTCGGCAACGCCTACTTCCCGTTCTTCCGCGACAACATCGATGCGGCGACGATCGACGTCGGCCATGATCGCCTCGACCGTTATAAGCTGATCGTGATGCCGACCGCCTATCTGGTCGATCGGCCGACCTCCGATGCGATCCGGGCGTACATCAGGGACGGCGGCACGGTCGTGATGACCGGCTATTCGGCGAAGGTCGACGTCACGGGCAAGTGGTTCGACACGCCCCTGCCCGGCGGGCTGACCGACGTGTTCGGCCTGCGCACCAACGCGTTCTATCGTGCCGAGCAGCCGTTGACGGTGCAGTTCGGGACCCAGACGATGACCGGCAGCGATCCCTACTACGAGGTGCTCGAGCCGTCGACCGCACAGGTGCTGGCCCGGTTCACCAACACGGGCGAACGGTCGCCGGCGATCACCGTCAACCGGTACGGCAAGGGACGCGCCATCTACCTGGCCACCGCCGCGCAGCCGGAATTCATCCAGCCGTTGATCCGCTCGCTCTACGCGTCAATCGGGATCACGCCCGGACCGTCGACCCCCGATGGCGTATCGGCGCGGATCGTGGATGGCCGGACGCTCTACGTGAACACCAGGGCGACGCCTGCGAAGATCGCGATCCGCGGGAGCCGGATCGACGAGCTCACCGGGCGTAGCGCAGCAGGCACCGTCGAACTGGAGCCCTATGGCGTCGCCCTGATGCGATGATGACGGGCGACGCCGGGGTTTGACACGGTGGAAGGGGCGTCGCAATGCTCGCCTCGCGAAGCTTCGGGAGGGCGCATGCGCGACGGTTCGAAGGCGTCCTACGCCGCGCCTGCTGTCGAGAAGGCGTTCGAGATATTGGAGATGCTGCGTCGCCGGCCCGGCGGCGCGCTGGTGAGCGAGATGGCGGTGCTGCTCGACCGGTCGGTCGGCGAGCTGTTCCGTATCGTCGTAGTGCTGGAGAAGATGGGCTATCTGCAGCGGTCAAGTGCCGACGATCGCTATTCCGTGTCCTACAAGCTGCTGGATCTGGCGTTTCACGCCACCCCGGCACAGGACGTCGTGACGGCCGCGATCCCGTTCATGCGGCAGCTGGCGAGCGAGGCCGCTCAGTCGTGCCACCTTGTTGTGGTGAATGGCGCAAAGGGTCTCGTCATCCATCGCGAGCAGAATCCCGGCACGCGAGGATTTTCGCTGAGGCTCGGCGCGGAGGTCAATCTGACGACGAGCTGCTCCGGACAGGTGCTGCTCGCCTTCGTCTCAGACGATGAGCGCGCGCACCTGTTGAATGCGATCGGCCACGCCGCCTATGCGCCGGATGCCGCGCGTCTGGCGGCGGTGCGCAAGCGCGGATACGAACAGCGCAAGAGCGCGATCACGGGCGGCGTGACCGACATCAGCTTCCCGGTGTTCGGCCGCGACGGCTTCGTGGCGGCGGCGCTCACCATTCCGTTTCTAGGTCAGATCGGCGGATCGCAGGCGATCGAGCTCGCCAAGACGCGCGGGCTGCTGAACGAGGCGGCCACGGCAATCTCCGCGACGCTCGGCCATCGTCCGTCCTGAACGTGCCCCATGCGTCGCCTGCATGGCAACGACGCAGGAACTGGGAACCGCATCGCGGAGGCGGATGACGACCCACCACCTCTTGCATCCAAGAGAACTTTCTTTCAGATGTGGAAAGTGATCGGATCTAGGAGACCATGGTGCTGACCGTTGTGTGCGACGAGCCGCACGTCCTCTCCTGCGTGACGCGGGCGATGCCGACTGCCGGCGCGGGCGAGGCGCTCGTGCGGATACGGCGGGTCGGACTGTGCGGCACCGACTATCACATCTATGCCGGTCGTCAGCCCTTCCTCAGCTATCCGCGCGTCATGGGGCATGAGCTCGCCGGCGAGATCGAGCAGGTGCGGGAGGGATCAGGCTTCCGCCGGGGACAGATCGTGACGGTGAATCCCTATCTCGCCTGCGGCAACTGCGTGGCGTGTCGGCGCGGCAAGCCCAACTGCTGTGCCAACGTCGCCGTGCTTGGCGTGCATACGGACGGGGGCATGTCCGAGTGGCTCGTCGTTCCGGAGACGGCGCTGATCGACGCTTCGGGCCTTACCCTCGACGAAGCGGCGATGATCGAGTTCCTCGCCGTCGGCGCGCATGCCGTCGCGCGCGGCGCGTTGCGCCGAGGCGACCGGGTGCTGGTACGCGGCGCCGGGCCGATCGGCATCGCCGTCGCGCTGTTTGCCCGGCTCGACGGCGCCGAGGTGGTGCTGGCCGATACCCGCCCTGCCCGGCTCCGATATGCCCGCGAGGCCTTCGGCTTCGATCGAGTGATCGTCGCCGACGAGGTCGCCGATGGACGATTGCGCGATCTGACCGGCGGCGACTTCTTCGACTCTGTGTTCGATGCCACCGGCAGCATCGAGGCCATGCGCGACGGGCTCGCCTACGTCGCGCATGGCGGCACGTACGTCCTCGTCAGCGTCGTCAAGGACGACCTAGTGTTCGCTGATCCCGAATTTCACAAGCGCGAGACGACGCTGCTTGCAAGCCGGAATGCACTGAGCATGGACTTCGAACGCGTCGTCACCGCCATGCGCGCGGGCGATCTGCCGGCCGATCGGTTGAAGACGCACGCGCTGCTGGCCGCAGAGGTTCCCGAACGGCTGCCGCAGCTGGTCGCCGAGGCCGATGAGGTTCTGAAGGCGATCGTCACCTTCTAAAGGCTCGTTGGTTCAGGCGGCGCGCGCGCCTGACAGAAAGGCTTCGTGCGTCGGCATCGCCTGGACCCCCCGATGCATCAGGTCGCGCATGCGGCGCAGCGATGCCCGGGTCTCCTCCGCAGGCAGCAGGTCTGCGGCGGGATCGTGATCGTGCGGCTGCAGCCCCTGCCCCAGCATCACCGCCACCCAGCTCGCTTCGCGAAAAAGCTCCCCTGGTTCCAGGATCACGCGGCCGAGGTTCGCGAAGATCTCCATGCGTTGCGCGAGGCTGTCCGGCACGGCCATTCCCCGCATCGTGCGCCAGAACGGAGTGTCGTCGCGCCGCGTCTGCTTGTAGTGGAGGATGACGAAGTCGCGCACCGCCTCCGTCTCACGTCGCATCAGGTCGTTGTAGAGATCGACTTCTGCAGGAACGAAGCCGTTGGCGGGGAACAGCGACATCAACGTGGCGATGCCGCGCTGAATCAGATGGATGCTGGTCGATTCCAGAGGTTCGATGAAGCCCGAGGCAAGACCCAGAGCTACGACGTTGCGGTGCCAGCTTAGCCGCCGCCTGCCCGTGGTGAAGCGCAGCGGGCGCGGGTCGCCAAGTGCGGGGCTGTCGAGCCCATCCAGCAGCGCCCGCGCCGCGCTATCGTCGTCGACGAACGCGCTGCAGTAGACGTGGCCGTTCCCCACGCGGTGCTGAAGCGGAATGCGCCAGCGCCATCCGCCTGCCCCCGCGGTCGCCCGTGTGAACGGCGCGGGCGGCGCGACCGCCTCCGACGGCACGGCCAGCGCGCGATCCATCGGCAGCCAATGCGACCAGTCGAGATACCCGGTGGCCAGCGCCTCCTCGATCAAGAGGCCTCGAAAACCGCTGCAATCGATGAACAGATCACCCTCGATGACGCGAGCGTCGTCGAGCACGAGATGCTTGACGAAGCCGTCCTCCGCGGCGAGCCGCACGTCGACGATCCGCCCCTCGCTCCGCTGGCAGCCTTCCGCCAAGGCGAGCGTGCGCAACAGATCGGCGTAGAGCGCAGCGTCGAAGTGCAACGCATAGGACATCTTCGACAGAACGCTGCGTGGGTCGTCGCTGGGGCGGGTGAAGCGGCTCGCATAGGCCGCCCGGGCCGGAAGCGAATAGTCCGTCAGCCGCCCCTCGCGCAGGCGCAACCAGTGCTGGTGAAACGGAACGCCTGCCAGATCGGCACCGAAACTGCCGAAGGGGTGAAAATAGCGATCGCCAAGCTGGCCCCAGTCGCGAAACTCGATGCCGAGCTTGTAGGTGCCCTGCGTCGCGCGGATCAGTGCGTCCTCGTCGAGGCCAAGCTGCGCGTTCAGTTGCAGGATCGGCGGTATCGTCGCCTCGCCGACGCCGACGGTTCCGATCTCCGACGATTGCACCACCGTGACGGCGAGCCGCTCGCGCGGAAAGCTTCGGCATAGCACGGCTGCCGCCATCCACCCCGCGGTACCCCCTCCGACGATGACGACGCGCCGCACAGTCCTGTCGTTCATGCATTCCCCCCGCACCCGATCTGCGTCGCAACTCCATAGCTGACCCGTTCAAAAAAGGGCGGCCTCGTGCAAGACGCACGCGGCCGCCCAGAGGGGGAGCTTGTGGAGGGATCACCGCAGCAGGAAGCGCAATCGCAGCGAGACACGGCGGTCGTTGATCTGATAGTTTCTCAGATACTGGGTCTGGCCCTGATAGCTGTAGTTGACCGAGTCCGTCAGATTCTGGCCATCGAGGGTGACAGAGATCGCCTTGTTGAGATCGTAGCTGATCGAGGCATCGAGCGTCCCGTAAGATTTGAAATAGATCGGCAGCGTCTGAGCACCCGTCTCGGATACCGAGTCGAGATACTTGCTTCGCCAATTGTAGGCGAGCCGGGCATCGATGCCGTATTTCGAGTAGAGGCCGATGATATTGTAGCTGTTGCGGGACAGATTGATCAGCGGCACGCTGGTCTGCGTGGTGGATCCGATCGAGCCGACCGCGACCGTTCCAGCGTTGCTGTCCGCGAAGGTGTAGTTCGCCTGGACGCCGAGCCCCGACAATGCCCCCGGCAGGAAGTCGAAGAACTTCTGCCCGCCGATCTCGAAGCCGCGCACTCGGCCGCGCGGGACGTTGGTGACGGCGCCGACGTTGAATTGGACCACGCCGACGTTGGGGATCGTCTCGGTCCGCGCAAAGGGGCGGACGTCGATCAGGTCGCGAAGATTTTTCTGGAAGCCGGTGAAGAAGACGTAGCCGGTCTGCGAGAAGTACCATTCGAGCGCGCCATCGTAGGACGTCACTCGCTCCGGCTTCAGGTTCGGGTTGCCCGATACGCTGCCGTTGCCGGCATAGGGATTGGAGACCGCATCATAGGCACCGCCGTTGACCGTCGTCGGGGTCGCCCCCGTACCGGTGTAGTTCGGCGACAGGCTGAAACTGGGGTTCAGCTGCGTGAAGGTGGGACGGAAGATGTTCTTGGAGAAGGCGAAACGAGCTTGCAGCGCCGGGGTCACCTTGAGCCGCAGGTTCACGCTCGGCAACCAGGCATCGTAATCGCGCGACCCGTTGAACGGCTCCACGATCGAGGTGGACGTCGGCGTCGTGCCGCCTGTGGTGCGATAGCTTAGCACCTGGAAGCCCTGGCCGCTCTGGCTCGTGCGGACGTAGCGCAATCCCACGTTGCCGTCGAACCCCATCGTGCCGATGTCGGTCTTGAACGCGGCGCGGAGATAGCCCGAATAATCGTCTTCCGACACGCGGCTCGTCGTCGACTGGGCGGGGTTGTCGAGATCGCCGAAGGCGATCGTCTGCCCGCTGATCTGGCCGATGTGAGCAAAGGCGCTTTCGGGATGAAGCGCGTCGTAGAGGTTCCACTGCAGAATTGGTCCGAACACGCTGTTGGCTCCGGCGCCGCGCAGCAGCGTCGCCTGCCCGGGATTGTTCTCGACGTATTCGGGATGCCCAGCTGCCGTATAGCAGTTCGCTGCGGTAGAGTAATTAGCGCAAGTCCCGCCGATCGTGGTCCAGTTGTTCACGTTCGTATCGCGATTGACGGCGCGTTTGCCGCTGTACCGCACGCCGGCACTGATCGATTTGAGGAAGCTGCCGTCGTCGAAGTCCCACGTCAGGTCGGCCCGCGGGCTGTTGCCGATGGCCGTGTTTCGGACGCGATCCGGCTGCACCGCCGTGAACCCGTAGTTGGCCGGGTTGGCAAAGAAGTCGGAACGCTGACCCGTGACGGGGTCTGTGGCATATTGAGTCGGAAACGATCCGCGGTTGTCGAAGGTGTAGTTGTAGTCGCCGGTGAACACCCCCGCTACGCCGTTGTTGGCGGTAAACGGCGTGAGGTAGAGATTGAGCGAATCCTGATCCACCTTGGCGTCGATATGCTGGTAGTCGAGGACCAGGTGCAGACGATCGCTGACATCCCACTTGACCCCGGTGGTGAAATCCGTGGTCCGCGTCTTGCGATTGGAGCCATAGGTCACAGACAATCCGCCCGGACCGCGCAGCGAGCCTGAGGTGGCGACGCCGTTGTCGACGGTGAAGGTTCCGGTCGGGACCGCATTCTCGTCGGACGAGAAGTACGCGACGCCGGTATCGCGGAACTTGTAGTTGGTGTTCAGGACCTGCGCATAGGCCTCGACGTTGCGCGCCGGACGCCACTGCAGCACGACCGATTCGCTCGCGCGGCGGCGGTCACCTTGCGCGACGTTGAAGCCGCCGCCCTTCTGGACCTGCACGTCCTGCGTTTCGAAGCCCGGCACGAGGCCGGGGCGTGTGGACGATCCGTCCGGCGCGGGATTGTTCGGACCGTGCCAGTAGTAGGGTTCGACCTGATCGAGATCCTGTCGAAAATACGAACGCTGTGCGGACGCGTTGACGAGAAGACCGATTTCGCCGATCCCCGTCTCCCATCGGTTGCTGTACAGGCCGGACACGCCCCACCCGTTCTTCTTGGCAAGATCGTATCGTGTTCCTGACACGGTTGCCGAAAGCACCTGCCCGGACGTGTCGAACGGCTTGCGGGTGCGCAGGTCGATCGTGCCGCCGAGCGACCCTTCGATCATCTCCGCCGACGGATTCTTGTAGACGTCGAGGCGGGAGAGGAGGTCGGGGCCGATTTCGTCGAACGCCAGGCCGACGCCGCCATTGGCGGTGAAGATGTCGTGGCCGTTCAATTCCGTGCGGACGTCGCTCAGCCCCCGGATCGCGACCACGCTGCCTTCGCCGAGGTTGCGCTGGATCTGGATGCCCGAAATGCGCTGGAGCGATTCGGCGACATTGGCATCGGGGAAGCGGCCGATGTCCTGCGCCGTGATCGAATCGACGATCTGCTCCGCGTTGCGCTTCACGGCCTGGGCGCTCGCGAGGCTCTGCCGCAGACCGGAGACGACGATGTCGCCGGCCGTGGCGTCCTGGGGAGCCGCCGCATCCGCCGGTTGCGTTGCCGGCGCCGCCGGCGCCGCATCCTGCGTCGCCTGCGCCTCGGCTGTCGCCGCGGTCAGCGCCACCGCGATGGCGAGCGCCGAACTTACCATCGAGACGCGGTCGTTACCCCTCATTGCCCTCTCCTTTATGCCCGCAAGACACGGATCGTTACAAAGAGGCGTATCACGTATCCTCACATGTGAAAACTGATTTTCTTATATAATGTCCGACGAATGCCATGGGCGTGCATGCGCATCGAGCGGCAGGCAGGCCTTGCAGCCGACAAGAAAGACAAATATGAAAATGCGCTCTCGCAGGGATAACGATGGGAGGGATCGCGCGAATGCCGGGAATAGTCCGCGTCTCGCGTCGAGCGGGGTGACCGGATTGAGCCTGCGCAGGCTGGCCTGGCCACAGCGCTGTCAAACACGGACGAACGTCGATCTGAAAAAGAGGTGGGATCCCGTCTTGATGAAGCGGACGGCGGCACCGGCAAATCGCCGGATCGGTCCGCTGCTCGATGAAACCACGGCAGCGTGAGCCAAGCATCCGCGCAATTCAAATCGGACAAAAGCTTTCAAAGAGGCAAGGGAGGATCACGAGGATGAAGATCAGCAAGCGCGAGTTGCTCGGCGGCGCGGTGAGCGCGACGGTGGCGACGGCGGGGCCGGTTCGCGCGGCCGAGCGGATCATGCCGCGGATCGCACCGGGGCCCTTTGACCCCACGACCACGTCGTTGAGCGACTATGACACCCCGGCATGGTTCCGCGATGCGAAGTTCGGCATCTGGGCGCATTGGGGTCCGCAGGCCGTGCCCGGCCAGGGCGACTGGTACGCGCGCTTCATGTATACGCCCGGACACCCGCACTACGATCATCACGTCAAGACCTACGGCCACCCCTCGGAGAAGGGCTACAAGGACATCCTCCCCTTGTGGACGGCGGAGAAGTTCGATCCCGAGGCGCTGGTGGAGCGCTACCGCGCCGCCGGAGCACGCTACATCGTGTCGATGGGCGTCCATCATGACAATTTCGACCTGTGGCGATCGCGTCATCACCGCTGGAATTCGACGCTGATGGGGCCGAAGCGCGACATCGTCGGCGAGTTGCAGGCGGCGGCGAAGCGGCGAGGACTGCGCTTCGGCGTGTCGGAGCATCTCGGGGCGAGCTACACCTGGTGGCATCCCAACCATCTCTACGACCAGTTCTGGCCCAAGTTGGGCGTAAGCTACGACGGCGCCGATCCGCGCTACGCCGATCTCTACCATGACAACCGCGACGAACCGTTCGTCAACACCCCGGCGTCCTGGTACACCACGAACAAGGCCTATCAGGCGGAATGGCTCGAGCGGATCCGCGATCTGATCGACAGCTATAAGCCCGACCTCATCTATTCCGATGGCGGACTGCCCTTTGGCGACACCGGCCGGCAGATGCTGGCGCACTTCTACAACACCGGGACGAAGCGCGGCGCCGTCGACGTCGTCTACACCTGCAAGAATCTCGGCTCGGGGGAGTTCAGCGACGCGTGGTCGACGCAGGACGTCGAACGCGGCGCGCTGACCGGCATCAATCCCAAGCCGTGGCAGACCGACACGTCGAACGGCGACTGGTTCTACAAGCAGGACGACACCTACAAGTCGGCGGCACAGGTGATCTCGACGCTTGCCGATGTGGTCAGCAAGAACGGCAACCTGCTGCTCAACGTCGTGCTGCTCGGCGACGGCAGCCTTCCGCCGCAGTCCGAACAGCTGCTCGATGACCTTGCCGCATGGATGAAGGTCAATGGCGAGGCGATCCACGGTACGCGTCCCTGGTCGCAGTTCGGCGAGGGACCGACGCAGGGGAGTGAGGGCGCCTTCTCCGAAAAGGCGGACTACGTGGACGGCGACATCCGGTTCACCACTCGCGGCAAGACGCTGTACGCGATCACGCTGACCGAGCCCAAGGGGCGCATCGTCATCGCGTCGCTGGGCGATCGGCCTGGCGTGGCGACGCCGCGCGTCCGCCAGGTCCGCCTGTTGGGGCATCGGGGGGCGGTTCGCCATAGCCAGACGCCGCAAGGGCTGGTGATCGACATGCCTGCCGCGCTGCCGTCGCGTCATGCCAGCGTCGTGGCGATGACCCTTGCCTGATCGCGCACCGGCCCCGCGCGCCGCCACAATCCTGCACCTGCATGCCCTGACGCGCCGCCGCGTCATGACGACGTGCGCATTCGTCGCCGGGGCGACGGTCGTCCCGGGTGCGCCGGCGTCCGCCGCAGCGGTACCCCAAAGCGAGGCTCCGTTGGTCCCGGGTCGGAGCAAGCGGGAGCAACTGCTGTTCGACAGGGGCTGGCAGTTCGCGCTTGGGCATGGCTCCGATCCCGCCCGCGACTTCGGCTTCGGCTTCGGGCAGGCCGGCTTCTCGAAGACGGGCGACTTCGACTTCGCTCAGGTCGGCTTCGACGTGAAGGGCTGGCGGTCGCTCGATCTGCCGCACGACTGGGCCGTCGAACTGCCCTTCGTCCGCGACGAGCAGGGCAGCGGCGATAACCAGCTTCGCTCGCACGGCTTCAAGCCGCTCGGACGACGCTATCCCGAGACGAGCGTCGGCTGGTATCGTCGCGAGTTCGAGATACCGGCGCACGACCGGGGCCGGCGGATCTGGATCGAGTTCGACGGCGCGTTCCGGGATGCGATCGTCTTCGTCAACGGCTGCTTCATCGGGCGGCATGGGGACGGTTACACGTCGTTCCGCTTCGATCTGACCGACTTCCTCCGATATGGGGCGAGCAATGCGATCGCGGTGCGGGTCGATGCCAGCTACGGCGACGGCTGGTTCTACGAAGGGGCCGGCATCTACCGCCACGTCTGGCTGCTGAAGACCGACGCGGTACACCTGACCCGCTGGGACAGTGTCGTCCGCACGACGCTGTCCCACGACGCGGCAGAGCTGGCGCTGTCGGCCAGCGTCGAAAACCACAGCCAGCAGCCGGTGGCGGCGCGGTTGCGCTGGATCGTCCGCGACGGGTCGGGCACGACGGTGGCGACGGCCTCGACGCCCGTTCGAAGTGTCGCGCCGGGTGCGCAGTGCGCGTTCCAGGCCGCTACGGTGATCCGCAACCCGGAGTTGTGGGCGCCCGGCCACCCTGCCTTGTACACGGCGACGGTCAGGGTGGAGGACGACACCGCCATCCTCGACGACGAGGTCGTGACGTTCGGCGTGCGCACGACGCGCTTCACGGCCGACAAGGGGTTCTTCCTCAACGACCGCCCGCTCAAGATCCAGGGGATGTGCAACCATCAGGATCATGCCGGCGTCGGCGTCGCTTTGCCCGACCGATTGCAGGCCTTCCGGCTCGAGGTTATGCAGAGGATGGGGTGCAATGCGATCCGCTCGGCGCACAACATGCCGACCCCCGAACTGGTCGAGGCGTGTGATCGAATGGGACTGATGCTGGTGCCCGAGGCCCGGTGGATGAGCGCGTCGCAGGAGGGGCTTGCCCAGCTCGAGACCATGGTGCGCCGCTACCGCAACGCGCCGTCGGTGATCCTGTGGTCGATCGGCAACGAGGAGAACACGCTGCAGGGCAAGTCGGCGGTGCTCGGGGCGCAGATCGCGCAGACGATGGTCACCAGCTGTCATGCGCTCGATCCGACCCGCATGGTGACCGCGGCGGTCAATGCGGACAACGAGACGGGGCCATCCGCCGCCGTCGACGTCATCGGCTTCAACTATCATCGCGAATTCCCGGACGCCTTCCACGCCCGCCATCCGGGCAGGCCGGTGATCGCCACCGAGGATGCCAGCGACGTGGCCACCCGCGGCGAATATGCGTTCGACAAGAACCGGAACGTCGTCAGCAATTTCGACGGCAAGGAACCCTGGGACAAATCCCCGGAACATTGGTGGCAATTCTACGCCGGGCGGGATTGGGCGGCGGGCGGCTTCGCCTGGACCGGGTTCGATTACCGCGGCGAACCCTCGCCATTCGGTTGGCCCTCGGTCAGTTCTAACTTCGGCGTGGTCGACCTGTGCGGCTTCCCCAAGGACTATTTCCACTATTATCGGGCGTGGTGGAACGCGTCGCCTGCGCTGCATCTGTTCCCGCACTGGACCTGGCCGGGCAGGGAGGGTGAGCAGATGCCGGTCTGGGTCTATTCCAACCTCGATGAGATCGAGCTGGTGCTGAATGGAACGAGCCTGGGCATCAAGCGCGTGCCGCATCTCGGGCACGTCGCCTGGAGCGTGGCTTACGAACCCGGCGTGATCGAGGCGCGGGGGCGGCGGGGCGGCAAGACCATCATGGTCGAGCGACGCGTCACGACCGGACCCGCGCGCTCCCTTCGCTTGACGTGCGACCGGAGCAGCATCAGCGCCGATGGCGAGGACGTCACGGTCATCACCGCCGAATGCCTCGACCATCGCGGGCGGCATATCGACATCGCGCAGGACGTGATCCACTTTCGGGTGAGCGGCGCGGGCACGCTGCTCGGGACCGGCAACGGCGATCCGAATTCGCACAATAGCGGCAAGCAAAGCGATCAGGCGCTGTTCAACGGGCTGGCCCAGGCGATCGTCCAGTCGAACGGCGCTCGCGGCAGCATCGTCGTCGAAGCTTCGACACCCGGCGCCATCCTCCCCGCCCGGCTTGGCGTCCGCACCGTACCCGCTAGACTGCGCCCCCAGCTATGACGGCGACGATCGGCGGCGGCACCGCCGTCGATCACCGGATGGCGACGAGGGAGCTGTAATGACGGTGACGGAGCCGGATCGCCGACATCTGCTGACCGGCCTGGGCCTGTTGTCGCTGACGGCGGCGGCGGCACCATGGCGCGCCCTCGCCGCCGCCGCAATATCCCCGGTGCCGCGGGCGCGCGTCATCATCGACAACGACTTCTCCGGCGACCCCGACGGGCTGTTCCAGCTCGCGCATCACCTCCTCTCGCCGTCTGTCGCAGTTCCGTTCGTAATCGGCTCGCACATCCACGCCGGCGACTTCCTCGATGGCTCCCCGACGCAGGGCGACAATGCGGCGGCGCGCGCGCGGACGCTGATCGCGATGATCGGGAGCGGTCATCATCCGCCGGTATTGGCGGGGCGCAACACCGCTCCTCCGCCCGGCGCACCACCGCAGGCGACCGCGATCACCCGGCGGATCCTCGCCGAGGCATGGCGAAGCGATACCAAGCTACCGCTCGTCTATGCGGCGGGTGCGGGCCTGACCGAACTGGCGGAGGCGGTGCGGATCGACCCGGCGATCGGTCCGCGCATCCGTCTCGTCTGGATCGGTGGGCGGGAGTGGCCCGATCTCACCGGCGGCGTGCCGTGGCGTCGTGACGCCGAATACAATATGACGATCGACGGGGCTGCCGCGCGCACGCTCTTCAACGACAGCACGGTCGAGATCTGGCAGGTGCCGCGCAACGTCTACCGCCAGATGCTCGTCTCGATGGCGGAGTTGCGCGCAGCGCTGCGGCCCGCCGGGGCGGTGGGAGCGTTTCTGCTCGACGCGCTCGAGCAGGTTCGCAGGCACCAGGACGACCGGCTGGGCGAGACGTACATCCTGGGGGATAGTCCACTGGTCACGCTGACCGCGCTGCTCTCGTCATTCGAGCCCGACGCCTCCTCGAGCGACTACGTCATCCGGCCTACGCCGATCTTGAACGAGGATGGCAGCTATACGCGACGAGCCGAAGCCCGCCCTATGCGCGTCTACCGCAGCATCGACGCCAGACTCACCTTTGGTGATTTGTTCGCCAAACTCGCGATCCATCGATGATCATACTTCTATTTCCACAATGTCGAACGTCAGCGTCTTACGGCTACAGCTTTGATCGTCAGCAACCTCCTGCATATGCTACGCGTTGCTGCAACCGCTTGCGAGGATCGCCTCGCGATTGCCTCGCAGGGCCGCCGAGATGGGGAGATTGCCGCCTATAAGCTTTCAGGACAGGATGCATGGCATGTCGATTTGAACGCGACCGCTGATTCGAACGAGGACGGTGCTTTGAGATTTCTTGCGATTTTAGCACTGCTTGCTTCGCCCGGGACAGCGCATCGAAGCAATCATCCGCCGAAGGGGTCGACAGAACAGCGCGCGCTGTTTGAGAAAGGACAGGCGGGACAGAGCGATTTCGAGCAACGGCTTTTCGTCGAAGCCGGCTTTACGCCCCTCGCTGATATGGCGTCAGAGAAGCGAGCGGTCATCAGGGCACTTTTTGAAAGTCCATACAGAATGCTGCCTGTCTCGGGTGTAGAGATTGAGCGGGGAGCCGGTGGCAGCGTTACACTGACGATGATCGGTCGCGCCGGTCCGATCGCGTCTTCCCCCCTGCCAACATCGACATGGTCGCGCCTGATCGGCATGCAAGCAGATCTTTTCGAGCCAAGGCCCTATGTCCCGTGGGATCCGCCCCAGGCAGGCGAGAAGCCCCCCGCGCCGCCACCGATATGTCACGGTTGGACCATTCGCTTTGGCAAGTCCGACGGGCCTGGTCTGGGCAGCGCAAGTTGGGGAACATGCGGCGGCGATGCGCAGTCAGGAGCGGACTTGGCCCGAGAGATAGCGAAGGTAGCAGTTGCGACACGCCCAGACTGCAGGTTCAGCACGACGGATCCATTCGGATCATTCAGCGAATGCTTCTCACCTCATCGGTGACGATGGGCTTTGACGCGGCGGCTACGAAGGAAGGTCGACATCAAATCGGACAGCTGCCATCGAGCGTTAGCAGTCAGGCTGCCCCGCTGCTTAGCGGCTCGCAACCAGTCGTTCTAGGTTGCCTTTTTCCTCGGAGGTCATGTCGGGCGTTGGTCTCAAAGCCTGCAGTCGTTTTGCGTCACTGATTCCGTTGCAAGCTTCTAATTGCTAGCTTCGCCGCAAAAGCGATTTCGACTTACCGCGACCAGCCGTCGCATAGATGACGTTCCACATACGCCCCCGCTCATCATCACGCCGGGCGGTTTGCTTTGGCCAGGTCGGGCCAGCGTTCGAGGATCGCGCTGGTGACGCCGTTGGTCCATCCGAAGCCGTCCTGCACCGGATATTCGCCGCCGCCACCGGGGGTGCGTCGCTCGACGTTGTACTTCTCGAGCATCTTGCCGGTGTCCGCATAGGCCGCCCCGACCGTGCCGATCCAGCGGGATGCTATCTCACGCGCCAGCGTCTCGTGTCCTGCCCGCGCAAGGCCATCGATCGCGACCCATTGCAGCGGCGCCCAGCCGTTGGGTTCGTCCCATTGCAGCGGGGTTCGGACAGTCGTGGTCCGCAATCCGCCCTCTGCCAAAAGCGCGCTTTGAGTTGTCTCAGCTACTCCAGCTGCCTGCGTCGGGGATGCAAGACCGACGAATAGTGGTTGTAGCGTCGCCGCGCTCAGCACCGCCGTCGGCTGCCGGGTCGACAGGTCCCAATCCGCATAGCGCGATTGCGCCTGCTGCCAGAGGTAGCGATCGATGGCCGTCTTGCGGCGGACGGCGCGACCGGTGAAGTCGCGGCTGCAACCGGCATCATCGGCTTGCGCGCACCGTTGCGCGATCCGCCGTTCCATCGCCCAGATCAGGCTGTTGAGATCGATCGGCACGATGTCGGTCGTGTGGATGGTGCCGAGCGACTGCGGATCGCGCAGCCAGCGGGATGAGAAGTCCCAGCCGCTCTCGGCGCCCGCACGCAGATCACGATAGATTGCTGCCGCTGGTCGCCCCTGCGCTTTGGTCGCTACTGCCAGATCCTCGGCGAAGCTCTCGTCACGCGGCGTATCATTGTCGTCGTAATAGCGGTTGAGCTCGGAGCCGTCGGGCATCCTGACGACCCGCAGACATGCCGCCGCCGTCGCGACACAGCCCCTGCCCCGCATCCAATAGGCATATTCGCTCCGCAGGGCACGCAGGCGGCGTGCCTGCACCGCCGGGTCGGCAACCTCCGACAGATCCAGCATCAGCGCATAATAGGGCGGCTGTGACCGGCCGAGATAATAGGTACGGGTGCCGTTGGGGATATGGCCGTAGCGTTCGATCAGATCGGTGAAATTGTCGATCATCGCCTCGACCAGCGGCTGCTGGCCGTCGGCCTTCAGCCCGAGCATCGTGAAATAGCTGTCCCAGTAGTAGATCTCCTGGAAGCGGCCGCCCGGCACGACGTAAGGCTTGGCCAGCGACAGCGCCGAACTGCCCGGTTGGCGCTCGAAGGGCTGCCGGACCAGCTGCGGCCATAAATTGCGCACGTGCTCGCGCAGATCGCCCCGATCGTTTTCGCCGCGCACGACGAAATTGGCGAGGACGAACGCCCGCAGCGCCGCGCCATCGGGTTTGAGCCGGTTGTAGTCGGCAAGGATCGCCGCGGCCGCGCGCTTGGGAACGGCGTCGGCGAACGTCTTGCCGTCGGCGAAGACATGCTGGGTCTGCACGGCGGCGAACAGCGGTCCGTACAGCGTCGCGGGGCTGGGTTCAGCGCCGTGAATCGGTGTCGCGGCGAGCGCCAGCGCCGCCACTGCATAGAGGATCTTGCTCATCGTCGTCCCGTTGAAAGAGACCGGCCGGAGCGAGCGTGACCGCGCCGGCCGGCAGGGGAGGAACGTCAAAAGTGAAAGGCTGCGGCGAAGCGGACCGAACGCCCGACGATCGGGCGGGCGAGGATCACGCCGCTGCCCTGCGTGCCGATCGTCCTGGGATTGCCTTCGGTCAGGCCAATTGCGTTGGTCAGGTTATCGCCGAGAACCTGGAACTGCACCTGGCGGTTCAGATCGAGGGTCAAGCCGGCGTCCAGCTTGTAATAGTGCGGTAGCAGTTGCTGGTTCTGGACGTCGGAGAATCGATCGCCGACATAGCCGATCGTCGCGAACGCGCCGGCCTTTGCCTCCCCGCCGAGCCGCACGTCATAGGCCGGCGTCACCCGCCATTGCCATTTGGCCTGACGCTGAACACGATTGCCGGTCAAGTCGGTCGCACCGCCATCGGTGAAGAAGTCGCGGTATTTCGCGTCCAGATAGGTCGCCGATCCGCCGATCGAGAACCCCGCAAAGGGCCGCACTTGGCCTTCAAGTTCGACGCCCGTCGCCTTGGCGCCACCGATCGACGCGATCGGCGCACCGCTGGTGATGACCGTGGTCGCGAGTCCCTCGAAGCGATTGTGGAACACCGTCGCATACAGGTTGGCGATGCCCGTCGTCACCTTGAGGCCGCCTTCGTAGCTGTCGACGCGCGGCGCGACATCGATGCCGTCACGCAGATTGTCGAAGAACGGGAAGCTGTTGCCGCGGCTGTAGCGGACGAAGACGCCGACCTGACGGGTCAGATCATAATTTGCACCGCCGGTCCATGACCATGCGTCGCCGCGGTAGCGGATCGTCCGAAACGTGCCGTTCAGCCGGGCATCGCCGTTATCGTAGAGCGTCAGGACGTTGCCATCCAAACCGCCGGCGGGCAGCGCGCCGGCCAGATTTTCCAGCGTGCCGTCGACGGAGTGGTGCTGATAGCGGATGCCGCCATCGAGCCGCAGCCGGTCGGTAAGCTGCAATTCGTCGACGGCATATCCAGCGACGTCGTCGCCCTTGTAGTCGGCGTTGACCTTGAAGGTCGAACCGCCGGAGAAGCCGTCGCGGGTGACGATCGCACCGTTGGTCAGCGTCATGTCCAGCCGCCGGGCATTGGGTTCCGCGGTCAACAGCAGCGAATTGCCGAGATTCCAGCGGTCGCGCGACGTGTAATGCGAGTAGTAGACGCCGCCGGTCAGCGTGTTTCGCCCCGCCTTCCATTCGAGGGCGAAGTCGTTGACGAATGCGTTCAGCCTCTTCTGCACGGTCCAGACGCCCGCCTCGACCACAGCTTGGTTCGGCGATACCGCGCCGCCTCCGGTGACGTAGTTCAGAGACCGGATCGTGCCGCCCTTCGCTGCGGCATAGGCGGTGGCACTGACCGGCGCAGCGATCGGCACCAGCCCGGTCGTATCGGCATCGCCCTTCAACCAGCTGGCGCGGTCGCGCACCGAGATGCCGCTGCCGAGATTGTACTCGAAGTTGCCGCCGATGTTGCCGATCCGCGCGCCGCGGCCGTCGGCGAGATCGACCCGGCTGCCGTCGTTCCTGACGGTGATGCGCGTGTCACGCCCCACCAGCGTGCCGGTCCCCGCATCGAAACCTGCATACTGACTGATCTTTTCGCCATTCTGGACGACCGGGATCGGCAACAGCCACTGGCCACGATCGTCGAGGTAACGGCCGAACAACAGGATCGACCCGTCTCCGAAATCGTGCCGGATGTTTGCCGTCAGCTGGCCGCCGCGTTCGGCCTGGAACTGCGCGTCGCGGATACCGCGCGAAACGGCATAATGTCCGCCGATCATGTAGGTCGTGTTGGCGTCGATTGGACCCGACACGTAGCTGTCGGCGCGAAACTCACCGAAGTCGGTCGCGGAGAGCTTGAACAACCCTTCCGGCGTCTGCTTGCCCTCACGCTGCACGACGTTGATCGTCAGGCCGGGCTGGCCGTTCGAGAACAACGCGCCGGTGCCGCCACGGACGGCCTCGACGCGTTGCACCGTCTCGTCGATCCGGATCAGCTGAGTGTTTTCCAGGAAAGACAGCGTCGGAGGCGGGAAGAACGGCACGCCTTCCGTCTGGAAGGTAACATATTCGGCGTCACCGCCCGACGGATAGCCGCGCACGAAGATGTTCGCGCCGGTCTTGCCACCGGACGACTCCGTGCTGACCCCCGGCACAGCCCGAAGAACCTCCGCGGTGCTGGCGGTGCCGAGCCGTTGGGCCAGCGCGCTATCGATCGTCGTCACGGCATAAGCGGCATTCTGGCGGCGTGTCCCGCCACCCGCCGTACCGACGACGACGATGTCTTCCGGCTGGTCGCCCTCGACGGGCGCGGCGTCGGCCGAGGCCACCTGTCCGGCCTGGGCCGGGGGTGACGACGTCGCAGCCGCCTGCGCCGGGGGCGCCGAACGGCCTTCGGCCGTGATCAGGTATGCACCACCGGCGGTCATGCGGTATCGCAGGCCGGAATGCTTCAGCAGCGTCGCCAGTGCACCGTCCATCGTCATCTGGCCGCTGATCGCGCGCGCCTTCTTGCCGCGCACCAGATCGGGTGAAAACAGGATCTGCTGTCCGCTCTGGCGCGACAGCGCGAGCAGGGCGGTGCCGAGGTCCTGTCGCTCGATGCGGATGCCGACCGCCGCCTGCGCCACGGCACCGAACGATGTGCCTGCAATTCCGATTGCCAGCGTCGCCATCATCGCGCCGCGCAGCACCGCCGCCTTCTTCGCCTTCATGCTATCCACCCCTTGTCAGTCGACCCTCCACCGGGATCGATCAGGGGGTAAAGACGCCTGCATTCAAGAAACCCGAACCGACCGGCTAAAAAAAAGTCAGCGCCGATAGCCGATCTCGATCTCTCCCGTTGCGCGCTCATGGATCGTGACAGGAAAACCCGCTGTCAACGCGCCGATGAACGGGGCAACTTCGCCGGTACGGAACGACCCGCTGATCCGCAGCGCGGCCGCGCGCGGATCAGTGATCCTAATGGGCTGCGACCCGTATCGGTTCATCTCGGCGACGGCGGAGGCAAGCGTCTGGTCCGCGAACGTCAGCCGCCCTTCGCTCCAGCTGGCCAGCGCCGCTGCCCCGCCAGGCGTATGCCGGATCGAGACGCCGGTCGGCGAGGCGACCAGCACGTCGTCCACGGTCATGGCGGTGGCAGGTCGACCGGTCCTTGCCGTCGATGCGACGCTCACCTTCCCCTCGATCAAGGCGACCTGTGTCGCGTCGGATTCGAGCCTGACATCGAACTCGGTGCCATGCGCAGTCACCTCCTGCCCTCCGGCCACAACGACGAACGGCCGGCCCTGGTGCTTGGCAACCTCGAACAGAGCCTGACCCCGATCAAGCAGGAGGCGCCGTGCGACCGTATCGTATGCAAGTCGGACGCGGCTGTCGGTGTTGAGGGTCAGCCGCGATCCGTCAGGCAATGTGACGGCCAGGCGCTGACCGACGTCGGTCCGGTAGGTCGGGTTTGGGGCGCTCACGCCAGGACGTCCGTCGCTCGGAACCGTCAGCCAGGCCAGCGGCGCGGCGATGACCGCGCAGGCCGCCGCGGCGAACGCCCAGCGGCGATACGTGCGCTGATATGGCCGATTGCGCACCGCCCGAGCGATCGTCGCATGCCGCAGACCAAGCAGGTCGGGATGGTCGGCCAGCGCGACGGCGCTGCGCCGAGCGTCGTCAACGGCACGCCAAGCCGCCTCATTGGCGGGATCGCTTCGCCATTCCGCGAACGCCTGTCTTGTGGCATCGTCCGCGCTGTCGAGCCGGCCCGCCCAGGCGGCAGCGCTGTCGAAGCGGGGATCAGTCACGACGCATGGCGTCCAGCCGGTCGGCGACATGGGCAAGCGCTCGTGCCTGATGCTTTTCCGCGGCACGTGTAGAAATGCCGAGGGACCGCGCGACGTCGGCCATCCTCCACCCTTCAAGCATCCTCAACACGAACACGTCACGGGTCCTTTCGGGCAGCTCGCCGAGCGCCTGCCGAATGCACTCGGCCGTCTGCTTTCCTTCCAAGACGCGGTCCGGCCAGATATCCGAACCCTCGAGGTCAAGGTCGTCCAGCGGCATGGTATCGCTGTCGACCCTGGTCCTGCTCCGCCGCGCCCGATCGCGCAGGACGTTCGCGGCAGTCACGAATATGAAACTGTCGGGCTCGCGTATGCCCCCTGGCTCGGCCATGCGGCTCAGCCGCAGGAACACTTCCTGGACGAGATCGGGGACATCATGCGACTGCACTACCCGCCGTTGAAAGTAGCGGGTCAGGGGACGGCTGTAGGAGGCGACGAGGTCACGCAGCGCCGACAGACGATGATCGCCATCCGTTTCTTGTTTGTAACCGCCCACCGCCGGCAGGATGATGATCTCGGTGACGAGGTCAAGCCTGCCATACGCAGCACTCGGATGCGGCCGTTCGGCTTCGCCTCCTCGGCTCCTGAGTTCCGCCGTTCGTCCATTATGCAAAACGCAGGCTTGTAGCAGCAGCCCTTACTGGACGAGGCGAGATAGAAGAGGATAGCGGACATGAGCGCGCAAGCTCGCCGCGGAGATCGACGCTCATCTCAAGGAAAGTTGATAGCCTAATTAATAGGGGCACGAGACACTTGCCCTCATGGGCATATGTCGTATCCACAGATCATGAAAAAAACCAAAGGAGCAAGAAGTTGACCGATCATGATCAAGTCGAGCCAGGCGTCAGCACCGTAGAACTCGCAACCGAATTGACTGTCGCATGGCTTAGCAACTCCAATAATCGGGTCAGCGCTGATGACGTTCCCGCCTTTCTGGCCAAGATGCATGAGACGGTGAACGGGTTGACGGCGGGTGGCGCCACGGGCGGTGAAGCCGAACCGGCGCAAGAATACACGCCCGCGACGACGGTCCGCAAGTCGCTCGCTTCGCGCGATCACATCATCTCGATGATCGACGGCAAGCCCTACAAGACCCTGCGGCGCCACCTCGCGACTAACGGCATGACCCCTGACGAATACCGCAGCCGCTACGGCCTCAAGGCTGACTACCCCATCGTCGCTCCGGCATACTCGGAAAGCCGTAGTGCGATGGCCAAGACGATCGGGCTGGGCCGTAAGCCGAAGCAGACCAATGCCGCGAGGGGCGATGGAAAGGCCAAGGCAACGAAGGGGAGCAGCGCCAAGGCGGCGGCCAAGGCTCACCTCGGCGGCAACGAGGACTAACCTCCTGCGTCGGGTTCGTGGGGCTCCGGAGCTTCTGCCGCGTTGAGCGCAGGTGATCATGAGGGAGTGGCGCTGCCATGCGCGCTCGCGAGATGTTCGAAGCACCTCCGAAGCTCCGCTCATGCAAGCCTTGCGGAATATGATGGAATAACGAGCGCCGGCTTGACCTATGGCCAGGATGGGGGATCGGCGAAGGCCGATCCCCTTTTGAGGCGCCAGAGCCAACCTGGGGTGCGCTCACTCGGGATGTCGAGATGACGTTGGCCGACACGTTGCAGACCGAGCCGTGGCAGACCGAGGCCGGCATCGGCAATTGCCACTATGATCGTCAGCTGCTGACCGACCACGCCTGTTGCTAGCCCGCGATGATGATCCCGCTGTTCATCGATATCGTCGGCAAGAACGGCAATCTGCTGCTCAGCATCCCATTATCAGGTCGTGGAGCGCACGACGCCGACGACGGCCGAGGCCTTCTCACAACGATGCTAAATCGAGAATTGTCAGGTGAGGGTGACAGGTTCGATTAGATCCCATCGGTTGCCATAGAGGTCCTCGAAGACCGCCACGATGCCATACGGTTGATGGCGGGGCGGCTCGACGAACCGGATGCCTCGCTGGGAGTAAGCGAGATGGTCACGGGCAAAGTCGTCCGTTTCGAGAAACAGGAACACTCGACCGCCACTCTGATCGCCGATCGCTTCACGTTGCCGGTCACCGACAGCCCGCGCCAGGAGCAGTCCGCTCGCCGCGCCGTGCGGTGCAACCACCACCCACCGTTTCCCGTCTACCAGCGCTATGTCGTCGCGTAGCTCGAAGCCAAGCTTTCCGACGAAGAATTCGATGGCGGTGTCATATTCGTCAACGAGGAGGGTGGTCAGGTTCAGGCGCTGCGACATACGGTGAAAATACCCTAATCCGGATACCGAGCCAACGCCCTGACGTGCGCGCCTGATTGTTATCAGCCAGGGATAGAGTCCGGCTCTTTCATGATGGTTGGTTGAGGTGATGGGAACGTTGATGGGCGATGTCCCCGACCGCAAGACCATCATGAACAGCGATCGCAGCCCTCGACCTGTCCTTGTCGGACGATGAAATCGCAAGGCTGGACGCACCATACATTCTTCCGTGTAGTGGTCGGCTTCTCTTGATTGGGAGATGAGACCCAAAAGACGACATTCTTTCATTCGTCGTCTTGCGCTGCCCATTTTTGGACATCTGTTCATATTCGCCCGCTACCGCGACCGGCGATGGCGGAAATGGCCAGAAGTGGGGCATTTCCAACGTTCGGTTGCGACATTCCGAACGGCAGCTTGTCAGAAGAGGATCCTCGCTCAGCGCTGCTGCGCGCCTCAGACAGCTCGAAAGGCGGACGCAAACAAGGTCATCGGAACTCAAAGCGCATCTATGTAGATGCGCGTCCGGCGGAGACCAGGTGCCGTCTATGGAGAGGGGTGAGAACACGTTCTCGACTTCTCCGTCCCATTGGCATAGCCTCTCCTCAGTAGAAGCGTTCCGTACAACCGCCGACTCAGGGGGGTGAGATGGGCGACGACGCCGAGACGGCCGAGATATTCGGCGGACCTTGGACGATACCGACGATGGAGAATGCCGGCGCAGTGCCGGTGCTCGAAGCCGATCCGCCGAAACGACCGAACGATTTCATCATTATCCCGGGGGCTCCACGCCGCGAGGGGGTCAACGCACCCTCCTCCGCGCCATGGAAGGGCGTGGTGCTGATGAAGTTCACCTTCAGAGGGAACTTGATCCGGGTTGGGACCGGCTTCTTCATCGATCGGCACGTCCTTCTTACCGTGCGACACAACCTCGACCCTGCCAACTTCGACCAAGCCGGATTCTGGCCGGGGTTAGACGCCCAGTCGAACCCCGCCGCACGACCGCTGACGATCAAGGCTAACGCTCGTCACGACCGGCTCGACCTCGCGGTGCTCATCACCGAGGAGGCGGCGGATTGGCACTTCACCGCCAATGCCGCGCCACCCGCACCGCCCGCCAAAGCGACCCTTGCCGGCTACGCGATGCCGTATCCGGACGGTACCCCACAGCTCACGCAAGCGTCCGGCGAGGTTGCATACGGCGGCGGCGACCTGCTCGCCTATAGGATCAACACGAGGCCTGGCGACAGCGGCGCGCCGGTGTTCGACGCGGGAGGCGGAGTGGCGCTCGGGATCCATAGCGACCCGCCGCTCGGCTCGGCGACAATGAACGCCGGGATACGCTTCACGGCCGGCGTGGTGGCCGAGATCCACCGTCTGACTGTGCTTGCACAGTCGCACGCATGAACAGGGAGACGTCGGAATGAGATTTACGATCGCCGCAGTGCTCGCGTCTGCGATTGTTCTCCCTGGATGCACTCAAGGCCTCCCTGGTCTGCGGCCGCTCAGCTACGCCTCCGCCGGCGAGGCACGGATCTTTCTTTCCGAAGAGGCCTGCGTACACGACGAAAACGGCAAGGAGTTCGCCGGGCTACTAGCGGCGGTGGCCACCACCGCAGCCTCAGTGCTGCTGGAGAACTTCGGGACCGCGCTCAAGAATGGTGCGGCGGGTGGCGCCCTGCCAACGGTAACGGCGACACGCAACATGACCTTGGAGCCGGGCCGAATTCCGAGATGCATCACCTTCATCCGCGGATCCTTCGATGCAGGAACGGGGAAGACCCAGAAAGTAGACTGGGAGAGGGCGCTCGGGTTCTCGGCCACGGCACAGCCCGAGATGCAGACGCGGCTCGCCAGCCTACATGTTCCCGACTTGTACCGACTCGACCACTTTATCGAATTTAGGCTCGTCGAGGCACCCGAGCGAAGGGCGCTCACCTACTTTCCCGTCTTTACGCTAGTCGCCAAGTCGCTGGACGGTTCAGCCAAGGGACGGCGCGACCTCTCCATAAACGTGAAGTTTAGTCGGCCCGGTGCGCAGGATGCCGGTGGGCCGGTCCTGCTCGCCGACCGCAACATCGGCCAGCGCTATGTTCTGAAGGTCGATCCGGGCAGCGGACGCGCCGACTACGAGGCGCCCTGGTTCACGTTCCCGAACGGGCTCGTCCCGAAAGAGGTCGTTACCACGGGTGCAGGCGTGGGTACCGATGCCGCGGTCACCGCTACGCTTCACACCGCCGGAGGTATCACGGCGGGCTCAGGTTTGGGAGGCGCGGGCACGAGCCCGCCGCCTGCGACGAGTTCGCAGCTCGTCGACCCTTACTCCACCACCTCCACCGCGATCCCGGTGACGGTGACTGTCACCGTCGTCGAGACCCGACCCACGAACGAGGCGCTCGCCTTCGTCGCGTCGGTCTTCAATGGCGTGCGCCCCCAGATCAGCTCCGCGCTCGGTCCGATCCTGAGTTCAGACGTCGCGGCGACGGAACAGACGGCCGACCTCATGGCGCAGGGCGAATACGCGACCGCTCTTGGCGCCGCCAAGACCGCGCTGATCGCCTATTGCGAGACCGCCAGCACCGCCACCGACGCGGCGGGCCGAAGCGAGCGGCTTACGCGTTCCGCGGCGGCGCGTGCTTCGCAGCTCATGGCCAACTCCGCAGCGATCAAGACCGGCGCTGCCCTGCCCTTCACCTCGATCGTAGTAATCGGCGATGGTACAGTCGACGCGACAAAGGCCGTCGGGTGCACGGCCTGACGCTCGTAAACCATTCCGGCGGAACCTCGCGTCGCGGCCGCGCACGGGTCACTAACTCACGAGCAAGGAACGTCGGGCGTCATTCAGTCAGCCGAATCGGTCCGGAACCGCGTCGAGCCGCCTGAGGCCCTTCGAACCTTCCGCGTTCCTCGCCCAAACCTCCGACGTCGAGCAACCTAGAGTGGTCGGCGTCGCGAGTCACACAACCCGCCGAAGTCCGACTCAGATCAAACCTGGTCAGTTATGCGCACCTACACGCCTCCTGAAAGCTTCCGTTGGTTCAGGTGACATCCTATAGCTGGTCTGGGCCGTTTGCTGACCGGCGGCTTTGTCGGCGGCGATCTCGATACTGAACCTTCAATTGCGGTGATTTCAAGCTGCTTAAAGAGGACAGTAGGCAGGCCGCCGCACATCCCGTCGACGAAACCAATCAGAACGTATAGAGAACTATACCTCGTGAGTCCGTCCTTTGGTGAAACGGTTGACGATCACAGACCATGACGCCTTGAATCGCGTAGAACGCCAGAGAGATGGCGTTAGCGAGGTGAGACAGCTCGTCGTCAGACACATTGTTGAGGCAGAACTCTATTTCGGTTTGGTCGCGGCGGTTCACGCGGATCGTTCGGAAGCCGCCTCCTTGGAACAGCTTCGCAGCCTCGTCCGCGGTCTCTGATCGCACCCGAATCCGCGCGCCGATCAGCCTCTTCGATGGTGGTCTGCCCGGCATGCATGCCTGTATGAAGGCGGTCTTAAAGCCTGAAAGTGATGACGTGGACGGAGTGGTCGATGTCGAGGATGGTCTTCTGCAAGGCTGCCGACGATGGACCGAGCTTCCCAGCCGGATCGATCACGCCTCAACGCCTTCCAGCCGGCCACTCGACCGTCGCCTCCCGGCCCGTGTCGTCCTCCGGGCGCCGTGCTTGGAAAACCGCCGGGCTTCAAGAAGCGGGGACGCGTGGTAGGCTGCGTCGTCCACGTCCCGGAGCACACGCATGCTCGAAACGCTCACCGTCCTACCCAAGCTGATCGACGCGTTCATCGCCGGCGTCGTGGAGTTCTTCTACCGCTTCGTGACGGGGGTCCTGCGGATTGATGCGGCGCCCCTCCGCGCCGCCGTGGCGCTGCAGGCGCGTTCGAAGGCGCTGAGCTCTAGGACCATGCTCTTCCTCAGCGCCTGTGTCTGCAGCGCTGCACGCTTCGTCACTGTCCCGAATCTCGGCCTGCTTCGTCGCGAAGCGGGGATGGGCGCCGTCTTCCCCCTCATCGTGGTCCTCTACGTGCTGTTCGATCTGGCCAGCCTCGCCGCCGCGCAGATCCTGGGTGGTCCTGCGAGCAGCCGGCGTGCCGCGAGATCGCTGATGCGCTACGGCTTCGCCGCATCGCTCGTCTCGACAGGCCTCGTCGCCCTCGTCCTCCAGTGCTTCATCGTTGCGGGCATGATCGACCTGCAGGCGTTCCGCGACTTCGCCGAACGCCGGGGGGCGATCGGCATCGTGGCCCTCGTCGCGGGAATGGTCCTGGTGGCGTGCGCGAGCTGGTATCAACCCGCGGTGATCGCGATGTCCCTTTCGGATCGTCGACGGACATCGACTGGGCGCAAGCGGGGCATCGCCATCGGCACGGGGCTGTCCGCCATCGCCTTCTGCTACCTGCTCTACGGCCTGCAGATCGCATCCGCCCGCGTGGACGGGACGCTGGGCGGCAGGATATCGGCTCGGAACCTCGTCTGCGAGATGGATGACGGCGCCGTCCGGGTGATCGGAGCGATCTTCAACGAAAGGATCAATCCCGCCGCGTTCTCCAGACGCTCGCTCTGGCTACGCATCGCACCGGAGTTCGCCCGCGGCAGCCGAGCCTCGGAGGCGATGAAGGTCGGTCACTTCGACGTCGCGCTGCGGAAGCTGGACGGCGACGTGCTGCTGCTGAAACCCGGCGAAGCGGCCGTGTTCAAGGCGCAGACCACGCTGGATCCGGCCCGTGCGAACCGTATCGGCCGGAGGACGGGGGCCGCGGCCTGCATGCTGACGCCTCGCAGGTTCGACATGCCGGACCTGTTCGACTCCGCGATCGCCGAGATGGACATCCTTCCGCCGAGCGAGGATGCGGAGCCGGCCTTCTACGGCGAGGTGCCGCGTTACGATCCACGCCGCGGGGCGATGCCGCGACTCGATCGGCGCCGCCGATCGGAGACGCCATGACCGCGTCGCCCCCCTCACCGCTCGAGATCCTCTATCGTCAGTAGCTGCAGCCCGCCCACCATCCGCCCGCCTGACGGCTCGAACACGGGGTCGACCGCCAGCCGCATGCCCGAGGCAACGACGTACCGCATGGAGGCGTCGAGTCCTCGTCCGTCAGCAGCGATACGGTCTCGTAGGCCGCCACTTGGACTCCCGCCTCTCGACAGTTGGTCACCTTCCTCGCTAGGCTTAGGGGGTCGGTGCTCGCGAGGACGAAGGCGTCGTCGCCGATCCACGTGCCATCCTGCGCATCCCGAATTACGATCACGGGCGCATCCACGATACCTTAATGAAGGGGGTTCGGACCACGAAGATGCGATCACCTCGAACTCCGTAGGCTTGAGCGGCACGTTCAAGCTTCTGTGCGGCGCCATGATCAACTCCAGGCGTTCGTGCCGCCGTCCGCCGATCGATCGTCGTGGCGGAGCAGGGCCCACTTTTTTTTCGAGCGGGTCATCCTACTCACCGGACAGGTGTGGCTCAGATCGCGCAGATCGCAATCCGGCGCTAACGCTCGAGCGAGGCGACGTGCTCCACGACCGACGCTATGAAGGCCCGGAGGCGATTCAGACGCCTCAGGTCGCGATGATATCCCATCCAGATGTGCCGCATCGGCGGTTCGGTCGGGGTCTCCAGTCGCCGCAGATCCATCATTCCGTCTCCGACGACCCGAGGAAGCGCGGCGATGCCGATTCCATGCGCGCAGGCGCGGCTCTGCACGTTGCGGTTGTTCGATCGCATCACCGGGGTGGCGTTGGGGAAGACGGACTGAAGCCATTCTATGTCGGGGAACCTTCCGGTCGAAGTGTCATGGGTGATCAGTCGGAAACCCGAGCCGTCTCCGGCGATCGGTTCGGGCGCGCCTGCCGCGACGTAGGCGGCATAGGGCAGGTCGGCCAGACGTCGCTGTACGATGTCCGACCCGTCGAACGGCACGATCCTGAACGCGACGTCGGCCTCGCGCTGCGCGAGGTTGAATAGGCGCGTGCCCGTCAGGATCTCTATCTCGACGTGGGGATAGGCCTCGGCGAACCGAGCCATCGCGGGTGGCAGCACGTAGGCGCCGAACCAATCGGCCGAGGACACGCGCAGACGTCCTTCCAGGCGCTGCTCCTCTCCGGCCAGCCGACGCTGCATAGACAACGCCCCCTCCTCCATCTGCTCGGCGAGCGACAGCACCGCGGAGCCTTCCTCGGTGAGGACGAGGCCTTCCGCCGTCCGCTGGAACA
This sequence comes from Sphingomonas sp. RIT328, assembly GCF_000632225.1. Taxonomy (GTDB): domain Bacteria; phylum Pseudomonadota; class Alphaproteobacteria; order Sphingomonadales; family Sphingomonadaceae; genus Sphingomonas; species Sphingomonas kyungheensis. The sequence continues at coordinate 140,696 of NZ_JFYV01000045.1, forward strand.
GCGTCTGGCCGGTCGCACCCTCCAATGCACGAAGCCGCCTCGCTATCGTCGGATGGCTCACTCCTAGCGCTCGGGACGCGGCCCCGAGCGAGCCTGCCCGCGCCGCGGCGAGGAAGATCCTGACGTCGCTCCATTCCATACCCGACCCCTTACGATTACGTTTGGAAGGAGGACACAATAGTCAGTACCCTGACGTTTTGGAAAGGCCTAGCGCGTGTCATCGGGCGTCGACGTCGCGACCCGGGGAGAACTTGCATGCGCTTCTGGGAAGGAGTTCCGGTCCCCACCGTTCGACGCGGCCACTTCTGGATAGCCGGCGAGCGGTTCGAACTAGACGGGCGAACCTGCCAACGCGCGCCTCTGTTCGCGCAGTGGGAGGCGCCAGAGGTCGTGACGCGGCCCCATCCCGTAGTGCTCGTGCACGGCGGCGGCTACCAGGGCACGGAGTGGCTCGACACGCCGGACGGGCGGCCGGGCTGGGCTCAGCGGCTGGTCGAGGCTGGATACGCCGTCGTCTTGGTGGATCGACCCGGACATGGGAGATCGCCTTATCACGTGGAGACGCTCGGCCCGATGGGCCCGCCCTTTTCCTACGAGTCGGCCCGGAGCATCTACTTTCCGGACGGCGCCGGGGACGCCCATACCCAGTGGCCCCTCGGGCGGGATGACCCGGCAGCGATGGACGCCTTCGTCGCCGGCTATGGTCCCCTTCCCGCCGACCTCGCGGTTTCGCAGGACGTCGATGCGGATCGACTCGCGCGTCTACTCGACCGCGTCGGCCCCGCCGTGCTGCTGACCCATTCGGCGTCGGGACCCGTCGGCTGGACGGTGGCGGATCGGCGGCCGGACCTGGTCGTCGGCATCGTCGCGATCGAACCCATAGGGCCGCCCTTCGCTCGGATCCCGAACATCGGATCGCTCGAATGGGGCCTCGCAGCCGTTCCGATGAACTACGATCCACCGGTATCGACGAAGACCCGGATGCGCGAAGCGGCTCCAGGGAGCCTGTCGCTCCCGAACCTGCGGGATCTGCCGATCGTCGCGGTGACCGCCGAGGCGTCCGCCTTCGCCGCTGCGAGCGCGCCGACGGTCGCCATGCTGCGGGAGGCCGGCGCGGACGCCGAACTGCTGCATCTGCCGGACCATGGCGTCCACGGTAACGGACATGGACTGATCTTCGAGAGGAACTCGGACGACGCGTTGCAGCCCGTGAGGCGCTGGCTCGAGCGGCGCTTCGAGCGAACCGACCAGATGGAAAGAGGAGAATGACGATGGACGTGGGATTCGTTGGTTTGGGGGCCATGGGCGGCGCTATGGCCGCCAATCTCGTCAAGGCGGGGCACCGTGTCCGCGCTTGGAACCGTTCGGGCGATCCGAGCATCGACGGTCTCGAGATGGTGGCCACGCCAAGGGAAGCGTTCCAAGGCGACGCCGTGCTCACCATGCTGTCGGACGATGCGGCGATCCGTGAGGTCCTGCTCGATGGACGGGTGCTGGACGGGGCGCGCGGAAACCTGATCCACGTCGTGACTTCCACGATATCGACGGCGTTCGCCGGCGAACTCGCCGAGATCCACGAGCGAATCGGGCTGGGCTACGTCTCCGCCCCGGTGCTCGGTCGACCGGACGTCGCGAGGGAGGGACAGCTCAACATCCTGACCGGTGGCGCGCAGGACGTGGTGGCGCGCGTCCGCCCCCTGCTGGAGGTTCTCGGCAAAAAGGTCTGGCACATGGGCGACGATCCACGGCACGCAAATGCCGCCAAGATCGCCGCCAACATGATGATCACCATGGCGATCGAAGCGCTCGCCGAAGCGGTGGTGCTGACGGAGAGCGCGGGCCTTTCCCGCGACGCGTTCTTCGATCTTATCCTGAATACGCTGTTCGGCTGCCGTTCCTACCAGAGCTACAGCGCTCACATCGCGCAGGACAGCTACGAGCCCGGCTTCAAGGCGATCCTCGGACTGAAGGATCTCCGGCTCGCGACCGAGATCGCCCGAGGCGCTGGCAGGCGGCTGCCGGTGCTCGACGCCGTGCGCGAACGGATGCGCGACGCGGTCGAGGCCGGCATGGGGGAGCGCGACTGGTCGGCGATGGCCGACTTCACCATCAATCACGCGTGAGGTCTCCATGTCGCTCGTCCACGCCAGCCGTCATCGGAGCGACTGCACGCCCTTCGATCCTTGCCGTCCACATCGCGCGAGCCTTCCGGGCATGCGAATGTCCCCGAGACATGCCGGATCGCGGTCCTGCGGATCGATCCTTTCAGAAGAAGATGATGCGGTCACCATCGCGGCAGCCGAGCGCGGGGGACGCGACGCCGCCTCGCCGGCATCGGGAGGGCGGAACGCGGGGGTCACGGGCATGCCGCGGTCGGTCGGGGGGAAGCCCGTCCGGATGAAGGCTCGCGCGATCCTGAAAGAGGGAGAAGTCGCATGAAGACGTGGCTGGTCACCGGATGCTCGAGCGGGTTCGGCAGCGTTCTGGCGAGCGCGGTCCTCGCTCGCGGCGATCGCCTGGTCGCGACGGCGCGGCGGCCCGAGACGCTTGATCCCCTCGTTCGCCTTCATCCGGACACGGTGCGTGCTGTCGCGCTCGACGTGACCGTTCCGGGACAGGCCGCCGCCGCCGTGCGCGTAGCGCAGCAGGCGTTTGGAGGCCTCGACGTCCTGGTCAACAACGCCGGCTTCGGCTTCGTCGGCGCGATCGAGGAAGGCGAGCCGCACGAATATCGACCGATGTTCGAGGCGAACGTCTTCGGGCTGGTGGAGACGACGCGCGCCGCCCTTCCGGCGCTTCGCGAGAGGCGGGGGCGCGTCGTGAACATCTCCTCCGTCGGAGGGCTCGTCGGCAGGGCTGGCATGGGGTTCTACAACGCGACGAAGTTCGCGGTGGAGGGCCTGTCCGAGGCATTGGCGCAGGAGGTCGAGCCGCTTGGGTTGAGGGTGATCATCGTGGAACCCGGCCCGTTTCGAACCGACTTCCTCGGTCGTTCGATCGGGGAGGCCGCGCGCAGGATCCCCGCCTACGACGCGACCGCCGGCGCCGCGCGCGCCTACCGCGAAGGCAACGATGGCCGTCAGAGCGGCGATCCGACGAAGGCGATCGCGGTGCTGCTCAAGGCCGTCGACGCCGACGACCCGCCGCTGCACCTTCCACTCGGCCAGACCGCCTACGACGCCGCCCGCGCGAAGCTCCTCGCCCTGCTCGCATCGATGGATCGCTGGGAAGCCGACGCGACCGCGACCGGCTTCCCCTGACGCCTTCGGAACCCGCGCTTCACGCACATCCAACGGAGACATCCATGAACATCCTCCAGAAGAGCGCCATGCTCTGCGTCGCCTTCGCAAGCACGGCGCTCGCTCCTCCGAGCGCCATCTCCTTCGCTCGAGGTCCGGCACGGCCCGAGGCCGTCCGCAAGCCGGCCGAGTTCCGTCGGGTGCTCGTAGGGAGGATAACGGTGATCGCTCTCTCCGACGGGTCGGTCACCGTGCCTATGGGAACCTTGCTGAGCATCGGTCCCGATCGGACCGCCGCGGCGTTGCCCCGTCGTGAGGAGGCCGCCGGCTATCCGCTGCCGGTGAACGCCTACCTCGTCCTCGCGGGTGGCAAGCTCGTCCTGGTCGACGCAGGCTGCGGCACCTTCTGCGGCCCGACCGCCGGACGTCTCGTCGAAAGCCTCCGGTCGGCCGGGTATCGCCCGGAGCAGATCGATGAAGTCTACCTTACCCATCTGCATGTCGACCATGTCGGCGGCCTGACGCGCGAGGGCCGCGCCGTCTTCCCCAACGCCGTAGTCCGCACCGATGCCGTCGAGGCGGAATGGTGGTCGAACGCCGCCAACTCCGCGCAGACGCCCGAAGCGGCGAAGGGTACGTTCGACGCGGCGAAGGCGATGCTCGAGCCCTACATCGCGGCCGGACGTTTCCGGCCGTTCGCGAAGGGTGAACCGCTGGTCGAAGGCATCCGAGCGCTGGCGGAGCCAGGCCACACGCCGGGACATTCGGGCTACGTGGTAGGACGCGGTCGGCAGAAGCTCGTCATATGGGGCGATCTGGTGCACGCCGTCGAGGTGCAGCTCGACGATCCGAAGATTACGATCGCCTTCGACAGCGCGCCAGCGCAGGCGGCGGCGACCCGGCAGGGGGAGTTGCGCGATCTAGCTTCGACCGGGGCGCTCGTAGCTGCGGCTCATGTGCCCTTTCCCGGGATCGGCCGCGTCGGGCGGCACGGCTCCACGTTCGCCTGGAAGGCACGACGCTGACGCGTCGCCTCGCCCCCCCGCCCGCGTCCGCGGCCGCTTCGCGATCGCCTCCATTCGATCTCCACGTCACGGAACCGCCTTCGCAAATTGGCAGCGCACCGTCTGATCGAAATCCCAATGGGAATTTAGTCGACGCGCAGATATCCGGCGTCGATTGGTCATGGGACGGGCGCGTCGAACTTGGATCCAGACTTCACGGGCACTGGGAAGATGGGCATTCCTCCCGCCGTCCATCGCATCTCCTGGACTCGGGGCGAGCGTTCCGCGCCGCATCCTGCACCGGCGCGACCGTTCGCGTGGTAGACGATCCAGGTTCGAGCTCCTTCGGCCGCGGTGAAGAAGGCGTTGTGTCCTGGGGCGTAGACTCCGTTCGAGGGCGACTTACGCAGAGCTGACTCCTTGTTCTTCGTCCAGTTCGCCGGCACCATCGGATCCGCTCCCGCTCTGAGACGCAGAAGGCCGATCGCGTAGTCGTCGGACCAGCAGGCGCTTCCGGAGTAGGTGAGGAAGACGTCACCCTTCGGCCCCTTCAGGAACGCCGGCCCCTCCAGTATCTGCCGGCCGCCACGTCGCTCCCACGCCTGGTCGGGACGCGCTATAACCACGGGGGGTTCCGCCAGGGTCCACGGGTTGGCGAGAGGTGCCAGCATGATGACGCTGTCCGTTCCGTCATAGGCCGAGTAGACGAACCAGCGGCGTCCCCTCGCTTCGAACATCGTGCCGTCGATGCCGGGCAGCGGCGTAGCTATGCGGCCGCGGTCGATCCACTGCCCGGACAGGGGATCGGCTCCGTCGTTCTCCAGAACGAAGACGCCCCGGTGGGCGTCGTCGTCATGTCCGGCTTCGGCAGCCGTGTAGTAGATGTACCATCGTCCATCGATGCGGTGCATCTCGGGTGCCCATATCGAAACGGCATTTGGTCCGGAGGGTCGCGGGCGCCAGATCACCACCTCCTGCGCGTCGGCCAGTCGCCCGAGATCCTTGGTCCGGCGGATGGCCAGTCGATCGCCACGCGTCGCCATGAAGTAGAACCATCCCCCCTCCCGAAGAACGAAGGGGTCGGCGCCGGAGGCTAGGATCGGGTTGGTCATTAAGGCCAGCGTGTCGGATGCCGCAGCCGGTCTGACCGCAAGCGCTCCGAGAACTAGCATTATCTTCGTTGGCAATCCCACCGCAACTCCCCCATCATCACGAGCGCTTATCAGCCGGAGCACGACGACACGCTTTCGATGTCTCGACGAATCGATCGCCGACGCTGCCTACGGACGATCCGGCATGCCCTTCCCACGGTCGAGGATTCGTTCAGTCGACCGCATCGGCCGTCGCCGCTTCGAACCTGGTTCGGCCGCCGGACGTGCATGCGCCGTCTGCGACAACAGGTATCATGCCGGGGCGCGGGTCGGCGATCCGCCGGGATCCGACTTCAAGCGCTCGTGAAGCTCCAGCGCGCTCCGCTCGACCCAGCATTCCGCAAGCCGCCGCCCCTCCACGCGCCAGATGGCGATCCCGGAGAACTCGACCGGTCGCTGGTCCGCCGGCAATCCGAACATTCCGTTGTTGAAGCCTCGCGTGACCCAGCGGGAGACCACTCTGTCGCCCGCTGCGCCGGTTATGATTTCCAGATGCTCGTTCGTCGCCCCCCTGACGAGGCGCTGCATCGATTCGACCCAAGCCTTGAAGGCCTCCCGTCCCTCGACCACCTGCCCGGCCGTAGTGATGCGGTAGTCCTCGGTCATAAGCTCGTCGATGGCCGCGAGATCGTGCGGAGGTGCCCAGACCCGCTCGAAGAACTCCCGTATCAGCCCTTCAGGATTACTCATCGTCAGACCGTTCCCTTCGTCTCTCCGACTGCATCGCTCGACCCTGTCGACGCTCGTCCGCCACTGAATGCCGCACCGTGGGCGATCCCTTCCGCGCGGCCTTCGCGGCGGCTCGCGCCCAAGAGGCCTGCATACGACGTCCGAGGGTCCTTATAGGAGTACGGGGGGGCCATGCCTGTCAAGAAGCGAACCGCTTCTGCATGAAGATGCGAGCGATGCCTGCGGGACTGTCGTCCAGCGTGCCGAAGGCAGAGTAGCCGAGCTTCTCGTAGAAAGCGCGGGCTTGGAACGTCAGGGTGGTTAGCCAGGATCCGACGCAGCCGCGGCTTCGGGCGACCGCTTCCGCGCTCGTCATCAGTCTCGAACCGACGCCAGCGCCCCTGAGGGTTTCCGGCACGACGAGGTGATCCACGGTCAGCCATTGATAGACGGTCCTTCCGTAGAGGCCACCGACCGTTCGTCCGGCAGCGTCGTGGATCAGGATCGCAAGCGGATCGGGGTCCGCCGGATGGCCCCTGTCGGCATTGAATGCCATCAGGGGCTCGAGGATCGCATACCGATCGATGTCCGTCGGCGTCTCACGGATTCCCAGGGTGTAGCGCATTCATGGACCTTCGTGGCTGTCGATGAGACCCGTCGTTCGTCGCTCCGATCGCGTATGGACCGATCGTGGATGTTCGAGCGGGGGGCGTCGTCGGCGACGAACGTCGTCCTCCGCGGATTGCGTCGTCGTTCCGAAGGGTGTTCGATCTTCAAGCATTGTCGTGCCGACGACGTCGCCCGACGACCCTAGAGGCTTTCGGTCGTCGTGGACGCGTGCCCCTCCTCATCAGATGATGTCAGTCGAGCCGATCGGCTCCTCGTCGCAAGCAGGTGCGGCGAGCCCATGCTTCGTGAGCAGCGCGTGAACGTCGGCGTCTCGTCCACGAAACGCGCGGAAGCTTTCCGAAGCCGGACGGCTCGCGCCCCGTGCGAGAACCTCGGCTCGGAACGCGTCGCCGACGGATCGGTCGACAAGCCCCGCTTCCGAGAACTTCTGGAAGCCGTCCGCGGCCAGCACCTCCGCCCATAGATAGCTGTAGTAGCCGGCCGCATACCCTCCTGCGAAGATATGCGAGAATGAATGCGGAAACCGATGCCACCGCGGAGGCCTGATGACGGCGACTTCATCGCGAACCGCCTCGACGACCACCACCGGATCATTTCCCATCGTGCCGAGATGAAGAAGCAGGTCGAAGATGCCGAATTCGACCTGACGCAGAATGAACATGCCCGACTGGAACCCCCTCGCCCTCTCCATGCCGTCGAACAGGTCTCGGGGGAGCGCCTCGCCGGTCGCGTGGTGACCGGACATGCCCGTCAGCACCTCGCGATCCCACGCGAAATCCTCCATGATCTGGCTGGGCAGCTCGACGGCGTCCCATTCGAATCCCGTCGTGCCCGCGATGCTCGGACGATCGACGCGGGTGAACAGATGATGGAGGCAGTGTCCCGTCTCGTGGAGAAGCGTCAGGACGTCCCGGTGCGAAAGCAGCGACGGCGCGGCGTCGCTGAGGGGCGCGAAGTTGCAGACCATGTAGGCCACCGGCACGCCGACGGCGTCGCCGTCGTCGAGGCGGGGTCGCGCCGGGGCCATCCAGGCTCCACCGCGCTTCCCGGCCCGGGCGTGAAGATCGAGGTAGAGGCCGGCGACGACCGTTCCGTCTTCGTCCGCCACGTCGAAGTAGCGCGCGTCCTCGTGCCACAGCGACACGTCGCGACGCTCAGCCAGACGGATGCCGAACAGTCGACGGAGCAGCGTCTGCCATCCGTCCAGGACGCGTTCCAACGGAAAGAAGGCGCGTATGGCCTGTTCGTCGACCGCGTAGCGCGAGCGGCGCAGGCGTTCCGAAGCGAAGCCGACGTCCCAGGGCTGAAGGTCTCGGATTCCCAGTTCGCGTGCCGCGAAGCCGCACAGCTCGTCCATCTCTCGCTCGGCCGCGGGACGCGCACGACTGGCGAGATCGCGGAGGAACGCGAGTATCTGCCCGGCGTCGTCCGCCATCTTGGTTGCGAGAGACAGGCCGACGGGGTCGTCGAAGCCCAGCAGCCGCGCCGCTTGGTGCCGTAGTTCGAGAATGCGGGCGATCCGGCTCGAGTTGTCGAACCGGCCCGCCGTGGGACCCTGGTCCGACGCGCGGGTGCCGAAGGCCTCGTACACGCGCGCCCTCAGGCGGCGATCCTCCGCGAAGGTCAGTATGGCGGCTACGCTGGGCTGTTGGAGCGTCACCAGCCAGCCGCTCTTTCCCTGCGTCTCCGCGGCATCCCGCAGCATGGCGCGATCGGATGGGGAAAGTCCGGCGAGAAGCCCCTCGTCGGCCACCAGTTCGGACCAGGCGTCAGTGGCGTCAAGCACGGCGCTGCCGAATTCCGTCGACAGGCGGGACAGCTCGACGGAGACTTCGGCGTAGCGCGACTTCGCCTCCGGCTCCAGGGATACGCCAGCCAGCCGGAAGTCGCGGAGCGCATGCTCCACAGCAACCCGGTCCGCCGTCGGGAGGTCGGCGAAGTCTGCGGAGCGGGACAGATCGACCAGCAGATCGAACAGTTCGCGGTTCTGCTTGATCCGCATGTCCGCCTCGACCAGCCTCTCCTGCCCGGCGGCGTGCGCCTCGCGGAGGGCCGGCGTGTCTACCACCGCGTGGAGGTGGTAGACCGCGGACCAGAGCGCCTCGATCGATGCGGCGGCGCGCTCCAGCGGCATCCAGACCTCGCCGAAGGCCGTCGGCCGATCGCGGGTCAAGGCGTCGACGACGGCCTCCTGTTCCGCTATCGCGGCGTCGAGCAGCGGGCCGATCGTTGCGGGTGTGAGCGCCTCGAAGACGGGCAGTCGGGTCGGCAGGGGCAGTGCTTCGGACGACATCGTCACTCTCTTCTCCATCGGTGGGACCACGACAATCGGTATCGGACCAGTTCCGGTGCGGAAACCGGCGCGCTCAGGTCGTGACCGGAGCTCCCGGTTCTGCGGCGATGGCATGGGGCGTGTGGCCGGCGAGGAACCGTTCCGCCTCGAGCGCGGCCATGCACCCCATGCCGGCGGACGTCACGGCCTGCCGGAACTGCCTGTCCTGGACGTCGCCCGCCGCGAAGACGCCGGCGACGCTCGTCGCGGTCGAGCCGGGAGCGACCAGGATGTAGCCCTCGTCGTCCATCGCGAGCTGCCTCCTGAAGAGTCCGGTCGCAGGATCATGGCCGATCGCCACGAAGAGGCCGTCGGCCGCCAGGTCGCGCAGGCGTCCGTCCCGTCGGTCGCGCAGCTTGAGTCCGGTGACGACCCTGCCGTCGCCGAGCACCTCCGCCACCTCCGCGTGCCAGATCGGCTCTATCAGGGGATTGGCCCGCAGGCGCGCTTGGTTGGTCCGATCGGCACGCAACGCGCCGCGGCGGTGGATCAGATAGACCTTTGCGGCGAAGTTGGTGAGGTACAGCGCTTCCTCCACCGCCGTGTTGCCCCCGCCGACCACGGCGACCGTCCGGCCTCGATAGAAGAAGCCGTCGCACGTCGCGCAGGCCGACACGCCTGCTCCGCGATACCGCGTCTCGGTGTCCAGCCCCAGCCACCGCGCCGACGCGCCCGTCGCGATCACCACGGCGTCGCCGGTGTAGCGCGATCCGTCGTCCCCCACGGCGACGAACGGCTTCGCGGTCAGATCGACCTCGACGATCGTGTCGGACACAACCTGCGTCCCGACATGCGCGACCTGCGCGCGCATGCGGGCCATGAGGTCCGGTCCCATCACGCTTACGTCGCCGGGCCAGTTCTCCACGTCTGTCGTGATGGTGAGCTGCCCCCCGGGCTGGAGGCCCTCGATCAGCAGAGGCTCCAACGCGGCGCGGGCAGCATAGATGGCGGCCGTGTATCCCGCTGGACCCGAGCCGATGATCAGCACCTTGCTGTGTCGATCCACCCTCATTCCTTCCATCTCCTCACCTCCCGTCTTTCTTCTGCAGGCAGACAGCGTCTATTCCACCTCGGGACTCGTACGCTCGCCGCGCGTCCGATCGGAGCACGCACCGCATCGACCGTCCGCCGCGGGACGCGTCGGGACGGCACGAGGCCGTCGCCGGATCCACGATGGACGACGAGGTTTGGCGAGCCGGAAGCGTCCGTCCCGCCGATCGAGGCCGCTCGAGGATCGTCCTCGAGTTCCCCGGTCGCGCAGCGCGCCTGGAGCAGGCTGCCCGTCGCGCGAGATCATCGCTCCGAGACGCGCGTCCGGACGCGATCGCCTTCCGAAACCCGACCGGCAGTCTCCTCGTGCGGCTCCTCACGGAGTGGGGGTCAGCAGCGTGGCGATGCGTTCGGCCGCCGGCTGCCAGAGAAGTCCTCGCTCCGCCAGCCATTCGTCGTCGTAGTAGGTGCAGGCGTAGCGTTCGCCGCTGTCGCACAGAAGGGTCACCACGCTTCCCGTCTCGCCCGCGGCGACCATCTCACGGATTATCGCGGCGCAAGCGACGAGGTTTGTTCCGGTCGACCCGCCGACCCGGCGGCCGAGCCGCTGCGAGAGCGCCCGCATCGCCCCGAGGCTCTCTTCGTCCTCGACCGCGATCATGCGGTCTATCACCGACGGCAGGAAGCTCGGCTCGACCCTCGGACGGCCGATCCCCTCGACGCAGGACGCACGGTCGTCGGGCAGAGCCGTGATCGCCGGATCTTCGTAGTGGCGATGGAAGACGGAGTTGACCGGATCGGCTACGCACAGGCGCGTTGCGTGACGCTGGTAGCTGATGAAGCGGCCGATCGTGGCGGAGGTGCCACCGGTCCCCGCACCGCATACGATCCAGCTCGGCACGGGATGCTCCTCGCGCGCCATCTGCGCGAACAGCGATTCCGCGATGTTGTTGTTGCCTCGCCAGTCCGTCGCCCGCTCAGCGAACGTGAACTGATCCAGGAAGTATCCACCCGTCTCGCGCTCCAGTCGATAGGCGACCTCGTAGACGGTCCGCGGATCGTCGACGGGATGGATCTCCCCTCCGTAGAAGCGGATGGCGTCCAGCTTGGGTGTGGCCGTGCTGACGGGAACCACCGCGATGAACCGCAGTCCCAGCATGCGCGCGACGTACGCCTCGCTTACGGCGGTCGACCCTGAAGACGCCTCGATCACGCAGGTGTCCGGACCGAGCCGCCCGCTGCAAAGCGCATACAGGAAGAGCGAACGTGCCAGGCGATGCTTCAGACTGCCGGTGGGGTGCGAGCTCTCGTCCTTGAGGTAGAGGGTCACGCCGGGATGTCTCGGCAGATCGAGACGGATGAGGTGGGTGTCGGCCGATCGATTGTAGTCGGCCTCGATCCGCCGGACCATCTCGGCACGCCACGCGCGATCCCTTCCCCCGCTCATGCGCATGGGGTCCGTTCCCTCTGCGAAGGACATCCGGACGTCGTCGCGGACGGAACCCGCGCCGCATCCACTCCTGCCGCCGGTCGGCGGATCGCTTAGGACGCTCCGCTCGTCGCCCCGTGGCGTCGTGGCGTGTTCCTCGCCGGCCTGCTGGTCCAGCGCGTCGTCGTGATCGAGCATTTCATCCTCCCGAGATAGGATCACCAGTCGTCGATAGCGGACTAGGCCGTTCCGCCGACGACCATGCCGTCGATGCGCACCGTCGGCTGCCCCACGCACACGGGGACGTTCTGGCCGTCCTTTCCGCAGACGCCGTCGGCGAGCTCCAGATCGTTCCCGACCATCGACACGTGCCGTAGCGCCTCGTGCCCGAGGCCGATCAAGGTCGCTCCCTGGATGGGCGCGGTCACCCGGCCGTCCTCTATGAGGTAGGCTTCGGTGGCGGAGAAGTTGAACTGACCGCTGGTGATGTCGACGGTGCCGCCGCCGAACTGAGGCGCATAGATGCCGTGCCTGATGGAGCGGACGATGTCTTCCGGATCCGCCTCCCCCGCCGCGAGATAGGTGTTGGTCATGCGCGGCATGGGAAGGTGGGCGTAGCTCTGGCGCCGACCGTTGCCCGAAGGCGCCCGCCCCATCAAGTGAGCGCTCGTCCGGTCCTGCATGAGCCCCACCAGCCGCCCCCTGTCGATCAGGAGGTTGCAAGCGCTCGGCACTCCCTCGTCGTCGACGTTGAGCGATCCGCGACGTTGCGGCAGCGTGCCGTCGTCGATGACCGTGACCCCCTCGGCCGCGACCGACGACCCCATGAGGTCGGCGAACACCGAGGTCCGCTTGCGGTGCGCGTCGGCCTCGAGGCCGTGGCCGACCGCCTCGTGCAGCAGGATACCGGGAAAGCCGTTGCCGAGCACCACCGACATCACGCCCGACGGTGCGGGACGCGCATCTAGGTTCACGATCGCGATGCGGACCGCGGTGCGGACAGCCCGGTCGAGCCGATCGGGAAGAAGGTCGACGAGGTCGAGGCGTCCGCCCTCGACCCCGTTCCCCGTCGCCCGGCGCGCTCCCACCTGAGCGGTCACCGTGACGATGAGCTGCACGAGCGGGCGGACGTCGCCGCCCACGCTGCCGTCGCTGCCGGCCACGACGATGCTGGTGTGCGACACCTGAAGCTGCGCCGACACCTGGACGACGCGCGGATCGGCCTCGCGGCAGCGGCGATCGACCTCCTGGAGCAGGCGGATCTTGTCGGCCGTGCCCATGCCCTCGAGCGGATTGTCGGGCGTGTACAGCAGCGGACGGCGCGGATCGGACGGCACGCCGACGCCGCCATGCCGCGCGGCGTCGTCTCCATGCAGCAGCATGCTGCGGACCGTTCCCGTCGCCGCATCGATCGCGTCCGACATCATCGCGGCGGAATGGGCGAAGGCGGTCTGCTCCCCGCTGATCGCGCGCGCGCCGACGCCCTGCGTGATCGCGAAGCTGCCGGCGGCGACCCTGCCGTCGTCCAGGCTCCAGCTCTCGTTCTGACCCGCCTGGAAGTACAGGTCGGCGTAGCTGGCCCCGTTCCCGAGAAGCCCGTCGAGCGCGGTCTCGAGCGACCGCCGCGTCAGCCCGGATGGTGCGAGCAGCTGACGCTCGGCGATGGCCAGCGCGTCTTCCTGCGACAGGCTCTGATAGGTGGACATGGAATTCTCCGTACGTTCCGGCTCAGCGACCTGAGATGCGCATCTGCTCGATCAGCACCGAGCCTGAACGCGTCGAGCCGCTGCGGTGGACGTCTCCGCCGATGGCCACGATGCCTCGCAGCATGGTCGGCAGATCTCCCGCGATCGTGATGTCCTGGACCGGGTAGGCGACCTCGCCGCCCTCGATCCAGAAGCCCGCCGCCGCCTTGGAGTAGGTCCCGGAGACAGGGTCTACCGCGCCTCCGATCAGTTCGGTCACCCAGAGCCCGCGGCCGAGCTGCCGCTGCAGGGCTCCAAGTTCCGCCGCGCCAATGCGGCTGGTGAGATGCAGGTTGCGTGGTCCGTCGGCGCTACCGGTCGGAGCGAGGCCCAGCTTTCGCGCATAGAGACAGGGCAGGAACAGCCCCGCCACGTTCCCGCCGTCGATCACCTTCCGCGGGCGGCTCTCCACCCCCTCGCCGTCGCAGGTGCCGCTCGCCAGGCCGTATGGTTCCAGCGGGTCCTCGTCGAGATCGACGTGCGACGCCAGCGCCGCCATGCCGAGTCCACCGGAGAGGAAGGTCGTCCCCCTCGCCTGCGCACGGCCGCCGAGTGCGCCGACGATCTCGTTCACCAGGCTCGATGCGATGGTCGCATCGAACAGCACCGGGCAGCGCTGGGTCGGCAGCGTGCGGCCGCCGAGCTTGCGCACCGCCCGCTCGACCGCCGCGTCGCCGATCGCCATCGCAGACGCAAGCCGGCACGAACGCCTGTCGGTGCTCGACCAGCCGTCCTGCGTCATGGTTCCGTCGCGTTCGGCGATCGCGGTACACCACGCGTCCTGTCGAGACGTGGCGAGCGATCTCACGAAGTCCCGGCCTATCGCGATCGCCCCGGTCGCATCGGTGCTCGCCACTCCCGCCCCGCCGGATCGCACGCCGGATCCGCGCGACAGCGCCGCCTGCTCGACGGCCTGCGCCATGCGGCCGAGATCCTGCGCCGTCAGACCGGAGGGTGCGAACATCTGCGGCGACGGCGCGCCGCGCGCAAGCCATCCGTCCGCCGCCGGCGCCGCTTCCGGATCCGGTTCGACGGTGCGGGCGATCGCGATCGCCCTTTCGGCCGCCAGATCGACCGCCGCCTTCGTGAGGGCGGACGTCGTCGCGGTTCCGGTGCGACCGCCCTCGAACACCTTGATGGTGACCGACTGCGCGCCCTCGCGCACCGCCTGCTCGAGCGAGCCGGCCCGGACGCGCATGACGATGCCGGCCGTCTCGCCGGCCGACGCCACCACGTCGGATGCGCCGAGCGCCAGCGCCCGATCCGCCGCGTCGCGCGCGACCTGCGCCATCCGCTCGGCGGTATGCATCAGGTAGCCGGTATGCCCTGTCGCCATGGTCATGGCGCCACCCGCGGCGATGCCACGTCCCGATCGGTCAGGTGGATCGACGCAGGACCCGTCACGCTGCTTGCATCGCGCTCGAGGGAGCGGCGGCGGACGTGATCTGCCGCAGAAGCGCTTCGCGGCCGAGCTGGTACATTCGCACGTACGCTTCCTGCCGCCGCTCGTTGCGACGATCGAGATCCGAAGGGTTCGCGGCGGCGAATTGGCTCAGCGCCTGACCGAACGCCTGCTGATACGCGTCTGAGGGCGGCTGTCCCGGAAGGTCCGCACTGCCGTCGCCATCGGCGGCCCTCGCGACCTCGCCCGCATGCGCCAGCATGAGCTCGCGGCGCTCCGCGGACGCGGCCTCCTTCTCCTCGTCCCAGTCGAGGGCGACGTCGATCTCGGTGAAAAGCAGTTCCTTCCAGGCGAGGATCATGTCGGCGGCGGCGCCAGGGACCGCATCGAGACTCCATGCCGCGGCCGCGGCCACGCCGATCGCCGCCGCGGCGATCGGACCTTCATCTGGGATAGCGGAGAGCGCGTAGCGCACGCGCCGCCATTCGCCCCGATCGACGGCGTCCCCCGCCGCGTCGCGACGGTGCAGGGCGCCGACGGCTTCGCCATCTAGGCGTCTCGCCGGATCGCAGACCAGCCGGGCGGCGCCCGACTGAGGATCGGACCAGAGCCAATCCATCCAGCCCACGGTGATCCGCCTGGTGCCATGTCCGGGAACGAGGTTGCCCGCCAGCTGACGCCAATGGTCGGCGTCGCCGATCGCGAGGAACATGGCGAGGTTCACGAAGGCGACGTCCAGCCCATGGGTCGCCGCGAACGCGACGACGTCGTCCGAGGGCCACGAAAACGACGGCAGCACGTCGGAGCCGCCCGGCTGCTCGGCCTCAGCCACGAGGCCGAGCAGCCGGGTCTTCTGCGCATCGTTCACTTGGCAGCCTCGATCGCGGATTCGAGTGCGGCAGCGAGCTTCGAGCGGCTCATGCTGCCGGTGAAGCGCTCGACCACCTCGCCGCGGTTGAAGATCATGAAGGTGGGGACCCCCATGATGCCCTGCGCGTGGCGCGTATCGGGATTGGCGTCGATGTCGAGGAGATAGACGTCCGCCTCGCCGTCGTATTCGCGGGCCAGGTCCTCGACGGCCGGCGCCATCGCCTTGCACGGGCCGCACCAGGTCGCGGTGAAGTCCACCAGAACCGGGATGTCGGATTCGAGGACCTTCTGCGCGAAGGTCGCATCGGTCACTGCCTGAATGTTCGCCATGATGTGTTTCCTATGTCTGGGGATTGAGGGCGTCGGACGTCCGTCTCAGCGTTCGACGAGCGTCAGCAGGCCGGCACGTAGTTCGGCCGCCCGGTGCTGCATCCGACGCTGGCGTTCGTCGCTCCACGCCGAGTTGCGTGCGAAGTCGCTTTCGCTGAGACCGATCGGGTTCTCGCTCATGTAGCGCTGCTGCCTGGCGGCGAACGCGGCGTCGTCCTCGTCGGGTTCGCGACGGTTCTGCCGCGCGTGCGCGATGCCGAAGGCGGCCCAGGTCTCCTCGAAGCGCTGATGGTCGTCGACCGTCCAGCCGCTCGCCACGATCGCGTCGATCATCGCCATTCCGTTGATCCAGCTCTGCGCCACGTCCGCGATCGCGCCGGGGGTTTCGGACAGGTCCCACATCGAGGCGGCGATCGCCTCGACGACCTGCGTGGACGCATCCGAGGAGATCGCGGAGGCGAACCGGCGCCGGGCGGCGCGCCACTCGGCGGCGGCGAAACGTCCGCCATCCCTGACGTGCCGATGCATCGCCATGACCTCCTCGGCTGCGAGCACGTCCTCCTCGCGGGTCAGCCTCGCGCGCATGGAGGAGGGAGCATCAGCCCAGAGCCACAGGAGCCAGTCCAGCGCAGCGCCGGTCGCGACCTGTGGGACGGCGAGGAAGCCGGTGACGAATTCGTCGCGTCCCTCCTCCACGGCCCTCGCCAGGCCGCCTGCCAGCAGCGCGGTGGCGGCTGACATGCCGCGTCCGTCCGCCCAGTCCAGGAGCGCCGCGCTGCGCGATCCGTCGACCAGCAGATGCGCACCTGCGGCGTCGGTCCGATGGGCGGCTTCAGTCATGGTCATCCTTCAGGCCTCGATTTCGCTTTGGTAGTTGCCGACTGTCGCCCAGCCATCCGCGATGGTCAGTTGGTGGGTGTGATATGATGCGACCCGATCGGTGTGGGCGATGGTGATCAGCGTCGTGCCGGGCATCCGTCTCGTGATGGCGTCGAACATCGCCGCCTCGGTCGTCGGGTCGAGCGAGCTGGTCGCCTCGTCCAGGAACAGGAAGTCGGGCTTGCGGAGCAGAGCTCGCGCCAGCACGACGCGCTGCTGCTCGCCGGGCGAAAGCGTCTTTGCCCAGGATCGAGCCTCGCCGATCCGATCCGCCAGCCCTTCGAGCCGCGCCGCCTTCAACGCCCGCGTGTATGCGTCGTCGGAGAACTCGGCGGAGGGCTCGGGATAGCTCAGCAGTTCGGCCAGCGTCCCATTGGGAAGGTAGGGCTTCTGCGGCAGGAACATCACCGACCGGCCGGCCGGCTGCGACACGCATCCCGACCCGAAGGGCCATATTCCGGCCATGACCCGGAAGAAGGTGCTCTTCCCGGCCCCGGACATTCCTCGCACCAGCCACCTCTCGCCTTCGCCGATCGTCAGACGAGGCAGCGAGAACAGCTTCGTACCGTCGCTGGAAGAGACGATCAGGTCGGCGACCTCGAATGCTGAGCCGCTCTCCTGGATGCGTACGATGCCGGAACTCGTCAGCCGGTTCAGCGATCCGTCCATGAGCCTGATGCGTTGCGCGGCCGACCGCAGCAGCGCGAAGGTGTCGTAGCTGCTCGAGAAGGCGCCGAGCGCCTGATAGACCGCGCCGAACGCCGCGCCTGCGATCGCGAGATCGCCGACCTTCATCCTGCCGTCCAGCACCATCGGGAACAGGACGACGGTAGGCGTCACGGTCGTCAACAGCGTGAAGAGTCCCCTTAGGCCGTAGAGCGACGACACGGCTCCCGTCAGTGGCCACCAGTTGCGTTGGATCAGCGCGTAGTCGTGCCGGGCGCGGGCATCCTCGTTGGCCTGCCCGCCGCCGAGGACGATCTGCTCCGCGAACTCGCGCGCCTGACCCATGTCGTGACGGAACCCCGCTTCGAGGCGCTGCCGCACTACCTCGAGACGGGTGTAGATGCGCCCGACCAGGTGTGCGCTGATCGTCGCCGTCACCGCGATGGCGATCGCGAGCAGGTACAGGGCCTTCGGCACGACCACCGTCCCGACCATCGGGAGATCGACGGGCGTAGGGGACGCCAGCAGCCATAGCTGGCCGGAATAGAGGAAGAATGCCGTCACCGTTCCGACGATCAACGGCGCGAACTGGATCAGGTACATCGCGAAGTTGTAGACATCCTCCTGCACCCGCTGCTCCGGATGGTCGATCTGATGGTCGGGAGACGGGGAGTAGAGCCGCGAGCCGCCAAGCCATCTGCCGAGCAGGTCCACGGTCAACGCGGTCCGGATGCGGAGGCGCAGCGCATTCGCCAGCGCTTGGGACAGACCGAGATGGACGGCCGTCAGGACTATGCAGACGACAGCCACCCCAAGGGCGGCGAGCACGGCGGAGCGGTCGTGGGCGACGAGGCCGTTCGTGACCTCGGCGAGCGCCTTGATGAAGCGCACCTGCACGACCGATCCGACCATCCCGCCGCCTAGGACCAGTATCCACAGCGACGCGGCGATCCACGGGTCGCGCCGCATGTGGAACCCGAGCAGACGGAACATGTAGCCGACGTCGGCCCACACGCCCCGCCTCGCCGTCTCGGGAGGCGGCTCGCTCCTGACGACGGCGTCGGCGCCGAGGTCTGCCACGCTCGGCATGGTCAGCGACGCGACCGCGGAAGAGCCGTCGTCAGGACCAGCCGGAACTCGCGCCCGACGCCCTGATAGAGGTTGTTGGCGACCAGCGGCGTGAGGATGTTGAACCGGTCGAAGAGGTTGTTGACCGTGAGATTGAGCTTCAAAGGTCCCGTCTTGTAGCCGATGGCCGCATCGAAGCGGAGGTAGTCCTGTGGAAATGCCGGGTAGGTCGTCACGCCGGTGGTGAAGTTCGTCAGGACGAGATTGACCCCCTTCTGGTAGTTTCCGCCGGCGCCGACGTCGATCTCCCCGTCTCCGACCTTGAAGCTCTTCAGCAGCCACGCGTTGGCCTGGTACTTCGGTGCCGAGATCAGGGGTACATCGATCCTCGACGTCGCATAGGCGAAGCCGCTCTGCAGGAACAACGTGGGCGTGATCTTCCCGCTTTGATTGATCTCGAAGCCCTCGGACTTCTGGCCCGGACCGATCAGCGAGAAGGCGGGGTTCGCAGGATTGAAGAACGGCTGGTTGTTGCTCGACTTGCGGAAGTAGTCGGCGGTCAGCGACATCCGCCCATCGAACAGCTCCAGCTTGACGCCAGCCTCGTGGCCGGTGCTGATGCTGGGCGGGAAGGGCACTCCGGCCGCTACCAGAACGTTGAGCCGTGGCGGCGTGATGGCCTTCTGGTAGGTGTAGTAGATCGACGCCCAGTCCGTGGCGCTCAGCACCAGACCGCCCGTCGGCAGCAGCTTGCTGATCCTCTGCTCGCCGTTGTTGTTGATGATCGTGGGCGTGAAGATGAACTGCTGCCTGCTATCGAGGTCGAACCAGGTCTGCCTCAGGCTCAGGAGCGCATGCAGCGGACCCCAGGCGATCTGATCCTGCACGACGACGCCGTAATCCTTTCGGCTTGCGAGAAGCGTGTTGCGGCCGAAGGTCGTGCTGTCCGGCAGCGTTGCGAGCACCGGAGCCGGCTGGAGCGGAACGAACGTGTTCGTTGACCGTGCCAGCTGATCGGCGTTCTGCCATGCATAGTCGAACGCGACGATGATCTGCTGCGTCACCGGCCCGGTGGCTAGCTTGGCGTAGATGTCGGTAGAGGAGCTGAACTGCTTGTTCTTGGAGAAGCTGGCGTTGCCGGAGATCGTATCCTGCAGTTGCGGCAGACCGATGTTGTTCTTGCCCTGATACAGCAGATTCTGCAGCGTCTGCTCCGCATATTGGTATCGCAGGCGGGAACGTAGGCGGAGCGTGAAGTGGTCCGAGCTCGCTAGGTCGCGCTCCACGCTCAGGTTCTGTGCGAGAGACTTGACGCGGTAGTAGTCGTTCTCGTTTGAGAACGCCGTCACCGGCTTGACGGTGTTCGTGGCGAGGTCGTCGTAGAAGAGCTTCCCGTAGACGATCCGCGTGTCGTAGAACTGCGAGCTCGCGTCTATCTTCCAGCCGTGATCGCGATATGCGAAGATCGCGCCCGCGACATACGAGTGCGGAGACCGGCCGCCGTTGTTCTGCCGATCCGCATGCTCGGCCAGACCCACGAGTCGCCAGTAGAGACGATCCTCCTCGGAGATCGCGCCGCCGACGTCTACGGAACCGCGCGTGTACCGGTTGCTGCCGCCGCCGATGTCGAACTGCTGATCGCTGATGCCGAGCGCGCGCTTGGGATTGAAGTTGACGAGCCCACCGGCGACCGCGGTTCCGGTGAGGACCGAGGACGGCCCCTTCAGCACCTCGATGGATTCCACGTCGATCGTCGGCGCGTCGCCACCGACCGCGGAGTTGCGCAGGCCGCTCGTAAATGAGGCGCCTTGGGTCGTATCGCCACGCGAGCCGACCTGGCTGGGAGGACCGGGCGTATAGGTGACGCCCGGAAGATTGCGCAGCGCCTCGCTCACCGACGTGGTGTTCTGCGAAGCCAGCACCTCCTGCGTCACCGACACGATGGTGCCGGGCGTGTCCTTGAGCGGCGTGTCCGAGCGGGTCAGGAGGTTGGAATCCTCCTTGCGGATGGCATCGCGCACTCCGGTCACGATGATGTCCGACGAGTTGCCGCCCCTCCGCGCGATGCGGATCTGGCCGTTGCCTGCCGTTTCGACGTACCAGTCGCTGCCTGCCAGCGCCTGCCTCAGAGCCTGCGCGAGCGTCAGCTTGCCTCGGATGGCCTTGATGGGTTCGTGGAGCGACGCGTCGCCCGGCTCGGCGAACGACACGTCCGCCCCCGCCGCATGGGCGACGGCCTGGATCGCCGCCGCTCGTACCGAGGCGGGTATGTCGAACTGGTATCGCGCCACCGTCTGGGCGGACGCCTGTTCGACTCCGCCCAGAACCAGCGCGACGGCTGCATATGATGCTCCCCACCTCATTCCGCACCGCTCCTGTCCGTTTGCCCCGGCCTCCAAGCCGATGGGACGTAATCTCGGCCAAGTCCGCCGCTGTCGCCTCGACGACCTCAACGTCTCGCGAAATGGGTTCTGTTCCACCACTGCAGGTTTTTCAAGGTAATAAATTCGCCTTATGATAATTTAAGGCGAATTTCTTTTGCAGTGCGCCGAGCGCTGCCTTGGTGCCTGCTGCTAGGCCTTCCCGCCTGCCGCCCATCGTTCTATCCCCTGCGACCAGGACGGGCGACCCGGAGCTTATCGTTCGGACCGAGATTAACGCGGAGATGACGTGCACGAATTCGATCTCATCGACGTCAGGATCCTGTCGATCATCCAGACTGACGCGAACACCACCATCAAGGAGGTGGCCGAACAGGTGGGCCTCTCCATGAACGCATGCTGGAAGAGGATGAAGGTCTTCGAGGAGAAGGGTGTGATTAAGGGACGCGTCACTCTGATCGACGCTCGATCCATGGGTTTTAACCTCGTCGCCTTCGTGAATATCAAGGCGGCCGAACATTCGGAGGAGTGGAACGAGACTTTCAAGGAGGCCGTGCTAAGCATTCCTCAGGTCATCGAGTTCTACAGACTTTCCGGTAGCGTCGATTACATCATCAAGGTTCTACTCCCCAACATCGAAGGTTTCGAAACGTTCTACAAGCTTCTCACGAAGAAGGTCAGGATCTCCGAGGTTTCGACGTCCTTCGCCGTGAGCGAATTCCGCAACACCAGTGCCGTTCCGCTACCCCTTCCTCTGGAAAGCGGATGATATTCCTCGAGGATAGAGGGTTCGAGCCCATGGAACCTCCGAATGGAGCTTCGTAGGCAGCTTCTCCGGTGACGGCACACCTAAGATGCGCCAGCATTCTGGCTGCATCGCCTGATCGTCAGGGACTTCGAGGCGGCTGAGAGGCGATGATGACAGACCTGAGCCTCCGTCGGAGCAGTAACGGGTCACCGAGAGACAATCCATCGCCGTGCTTCCGCCCTTTCCCGACGCGACGGCCCCTCTTGATAGCGGCGGACGCCGGCGCAGTGCGCAGTGCGCAGCAAGGGATAGAGGAGTTCAGCCCTCGTCGGGGCGACGGGCGGGCGAGAGGCGCGCTCTGAGGAACCGCGACATCAAGATGTTGGCCTCGTCGGTTTCCGGTATCGCCATGTAGGCCCAGAAGGCGTGCGGCAGGCCGTCGAAGATCACGAGCCTCGCGTCGACGCCTCGCTCCAGGAGCTTGCGGGCGAAGATTGAGGTGGGGCTTAGCAGGATGTCACGCGTGCTCGTCACCAGCAGGGTCGGCGGAAAACGTGACACGTCGCCCTTGAGAGGCGACAGGATCGGATCGTCCACCGAAGTCGTGCCTACATAGGAGGCGACGCTCTCCCTCATCGTCTTCGCGCCACCCGGAAGCGGCATCCACGATTCGGAATCACCACTCGTGCTCAGGTCGGCGCTGCCGGAGAAGTAGCCGAGGGCGGCTGGCATCGGCCGCTTCATCATGCCGAGACGACTTAGAAGCTGCCCGCTGAGCGCCGCGCCCGCCGACGTGCCATAGACCGCGATGCCTGACGCGCCATGCGTCCTCTCCAAGTTCTGGTAGACCGCAAGCGCGTCGTCGAGAGCCGCCGGATAGGGATGCTCCGGCGCGAGCCGGTACAACACGGCGACGACCGGGATGCCGGTCATCGCGGCGATCGGTATGGTTTCGGTCAAGGATCCGGAATCGGCCTGGAAGCCGCCGCCATGCAGGTTGAGCAGTACGGGACCGTCACCGAGCGTCTTGACGCCTTTTGGAAGCAGGATGCGCACGGCCACCCCGGCGATCGAGGAATTCTCGACGCGGACTTGGTGGCGCTTGGCGAGCTCGGCGCCCATGCCCGCCTGAAGATCGGCGACGAACCGTCGCTGCGCCTCCAGGGGCGGCGTGGGATCGGGTGACGGAGCCGCGGCCATCGCCGCCGCCATCGCACGTCCTTCCGGACTGAGCGTGTTCGGAAGATCCCAGTTGGCGAGGTTCCTGCCGGCGGGGCGTCCGGTATCCGCGGTCGCCGCTCCCCTTGCCGCCGCCGCGACCATGGCTGCCATCATGGCCCTGTGCATCAGATAGCGGATCCTGGACGGCATAGCTTCAACTCCGTTCCTGCATGAAGGGCGGTTCGTCCGGCGCCGGTACGTCGCGGCTCCCAAGACGCCATCCAGGCCAGGCGAGCAAGACGGCGATCGCCGCGAGCGCGGCCATGCTGAGATAGGCGGTGGACACGCCGCGCTGCCACAGGACACCCGCGCCGGCGGTCGTGGCGGCCAGCGCCAGACCCAGCAGAACCGCATTCAGACCCTGCGCCGCCGCGCTAGAGGCGAGCGGCACGCGGCTGGCGATGACCAGCATCGTGCCCAGTATGGCTCCCGTCGCGGTCACCCCCTGCAGAAGCTGCACCACGAACAGGAGCGATGCCGAAGGGTCGCCGGCCATCACGAGCCACCGGACGATCGAAACGCAGCCGGCCAGCCAGATGAGCATGCCGGGGTCCCTGCGGCCCAGCAGCTTCGATCCGAACCAGAAGGCGACGATCTCGGCGCTGACCGCAATCGCCTGGAGCATGCCGATGACGCCCGTCGAGATGCCGCGCTCCGCCCATTGGATAGGACCGAAGCTGGTCAGCACGCCGTGGCTCGCCATCACGAGCGAAGCCGCGACGACGAGCCGCATCAACGTAAGGTCGCCTACCACCTGCCGCCAGCTTCCCGCAGCGAGCCCGGCCTCATCCGCCGCGGTCCGGTCGGACGGAAGCGCCAGGGTCACCAGAGCGGGCAGGATGAGCAGTGCGGCGACGAGCCATGGTAGCGCCGCGATCCCGGTCAGACCGAACGCCCAGCCTGCTCCGGCGCTCGACGCCACCGCCCCGATCGAACCCCAGACGCGAAGCCTGCCGAAGTCCAGTCCGTCACGCCGCACGGCCATGACCGCATAGGCGTCGGTCAGCACCGGTATCTGATCCCAAGTGGTCGAGAAGGCGACGACGATCAGGACGCGGCCGAGGTGATCCGGCTGGCGGAGCAGCAGCGTTATCAGCGCGGCGGAGCCGAGCGCGGTGAACGCGATGGCGCTGCGTACCCGACCTGTTCGGCCCGCCCAGGCAGAGAACGGCGCCACCGTCACCAGCCGCAGCATGAGGGGGATCGCCATCAGTATGCCGATCTCACCCGCGGTTGCGCCCGTGGCGGAAAGCCACAGCGGCAGGAAGCCGAAGAAGCCGAAGTGAAGGTAGACCGCGAGATAGAGGCCGGAGATCCTCGTGGATAGACCAGGTCGCGGCAGAAGGCCGCTAGCCGCCCCTGGCGGCAGGATGTCGGACGGGGAGGACGAGGGGGTCATGAGCCGCTCCTGCGGGCATCGGAGGCGGCGGTCAGCTCGTCCCTGAACTTCGGATGGGCGATCGCGATCAGCGCCCTTCGCCGCTCGACCAGCGATTTGCCTCGCAAGTCGGCAACTCCGAACTCCGTCACGACGATGTGGACGTCGTTGCGCGGCGTCGTCACGGGGCCCGAGAGACGCGGCACGATTCGGGAGAGCGTACCGCCCGCCGCTGTCGAGTGGCAGGCTATTATGGATCTGCCTCCCTCGGAGGCTCCGGCGCCGCGGACGAAATCCAGCTGCCCGCCCGCCGCGCTGAACTGACGGCCGTTCATCCCCTCCGAGTTGCAAGCGCCGTGGAGATCGACCTCGAGCGTGGCGTTGATGGACGTCATCTTCGGGTTGCGGGCGATCACGGCGAAATCGTTGACGTAGTCGACGGGATGGGCTTCGGCATCCGGATTGCCGTCGAGGAACCGATAGAACCCGCCGTCCCCCATGGCGAAGGTGAAGACTGTCCTGCCCGGACGTTCCCGCTTGCGACTGTTGTCGACGACGCCGGCCTGCATCAGCGACGCGAGGCCGGGCGTCATGAGTTCCGAATGAACGCCCAGGTGGCGATGCCCATGCAACGCCGCGCAGACCGCTTCCGGCACCGCGCCGATCCCCATCTGAAGGCAGGCGCCGTCGTCGATCAGACCGGCGACGAGCGCGGCGATCGCCTCGTCCTCCGGGCGGCGCGGCGTCGAGGGCATCTCCGGCAGAGGCTGGTCGTGTTCGACGATGGCCGTCACCGCGGAGAGCGGGATCGTACCGTGGCGACCCGTGCGCGGCATGTGGCGATTGACCTCGACGATCACGCGGGCGCATGATCCCGCCACCCCGTGCGCGTAGTCGACGTTGGTGCCGAGGCTGAAGTCGCCATTCTCGTCGGGTGGCGCGACCTGCGTGATCAGGGTGTCGACGCCCACCTCGTCGCGAAGCATGCGTGGCACGCGGCTGAACGCCACCGGGATCAGATCGACGTCCGGATCGCCCTTCTCCGCCGCGTCCCGGTCGATGGCGCGCTCCACCGCGCTGTGGAACAGGCTCATCGGCCGCAGCCGATGACGCAGTTCGCGCCGCAGCACCGTGCGACCCGCGAGCGACGTGGACAACAGATAGTAGAGGCTCGCTCCGTCGATGCCCCCCGCTTCCGCTCGCGCCGCGAGGGCATGGAGGATCGCGGGCGGCTGCGCGACGCCGAGAGCCATGCAGATGCGGGCGCCGTCGGGGATCGACGCGACCGCCCGATCCGCAGACATCAGCCGCTTCCTGTATGCGGCGGTGGCCCGGATCACCGGCCAGCCTCCGCTAGGACGGCAGCGTCGGGCGAGCGTGCGGCGCCAAGCCCCAGCAGATCGATGAAGGTGGCGGTGACGCCGTTGGTCCAGCCGAAGCCGATCTGGGGGACGTATTCGCCACCGCCTCCGCCCGTGCGACACTCCACGTCGTACTTCTCGTGGATCCAGCCGCTGCGCCTGAATTCGGCATCCACCGTGCCGACCCAGCGGGTCGCGATCGTGTCCGCGAGACGACGGTGGCCGTAGCGGCGCAGACCGGCGAACGCGATCCACTGCAACGGCGCCCAGCCGTTCGGCCAATCCCACTGCTCGCCGGTCTCCACGAGGGTGGTGCGCAGGCCGCCCTCGGCGAGAAGCCCCTCGGCCGTCGCGCGCGCGACCTGCGCCGCCTGCGTCCGGCTGGCGAGACCCGTGAACAGCGGCATGAGCGTGGCGGCCGTGAGCGGCGCACGCCGTTCGACGGCGTCGAGGTCGAAGTCGCAGAAGTGACCGTCGTCGTGCCAGAGCCAGCGATGCACCGCCGTCCGGCGACGCCGCGCCGCGCCGCCGAAGTGGGCCGCGATCCCGTCCTCGCACAGCGCCTCGGCGAGCTCCGCGATCGTCCGTTCCATGCCGTAGAGGCAGGCGTTGAGATCGACCGGTACGATCCGGGGCGTGCGGATGCTCTCCAGGCCGCGCCCCGCGGCGAACCAGCGCGACGAGAAGTCCCAACCGCTCTCCGCGCCCGCACGCAGCCCCCGGAACACGTCGGCATGATCCCTCCCGGATCGGGCGGCGGCGCTCACGTCCTCCAGATAGGACTCGTCGCGGGGCGTGGCACGATCGTCCCAGTAGCGGTTCAGGATCGCGCCATCCGGCATCCGGACGATCCGCTTCACGCCTTCGGCCGCCCCGGGATCGGCCGCTCCGTCCATCCAGAACGCATGCTCGATCAGGAGTGCGTCCAGCCGACGGCGCAACGCTCCGGGCCGCGCGTCCGGCACGAGCTTCAGCATCGCGTAGTAGAGCGGCGGCTGCGAGCGGCTGAGATAGTAGCTGCGCGTCCCGTTCGGGATGCGACCATAGGTCGTCAGGAGTTCCCCGAACGCCTCGACCGTCTCGGCTGCGATCCGTTCGAACCCGTCGCGTATCAGACCGAGGATAGTGAAGTAGCTGTCCCAGTAGTAGAGTTCGGCGAACCGACCGCCGGGAACCGGGTGGACCCCCGTCACGGGAAGCAGCGATCCGCCGGCGGCCTGAGCTCCGCCGTCATGGCATAGATCGGGCCAGACGGACCGTAGGTAGCCACGCAGATCCCTCTCGCCATGGGCGGCGTGCACCCGTGCCGCCGCCGGGAGGCGGAAGTTCTCCGCGACGAAGCGGCGCAGCGGCGCCTCGCCCGGGGGAAGCTCCGAGAACGCCTCCCGTATCTCGTGCGGCGCGCGAAGCGGCACGGCGTCTACGAACGTCTTGCCGTCTTCGAATATCCGGGCGAGCTGGACCTCGACGAGTAGCGGACCGTAGAGCTCCGCCGGCGACGCGACGTCCGGCGAGGCTCCGCGTCGCCGGCTTCCCGAAACGGAGCGGAGCGCCGGTCCGGACGCGTCTCGCACGAGGGGGGGCTCATTCGCGAGAAGGGTGGACATCGCCGACCTACCAGTGGAAGCGCAGCTGTGCGCCGTAGGTCCGCGGCTCGCCGTAGGTGTAGGTCACCGTTCCGCCACCGACGTTGTACAGATCCTGCAGTCCCGTCGCGAACGTGTTGTTCGTCGCGTTCGCCATGAACAGCGTGAAGTCCAGATTGCTGCCGGCGATGCCCTGCAGCCCCGCGCGTGCGGACAGGGTGTCGTAAGCCGGCAGATAGGCGACGCGAGCCAGATTGTTCTGCGCGGTCGAGAAGCGGCTCTGATAGGCCCAGTTCGCCGAAAGGGCGATCGTGCCGGCGCCACCGAGGTCCGTCCGGTAGGCGGCGCCCAGCGTGACCTTGTCCTTGGGCGTGTACGGGAACGCCGCCCCCGCCAGGATCGCGCCGGCCGTGGCGTCGCTGACCTCCGTGTATCTCGCGTCCGTGTGGGAATAGCTGCCGTTGAGGGCCAGGCCCCGTAACGGCTCGATGCCCGCAGTGACTTCGACGCCCTGGATCCGACCGCGCGCGGCGGTGCGCGTCACGTTGAGGATGGTGCCCCCGATCGCCTCCTGAGTCGTGCGCTGGATGTCCGTGTAGATGCCGCGATAGGCGGCGACGTTGAAGCGCGTCGGCACGCCGGCGATGCGCAGCTGGCTCTTCACGCCGATCTCGACGTCCTCCAGCTTCTCGGGTGGGAATGTTCGAAAGGGCGAACCGACGGGAACCGGACCGTTGACCCCGCCCGCCTTGAAGGCGTCGCGTGCCGTCACGTAGGCGTGGACGCCATCGGCGAAGGCGTAGTCGAGCGAGGCGTTGTAGCTCGTGTAGTCGAACTTGCCCGTACCGCTCGTCGCGGGAAGCACGAAGATCTGCGTGAAGGTCGACGTCTCGTCCCACGTGTGCCGCAGCCCACCGGTAAGGCTGAGGCCGGGCAGCAGGCCCGCCTTGCCGAGGTCGACGGTCGCCTGCCCGAAGACCGCGTGGCTGCGCGAACGATTGTCGACGATCGCGCGCACCGGACCGACGGCGGCCGTCAGCGGATACTGGATGACGTATAGCCCCTGGTCGCGACGCAGGCCCGACCGATCGTAGTAGCCGCCGACGCTGAAGTTGACCGCGTCGCGCCATAGGCGGCCTTGGAGCTGCAGCTCCTCGGTGAAGTATGTCGGCGCCTGCGTCGGCGCACCGACCGCGCTGGTCTGGCCGCTGATGGACAGCGGCGTCGCATCGTAGTCGTAGGCGTACCGATAGGTGAGCTCGGAATAGCTGGCGACGTTCTTCAGCGTCAGCGCGTCGTTCAGCGCCACCGTCGCGTGGTTGATCACCTGCCAGTAGTCGGTCCGCGCGAACTCGTCGATGTCGTACGCGACGCGACGCGGACCCAGCGCCTGCTGTTCCGCCAGCGCGCCGCCGAAACCGGGAAGAAGCAGCGCGGCGGGCGCCGCCGGCGCGCCGAGCGACGGATCGAGCTGCTGCAGCACAGTGCCCGGACCGTTGTTGTCGGAATGATGGTAGCGCGCGACGGTGTAGAGCTCGACTCCTTCGATCGGCCGCAAGGTCAGGCTGGCGCGGATGCTCTGATAGCTGAGGTTGTCGTAGTCCTTGCCACGGAAGTACGGGCCGACGTCCTTCGTGTAGCCGTCGCGGCGTCCGACCTCGCCGGCCACGCGGAGCAGGACCTTGTCGGCGACGATCGGCAGGTTGGCGGCGAATTCCGCGCGGACGTCGCGCAGGTTGCCGTATTCGAGCTGGACGTATCCCTCCTGCCGGTTCGTCGGCCGCGCCGGCTCGAACAGGATGTTGCCGCCGGTCGCGTTCTTTCCGAACAGCGTTCCCTGCGGCCCCGCGAGGACCTGCACGTTGGCGAGATCGTAGAAGGTGCCGACGCGCCCGTCGATGCCGACGAGGGCCGGAACCTCGGCGAAGTAGTTGATGACGCCCGGCACCGAGCCGAACGCCGGCCCCTGCCCCCGCAGCGCGAAGAACGCGAACTCGCCTGGGTAGCCGCCGGTGATGCTGATCAGGGACGGGGTGAAGTTGGCGAGCTCGGTACGGTTGACGATCCGCGCATCGGCCAGCTTCTCGGGCGTGAAGGCGGTGACGGAGAGCGGCACGTCCTGCAGCCGCTCCTGACGACGCCGCGCCGTCACGACGACGTCGCCCAGGCTGGTGGAGGACGCGGCGTCGGCCTCCTCTGGAATCGCGTCGCCGGCTTCCGAAGCGGACGCCCTGCCGTCCGCCGGCGTGAGCGGAGGCAGCGGAGGCTGCGGCGACTGCTGCGCGATGGTAGGCGTCGCCAGCAGGACCGCCGCGACGCCCGCGGTGCAACGTAAAGCCGGTCTCATCTGCATCCTCCCCTGACCACCGCGTTCTCCGCGGCCTACTGATCCTGCAATCTTGCAGAATGGTATCGATGTCAATAAGCGTCGTATCAAGCTTCCTTTGGCTTTTGCTACGAGCCACGGACGTGATGTGATCGATAGCAGAGGCAGGAAGCATGGTTCCCCCACCCGAATTCGCCGCCTGGGTCAGTCCTGCGGCCGGATTGCAGTTCGACGAGGTGATTCGACGGCCGGCGGAACCGCCGAGGAGCTTGGAGGATCGCCGGCGCCACTACGATTCCATCAACGCTCTGCGGCTGGAGGAGGCGCTGGGCGCCTATCCTGCGTCCGTGGTCCGGCGCTTGATCGGCGGGGTGCCGGTGCACGACGTCCGACCGACGGGTGCAGACCGATCCGGCACGCTGATCTGCCTGCACGGCGGCGCGTTCCTGTGGGGCGCTGGAGCCGGCGCCGCGCTTGAGGCGGTACCGGTTGCCGCGGCGACGGGCATGCGGGTGGTCGCGGTCGACTACCGCCTAGCCCCCGAGCATCCGTTTCCCGCCGCGGTCGACGACGCGCTCGCGGTCCATGCCGCGCTGCTTGCCGAGACGGAGGGGCCGATCGGCGTCTACGGCTGCTCGGCGGGAGCGTATCTGACCGCGCAGCTGGTCGCCCGCCTTATCGCGGAGGGGCGGCCGTCGCCGCAGGCTGTCGCGATGCTGCATGGCTCGGGGCTCGAGGTCGGCGGCGATTCGCTTGCCTTGGCGGGGCAGTTGAACGGCCATGCCGGCGCGGCCGACATCCATCGAATGCACGACCTTCCCTATTTCGCGGGGAGCGATCCGGCCGATCCCCTCGTCTTCCCGGGCGACCATCCGGCGATGCTAGCGGCATTCCCGCCGACGCTGCTCATAACCGGCACGCGCGACTTCGCCGCCAGCAGCGCTTCGGTCATGCACAGACGGCTCCTATCAGCCGGCGTGGACGCGCGTTTCGTGATGTTCGACGGTCTATGGCACGCGCACCACGTCGATACGACCCTACCCGAGTCGCAGGAGGTCTATGGTCTCATGGCGGCACACTTCGACGATCATATGCGCCGCGACTAGACGACGCAGGCGGTGCTCTCGCGGACGATCAGTTCCACCGGCAGGAGGTCCGGCGACGCGAAGTCGTCCGGGCGCTCTATGAGGGCGAGCACCGCCTCGCCGAGCATTCTGCCGGCCTGCGACCAGTCCTGACGGATCGACGTGAGGCGTGGTCGGTTGTTGGCGGCTACGGCTATGTCGTCGAAGCCCGTCACCGCGACATCCTCTGGTACGCGGCGCCCCGCCTCGAGCAGGGCGTCGGCGGCGCCTGCCGCGATGAAGTCGCTGGCGGCAATTATGCCGTCGAAGGCGAGACCGTCGGACAGCAGCCGCCGCACGGCCGCGGCGCCCTCCAGTCGAGAGAAGTCGCAGGGCACGACGGCGGCGATCATGGCGGGGGTCGTCGCGACGACGTCGCGTACGCCTTCCAGCCGCGCGGCGACTTCGGGATGGTCCCCGTCCCCCAGGAAGATCAGCCGTCTACGCCCGGTGTCGACCAGATGCCGCGCGCTGAGCCTTCCGCCGGACCTGTTGTCGCTGCCGATCACGACCATGCCGCTGTTCGGCAGACGCTCGCCCCATGCGACCATGGGCAGACCCTGGGCGGCGACTATCCGCGCGCGCTCGCCCCCGACGCCCTGGCCCACCATGACGATGCCGTCCGCGTCGACGACCTGCCCGTCCAGGAAGTGGTCGCTCGACGTCACGAGCATCGCCTGCCCCGCGGGAGTCAGCGTCTCGAGAAGGCCGCCGATGATCGCGAGGATCAGCGGATCCGAGATCGGCCGATCGCCCGCCACCAGGCGCTCGATCACCAGCGCTATCGTCCGGCTCCGTCGGGTCCGAAGGGCCCGCGCCGCGACGTTCATGCGATAGCCCGCCTCGCGCGCCACCTCGACGATGCGCTCGCGCAGTTCGGGACGGACGAGTTCGCTGCCGCTCAGGGCGCGCGATACGGTGATCTTGGACACGCCCGCCAGATCCGCGATGGTCGCCATGGTCGGCCGCTGGGTCGCACTCGGCTTGGGAGGGAATCTCGCGCTCACGCCGTTCGGAAGTAGCGTGCGACGCGGCCGCCGAGCAGGCGGAACGATGCCGCGACTTCCGGTCGGGTCGCAGGCAGGAACATGAAGCCGTGCGGCAGGTCGGGCAGCCGCTGGACGCCGACGTCGTTGCCCGCCCGGGCGAGCGCCAGCGCGTAGGACTCGCCGTCGTCGCGCAGGGGGTCGTTCTCGACCGTCAAGATCATGGCGGGGGCGAGGTTCGCCAGGTCGCCGGCGCGAAGCGGAGATAGCCGCGGATCGTCGAGCGGGGTGTGGCCGGCATACGCTCCGATGCACTCCTCCAGGAACGACCTGCTCATGCCCGGCACGGTATCGATGGACGGCTGCTCGAGGCGGAGGTCCGTCGGCGGATGCACGAGGAGTTGGAACAACGGCTGTTCCCCGCGCTCGTCCCGCAGGACGAGCGTCAGCGCCGCCGCGAGATTGGCCCCCGCGCTTTCACCGCCGATAGCCGCGCGTCGCGGATCGCAGCCGAGCGCATCGGCCTCCGACCGCACCCAGCGCCAAGCCGTCATCACGTCTTCGAGGGCGGCCGGAAACGGATGCTCCGGCGCGAGGCGATAGTCGACCGCCACGATGACGCAGCCCGCCGCCGCGCACATCTGACGGCAGCACGCGTCATGCGTTTCGAGGTCGCCGAGAACCCAGCCGCCGCCATGCAGGAACATCAGGATCGGCGGGCGGACCCCCGCCTTGCCTATTGGCCGGTAGAGCCGCAACGGCACGCCGCCTGCTCGATGGTCCTCGGCGTTCACATCGGGCGCCGGGAGCGCGCTGCCCTCGGCAGCCATGGCCTCGCGGAGCGCAGGCAGATCGCGCAATGTTGGTTCGGATCCGACCACGTCTCAAGTCCTCATGTCTGTTGACATCGATACCACAGAGACGGTGAATGGCGAGCGGATTGTTGCGGTAGCGCCGAAAACGGTCGGGCCGGCGGCTGATCGGACGGACCTTCGGCATGGCGTCCAGCCTGTCGCCATTCGCTCTCGTCGGGACCGGGACGCGAGAAAGCTGCCTCATGTGGCTCAGCTGGCCGTATCGAAGGCCTGACGTGCGGCTTCGATGTCGGCCTGACTGCGATCGGCCCAGCGGACCAAAACGTCGAGAGGTTCGAGGATCGTCTGGCCGAGGGGCGTCAGCCGATACTCGACGCTGGGCGGCTTCGTGGGGAACACCGTGCGCGCGACCAGCCCGTCGCGTTCCAGGTCGCGGAACGTCTGGGTCAGCATGCGCTTCGAGATATCCGGGACCGTCCGCTGAACGGCGCTGAAGCGGTGTGGGCCAGCCGCTAGCGTACCGAGGATCAACGTCGACCACTTGTCCCCGATCCGGTCGAGCACGTCGCGCACCGGACAATCGACGGCGGACACCCCGTGCCGAAGCCGATCGCCAAGATCAGCCGCCGGGCGGACGGCGGGTAACTTCCGCCTCACCCTGACCCAAATTTCTGCCTCCTTCACGCCTCGGATGTCTCACATAGTCACCCTGTGCCCACAGCCAACCAGACCTACAGCGCACCGAGGCTGCACTGCTTCACCCGGTCGCTCGAGGACTTCCACGTCCTCAACGACACCGCGAAGATGGACAAACGCCGCCGGGCCCGCTTGCTGCGATCAGGCTCGACCGTGGAACGGCGCCTGCCAGAGAGGCCCTAGGCGCCTGCCCCGATGCATGCTCAGTGGATCCCGGTGGACCTAGAGACGAGGCCGTTCACCGGGTCGGCGGACGATCGGACGGCGCTGGAGACGGCAGCGGCAATCATAGCCGTCAACGCCGCCTCGGCGCGCTGCCGCATCGCATCGTCCGTGGAGGAGAGTTCGCGACGCAGCCATGCCGGCGTCCGCTTCAGAACGTCTCCGACGAGGACCACCAGTTCGTTTTCGACCATTTCTGCCGATGCGGCGAATCTGCGGACTTCGCAAGACGCTGTATTCGACGGAACACTCGCACCGATCGCCGGTCCCGCATTGACGTGAAACAGACATCTTCCATACGACGCGCCTTCAGAAGCGGGGAGCGGTGATGGAAGCGGTGGTTCTATGCTGGGTCGTCAGCGGCGTCATCGCCGGCGTGATTGGCGGCCGCCGGGGGCTCAGCACCCCCGGAATGCTTCTTTGCGGTCTTCTTCTCGGACCTCTTGGGATCGTCATGGCCGTGATCCTGCAACCAAGCAAAGAAGCCCGCGACCAGGCGCTCCTACGGTCGGGGGGCGTTCGTTGTCCCGAATGTCGCGAGGCGATTCGCGGCGATGCACAAAGATGCCCGAACTGCCGGAGCGTCCTGCAGGCTGAAGCGATGGATGTGGCGAGGTCGGAAGCCCGCGACCACATCGAGGCGAACCAAGAGGCAGACCGCCGCCGTGTGGCGACGACCATCAAGGTTGTCGCCTCTGCTCTCGCAGTATGCGTGGCTTGGGCGGTGCTCGCAATGGTCGTCACACGCCCATAGGCAGGTCGCGAACGCGAAGCGGTCAAGGCCCAGCATCCTCAAGCCAGGATCGAGGGCCTGTCCTAGCTGAGCTTCGCGTAGGAGCTAGCGAACGCCGGCTCGTGCGAGTTCGCGTGACATCCGCCCGCTCAGCCAGCAGCCGTACATGACGAAGTCGGCGGCGAGGCTCCAGAGCGGATACCGGAAGGTCGCAGGGCGGTTCCTCTCCACGAGCAGATGAGCCGCCCACGCGAACAGATACCCGCCGAGCGGCATGAGCAGCAGGAGCCGCCACCGTCCGGTCGTCAGGCCTGCGATCAGGCAGGCCAAGACCAGCGTGGTCCCCGCATAGTGCAGCGCGCGAGTGACAGGCCTACTATGCTCGCGCAGGTAGTAGGGCCAGAAGTCCGCGAAGGTTGCGATGCGCATCGTCGTCGATCCGTCCGATCCAGATGGAGGGCCGCCGATCATGCCGAAGCGGCGCAACGCCCGCAATCGGCATCCGGCAAGTCGGCATCCTCAGGTGCCTCATGTGGGAGCTCGCCTGGGGCTCCGCGCGTGTAGGTCTTCTTCGGCTTGGCATCGTTTGCTCGGCGGCGCATAGACCTGCGGCCGTCACGGTGCGGTTGATCTGCCCGTCGTGAGTAACGACGTGGCGAAGAGCTCTGCGGCGGACGCTGGCGCCGCCGTTTCCGCTAGCCGGCTTCCCACCACGCCGAGGCAGCCGGCATTTCGATCCCGTCGATATCCGCGAGCCGAATGGGGTCTACTCCATGCATGCGAAACCCGCGAGGTTCGCTATGCAGGAGCCTCAATCCGTTCACGAACGCCGGGTGCTGCGCGAGCCCGGTCCTGCAGGCTCATCCTGGTCGGCATGGTGACCGCGGTTGTCATGCGGCGGAAGCCGAGAACCCGGATGGTCGAACCCTTGCGATGCCGGCCGGACCGCGCATCCTGACGGTCGACGGCGGTTGGCGACGGGCTGCGGAAATGACCATCAGCTGAAGACGCTCCTCGCAGAGTTCGGGAATGGTTTCGGATCCGAACTTTGAGGAAGCGCTCGTGCGCCCCCGGAAGCGTAGGGTCAGCGGCAGTCCGGAACGAGCGCGTCATGCCGGAGGCCTCGGACACGGATATGGCGGCCTACGAGTTCGGATCCATGACCCTTGCCGCGTTCGGCGGATACCACGAACAGACCGTGAAGGACCATCGCCGCATCCGGCATGCCCATGATGCACCCGAAAGCGTAGTAGCGCCACGCGGCCTGCGTGCGAGGTTATGACCGGAGACGATGGAGGCGGCGGGGTCGACGCGGCGGCTGGAACCCCGCCACCCCTCGGTAGGCGACACGACCATGCGGCTAGGCGAATCCGCCAGACATTCACGCTTCCGCTAGACTTGGCCAGTAATGCTACCATTATCGATGGGACGATATTGAGGAACCTCGGGTGGCCACCAATCAAGCCGGCGTCGAATCGCCTGACGACGAGTCGATCTTCCAGAGCAAGCTGCCGCTGAAAGAGAAGCTGGACCGCGCCAGGACCGAACTGCTCGACCTTTCGGCCCGGAACAGACTGCTCAACATGCCGCGGTCGTCCAAGGGATCGCGCGCGGTCGAGATCGTCGACGAGGTCAGCGCCGAGGTGTTCCGGCTGCTCGTCAGGGAGGGCCGACCGTTCACCTTCCTGGCCGGGAAGGCGGCTGCGGCGGAGACGTCGATGGATGATGCGGAGGACGCCGACGAGATCCGGGATCTCGCCCAGCCGGAGGACGACGTGGCCGACGAGCGGGGCGTCCAGTCGCGTCACGCCGACACGCGGCTCCAGACGCGGCTGACGCCGAAGGGGCTGCAGAAGCGCCTCCTCGAACTCTACTTCGATGCCCGGACGCTCGAGGAGGAGCAGGGCGTCAACATCCTGTATCTGACCCTGGGCGCGTTGAAGTGGATCGACCCCCAGAACGCCGCCAACATCCGCTACGCGCCGCTGGTGCTGGTCCCCGTCAGC
Source organism: Sphingomonas sp. RIT328 (assembly GCF_000632225.1). GTDB lineage: Bacteria > Pseudomonadota > Alphaproteobacteria > Sphingomonadales > Sphingomonadaceae > Sphingomonas > Sphingomonas kyungheensis. The sequence continues at coordinate 176,683 of NZ_JFYV01000045.1, forward strand.
CTCGAGCGGGGCAACGCCGGCGAGAAGTTCAAGCTGCGCGTGCGCCAGGACGACTACGCCTCGAACCTCTCGCTCGAGGCGTTCCTGGACCGGACGCAGGGCATACGTCTCCCGGTGTTCGAGGCGGGCGACGGCTTCAACGTCGCTGCTTACTTCGAGGAGATAGCGGACGCGGTTGCCGCGAAGCCCGGATGGGAGGTGCTGCCGGACAGCATGGTCCTCGGCTTCTTCTCGTTCGCGAAGTTCCTGATGTATCGCGATCTCGATCCGGCCAACTGGCCGGCCGGCGGCCGGATCACCGACCGTCCCCTGGTCCGCGGCCTGCTGGCCGAGGGCTTCGAGGGCTCCGGCGACATGATCCCGGAGGATGCGAACATCGATCCGTTCATCCCGCCGGCGGAGATGCTGCACATCCTGGACAGCGACAGCTCGCAGGCGCTCGCCATCCACGAGGTGCGCCGTGGCCGCGACATGGTGATCCAGGGGCCGCCGGGCACGGGCAAGAGCCAGACGATCGCGAACATCGTCGCGTCGGCCGTGGCGGATGGTAAGACCGTCCTGTTCGTCGCCGAGAAGATGGCCGCGCTCGAGGTCGTCAAGCGACGCCTCGACGCGACCGGAGTCGGCGACGCCTGCCTCGAGCTGCACAGCAGCAAGGCGAACAAGCGGGGACTGCTCGAGGAGCTGCGGCGCACGTGGGAGCTCGGCTCTCCGAAGGGGCAGGACGCGGGCACGCTCAACGCCAGGCTCCTGACGGCGCGGGATCGCCTCAACGCCCACGCCCGCCGCATGCATGAGCCACACTCGAAGTCCGGGCTCACCCCGTATCAGGTCGTCGGGCAGCTCAGCCGGCTGCGCCTCGACGGCGAGAGGCCGTCGGACGTCAGGCTGGACGACGCGGAGCGGTGGTCCGCCGACGACTTCGCCGAACGGCACGACGTCGTGTCGGAGCTCGTCGCCCGCATCGGCGTGATCGGGCGGCCCGACGACCACCTGTGGCGGGGCGTCGGTCTCGCCTCGATCGTCCCGACGGACGTCGAACGGCTGGTCGAGCGCCTGCGGACGCTCGCGGACGAGCTGTCGACGATAGACGACGATCAGGCCCGGCTGGCCGAACGGCTCGAGGCCGCGAGACCGCAGCAAATGGCCGACGCCGATCCTCTGATCGCGTTGGCCATGCGTGTCGCGACGGCGCCGGACCTCGCTCCCGCCGCGCTCGCCAGTCCCGCGTGGGACGTGGAGGCGCCTGCCGTCGCGGCCCTGCTCGAGCACGGACTGCGCTTCCGGCATCTCCGCTCCGAACTCGCGGAGGCGATGACGCCGGCGGCGTGGGACGCCGACCTCGGCGAGACGATGGAGGCGCTTGCGCTCTTGCCCCCGACGTTCGGCGCGTCCGCGTTCGAGGACCTGCGGTCGGCGGCCGAAACGCTGCCGCGGCTGCTTGCGGAGGCCGCGTCGCTCGCCAGGCTCGTGGGTCGGGACGCCCCGACGGACGCCGCGGCCATCGACCGCCTCGTCCTCGTCGCCGAACGCGTCTCGGCCGCGCCGGACGCGAGCGCGGAGGCCTTCGCGTCCGACCTCTGGGACGACGGCGTGGAGCGTGCGGGCGACGTCGCGCTCGCCGTCGCGGAACTGGAGGCCGCGCGAGGGACGGTTGGCGGCGGACTGACCGACGCCGCCTGGAATCTCGACCTCTCGCATGCGCGTGGCGTGCTCGCCTCGCATGGCACGAGCTTCACGAGGTTCTTCAGCGGCGAATGGCGCCGGGCGAACAAGCTCGTCCGGTCCGTCCTCTCCCGCCCCGACGCCGGTCCCGACGAGGTCCTGTCCCTCCTGGACGCGCTGGCGCGCGGCCAGGCGGCCAAGCGCAGCCTCGTCGCCGAGGCGACGTTCGCGGCGAGCGCCTTCGGCGCCGACTGGAGGGGCGAGCGCTCCGCGTCGGCTCCGCTGCTCGCGCTCGTCGAGTGGATGAGGTCGCTGCGCGGCCTCGGCGCCGAACCGCGCATCATCGCCGCACGACGTCCCGACCGCGCCGGCATCGGCAGCAAGGCCGCCGCGACTGCGCGATCGCTCGAGGACGCCACGGCCCTGCTCGACCGGATGTGGCACGACATCGGGGATTTCCGGCAGGGCCTCTTCGCGGACGCGCCCGATGCCCTGCACGCGAACCTTCCGTCGATCGCCGCCACGACGTCTCGGCTGCATCGGGCGGACGTCGCGTCGTCCGCCCTCTTCCGCGTCGCTCCGGACGACCTCGAGGAACGCCGCCGCCTCCTCCGTCAGCTTGACGCTGGCCAGCGGATGCTGCGCCTCGTCGAGGAGGGCGCGCCCCTTGGCCGAGCCGCCTTCGACGCGGCATGGCTCGGCGTGGAGACCGATTGGGACGCGCTGACGAACGCCGTTCGGTGGATCGAAGGGAATGCCGACATCCGCCTGCTCGCGAGTCGTCTTGTCGATCGGACCGCGCCTGCGACGTTGGCGAGGTCCGTGACGGCGGCGCGATGGGACTTTCTGGAGCGGTTCGCCGCGGAGGTGGGCTTCCTGCGCCTCGATGCGGCATATGCCCTCGGCCAGGCGGATCCCTCGCTGCTCGACATCCGTGATCTGCACGCGCGGCTGACGGCATGGATCGCCGGCGGCGAGCAGCTCTCGCAATGGGTGTTCTACCGCGACCGCGCGGAGCAGGGGAAGGCGCTCGGCTGTGGCGACGTCGTCGCGAGGCTCGCGGACGGACGGCTCGAACCTGCCCTCGGGGTCGCCGGGTTCGAGATGGCCTACTACGAGGCGGTGTATGCCGACCTCGTCGACGCCCAGCCCGAGCTGGGCCGCTTCGATGGCACGCTCCACGGCCGTCTCGCGCGCGAGTTCGCCGAGATGGACGGGCAGCGCATCGTCGCGGCGAGCCTGGAGGTGGCGCGGGCCCACCATGGTCGGGTGCCCGCCCGCGACGGAGGCGCGGCCGGTCCCCTCGGGGTTCTTCGATCGGAAATCGCGCGCAAGCGCGGCCACATGCCGATCCGCAGGCTGATGGAGAACGCCGGTCCCGCCGTGCAGGCGCTGAAGCCCGTGTTCATGATGAGCCCGCTCTCGGTCGCGCAGTTCCTCGCCCCCGGCGCCTTCGAATTCGACCTGCTGGTCATGGACGAGGCGAGCCAGATCCAGCCGGTAGACGCGCTCGGAGCGGTCGCCCGTGCGAAGCAGGTGGTCGTGGTGGGCGATCCCAAGCAGCTCCCGCCGACCGCCTTCTTCTCCAAGATGACGAGCGGAGGCTCGGACGAGGAGGAGGATGCCGGTGGGCGCGTCGCCGACATCGAGAGCATCCTCGGCCTCTTCACGGCGCGGGGACTTCCGATGCGGATGCTGCGGTGGCACTATCGCAGCAAGCACCAGTCGCTGATCGCGGTCAGCAACCGCCAGTTCTACGAGAACAAGCTCTTCATCGTGCCCAGCCCCTACACTGCGGAAGCGGGCATGGGCCTTCGCTTCCATCACATTCCGCAGGGCATCTTCGATGCCGGCGCGACCCGGACCAACATGGTCGAGGCGAGGATCGTGGCCCAGGCCATCGTCACCCACGCCAGGGAGCACGGCGACCTGTCGCTCGGGGTGGCGGCGTTCTCCGCGGCGCAGCGCCGCGCCATCCTGGATCAGCTTGAACTGCTGCGGCGCAACCTCGCACCCGAGGTCGAAGCCTTCTTCCAGGCGCACCATTCCGAGCCGTTCTTCGTCAAGAACCTGGAGAACGTCCAGGGGGACGAGCGGGACGTGATCTTCATCTCGGTCGGCTACGGCTCGACGGTCCCCGGCGGCCGGGTGCCGATGCGCTTCGGGCCCCTCGGATCGGACGGCGGCGAGCGGCGGCTCAACGTCCTCATCAGCCGGGCGAAGCAGCGCTGCGAGGTCTTCGCGTCGATGACGGACGAGGACATCGATCCCGACTTCGCGGCGACCCGCAAGGGCGTCCTCGCCTTCCGCATATTCCTGCACTTCGCACGCACCGGAAAGATGACCCTGGCGGAGAGCACGGGGCGCGATCACGACAGCGTCTTCGAGGAGCAGATCGCTAGGGCGCTCCAAGAGAAAGGGTATCAGGTCCACCGCCAGGTCGGCCTCGCCGGCTTCTTCATCGACCTCGCCGTCGCCGACGCGGACCGCCCGGGGCGGTATCTTCTAGGGATCGAATGCGACGGCGCGTCGTACCACGACGCGCGGTCCGCCCGCGACCGCGACAGGCTGCGCCAGTCGGTGCTCGAGAGCCATGGATGGTCGATCCACCGCGTCTGGAGCACCGACTGGTTCCAGCGTCCGAACGAGCAGCTGGAGCTCATCATTGCGCGCATCGAGGCGGCGAAGCTCGAGCACGACGCCTTGGCGGCCGGGCGAAAGGCGCATCGGGCGGTGCCTTACGACATCGTCGCGATCGAACGCGAGGACGTGACCGAGATCGGTCTCGCCGCCGCGGAAGAGCCGAAGCCCCCCCGCCTCTACGAGGAGGCCGTCGTCTCTCGGCCCGACCACATCGTCTGCGACATCCACGAGGCTCCGCGTGGCATCATCTCCGCGCTCGCCGAGAAGGTGGTGGACGTCGAGGGGCCGGTGCACGTCGACGAGGTGGTCGGCCGCATCCGCAGCGCCTGGGGCCTGAAGCGCGCAGGCGGCCGGATCCACGAAGCCGTCGAGATCGCCGTCGAGGTCTCGGTCAGAACCGGCCGGCTGCGACGCGACGGGGATTTCCTGTCGCTGCCGGATCGGCAGCCCAGAATCCGCGACCGGAGCGCGGTCACGTCCCTGACCCTGCGCCGCTGCGAGGCGCTCCCGCCTGCGGAGATCGAGCTCGCGGTGCTCGACGTCGTTCGGACGAACTTCGGAGCGACGGACGAGCAGATCGGCCTCGCGGTCTCCCGGGCGATCGGCTTCAAGTCGACCAGCGGGCAGCTTCGCGAACTCATCTCAGGGATCACCGCGGCGGCGATCGGCAAGAAGTGGCTGGAACGCCGGAACGGCATGCTGGTCGAGGGGCCCCAGGCGCCCGTCGCCCCGAAGCCCGTCCGACCGCCCTCCCCGCTGCTGGATCTGATAGCTCAGGGCGAGCACGAGGCGCTCGAGTTCAAGGAGACGCTCCGATGGGACGTCGCCCTGCAGGCGCCGAACAGGAAGCTCGAGGACGTCGTCGTCAAGACGCTCGCCGGGTTCGCGAACCGGGTGGGTGGAACGCTTCTCGTCGGCGTGGCCGACGACGGGACGATCCAGGGCTTGGAGCGCGACTTCGCCGCCCTCGGCGGCACGCAGGACAAGATGCAGCTGCACCTGACCAACCTAGTGACGAACCACTTCGGACAGGCGTATCGCGCCTCCCGGGTTCGGATCGGCTTTCCCGAGGAGGACGGCAAGGTCGTGTGCCGCATCGACGTCGAGCCTTCGCCTTCGGCGGTCTTCGTGAAGTTGGTCGACGCGCGCGGTCAGTCCTGCGAGCGTTTCTACGTCCGCTCCGGCAACTCGACGCAGGACCTCAGCCCAAGCGAGACGGCGGCCTACATCAGGGGCCACTTCAATGCCTGAGGACATCGTCCGCACCCCACCGGAGCTCTTGGCCGAAGACCTCGGCCGCCCGATCGACGTTCACGGCACCTTTTGAGGCATGGTCCGGCGGCATGCGGCGGCCGGCCCGTCACCTGCCTGGGATATTCACCGCGGCTCGCCTCGACTCGGCCGATCATGTCACCTCGGCATTGGCCTTCGGGAGGTGTTCGACGTCCAACGTCGATGTCCATCACGGCGCCCGAAAAGAACCGCTCGATCCCGATCGCGGATTGATCGCGTTAACACTCTGGGCGTAGAGCAGACGGGTTCGCCAGCAGGCGGACCGAGGCGTGACAACCTCGTCGGTAAGTAGCCGTAAGCCCGGCCCGAACCAGTTTCGGCCGGGAAGCGGGCGTGCATGTCCAGGGTCTTCGGGCCTAAAGACGCTCGCGCCTGTCTTACCGCAGGTTGTCACCTCCCGGCTCACGGGCCGGCATCGCCTCGTTTTCAATGTGAGGCGGTGCCGCCGGCTGGGAGAGCCGACCGGCAGCGCCCGCGGATGGGGATCCGGCGTGGGCTTGTTCGACGACTCCCGCAGCAGGCGGCTGACGATCATCGGCGTCTCGACGGCGACGTCCGAAACCTGGCCGCTCGCCGCATGCGGCACCTCTGGCGTTGGCTCGCCCTGCGACGACGAGCAGCTTGGCGACCGTCAGATCGTAAACAACCGGCATCGCGGACGACTCCTGGGCGGAGCGCTTTCCGAAGTCCGCGGGAGCCCGCGCGCTCGCCAGCCACGGGCCGCGAAGGGCGATCGGCGGCATAGACGTCCCGGGCACATAATCGCCTCTGCGGCGGGCGTCTGCGTGACCGGCGCTGCTCGTTCCCTACCTCCACCACCTGACGATCGACACCCTGCCCTGCACCCCGACCATGAGCGATCTCGAGCCAGAGGATCGCGGTCCGAACCCGCGGGCTGGATGGTCGGCGGCACGGTCTCAGCAATCTCTCCGGCCTCTCGGCGCCGCACGTCCGTTCGGTGTCGGGACGATCGACTGAGCGGCCGAGGCGGCGGACCCCAGCGCGTCGGCGGCGCCGTGAGCGGCCCCTTCCGGGCACGCTCCCCGCCCCTGGCTCTCGCCACCCACTGATAGAACCGGACGTCCACCAAACGGACATGCGGCGCCGGGATGCCTTCCGGCGGTCGAAGACGCACGTCCATCGAACACGAGGAAAGAACATGATGACCAGGATTACGGCCATGAGCGCTCTGGCGCTGCTCGCCGCCTGCGGATCGGCGTCGGTCGCCGAACGCGACGCCGCCGCGCAGACGGGGGCGGCCGCCAAGCCGTTGACGATAGCGGGTCTGCGGATCGGCATGTCCGCGCCCGAGGGGCAGGCGACGCTCGTCCGCGACGGATGGAACGTCCGGACGTCGGCCGGCGAGGACTGGGCGGCGACGGTAGACCGCGAGACGAAGCGACAGCGGAACGTCTTCCCCATCGAGGAGCCCAAGAACGGTATCGAGGCGCTGAACGCGCGGAAGGGCGACGAGGCGCTGATCGTGGAATTCCAGCCGACGCCCGGCGGCGACGTCGTCAAGTCGGTGAAGTATGCCGCTCCGGCCGCCGGCAGGACTCCGGTGCAGATCGCGGCGGAGATGACGAAGCGCTACGGGGGTCCTGGCTCGTCGAGGGTCGGCTCGCCTACCTACGAGGGAAATTGGTGCAGCGGCGGCGACCCCTGTCGTACGGTATTGGGCAATCGGCACGCGAACCTTCAGGCAAAGCTTGACGACTACGGCAAGCTCAACCTCACGCTCTTGCAGGGCATCGAGGCCGATGAGGCATGGCAGGCCTCGATCAAGCGTGCCGCCGGTAGCCGCGGCCCGGCGAAATCCTCTTTCTAGGGCAGTAGGGCGCCTACCAGAATCGAGAGTCGACGGGCGGCGGCGGATGTTTGAGCGCTATCGATCGTTTCGCGGCCGCCCGCCGGCGTTGCTTCTCGGCGTTAGTCGACGTCCCGCTTCCATCGGGTGGAGTCGGAAGGTGGACCGCGTCGACGGCATCGACGGCGCCCGCTCGGACCTGTTCCCGATCCCCCGTCAGGGGACCGGCGGACGTTCGATCGCGGCGTGCGGGCGGCTTAGCCTCGCGGCGCCCCCCTGCCTGCCACGTCTCCACCGCGTCACCGGATACCTCGCCCCCGTCGAGGCGGAGCCAAAGCGGCAGGCCCGCGTCTTGCAAGCTGCGCCGTCTAAGGCTGGTCCTCCAGCAGTCACCGTGATCGGGAACGGCCGTCCGCGCGGATCCGTCCACATGGACGGCCGACGGGATCGTCCGTCCAATAGAAGGACGGCGCCGCCAGCTCGGGGTGCTGAGACATCCTGTCGCTTGCCGCGAACGCCTCCTCGAGAGATCTCTTTAGAACCGCATCGCGATGGTGCCCTGCACCGTGCGGCGATTGCCGTACCAGCACCAGCCATAGTCCAGATAGCAGGTCGTGACGTACTTCTTGTCGAAGAGATTGGCTGCGTTCAGGCTAAGCGTCGTCCCTTCGAGCCGCGGCAGCAACTTACCAAGATCGTAGCGCATCTGGGCGTCGAACAGCGTGAAGCCCGGCGTCCTCTGACGCGTCGCAACCGGATTGAAGGCGGCATCGTAGATCGTGCCGGCATAGATGCTGTCCACGTGTCGAACGGCACCGCCAATTGCGAAGCCCGCGAGACCACCGTCGTTCGGGGCCCATTCGAGGTTGGCGGACGTCCCACCACGCCCGACGCCGAGGATGCCGTCGCCGACGTTGGCGGGGTTGGCGTCGGCGATGTTGCGCACCCTCTGGCGACTGAAGGCCAGCCTCGCGTTGAAGCCGTACGGCAGCGGCGCGGTTGCTTCGGCTTCGACGCCCTGCGACCGGTATTTGCCGCCCTGTGTCGAGATCTGAGTGACCGGATTGGTGACGATGATGTTGCTCTGGTCGATCCTGAACCAGGCAGCCGTCACGAGGATGGCAGTGCCCGGCACCGTGTATTTCGCACCCGCCTCGATCTGCTTGCCCTCCGTAGGCTTGGCCACCTGCAGCGGTCCCGTCTGGGAGGCGCGGAAGGTGCCATTGGGTTCGAAGGAGGTGGAGTAGCTGACATAGGGCGCCAGGCCGAACGAGGTCGCATACAGGGCGCCGACACGGTAGGTGAACTTCGCGTTTTCGACGGACGCCGTCTGCGGTGCGGAACGCACGCCGGCCCAATCCTGACGACCGCTCAGCAGCAGGCGCAGCCCTCCGATCGAAACCTGATCCTGAGCATAGACGCCTGCCTGATCGGACCGCGGCCTCGCAGTGTTGACACCGAAGTTGTTGGGCACGTCCTCGGGCCGCCGCGGCACGACCATCGTCCCGTATACGGGAGCATAGCCGTTCAGCACCGTGCCGGATCCGAACGCGTTTACCGTGCTGGCTCTGCCCGTCTGATAATCAAGGCCGAACAGAAGATCGTGCTTGAGCGCTCCGGTTTGCACGCGTCCGCGCAGCTGGTTGTCGAACACCCAGGAGTCGGCACGCTCGCGCGTCGAGTAGGAGGAGCGGCTGAACAGCGCCGTGTTGCCGGTGGGATCGGCCAAAGCGCCGTTGGCGTAGACTATGCCGAGGCTGGACGTTGCATGCTGATAGCGCCCCGAGGCGCGGATGCTCCAGTCGGGGTTGATGGTGTGGGTGAGGATGTATGTCGCCGACGCCTGCTCGCGCTTGAAGAAGTTGTCGGGTTCACCGAAGTCGCGGCTGGTCGGCAATCTGCCGTTCGGGTTTGGCAGGAACGTGCCCGATGCGGGGAATACGCTGTAGCTGCCGTTCTGAGGATCATGCGAATAGGCGGCCAGCAGCGTCAGCTGCGTGGCGTGATCCGCGTTGATTGTGACCGCGCCGTTGATAGTCTGGCGCTCGCGTCGGCTGAAGTCCTGCTGAGTGCGCGCGCCGTTCGCGCTGCCGTAGAGGCGCCAGAGCACCGACGACCCGGCTCTGCCTCCGACGTCGACGTCGGCACGATACAGGTCGTATGTGCCGTATGTCCCCGAGACCGCGCCGTACAAGTCCTGGTCGAGCGGCAGCTTGCTGGACAGAGCCACCAGCCCGCCTGGCCCGGACTGGCCGTAGAGGACAGACGCCGGCCCCTTGACCACCTCGATGCGATCGAGCCGCGAGACGTCGATCTGCGGCGTCAGGTATCCCGCACCACCGATGAGCTTGAGGCCGTCGAGGAATTGCGGGGCGTCGAAGCCACGCAGCTTGAACTGGTCGTAGACCTCGGCGCTTGAGCCACGCTGCTCCGTCGTCACGCCCGCGACGAACCGCAGCGCCTGGTTGAGGTTGGCGAGGCCGAGCTTGGCGATCTCCTCGGAGCTTATGACGCTGATCGACTGCGGAGTCTCGGCGATCGGCAGGTCGCTCTTCGTCCCCGAGGAGGCCACGCCGACAGGCTTGGCGCCGGTCACCACGATGTCGGTCGCCGACGAACCCGCGGTCTGCGGCTCATCAGGATCCGAAGCTGCCCAGGACGCCGCAGACGGCAGCAGCAGCGCGCCGGCGATGCCGCTCAACAATACGGTTCGAAAACGACGTTGCATGTAGGTCGACCCCCAATTCGACGGCCTCCTTATTGATCATGCGACCCATTCGCAACAATTGATTGGTCGAGCGATATGGCGGAACCCGTCGCTAGGAGCCCCTTGTCTGCTGAGGGGCTGGCCCGTGGCCTGCCTCGACATCGTCCAAGAGGATCCGATCACCGGATCGGGACAGTCGCTCGAGGCCCGCCCGGTTGCTGGAATAGCGGGATCGACTGGCGGCCGCTTCGCAAGGGACCGTCGGACCTGCAGACTAACTTCAGGACGACCGCCGCCTGAGGGCAGGTCGTTCCAACCGAGTCATGCAGTGCGCCCGATGGCGGCGGTTTCGCATGTGTTGGCACCCCTTTTCGCGACCGACATGCTGCTCCTCGTCAACGTCCTGCGTGCCGTGCTGCTGCTCGTGCTCGCCTTCCACTACGACCGGCGCGTCCAGCGCCAGATGCCTGCTGTGCGCGGGCATCGGACGAAGGACAGCCACCGTTCAACTATTTCCGATGACGTTGCGACCGATCTGCCCATGAACTAGATCGACGTAGGTCAGGAACCTTTGCGATGGTCGCGTCGACTACTTATGAGACGCGCCATCGATTTCCAGCTTCGAGCTTCCGCCGCGTAAGCGATATATGGCCGTTATCTTGCTACCGGCGACGTCATATGCGACGGCGTCGTATGACCAGCAGCAGTCCTTCGGTATTTCACCACCCCAACTGCCGGCCGAGTTGAAGTATTCGATGAATAGCAACCGTCCAGTGGACGTGAAACCGCTTTCTATTTTGAAGCTAACGCCATTGGCGCTCAGCTTCTTTCCGTATGCGCTGAGCCAGGAGGCTTTGTCGCTCGCGATCTGCCGGCCGTCTTCTGAAACCTTCACGTCATCGCTGAGCAGATCCGCATAGGCCTTGACGTCCTTCCTTTCTATGGCTTCCACCAGCTTCCGACCTAGGGTGTCCTGCCCTGGCAGCGGGGGAGGCGGCGGAACCTGGCACAGGGCGGATGAAGCGGCGATCAGGCAATACGTCGCGGCTGCGGCTTTGAAAAACATGACGTCATATCTCCGATGCCATCTTCCTGCGCGACGAACGCTTGTGATGGCGATTATCTTCCAATGGAGAATAAGGCTCTTCGTCGCCAACGCTAGCTATCGATCTCCCCTTCCTCCGCGTAGGCCCTCTCGGCGCGATCGAGCCAAGCGTTGATCTTCTTCACGGTGCCGTTCCTCGGATCTCTTCCATCCCGTAGATCGAAAACGAGATTGGGGTCGTGCGCCGCGAGTCTGCCGAAGCGGGTCGGCGCCATGCGCGTGCGTCTTAGGAATTTGTCGATGCGACCGATGAGCATTGCGTCCTCCGAATCTCTGTTCCCTTTATGTTCCTTCTTTGAATCCTACTTGTCCATAGGGATGTTCCTACGGTAGAACGGTGCATGAGCATCACGACGCGCCAGGCATTGGAGCAGCTCGCCCTGACCCGCAGGGTCAGCCTAGCATCCCTTTCGAAGATGCTGGGACGGAACACGGCATATGTTCAGCAGTACATCACGCGCGGAACGCCAGCCGTCTTGGCCGAAGACGATCGGCGACGGTTGGCGGACTTCTTCGGGGTCGATGCATCCGTATTAGGATCATCCTCGAACGCGCATTCGACCTCTGAAGTAGTGCCCGTTCAGCGCATTCAGGTCGAGGCCTCCGCAGGATATGGCAGCGTGGCCGATGCAGACATCTCAGGCGCCAGCTACAGCTTTGACCGCAAATGGATCCAAAGCGTGTGCAGTTCGAATATCGATTTTCTGTCCATAATCAGGGTGCGCGGCGACTCCATGACTCCGACGCTTGTGGACGGAGACGACATTCTTGTCGATAGGTCGCCTGCCGCTTGCAAAGTCAGGGATGGCATCTTCGTCTTTCGATGGGACGATACCTTGATGGTCAAGCGCCTCGCGCCCGCACCGACCTCCAGAACGTGCACGATAAGCAGCGACAATCCGGCCTATCCCACGTGGCCCAACTGCGCAGTGGATGACATCGACCTTGTGGGTCGCGTCGTCTGGGTCGGCCGCCGCCTTCGATAACCTGGACCGCGACACTCATTTTGTAGGACACGTGTAGGATATTCCCTGCGACATAGGATGCAGTCGGCAAGCGGGAACAGCCTTCCGCCTCGCCGGCTGGTCAACACCTAGAACGTCAGGAATTTATCATGGTACCTATCGTCGTAATTGGTAAGCCGGAAGAAACCGTCAGCGGCGGCTTCACCATCAACGCTCCCGTGTCACCCTCGTCCGGTCCGCCGGGCGGAACGAACGTCGCCCCGCTTATGCAGCAGAACCAGGCTGCAGCAGCGAAAAGCGTCACGGTCGAAAGTGACGCGCAGGACGAAGACATCGTTGTCATCGCACGCAAGATCAAGGACACCGTCAATCGCGTAATGGTGCAGATGACCGCCCGAATGGGTCGAAGCCTTCCCCTCCCTTGCATCCCTGCTCAGGATGGTGCCGTTATTCGGGCCATGGTTGGCAGTCTCGTTTTCAATGTCACGACGAAGAACTACGGAGAAGGACGTGCGGGTGAAAACCTCAGCGGCGCTGGCACCAGCAATATTCCCGTCAATATCAACAATTCATACCTTAAGGATTACGCCAAGCTTGATGGCGGCATCATGTATCTCGTTCTTCATGAAGTCGGACATTCGTTCAAGGCTTCGCGAGATTTCGGGAAGGCGCAGTGGGAGTCGTGGTATAATAGCACTGGCAAGGCCAGTGGTCTCACTGGAGAAGCTCTGTCGGCCGCCTATGCGAATTCCGCGCAGTTCGCGTTGAACGAAGCGCGGGCCAACACGATCGCGAAGGCGATCGCGGATATGATGGCGAACGAAGACAAGATCAATTTCACGCCGACGCATGGGTATGCAACGTGCTGATCAGCGAAGCGCTGCCTCAGAGCTTGTAATGAAATCGAACGGATCGGCTTCTTGAGCCGATCCGTTCAAACTCGATGATCGCCGCGACTAAACGGCCGCAGCAGCATCGTGAACCCTCTGGATGGGGATCTATAATGAGAGAGCATAGGGACCTTATCGCCTTCTGCGTGCTGGTTTGCGCAATCTGCTACCTGGCCACGGTTGCGGCGGCACTCGCGTGGGAAGGGAAATATATCGAGGCGCTCGGCTTCGGGGGAATAACGACGGGCCTCGTTGGAGTGCTTGGGGCTCTCAGGCCCAAGGGATACGCCACGGACATCGAGACTTCGAACACGTCGAAGGAATGACTGATCGACGCTGTCGCCATTCTCACCTCCAAACGATCCTACGGACATCGCGGCGGCATGTTCATGTCACGGTGGTAGCCAAGTGTTCAGTGGCAGTGATATCCGTGGGGTCGATTTCCCGTTTGCCGCTCACCACCGCCGCATGCCCCCGGTCGACTCGATTGACGGCGACAGACAGGGTGAGAGCGACATCAGGATGGGTCGTCGAAGGTGCGGCCTCTCCCACCGTCGCCCGCTTCAGTGGGACCGGATGGTTTTCAGACCTTCGGGAAAAGGATCACCGATCGACGATCGAAGTACCATAAGGAGGTTTCTGGTATCGTCGCGCCGCTGCTTATGCTGCTGGGGTCTAACACGTACGTCGATAGCGGCTGCTCTGGATCTGAGTCGATGATCCTCAGGCCGCGTGGATCATGCTGCAGAACGAGCCATTGCTCAGTCGGGTATTGCGACCATACGATTGCGCAGGCGATGTCTTCTTGGCCAAGGTGCGCAATGAGCTTCTCCCAGAATCTCGCGTGATATCGAAACTTCCTGTTCGCGAATGGCTCGAAGACATCAGGAAATCCAGGAAGCTCCCCTGCTACTTTGAAAACCATCTTCCTGAGGTCATTCTTGCCGATGCGGTTCCACGCGGTCGAGGGCCAGCTTCGCTTTGGCAATGCCGAGCAGCACGAGATGAAGACCCTTCTGGCTTCATGCTCGCTTTCCAGTCCGTCCGACCACCCGGCCTGCGCGAGCCCGTTGATGACGGCGTATATGCCGCAGAAACCATCGAAGCTGCCCCGGAGGCGAACCTTGCGGCCGTTGGCCCGCAGTGCTCGAACGCTCGAGCGAGGCGGTTCCGCGGGACGAGGTTCGTCGGGAGGAACGTCTTCATGCATGCGTCCAGTTCCATCAGTTCGCGAGCATAGAACACATGCTGCGGGTCACTTCTTCTCGTTTCTACAGCACTTCAGGCCATATTCGCATATCTCCCGGTGCCCGCAGACCTCTGATCGATCCTTGCTCGACGTCAATACTGGGCCGAACGAAGCTTCAGAGTTTTGTGAGGTCCGCCTCATGGATCACCGTGGCCTCTGGAGCGGCAATGCCGCATGCTCTGACCGTTGGTGTCGAGCCGCGTTCGCGCCGACACGTCGTTGGCGCGACGATTCGCGGTCTTTCCACCGTTCGCTATTTGGCTGCGCGCAAGGCAGACCTCTCCACCGTCATGACGACGCAGCCGCCGAAGTCGCAGTCGATCAGTGCAGTTGAGAGCGTTTTGAAGTAGGGGGCGGGGAAGCGGCCAGCCGAAATCCCACGCTGATCATCGGGGCGCCGCATATCGAATGGAGCACAGCTCGAAAGTCACCAGGCTTCTCTCTGCCGCTGCCACGTTCGACGGAGTACCCACCCAGCCCGGTGACGAGCGGGACGTCCGGTCCTGCGTCCACGCACCTTTCCGACTCCCGTCCAGATAGGCGATCCATGTCGGACAAGAGCTCGCCGGCGTTGCCCTCAAGGTCGAAGATGCCGTCCGAGGTAGGAGGTCCGCTGGCGACAACCTGCACCGTGGCCTCGCGAACGCTTTCGCGTGGGTCAGATCGCACCAGAGCCGCAGCTCCTGTCCTCTCCCAGGACGACCATAGACGCGGCTGCGCTGTCCTCGCGGCGATCTGCCACTCTATGAGCGTCGGCAATCGGTAGGCCGCGTTGGCGGCGTGGTTCAGCCAGGTGATGTAGCATGCCACGTGCTTCGCGCTGACGCCCGTGACCGGGAAGCCATCTCGAATGCGCGGATCGCGAGCGCTCTGCACCTCGTGGTCTGCGTCCGAGGATGTCTGCGGCATCGGACAGCCCGCTTGGTCGACCGATTGCAGATACTGCTTCCATGTCACTTCTCGGGTTGAGAGAGCAAAATCGGTAAAAGGAGGGGCATCGTGGCGAAACGGCACCATCTGCGGGAGGTCTGGACCATGATCCTGCGGTTGCATGATCTTCGCCTCCACGCAGGACGAGATGATGCTCCCCAGTATCAGAGCGGGCGCGGCGTAGACGCAATGCTTCCTCATCGTCGCAGATTAACTCCGATAGGCGGTTCAAACGCCAGACGACCCCATCTTCGCTCCGCATCAGCCGGAACGGGGTGGTCATGCGCCACTACTCCGTATCAGCGCTTGGTTGGTAGATGGTGATGCTGAGCACGTCGGTCCTCTCGCCGGCGGGATTGCGACCGGCACCGACGACTGCGATCACGAGGCGGTCGGCGAACTCGCCGACCCGGTATTCCCACCTCATCGGGGGCAGGTCGTATGGGGCGCTGCCGTCATATGCGGCCGACACGTTGCCGAGGGGGAAGCCGAGGCGGGCGGCATCGGAGCGCAGATCGTCCATCCGATACCAGAGGCGGTCCTCGAAGGCGGCGTCGCCGGCGCGAACCTTTCCATCCTCAAGGATGCCTGGTTCGCCTCCGATGATGACCTTCGTGATCATGCGCTGATCGCGGCATGCCGCCGACAGCAGGCCGGGCGGCACTCCGTCCCAGTTCGCCCTGCAGTCGTAGGGCTCGATGCGGATGCCGGTCGTCGGCTCGTGGCTTCCGGAGCTCGTCCTCGTTGAGGGCCCCGGGTCCAGCGACGAGCGCGTGACCGCCTTGGCCGCATGGACCAGCTCCAGGGCGACGCCGATCACCTGACCGGGGCTTGCCGACAGCCAGTCGTCACGGTTCGGCCTCGAACTTCGGCCGCTTGGTTCACCACCGCGCTTTTCGGCACTGGCCGCGACCTGCGATGACGACGCCGCTGACCGCTTCGAAGCAATTTGCGATTCTGAGCGACCAGCCCGACCCGAGACGATGACGGCGGGTGACTTCGTGTCCTTCCGAACTGCCTCGTCGTCCGTCGAAGCCGGCGACGTCACATGGGAGACGTCCGGCACGAACGACGGGCGTCCCGCGCACGCGGAGGGGAGGAACGCCGCGAGCGCCAAGGCGACGAACCTGCATTCCGAAATGCTGCTCTTCACGTCTCGACCTTCCCTCCATGCGCCTGTCTGACCACGCTGACGGCCTGCTCTCCGGCCTCGACGTGCAGCGGCGTCGTCTTCAGCCTTCGCCGACCGCGAGGGGCGCGCCGTTCTGAGGCCACGTGATGCGTATGCGCCTCGTCTGCCGTTTCATGGGACCACCATTGGGTCCAGGCGCATATCGCGCCCTTTCGATGGCGATCGAACAGGCCTTCGCGTCGAGTTCGGGCGTGCCGCTCGCCTCGATCACCTGACACCGTTCCACCCTGCCCGTCTCGTCGACCTGCACCTGCAGTCCGGTGTGTGACGAGCGTTCGTTCGGCCGTTTCGCCCCACGCTCGACGTTGTCGGCGAGAGCCTGACAGACGAGCGGATCGACTTCGACAAGCCTGCCGCGTCCGTCCTTGAGCTTGCAGGGAAGCTGTGCCGCCCGTGCCGGTGCCCTGACGGACGACGGCACCGCCCCGATCAGAGTGCTCGCGGGCGTGGTGCGCGGCGACCAGGTGCTCTGTAGCGCGAAGAAGCGGGTGCCGTTCCACATCGCCAGAGCGGGCACGCCTCCGACGTCCGGGATGAACGTGAGCGCGTCGCGATCGCGACCGGCGAACTGTCTCGAACACGCCGGCACGGCCCCCGCGTACGAGCCGCAGAGCCGGGCGATCTCGGGCGGAGGTATCAGCCCGAGCGTCGCGGCTTCGTCTACGCGCGCGTAGACCACGAATCGTCGGCCGTCATGGAGCACGGCGACGACATCCCGCCTGCCGTCCGGCTGCCGGACGATCGCCGCCGTGTCCGAGAGGCCGTCGCCGTCGAAGTCGCCGGAAACCGGCGGAGCCTCCGTCGTGGCCGAGATGACGGCCAGCAGTCCAAACGCTATCATGAGCCCCTCCAGGCTGCCATGAGTAGCGCCCGGTCGTTAAGGGCGGCTTACCTGGCAGGCGGCAGAGGCCACGGAAGCGATTCGGCCGCTCTCGGACTTCGCGGCGCCCGCCGCCGCGCAAGAACGGGGTTAAAGGTTCCTGAGTTTGGCTGCATGCCCCGCGCCAGGGAGGACCGGGCCTCTGAGGGGGTGACATCGAACGCGCACGTCCGTGGCGTCATACATCGCTTGAGCATATCTCGCGCCGACGCCATACGCTGCAAGGCTCCGTAATCCTGCTGCGAAAAGCTCGGCGCCGTCGCTAAAAGTGTTTCCGTATTCGCAGCCTATCTCGCCGATTTTCTTGAGGCCGGAGGCGGTTGACCACGCCACATCGTCGGTGCCGTCTTGCACGGCTCGTGATGACTTTCGGAGTTCCTGAAGGCCGCGACCGCACTGACCCGCGCGAGGAATGTAGCCGCCAAGCCTTCTACCGCGCCGCCCCGTATTTGTCGGTCTGCCGCCTCCCAACCAGCATTCCGCTCTCCAGCCGAGCACACAGCGCCGCGTAGTAGTCGGTGAGGAAGCCGTCGTCGTCGCCGTCGTCAGGCAGCCCCGCCTTGCGCCGGATTGTCGCCGCGACCGCGGTCCGTGCAAGCCCGTCGCGGCCGCGGATCACGTCTTCCAGGGCCTGGAGCTCGAATTCGCCATACAGTCGCAAGGCGGCCTCGGGAAACGCTCGGCGCGGCCGGTCGTCGACCATCGCAAGGTCGGCGGCGAGCGCGTGCGCCCCGGTCTGCACCACCCAAGTTCCTGCCACCAGATCGCCGATGCGCAGGCGATCGCGGTTGAACAGCGGAAAGAACAGGAAGATGCCCGTCCAGAGCAGCGCAAAGATTGTCAGGAACGCATCGGCCGTCCCCATCGCCGCCTGCGCCCCGAGAAAGGAGAGTGGCAGGAACACCTCGATCTCGCGCATCGCGTTGCGCGCCAGCACGGCGCCACCGGTCAGCCTCGCCCCATCCCGCGCGATGACGCGCAGGCCCATCAGCCGCTTGCCCGGAGTCGCGCCGCGCCCGCTCGTCTCGAACAGCACGAACCAGCCGTTGCGCAGGCAGAAGGCGCCGATCAGCCACAGGATGCCGGCGAGCTCCGCACGCGCCGCGACGGCGAACGCGAACAACCCCAGCGAGGCCGCGACCAGCACGCACAGCATCAGCACGACGTCGATAAGGAACGCGGAGGCGCGCGTCCCCGCGCCGCCCAGCTCCAGCTGCAGGTCGACGCCCTCCGGCGTCACGAAGCCGCGGCGCAGCGTCGCTGGACCGTCTTGCCGCGGACTATTGCGAAGCGCGCGCCGCATGCCGCCTCCCGATCCCGTAGTAGTAGACCAGCCACACCGCCAGCATCGCCAGGCCGATGGCCGCGCGCGAGGCGTCGCGCGTGACCACCTGTCGGCCGATCCCCTCCAATATCGCGGCGACGGCGAGCATCAGCACGACGCCGGCCACCGCGACCGCAGCGGTACGCCCCGCCTGCACCAGCGCCGCCATCCGCGACTGCCCGCCGGGGAAGGCGATGGCCGTGCCGATCCGCATCCCCGCCGCGCCCGAGACGATGATCGCGAACATCTCGGTCGTGCCGTGAATCGCCAGCCAGGCGAGGAAGTTCGGCCCCAGTCCCTTACTGGCGAACACCGCGATCATCGCCCCCAGCATCAGCCCGTTGTAGAGGATCAGCAGCGCGGTCGGCACGACGAAGGCGAACCCGAGGGCGAACGCGAAGATTGCGATTTGCGCATTGTGGTTGAACAGGAAGCCGGCGAAGGTCCCCAGCCCGTCGCTCTGGGTCTTGTAGAGCGTCGCGCGCAGCGCCTCGGGCGACGCGGTCGGATCGCGGCCGCCCGCCAGCGCTTCGGGGATGATCCCGTAGTACCAGCTAGGGTCCGACCGCACGAGCCAGTAGGCGGCGATCGCGCCCAGCACGGTCAGCACCGCCATCACCACCGTCTCGCGCCACAGCGAGGCGACCGCCGCCGGCCAGCCATGGGTGAAGAAGTGCCGCACGTCGCGCCATGCCGAACCGGACACGCCATACAGCTGGAAGTAGGCGCGCGCGCACAGCTGCTCGAGGTAGTCGACCACCGCGCGGTCGAGCGACGTCTCGCGCGCGACCGACAGCGACGACAGCGTCGTGCGATACAGCAGCGGCAAGGCGAGCAGGTCGTCTTCGGACAGCGCGCGCACCGACCGCTTCTCGATCCGCCTCAGCAGGACGTCGAGCCTCGCCCAGTCTGCCTCGTGCGCCGCGCGGAAGCGGCTGGCGTTGAGCAGCGGCGGCGCCGCCTCGACGAACGCGCTCACGACAGGCCCCTCCGCTTGAGGTCGACGTAGCCTTCGACGAGCCGCTCGGCGACCTGGTCGTGCCGGCTTTCGACGACGTGGACCCCCATGTGGCGCAGGCGCAGCAGCACCAGCCGCCGGTCGCGGAGCAGCGCCGCGGCCGTCACCGCGCGCGTGACGTCGGCGGGCACGGCGGGCGGCGCCTCGACGATCGTCTCCAGCTCGTCGTCGCGCAGAACCACGACCAGCACCAGATGGGTCTTCAGGAGCCGCGCCGCCGCACGGACCAGGAAGTCCGCGGAGGTCGGATCGGTGAATTCGGTGAACAGGACGATCATCGAACGTCTCGTCAGCTTGGCGGCCAGCGTCGTCAGCGCGAACGTGTAGTTTGTCTCGTCGCCGCTGTAGTCGATCCCCGCCGCGAGCAGCTGGAGTTCGGGAAAGGCCCCCGATCCGCCGATGAAGCCGCTGGCGACGCGCGGACGCGAGTCGAAGGCGTGGAGCGCGACCCGGTCGCCGAGCTTCAGCGCCAGCCAGCCGGTCAGCAGTGCCGCGGAGATCGCCCGGTCGATCCGCGGGATGCCGCCGACCGGTTCGGACATCTGCCGCCCGGCGTCGATCGCGAAGACGATCTGGCTGTTGCGTTCGGCCTGGTAGTCCTTGGCGTAGAGCCTGCGATGCCGCGCGGACTGCTTCCAGTCGATCGCTCGCCGGTCCATGCCCGTGCGGAACTCGACAAGGGCGTCGAAATCGGTGCCGTCGCCTCGGTCGGTCTGCGCCAGCAGTCCCTGCACCGCGTGGCGCTGGAACACCTGCGCGCCCTGTTCGCGGATCGCCTCGACGTCAGGCAGGATCGGCAGCGCGCGCGCGCCGTCGATGCGCCGCTGTCGCCAGATCAGGCCCAGAGGCCCCGCCCAACGCACCCAGACCGTCTCGAAGCTCGCGGTCCCCCGGCGCAGCGGCGTCAGCGACAGAGCGGCGGCGCCTCTGCCCCGATCGAGCGGCACGTCCAGCCGCGGCCCGTCCGGAAACGTCACCAGCGGATCGCGCGTCACCGCCACCTGCACCGCGGCCGGCGGACGCCCGCCTGCGACCGACACCGCGACAGGCATGCTCGCCGTCACCCCAACCGGCGTCGACGGCGGCAGCGCCACGACCACGTTCACCCGCGCACGTCCCAGCAGCGCGTCGGCCGCCGCCAGCGCCACCACCGCGAGCGGCCAGCCGAGCCCCGCATACCAGGACGCCGGAAACAGCAGAGCGACCAGCAGCGCCAGCGGCGCTCCGATCGCCGCCGCCAGCACCGCGATGCGGGTCGGATAGATCAACGCGGCGCCTCGATGGTGTCGATGATCCGCGCGACCACGTCCTCGATCGCGCGGCCGCCGATCTCGGCGGCGGGCGACAGGATCAGTCGGTGGCGCAGCAGCGCCGGCGCCAGCGCCTTCACGTCGTCGGGGATGACGAAGTCCCGTCCGTCGAGCGCCGCGCGCGCCCTTGCCGCGCCCGCCAGCATCGCACCCGAGCGCGGCGAGGCGCCGCTGTCCAGATCGGCGACGTCGCGCGTGCCGCGGATCAGCGCGACGATGTAGTCGATCACCTCGTTGACCAGCCGGACGCTCGCCACCGTCGCCACCGCGGCGTCGATCGTCGCCGCATCGGCGCGCGTCTCGACGCCCCAGTCCGCCGGCGACATCGCCGCCTGTCGCGCCCCATGGCCCGCGACGATCCGGCGTTCCTCGTCGGCGGAGGGATAGGCCACGATCTGCTTGAACAGGAAGCGGTCGAGCTGCGCCTCGGGCAGCGGATAGACGCCCTGCTGTTCGATCGGGTTCTGCGTCGCGACGACGGTGAAGCGGCTGCTGAGCGGCAGGCTGTCGCCATCGATGGTGACGGTGCGTTCCTGCATCGCCTCCAGCAGCGCGGCCTGCGTCTTTGGCGAGGTGCGGTTGATCTCGTCCGCCAGCAGAAGCTCGGTGAAGATCGGCCCGCGCGTCAGCGAGAAGGTCGAGCTCTGGAAGTTGAACAGATTGGCGCCGACGATGTCACCGGGCATCAGGTCCGGCGTGAACTGGATGCGGCCGAAATCGAGGCCGAGGGTGCGCGCGAAGCTGTGCGCGAGCAGCGTCTTGGCGGTGCCCGGCGGGCCTTCCAGCAGGATATGCCCGCCCGCGAACAGCGCGACAAGCATCAGGTCGACGGTGGCGTCGTGGCCGACGACCGCCTTGCCGACTTCGGCGCGGATGGCCTGTCCCAGCGCCTGGACCTCGTTGACCGTCACCGCGTCTTCTCCTGTTGCCATTGATGCAGCGCCTGCGCGCTGGCGAGCATGTCCGCCGCGTGTTCTGCGGCGATCGCGTCGGCGACCAGCGTGGTGAACCGCGTCGATCCCTGCAGACGGTCAAGATAGGCGTCGGCCTCCGCGTCGCTCAGCCCCGGTGGCACGCCGAAGATCGCCCGTGCGCGCTCGCGGAGCAGCGCGGCGTAGCGCGGGCCGAGACCACCTTCGTGACCCGCCTTGCGCACGATCGTCGCGCTGTTGTCGATCAGCGCGGTCTTGCCGAACGCGATCGCGCGAGCCGGCGGCTGCACAGGGCCGAAGCGGATGAGCGCCTGCCATCCGACCAGTGCCAGCGCGACCACCGACGCCAACGTCATCGCCAGGAACGGCGGTTCGAAAGCGAGCTTCAGCGGACTGCGGCCACGGCCGAGGCCGTTCAGCGTCACGTCGAAGGCGATGCCGGTGGCTCCGGTCGAGTTGACGAAGTCGAGCAGGTCCAGCCCGGCGCGCGCGCGTTCAAGACGGCGGATGCCGTTGTTGTCGAGGAGGTCGGGATCGGAAAGGATGTAGACCGGGCTCTGACCGATCTGTCCCAGCACGATGCCGCCGGCGTCGTCGGTGACGAGCGGCGTCAGGGCGGGCGAACGGACCACCTGCAGGGGCCGCGGCGCCGCGACCGAGAGCGACGCCGGCGCCCAGCGCACCGCATGCAACGGCCGGCCGCCGCTAGGATGGCGGGTCACGACCATGGGGGTCGCCGGCGCCAGCGTGCCCGCCGGGTCGGACGCGGGCAGCAGGCCGACGACGTCCACCCATCCCGCCACGTCCCGGTCCGGGGTCGTCGCCCATTTGGGCAGCACGATCAAGGTCGCGCGACCTCGGCGGGCGGCCATCAGCCTGCTCATGTCGACCGTGCCGTGTTCGGGCGTGGCGACCACCAGATCCTCGGTCCTCCACTCGCCCTCCGCGCGGATCAGCCGTGGGTTGCGCCCGGTCGCGCGCGCCAGGTCGACGATCCCCGCGAAGCCGGTGGCGGCGTTGGAGAGCGCGTGCGTGCCGCCGTTGCGCCCGGAGCGGAGATCTGGCGCATAGGCGCCGAGCAGCAGCGATCCCGCGAAGCCGACAATGCCGATGACGAGCATCAGCGCGACCGTCAGCGGCGAAAGGACGCTGCCCGCGCTTCGGCTCGATCCGCCGCCCGACGCGCCTATCGCGAGCTCGCTCATGGCCGCCACCGCTGCGGGAGGGCAAGGTCGGCGTAGGCCCCGCGCGCGACCTGCCATTCCTCCCGGCCGATCGGGCGCCCGCCGAACAGGCTGCGCTCGACCAGACCGGCAATTTGCGCGAACAGCGGGCGGACCGCGGCCGGCAGCAGCGCCGCCGCGGCGAGTTCGCGGCTGGTCAGCGACGGGCGCCGTAGTGCCGGCCTCCGACGCGCGATGTCCTCGATCGAGTGGAACAGCAGGTGATGGATCGCCTCGGCGAAGCGGCCCTCGCCCGCCAGCCGATCCGCCGCGTTGAGCCAGGCACGTGCAGGCGCTTCGTCCGGCGTCCAGACCTGATCGACCGCGTCCTGCGTCGTCTCGCGCCGCCGGCGTGCGGGCAGGCGCCATTCGCGCGACCGGATTCGCACGACGATCATCGAGATCACCGCAACCGCGATTCCGGCGAGCAGCATCCAGAGCAGGATGCGCGCGTAGGGCGCATCGGGCATCAGGCCGGTCAGCCGGCGAAGGAACCGGACGATCGGGCGGAACAGCTCGGCGAGCCAGCGCGCCACCGTACGCAGCCACGCGGGCGGCTCGGGCGGCGGCGGCGGCCGCGTCAGCGCGAACTGGATCGAGGGATCGGCGCGCAACGCGGCATGGGCGCTCGCCAGCCGGTCGGCACCCGCCGTCACACCCTGTGCTGAAGCCCCTATCGTGCCCTCCCAGCGACGCTCCGCTGCCCCGTGGCAGACTGTAGCCGGATCGACTGCACGCGCAATCCGCTAACCGCCGCTTTGGTCGGAGAAGATCGGGCTGGACACCGCGGGGGCGCCTTGCCACCTTCCGAGGACGGAGCCGGGAGGGGGATCTTTATGGCGAGTCAGTCTGTCGGCAGGTCACGCCGCGCCCTGTCGGTCGGCGGCGTTTTCGGCCGCAGCTTCGGCATCATCAAGGACAATCCGATCGCGACGCTGGGCGTAGCGTTTATTCTGATGGCGCTGCCGCAACTGGTGCTGAGTCAGTTCGCGGGGCGTAACTGGATGTTGGAGAAGCTGCAGGGCGGCGCCTACGCGCTGTTCGGCGTGTACGGCATCATCGTCGGCGTGCTTTGGCTCGTCGCCAGCGGCGCGCTGGTCCAGGCGGCGGTTGCGCACGACCAGGGCCGGCGGGCTGACCTCGCGGAAACCCTGCAGGTCGGCGTGCGGCGCTTTCTTCCTCTGTTCGCGGTCTACCTGCTGTTTCTCCTCGGCGTATGGGCCGCCAGCATCCTCCTCCTGGTGCCGGGCATCATGCTCGCCGTGATGTGGTCCGTCAGCCTGCCCGTGATCGTCGCGGAGCGGCCTGGCGTGTTCGGCGCCTTCGGACGCAGCCGCCATCTGACGAAGGGCGCACGTTGGCACGTCTTCGGCATCCTGCTGCTGGCCCTCGTCTTCTACATGCTCGCCTCCGCGATGGTCGGCGTGGTCAGCGTGGCGGGCTATGGCAGCTTCGGCGCGATGACCGGCGGCGGGCAGCTCCGCGCGATGCCTGCGCCGTCGCTGTTCCTGCAGCTTCTCCAGTCGGTCGTCACCACCGTGTCGCTGACCTGGTTCACGCTCGTCGGCGCCTCGCTCTTCATCGAGCTGCGCCACTGGAAGGACGGTCCCGACGTCGATCGCCTTACCGAGATCTTCGCCTGACGGGGACGATCGTACGCCGCACCACGACGACGGCGGCCGTCTCTTGGACGCGACCGATCTATATGGCCGACCGGCCATCGTATTCGCCTTCCGCCGGCGGAGGGCGGTAACAGCGTCACGGCGCTGGACGTCTGAGCGCCGGCACGGCAGGCCTCGTCCCCACCGGCGGTTCCTGCGGTTCGAAGCGCAGCTCCGGTCGGCGGTCGCCGCCGCTGGGTCGCGGCGACGGATCGCGACCCAGCGGTTTGCAGGTGGCATTCCGGAGTCGTCGGGCCAGGCGCCGGGGGAGGACCTGACGTGCGCCTCGAAGAGTCCGAACTGGAGCAGCCCAAGCCCCCCCACCCCCCGAACCGTCGACGTGGCCGCATCGTTGGGGCGGAGCCACGCCCTGCGTCTACGAACCGACCGGCCCGGCGAGTTGGATCGGGTGGACGTCCTCCACGAGACGGAAGAAGGTGGCGCCCATGGCGTCGGCGGCCTCGAGCTGGACATCGGCCTCCGTTGGCAGCAGCGGATGTCGGACCAGGTCTCCCACAACCCAGCTCCTAGTCGACGCGACGGGGTCGCGAAGGGCAGGACGTATCCTCAGTCCGGTATTCCAAGTCAGCCGGATGCCGGGCAGGTCGGCTTCGAGGCGCAGTCGCCCGTATCGGGCGACGACGCTCACGTGCTCCCCGTCGAGGTGGCCCCACAGCGTCACGTGGCGACCGCAGCCGACGCCTTCCTTGCGCTCGGCCAGCATGGTCTCGACGACCTCGCCCACGGTGCGCCCCGCGGCGAGGATCGCGTGCTCCGCGACGGCTTCGATCTCGAGGAAGGCCCCCTGCCGGTCCAGCCGAGCCTTGGCGTTACGGCGGGCCGTCTGCGCCTTTCGGAGCCTCCCGACGTCTTGACAGGCCTCCTTCGCCGACCTGCCTTCGACGAGCTCGACGTAGGGCTGGAGGAGGTCGTCCAGCAGCCGCATCCGGACCCAAAAGCCACGGTCGGCCAACGGTTGAGGTCGGCCGAAGCCTGCCGGAGCGAAGCGCACCGACAGCAGCTCCATCGGGAGCCGGCCGCGCGCGATCTTCGCGCGGACCGCCGCCTCGACGATCCCCAGCCGCTCGATGCCCGGCTCGTCGGCGACGGCGAGGAAGACGTGCATCATCACGTCTCGGGAGAGGGCGTCGAGATCCACCCGGCCCCCGGACATGGGAAAATGTCCGCCGGACTGATTTCGGATGGTCAGGACGGTCGTGCCGACGTCGACGTCCACCGCGAGGTCGTAGCGGTTGGACGGGCTCCAGTGCTCCTCCGCGACGAAGTCGGCGGGCGTGGGGGCGCGGACGTCGGGATCGCGCAGATCCGCCAGGCGGCGGCCGACGAGGATTGAAAGACGCTCGACCTCCGCCTCCGTCAAAGTCCGCTTGCCTATGGTCATGAGGGTCCCTTCCGCCGAGCTTTCGCGAGTTTCGTCTATTCCTGCTTAGTCCGCTCAGCCGATCCTATGGTTCCAAGGGCCATTCCGAGGAGGGTCTGTCCGTCCTCGAAAGGGGCGATCCGAGCTCAGACTTCGTGCTTTCGGGTAACAATGCGGTTGGCGACGAACGTGTCCTCAGGGGCGGGTACAAGTCTGCCGATGTGCTTCGGGTCGGAGCTCCCGAAAGCGATGACTTCGTCGAGTGGTCGCCTAAGGCGCGACCATCGGCGCAGACCGTGGTTCCTCCCCTCTCCGCCGTCCAGGTCGAGGACGCTGCCAGCTACAGGTGTGCGCCCTCGGGCAGGTACTGGAGGGCCCGCAGGATCTCGACGGCCTCGGTTGCCTCGTTGAACATCCCGACGCGGATCGCAGGCCCGATCTGGATCAGCACGCCATGGCGCTTGCTGACCCACGCCTTCTTGACGTGCATGAACCGGTTCCCCTCGCGTGCGAGCATCTGGGCGAGCTTGGGGCTGAAGACGCGATGGATACCGGGCTCCATCCTGTCGCCGAAAACCATGGACGCCCGCTCCTTGTGGACCAACAGCCTCGCGGCGCGGCGGCCACGTCCCGGATACCAGCCAAGCTGCACCCACTGGACGTCGAACGTGTAGGCGGCCGCCCTCGCCAGCGCCGTGGCGTAGGCAGCCGACCGTTCGGCCCGGGTGAGGACGCGCGGATCGAAGCCGGGTGGCTCGAAGCCCGCCAGCCAGTCCGAAAGGATCGCCGCCTCCATGCCCATGTCGCGCCGCGGCTCGTTGGCGCGGCGACATCGGAGATCCTCTTCGACGCTGATCCTGCCGCAGTCCGAGCGTACGTCCGGAGCCATGGTGACGGTGAGGATCTGCGAGTCCCGCCAGACCATCTCGGCGCTCCATTCCCGCCTCGCGCCGCTCTCGTCCCGGTCTACGCCGCGGATGGTCCAAGCCGGTCCCCAGCCCCTTCCCTCTCCTGCTTCGAGCGCCGCGAGGACACGACGCAGCCCGACTGCGGCCACGCTGCTGGTCCGCCTGCTCAGGTGGTTGCACCACGTCGTCACTCGCGGTCTCCGCGCCAACCGCGAAGAACTAGTTCGCGGACGTCGCGACGGCGGGGAGCGGCGTCGCGAGCTACGGGGTCGGACGGTCGGTGGGACTGGGCGCTACCTGTGCGGGGTAGGCAAGCCGCTGATAGTAGTCTTTCAAACCGCCGCATCCTGGCGCTCCCATGGTAAAAGAAACCGATATGCGTCTCGATCCGCCCCTATCGCCAAGACGATCGAAGGCCGCTTGGCTGAACCGGCACACCACTTGAGATGACAAGGGATAATTTTGACGTGCCTTGAAAGCATTGGAGCGCCGATATGCCATCCCCAGAAGGAGCGTGGCCAATGCTTTCGAGGATCGAGTTTCACCGTGTGCGGACCACCTTAGTTGGTCAAGATACAGGCAACTTGGTTGTGACAACGGTTCGAAAGCGACCGTCAAGCATGCCTTCTCCGCACGACAAAGTTATGCGAAAACAAGAGGATGCGATCTGGCCAGGTATTCGCCATTGGCGAACGTGTCACTATAATCAGGCCACTGTGCCAATGACAAAGTGCCGGAGTGTTTGTGAGAACACGATGGTGGGTCCGCCGGGGCTCGAACCCGGGACCTCTCGATTAAAAGTCGCTTGCTCTACCGACTGAGCTACGGACCCCCGCCATCGATCCGGCGCACCTAAGCGCGGGGGCGCGGTCGGTCAACTGCATGTGCCAATTGTCTTACGCTGCGCCCGACCGGCGCCCCCCGCCAGTCGGGCGCGATCGCCGCCAGCGGCGCCAGCACGAAGCTGCGCGCAGCGAGCGCCTCGTGCGGCACGCGAAGCCGGGGTTCGCGCCAGACGCCGCCCGACCAGAGCAGGATATCGAGGTCGATCACCCGCGCCCCCCAGCGGCGGCCGCGTCGCCGCCCGAAGGACGCCTCGATCCGCTTGAGCCGGGCGAGCAGCATCGGCGGCGGCGCGTCGCTGGCGATCAGCACCGCGGCATTGGCGAATCGGCGGATCGACGGACCCAGCGGCGCCGATGCGATTACCGGCGACACCGCGACGATGCCGCCGATCGCATCGATCGCCGCCGCCACCTCCGCCGCCGGGCCGCCGTGCCGCCCGCGCCGGTTCGACCCGATCCCGATCGCATAGATTGCCGTCGTCATGGCGGGGCTTTAGGCGAAAGCGATGACCTTCGATACGCTTGCCCCCGCCCCGCCGGCG
>NZ_JFYV01000046.1 GCF_000632225.1 Sphingomonas sp. RIT328
GCGGGGGAGGGCGGGGGAAGGGGCCTAGGCCCGCGCCATGCCCTCGATCTGGCGCAGCAGCCGGTGCGGATCGAAGGGCTTGGGCAGGAAGGTGGTGCGCGTCGGCAGTTCGCTCTGCGGGATCGGCGCATTGCCCGACACGACGAACAGGACGGTCGGCGGGAAGCGTTCGCGGACGTAATGGGCGAGCTTCACGCCATCCATCGATCCGGGCATCTGCACGTCGGTCAGCACGACGCGGATCTCCTTGTGGGAATCGAGGATGGCGATCGCCGCCTCGGCATGGTCCGCCTCGAACACCCGCCATCCGGCGAGCGTGAAGAAATCGACGAGGTCGAAGCGGACTAACGCCTCATCCTCGACGATCAGGATCGTCCTGCTGCCGATCGGTCTGCTCTGACCCACGTTCAATTCCCGGTCACGATGGCGGCATCGCCGAGCCGCGCTGCCAGTTCGAACACCAAACCGTCCGGCCGATAGTCGGTTGCGGCCTTGCCGCTGAAATAGCTGCGCAGCGAGCGTTCGATCAGCACCGAGCCGAAGCCCTTGCGCAGCGGCGGCGTCACCGGCGGTCCCCCCGCCTCGCGCCAGCAGACCGACAGGCTGGCATCGTCGCCCTCTCCGTCGATCGACCAGGTGAGCGCGACATGGCCGGTGTCGTTCGACAGCGCCCCATATTTGGCGGCATTGGTCGCCAGCTCGTGCAGCGCGAGCGCGAAGGCGACGGTCAGTTCGGGCTTGAGCGTCACCGCCGGGCCGGACAGCCGGATGCGCTCGCCGATCCGGCCGTGGGGGGAAAGGGCGCGGGTCGCCAGTTCGCACAGATCGGCCGAGCGCCACGAGCGGCCGGTCAGCACGTCGGTGGCGGCGCCGAGCGCGACGAGCCGCGCCGACAGGCTGCGGCTCGCCGCCTCCGCCTCGGGAATGCCGCGCAACGTCTGCGCGGCGACCGACTGGACGACCGCCAGCACGTTCTTGAGCCGGTGCGCCAGCTCGTCGTTCATCAGCCGCATGTCGTCTTCGGCGCGGCGCCGGTCGCGGAAGTCGCGCGTCACCGTGGCATAGCCGATCAGCGCGCCGCTCGCATCGGTGATCGGGAAGACCGAATAGAGGACGGGGATCAGTTCGCCGGTGCCGAAATGCCGGAAATCGAGCGCGCCGGCCCAATGACCGTCGCGCGCCACCGCCGGCAGCACCGTGCGCGTCACCGTCCCGACCTGGTCGGGCGGGAAGAAGTCGGCGATGGTCAGCCGCGCGAGGTCGGCGCCGTCGAGACCGACGAGCCGCCGCGCCGCATCGTTGAGATAGAAGACGCTGCCGTCGGTCCGCGCCATGCCGATGAAGTCGGTGCTGTTCTCCGCCAGCCGGACGAAGCGGTCGCGGTCCTCCTCGCTGGCGCGCAAATTGGTGATGTCGCGCGAGACGGCGAGGATGCGATCGGGACGGCCGTCGGGCCCGGCGATCGGGCTGACCGCGACATGCCACCATCGCGGCGTGCCGCGATAGGTGTCGGCCTTGCCGACGAAGCTGCGTGCCGCGCCGCGCCGCGCCGCCTCGATCGCCGCCTCGGCCTCGGCCCGGCCGTCGCCCTGCCAGAAATCCGGCCAGGGACAGCCGGCGACCGCGTTGAAGTCGCCGACCTCCATCACGCGCTGCCCGCCGTCGCTCATGAAGGTCAGCCGGCCGTCGAGGTCGAGCACCGTGATACAGTCGGTCGAGCTCGCCAGCACGCCGGACAGGAAGGCCTGCCGCTCGACCGCCCGCCGCTCGCTTTCGACCAGCTCGGCATTGAGCCGCCGTGCGCGCCGCAGCGACCCGCGCAGCTCGGCGGTGAGGATGACGAGGCCGATCATCACGAGGAGGAACAGGCCGGCCGCGATCCATTGCTGGCGCGGCACCCAGGTGGGATGCGCGAACGTGCCGAGCGAGGCGATGCCGGTGGCGGTCGACAGGCCGGCGGCGAACAGCCCCGGCCCCTTGCCCGTGATCAGCGCGATGGCGATCGTCGCCGGGATGAACAGCAGCCACGGCAGCGTGTCCGGCACGAACAGCACGCGCCCCCCGCCCACCGCGAGGATGACCAGCGTCGCGAGCAGATATTGCGTCGTTCGCGACAGTTGCAGGCCGAGCGACCAGGCGACGATGCGGTCGAACACGCTGACAGGCTGGGAACGGATCATCCGGGCGTCCAAGAGCGGACAGGCCCCCTGGCACATCCTCCTGTGCCGCTTAGCAAATCCCGGCGCGATCGGGAATAAGGCCGGTGCGGGTCGGCGCACCGCCGGCGGCCATCGCGGCGCGCAGCCCGGCTGCATCGTGCAACCCGCTTCGCCCGGATGCGCGGCGATGGCCGGTCCCGTCAGGCCTCCTCGTTCGCCACCCGCTCGATCTCGACCGCGGAGAGGCGTGCGCCGGTCGACAGTTCGGCGAAGAAGCCGTCGCGTGCCTCGGCCGGCTGGTCGCGCAGGTAGCGGGCGCAGTCGCGGACGGTGCCGTCGAGTTCCTGCCGGTGCTGCGCCGTGCCGTCGTCTCCGTCGGGAAGGCGGCGATACAGCGTCGCTTTGTCGTTCAGCAATCCGGGCATGCGTCTCACTCCGTTCTACCGGCGCCCAACGGGCGACGGCCGCTGACGGGTCCCGGACCGGCGACTCAGCCGCGGCGCGTCTGGGCGATGCGGCGCATCTTCCACACTTCGGCGGCGATCACCGTCAGATTGGCGGCGATGAAACCCGACATGGCGATATAGATCGGCATCGTAACTCTCCGTTCACCCGAATGGCCGGTGGCGATGGACAGATCCGTGCAGCCGCAAAGGTTTACGCCGGGTGAGCGGCGGGCGATCGGGCCTCGTCCTGCGGCGAGCGGTGCTTTGCGCGCGATGATCGGCCACAGTCGCGGGCGCGGCTGTGCCACGGTGACGCAGGTCGAGGATCGGCCCGGCTTGCCAGCCGGCGGCGCGCCGACCACACAGGCGTCGGTCACTACGGACCGGCGCTCCGCCCCCGCTCCCGCGGGCCGGGGGCGGGGCGCCAAGGCGTTATCCTTCCCTTAACCATATGCGGCTAGGGTCGTCGGCGAGGCAATTCGGCCCCGGCGCCCCGCCTGCTTCTGTGTCACTACGGACGGCGGGGCGTCTTCATTCCGGCACCACCCAGTTCAACTCGTCCGCCGCGGCCTCGGCGGTCTTGCCGAGATGCCGGACGAAATTCTGGAAGATCGGCACGGTGAAGGTGACCAGCACCGGGTCCGCCTCGGGTTCGTTGAAGGTCAGCACGACGAAGCGCGTGCCCGTCTCGTCGACCATCAGGCCCGCTTCGATCGCGCCCGGGCCGCTGGGGGTGATGACGATCTCAGCCATGGTGTCTCTCCGCTCTCTGCTCGACGTGCCGGCCGTTCGCCATGATGATGTCCTTGTCCTGTGGTCGTCCGAGCCCCTTTCGCGGGCCGGCGCGTTGGCCTGTAGCGTCTGTGCGGGGATAAGGAGAACGGCAATGCGATTTGTGCAGATGGAGATGCTGCCGGCGGGCAAGGCTCTGGTCGATATCGACAAGCTCACCCATGCGGTGCCCGAGGGCGCGGGTTCGCGCCTGTTCCTCGGCGCGCAGCATCTCGACGTGCCGCATACGCTCGATGAACTGGAGAATGTGCTCGCCGGCCGCGATCGCCACGACGCGGGCGAGAGCAGCACCGCCGGCTTCGGCCGCCGCTGAGACCGCCGGCGCGCGGCGGTCGTCACGCACCCCATTCGGGGCCGTCCTCGTCCGGATAGAAAGCGTGCGGGTCATAGGGTTCGGATCGACGCGGCGGGCGCGCCGGCCGGGGCGGCGTCGCCGGCCGCTGCGATGACGGCGGCAGCGTCGGCGCGCCACCGCCGAAGCGCAGCCGGATGAATGCCGCCCCGCCGTCCAGCCCCTGGAAGATCGCCTCCGCCGCCTCGCCGCGCGCCAGTCGCGCGCCGATATAGGGCGCGCGTTCGGCGTTGAGATAGCCGAGCTGGACGCCGCGCGGGCTGACCACCGCGATGGCATTGGCGTCATGGGGGTTCTTCGGCTCGGGCCGCAGCGCGACCGGCTCGCCGGGGAGCGTCATCATCGCCTCGGAGCGGCGGTTGCCGCCGTCCGCATTGGGAAAGTCGATGCCGACGACGGCAAGCGTGAGTTCCTGCATGGCTATGGCGTAGCGCGGCGGCCCGGACCGGCCAACTTTCCCGGAGGCGGGCGGCGCGCAATTCGACGCTGGCGAGACCAACCCTGCGCAATGACAGGCGATATGACGCGGCCTATAGCGGTGTCGGGAGCGGTAACAGCCGCAGCCCGGCCGCGACGGCACGGGTGACGAGCAGGGAGAGGGTGATGATCCGGACACTGGCGCTGATCGGACTGCTGACCGCGACATCGGCCGCCGCGCCGCCCGCGGCGGAGGAGCGGCCGGCGATCACTGGCGTGTCGCACCTCGCCGTCTATGCGACCGATGCGGCGAAGACGCGCGACTTCTACACGCGGGTGCTCGGCGCGCGCGAGGGCCGGGATGTCGAGGATCCGGCGGGGACGCGCTATTATTTCGGTGCGCGCCAGTTCGTCGAGGTGCTGCCGCTGCCGCCCGGCCACGGGCCGAGCAGGCTCGCGCACGTCGCTTATGCGACCGCGGATGCGGCGGGATTGCGGGCCTGGCTCGCCCGCCACGGCAAGACCGACCTGTCGCCCGTCCAGCGCGGCGCGAACGGCGACCGCTGGTTCGCGACCCACGATCCCGAGGGCAATGAGATCCAGTTCGTCCAGGCGGCGGCCACCGACAATGCCGCCGTCCCGGGCGCGATCAGCGGCCGGATCATTCATGTCGGCTATGCCGTGCACGACCGGGCACGGCAGGACGACCTCTACCGCCGGCTGCTCGGTTTCCGCCCCTATTGGTTCGGCGCCTTCGATGCGAGCAAGGTCGACTGGATCTCGCAGCAGACGCCGGACGGGCGCGACTGGCTAGAATATATGATGGTCGGGCCCGGCTCCGACGTGCCGCTCGCCAAGGTCGATGCCAATCAGCTCGGCGTGCTCAACCATCTGTCGCTCGGCGTGCGCAACATGCAGGCGGCGGTGACGACGCTCTATCGCGAGAACCGGCTCAGCCCCCGCCACGACGGCCCGCAGATGGGGCTGGACGGCAAGTGGCAGGCGAATTTCTACGATCCCGACGGGACGCGGATCGAGCTGATGGAATTCGGCCCGGTGATGACACCGTGCTGCTCCGCCTTCACCGCCGACAGCCCGACCGGCTGACACGCGACGGGCCGCGCCGGCCCGGCGCGGCTCACACGATCGTGTTGCGGCGGACCACTTCCTTGTACCAGGCCGCGCTCAGCTTGGGCGTCCGCCGCTGCGTCTTGAAGTCGACGTAATGGATGCCGAAGCGTTTGCCATAGCCGTCCGCCCATTCGAAATTGTCCATCAGGCTCCACAGGAAATAGCCCTTGAGCGGATAGCCTTCGGCGACGGCGCGGCGGAACTGGCCGAGATAGTTGCGCAGATACATGATCCGGTCGACGTCATCGACCCGCCCGCCGGTGACCGGATCGTCGGCCGACGCGCCATTCTCCGACACGTACAGCGTCTTCGGCCGCCACAAGTCGCTGACCAGCCGCACGCCCCAATAGGCGACCTCCGGCGCGACGACGAGCCAAGGCGAGGCCATGCGCGGTGACGAGGCGATGTGCGGGATGACCGCATAGCCTTTCGCGCTGTCGTCGGCGCGCACCCATTCGGGCGTATAGATGTTGAGCGCGACGAAATCGAGCGGGCTGCCGATCGCCGCCATGTCGCCCGCCTGCACCTTGGGCGCCGCGGCGCCCTGTTCGGCGAGATAGCTGTCGAGATAGCGGCCTTCCATGATCGCGGTCAGGAACATCGCATTGCGTTCGCGGGTCGCGCGCTTGGCGGCGGCGATATGCTCGGCCGTCTCGATCGCCGGGATGTGCAGCGCGATATTGTCGGCGATGCCGACGCGGGTGCCGGCGCGCGCCTGCGCGCGGATCGCCTGCACGCCGAGGCCGTGCGCCAGCACGCCGTGATGGCGCACCTGGTTCACCCCCGCCGGCGGCAGCTGCAGCCCCGGCGCGTGGATGCCGCGCATATGGCCGAGATCGGTGAAGCAGGCGAGTTCGTTGACCGTCATGACGTCCTGCACGCGGTCGGACAGCGTCTTGGCCATGAAGCCGGCATAATCGGCGAAGGCGTATGCGGTGTCGCGATTCTGCCAGCCGCCGGGCAGGGCCGCCGGCAGATCCCAGTGGAACATCGTCACATAGGGCCGGATGCCGGCGGCGAGCAGGCCGTCGATCACGCGGTTGTAATAATCCACGCCCTTGGCGTTCGGCGTGCCGCGCCCGTCGGGGAAGATCCGCGACCAGGCGATCGACAGCCGGTAGCTGTTGACGCCCAGCCCCTTGAGCAGCGCGATATCGTCCCGGTAGCGGTGATAGCTGTCGCAGGCGACGTCGCCGGTATCGTTGTTGGCGACCTTGCCCGGCGTATGCGAGAAGACGTCCCAATTGGTCTGGCCGCGGCCGTCCTCGCGCACCGCGCCCTCGATCTGATAGGCGGCGGTCGCACAGCCCCAGCGGAAATCGCGCGGGAAGGAGAGATCGACCGGATCGGCCGCGGCGCGCTGCGTCAGCGCCAGCCCGGCGCCCGCGGTCAGTCCGCTTCGTAGCATGTCGCGGCGGTTCATCGGCTCTCTCTCCCTCGTCCCGCTCGTCGGCGGCACGCTCAGTTCGATACCTTTTGTCCGACGTTGTCAACCGTGTCGCGGCGGTTGCGGCGGCCTGCGCAGTGGACCGCCGCGATGACGCCCCGTACACCGGCGCATGGTCCAGGCTCCGCATCGCACCACGATCGTCGACGTCGCCCGCCACGCCGGCGTGTCGACCAAGACGGTGTCGCG
>NZ_JFYV01000047.1:0-2500 GCF_000632225.1 Sphingomonas sp. RIT328
TGGTTGCGGGGACAGGATTTGAACCTGTGACCTTCAGGTTATGAGCCTGACGAGCTACCGGGCTGCTCCACCCCGCGACACTGGGTGTTGTGCGGGGTTGTGCCCGGCACGGTGTGCCTCTCTGTGGGAGAGGGTGTGTGAATGGGTTCTTGTATATTCATCCGCCGGCTACAATGCCTGGCGACGACCTACTCTTCCATCGCTTGAGCGATAGTACCATTGGCGCAGTCGGGTTTCACGGCCGAGTTCGGGATGGGATCGGGTGGGACACCGACGCTATAGCCACCAGGCAATGGAGCGGGCGGATGAATTTCGCATCGAAGTGGGACTTCGATGCGGGAGTGCCGAGGGTCGTCTGGCGATTGCCTTGCGGCGGGCCATCGGATCCCCGGTTGGTTCAAAATCGATGCGTGCACTTATTGTTTCAGCTGGGAGTGTATCATCCGCCTCATGCAACCCAAGGTTGTCATTGATGGTGTGTAACTCTCAAGCGCGACTAGGACAATTAGTATCGGTTAGCTCCATGCGTTACCGCACTTCCACATCCGATCTATCAAGGTGATGGTCTTTCACCGTCCTATGAAATCTTATCTTGAGGGAGGCTTCCCGCTTAGATGCTTTCAGCGGTTATCCCGTCCGTACATAGCTACCCTGCTGCGCCGTTGGCACGACGACAGGTACACCAGAGGTACGTTCAACCCGGTCCTCTCGTACTAGGGTCAACTCCTCTCAAATTTCGACGCCCACGGCAGATAGGGACCAAACTGTCTCGCGACGTTCTGAACCCAACTCACGTACCACTTTAATTGGCGAACAGCCAAACCCTTGGGACCTGCTCCAGCCCCAGGATGTGATGAGTCGACATCGAGGTGCCAAACAACCCCGTCGATATGAGCTCTTGGGGGTTATCAGCCTGTTATCCCCGGCGTACCTTTTATCCGTTGAGCGATGGCCCTTCCACGAGGGACCACCGGATCACTATGACCGACTTTCGTCTCTGCTCGACTTGTCAGTCTCGCAGTCAGGCGGGCTTATGCCATTGCACTCTAACAGCCGGTTTCCAACCGGCCTGAGCCCACCATCGCGCGCCTCCGTTACTCTTTAGGAGGCGACCGCCCCAGTCAAACTACCCGCCACAGAGGGTCCCTGCACCGGCTAACGGTGCGAGGTTAGACATCAGAAAACAACAGGGTGGTATTTCACCTATGGCTCCACGCCGGCTGGCGCCAACGCTTCAAAGCCTCCCACCTATGCTACACAGTTCTTTCCTAATGCCACTCTGAAGCTGCAGTAAAGGTGCACGGGGTCTTTCCGTCTAACCGCGGGTACTCCGCATCTTCACGGAGAATTCAATTTCGCTGAGCATGTCCTGGAGACAGTGGGGAAGTCGTTACGCCATTCGTGCAGGTCGGAACTTACCCGACAAGGAATTTCGCTACCTTAGGACCGTTATAGTTACGGCCGCCGTTTACCTGGGCTTCATTTCAGAGCTTGCACCCCTCCACTTAACCTTCAGGCACCGGGCAGGCGTCAGGCCCTATACGTCGTCTTGAAGCCGACTTAGCAGAGCCCTGTGTTTTTGCTAAACAGTCGCTACCCCCTGGCCTGTGCCCCCAGCAAGAGCTTGCGCTTATGCTGGGCCTCCTTCTTCCGAAGGTACGGAGGCAATTTGCCGAGTTCCTTCAGGACACTTCTCTCAAGCGCCTTGGTATACTCTACCTGACCACCTGTGTCGGTTTCGGGTACGGTCTATACGGTGGGGCTATTTCCTGGAACAGTTTCGAAGCCCGGCCAATCCGTTAAGGCCGAACAACTCACACCATCCGTCACACACCACCAGGCCCACGAATATTAACGTGGTTCCCATCGACTACCCCCTTCGGGCTCGTCTTAGGGGCCGGCTCACCCTGCGCGGATTAGCCTTGCGCAGGAACCCTTGGTCTTTCGGCGAGAGGGCATCTCACCCTCTTTATCGCTACTCATGTCTGCATTCGCACTTCCGATACCTCCACGACCCATTACCAGATCGCTTCACAGGCTTACGGAACGCTCCGCTACCGCGTGGCTTGCGCCACACCCTAAGCTTCGGTGTATCACTTGAGCCCCGTTACATCTTCGCCGCAGAAACCCTTGTTTAGACCAGTGAGCTGTTACGCTTTCTTTAAAGGATGGCTGCTTCTAAGCCAACCTCCTGGTTGTTTTGGGATTTCCACATGCTTTCCCACTTAGTGATAACTTGGGGACCTTAGCTGTAGGTCAGGGCTGTTTCCCTTTTGACGACGGACCTTAGCACCCGCCGTCTGTCTCCCGGATATCACTCCTAGGTATTCGGAGTTTGGTTAGAGTTGGTAGATCTCGCGACCCCCGCATCCATCCAGTGCTCTACCCCCTAGGGTGTCCATCCGAGGCACTACCTCAATAGTTTTCGCGGAGAACCAGCTATTTCCCGGCTTGATTGGCCTTTCACCCCTAAACACAACTCATCCGGTAACTTTTCAAC
>NZ_JFYV01000047.1:7500-10686 GCF_000632225.1 Sphingomonas sp. RIT328
ACCGCATGACCGTCGATGCGGACCTCATAATGCAGGTGCGGGCCGGTCGAGCGGCCGGTCGAGCCCATCAGCGCGATCAGCTGGCCGCGGGTGACGCGCGCGCCGTCGGTGACGAGGATCTTCGACAGATGGCCGTAGCGGGTGGCGATGCCCTTGCCGTGGTTGATCTCGACCATATTGCCGTAGCCGCCGAGCCGCGACGCGTGATCGATGATGCCGTCGGCGGTGGCATAGATCGGCGTGCCGACCGGGCCGGGGATGTCGACGCCGGCATGCATCGCCGCGGTGCCGCGGAACGGATCCGAACGGATGCCGAAGTTGCTGGTGAAATTGAGATGCTGGACCGGCTGGACCGAGGGGATGGCGATCACGCCCTGCGGCCGGGTGTCGAGCTTCTTCCAGCTCTGGAACAGGGTGCGGAACTGCGCGTCGGCGGCGAGATCGGCCTGCGCCTCGGCACCGTTGGCGGCAAGCATCGGGCCGCCCGTGCCGTCCGTCGCGCTCGCCGGCGTCGCGCCGCGCGATACGCCGTCTTCCGCCTGGGCCGCGCCATAAGCGAAGGACAGGGCGCCGACGGTGGCGACGATCGTAGCTGCGCGGAAGATGCTCATCGGACCCCAATATGATGCGCCGTATCCGCCGGAGCGGCGGACCCGAACATTGACCTGTCGTGAAACCGCAGCCCCACCCGCGTTCCTGACCCGCTTTGTCTGCCCGCATTTGCCGGCGCCAGACAAGAGCGGGCGCGTGGCGCCGCGATCAACCGCCGTCGCGTCGCGGCGAACCGAGCAACCCTTGGCGCGATCAGGCGATTCGGATCAGTATCCCTGACGTTATCCATCGCCTGCCGCGGCTTTCGGCGGCATCAGGCGCGCAAAGGACGACGGATCGCGCGACAAGGCATGACGGCGCCCGTGGATTTCCGTATAAGCCCCCTGTCTTCAACTGGATGCCTTGCATGCTCGATACCGCTTCCGCCCAGGTCCCCACGCTCAGCCTCGCCGATCAGGCGCGCGACCCCGATGGCTTCGCCGCGGCGTTCGGCGCGTCCTTCGAACGGTTCGGTTTCGCGATCGTCGCCGACCACGGCATCGCCCAGCCGCTGATCGATCGGGCGTGGCGCGAGACCGAGGCGCTGTTCGCCTTGCCCGAAGCCGAGAAGCGCGACCATTTCATCGCCGGCGGTGGCGGCGCGCGCGGCTATACACCGTTCAAGACCGAGATCGCCAAGGATGCCAAGCACGTCGACCTCAAGGAATTCTGGCATATCGGCCGCGAGCTGCCCGCCGGGCATCGCTTCGCCGCGGTGATGGCGGACAACGTCTGGCCGGTGCGGCCGGAGGGGTTCAAGGACACGTTCCTCGAGCTGTTCACCGCCTTCGACCGCGCCGGCGACCGGTTGCTGTCGGCGATCGCCCGCTATCTCGACCTCGCGCCCGACTGGTTCAACCCGGCGGTGCGCGACGGCAATTCGGTGCTGCGCCTGCTCCACTATCCGCCGATCCCGGTCGATGCCGAGGGCGTCCGCGCCGGCGCGCATGAGGACATCAACCTCATCACCTTGCTGCTCGGTGCCGAGGAAGCCGGGCTCGAGCTGCTCGACCGGGCGACCGGCGACTGGCTGGCGATCAAGCCGCCCGAGGGGGCGATGGTGGTCAATGTCGGCGACATGCTGC
Organism: Sphingomonas sp. RIT328; assembly: GCF_000632225.1. Lineage (GTDB taxonomy): Bacteria > Pseudomonadota > Alphaproteobacteria > Sphingomonadales > Sphingomonadaceae > Sphingomonas > Sphingomonas kyungheensis. Next base: position 9,177 of record NZ_JFYV01000047.1, read on the forward strand.
AGCGGCTGACCAACCACCGCTTGCCGTCGACCACCCACCGCGTCGTCAACCCGCCGCCCGAGCGGCGCGGCCATTCGCGCTATTCAATGCCCTTCTTCCTCCACCCGGCGCCCGACTTCCTGATCGAGACGCTGCCGCAGACGATCGATGCGGAGCATCCGAACCGCTATCCCGAACCGATCACCGCGCACGATTATCTGCATCAGCGGCTGGTCGAGATCGGCCTCATCAAGAACTAGGCCGCGGCTCAGTTGAAGCCGCGCTCCAGATAGCGGGTGGCGACGGCGCAGTGGATCGCGATGCCCTGCGCCATCACCGATTCCTCGATCGTCATCCGCGTATTGTGCAGCGGCGGATTGGTCGCGGGATCGCTGCCCTGCGGCGCGGCGCCGATGAAGGCGAAGGCACCGGGGATCTTGCGCAGCACGTAGGAAAAGTCCTCGGCGCCCATCATCGGCTGCGGCATCGGCGCGAACGGCCGGTCGAGCTCCGCCGCGACCTGCTCGATCAGCGCCGCGCCGCGGGGATCGTTGACGACGACCGGATAGCCCTCGTCGATCCACGCCTCGGCGGTCGCGCCGTGCGCCGCGGCGATGTGCGTCGCGATCCGGTCGATCGCGGCGCGCATCGTCGTCCGCGTCGCCTCCGACAGCGTGCGCAGCGTACCGAGCATCCGCACCTCGCCGGGGATGATATTGTGCGCCGACCCCGCCTCGATCTTGGTGATCGACAAGACCGCCGGGTCGGTGACGGCGATGTTGCGCGCGACGAAGGTCTGGAAGGCGGTGACGATTTCGCAGGCGACCGGCACCGGATCGATACAGTCGTGCGGCATGGCGGCATGGCCGCCGGCACCGCGCACCACGACATGGACGGTATCGGCCGAGGCCATGATCGGGCCGCTGCGGGTGATGACGACGCCGGCCGGCGCATTGGGGGTGATGTGCAGGGCGAAGGCGGCGTCGGCCGCGGCGATGTCGAGCAGCCCGTCGTCGATCATGAAGCGCGCACCGTGATGCCCCTCCTCGCCCGGCTGGAACATGAACACGACCGTTCCCGGCAGGGCGTCGCGCCGCGCCGACAGCGCCCGCGCCGCGCCGACCAGCATCGCGGTGTGCGAATCATGGCCGCAGGCGTGCATCCGGCCGGGGATGGTGCTGGCGAAGGCGAGCCCCGTCTCTTCCTGCATCGCCAGCGCATCCATGTCGCCGCGCAGCAGCACGGTGCGGCCATTTTCGCCCTTCTGCCCGCGCAGGATCGCGATCAGCCCGCTGGTCGAGCCGCCCTCATGATATTCGAGCGGCAGCCCGGCGAGCGCCGCCTTGATCTTGGCGGTCGTCTCGCGGCAGTCGAGCCCGATCTCCGGCTCGGCATGGATCGCGCGGCGCAGGCTGACGGCGTCGTCGAGTTCGGCCTCGCCGGCCGCGGTCCATTCGCTGGTGCTGAGGTCTAGGGACATGGTCTGGCTCCGTTTCGCGGCGCAGTGTGAGCCGGTGCGCGGCGAATGTCG
>NZ_JFYV01000048.1 GCF_000632225.1 Sphingomonas sp. RIT328
GCCCGATACGCCGATGCCGGCGCCGCCGGTGGTGTCGCCGCCGCCGATCGTGCAGAATCCGAACCCGCCGCCCGTGGTGATCCAGACGGTCACGACGCCGCCGCCGGCCGTCAATCTGACGCCGATCGCTGCGCCGCCCGCTCCGCCGGCACCGCCTGCGCCGCCGGCTCCGCCGCGCGTGTCTCAGGCCGCCAAGTCGAAGGGTAACCCGTCGAGCTGGTACAGCACCGACGATTATCCGTCGGGCGCGCTTCGTGAACAGGCTTCGGGACGTGTCGTCGCACGGCTCAGCATCGGGACCGATGGTCGCGTGTCGGGTTGCACGGTCACCTCGTCGAGCGGCAATTCCGATCTCGATCGCGCAACGTGCAGCGTCGCGCAGCGTCGTGGTCGCTATACGCCGGCGAAGGATGAATCGGGCCAGCCGATCGCTGCTAGCGATACCATCTCCATCCGCTGGCAGGTGCCGACGGATTGATGCACCGACGTTCTAATGCATGCCAATCGGCCCCAGCGGCCAGCCAGATAGATTAGAGGGATACCATAATGCTCACCACCATTCTCGCGGCCGGCGGCACCGCGGCCGCCGAAAACCAGTTCGGCCTGCAGGCCGCTCTGAAGGAAGGCGGCCTGATCTCGCAGTCGGTGTTCACGATCCTCGTGATCATGTCGATCGTCTCGTTCTACATCCTGTTCTCGAAGCTGTTCGAGCAGCAGAAGATCATCAACCAGGCGAAGCGCGTCCGTCAGGGCTTCTGGAACTCGGCCAACCTGCGCGAGGGCGCCGCCAAGCTCGAGAAGAACTCGGCGTACAAGCAGCTCGTCGACGACGGCCTGCAGGCGCAGGACCAGCACGCCAAGCTGACCGATCCGGTCGAGGCGCATGACTGGCTGCACGGTTCGCTCGCCCGTTCGGAAGCGGCGATCAACTCGAAGCTGGGCGGCGGTCTCGCCTTCCTCGCGACGGTCGGCGCGACCGCACCGTTCATCGGTCTGTTCGGCACCGTGGTCGGCATCTACCGCGCGCTGATCAAGATCGGCGCGTCGGGCGATCCCTCGATCGACAAGGTCGCCGGCCCGGTCGGTGAGGCGCTGATCATGACCGCGCTCGGTCTGGTCGTCGCGGTTCCCGCGGTGCTCGCGTACAACTGGCTGCAGCGCCGCAACAAGTCGATCGCGGAGGACCTGTCGGCCTTCTCGAACGACGTGCTCGGCTTCCTCGCCTCGAACGGTGCCGTCAAGCCGACGCTCGGCAATGCGCCGGCTGCCAAGGCCCCGGTGAAGCCGGCGGCTGCGACCACCACCGCCGGCCAGGCCGGTGGCGTGCAGAGCCGCCCGTAAGACGATAAGGCTGCGGGGTCGCGCTTTGGCGACCCCGCGACCAGCCGGCGGCGAACGGCCGCCGGCACATGGAATGGATAGGATAGCTCGCACATGGCGATGAGCACAGGCGGAGGAGGTTCCTCCGAGAAACCATTGTCGGACATCAACACCACGCCCCTCGTGGACGTGATGCTGGTGCTTCTGATCATCTTCCTGATCGCCGTTCCGGTGGCGATCCAGACGGTCAAGGGCATCGTCCTGCCCAAGGTCCGTTTCGATCCGACGACGACCAAGCCCGAAAACGTTCTGCTGTCGGTGACGACCAAGCCGGACGGCAGCTGCCTGGTCTATTGGGGCACGTCGCCGATCACCAGCAAGGACCTGCTGACCCGCGCGGTCGACAAGCTCAAGCTCGAGATCGACCGTCAGGGCGGTGCCGGCAATCCGGACCTCGAACTGCCGGAAGTGCATATCCGCGGCGACGTCAACACCCCCTATAAGTGCATCGGCGGCACCGTATACACGATGCAGCAGGCCGGCTTCGCCAAGGTCGGCTTCATCTCGCAGCCGCCGCCCGCGGGCGGCTGATCCGCCCCGCCCGATCCAGGAGTATCTGAAATGGCAATGAGTGGTGGCACGGAAGACGGCGAGCCGATGATGGACATGAACACGACGCCGTTGATCGACGTCATGCTCGTGCTCCTCATCATGTTCATCATCACGCTTCCGATCCCGACCCACGCGGTCAAGGTCGATCTGCCGGTCAACGATCCGCGCAACGTCAAACCGCCGGTCGACCCGCAGAAGAACAAGATCATCATCGACGCGGCCGGCACGGTGTCGTGGAACGGCGTTCCCGTCGACGAGGTGACGCTGCGCACCTATCTCGACGCGGCGGCGGCGATCAATCCCGAGCCGGAGCTGCACTTCCAGCCCGACCCGGCGGCGAAATACGACAAGGTCGACCAGACGCTGGCGGTGATCAAGCGTTCGGCGGTGACCAAATTGGGCTTCATCGGCAACGAACAGTATCGCAACGATTTCTGATCCCGGCTGAAGGCTATGCGTCAGGGGCGGTTCCGCAAGGAGCCGCCCTTTTTCGTGCGCGGTCCCGGCGTGACGGCGCACCGGCGCCGGGCTGATCGCCATCAGCACGCAGGGGCGTCGGACGGCAAATCGCGTCTTCCCGACGCATGGCGGTTGCCAGCGATGTTGCTGCGCTGCAACATGCCCGCTCCGCCGGGAGCCCTCTGCCATGTCCTACCGACGCAGTCCGACCCGTTTCCTGCTCCATTACATCCGCGTCCGTCCCTGGACCTTCCTGTCGCTCGGCCTGCTCGTCGCGGCCTCGTCGACCTGTTCGATCGGGGTGCAATATGCGCTGAAGCTGCTGATCGACGCGATGACCGGCTCGGACCGGATCCGCGCCGCCGTCTACACCTTCCTCGCCGCCTTCCTCGCCCTCGTCGTGCTGGAAAGCGCGCTGCAACGCGCCGCGGCGCTGACGCTCGGCCATGCCACGGTCAAATCGGGCGTCGATATCCGCCTCGACATGGTCGACTATCTGACCGGCCACCAGATGCCGTTCTTCCAGAACCAGCGCGCCGGCTCGCTCGGCCATCGCGTCTCCGGTCTCGCCGGCATCTTCGGCTCGATCGTCCACCGTCTGCTCCAGGAGGTGACGCCGCCGTTGATCGCCTTCGTCGGGGCGATGATCATCTTCGTCAGCATCGATCCGGCGATGGCTGCGGTGCTGGGCGTGATCTTCGTCGTCGTCACCGTCGTGCTGGTGCTGCTCGGCCTGCGCGGGCACGTCCACCACAAGGCCTTCGCCGAGCGTGCCGGCACCGTCGGCGGCGAGCTGGTCGACCTGATCGGCAACATCTGGGTGGTCAAGGCCTTCGCCGCGCACCAGCGCGAACTCTCGCGCCTGCAGGGCTTCCTCGACGACGAGGCGAGCGCGCAGCGGCGCGGCTGGTTCTTCGTCGAGCGGATGCGCGGGCTGCACGACCTCGCGCTCGCCATCCTCGTCGGCGGCACGCTGATCTGGGCGATCGGCCGCTGGTCGGCGCATGCCATTTCGACCGGCGACGTGGTGGTGATCAGCACGATGACCTTCCGCATCCTGCATGGATCGCGCGACCTGGCGATGGCGCTGATCGATACCAGCCAGCAATTCAGCTATCTGCGCGAGACGCTCGACATTATCGGCGTGCCGCAGACGCTGGGCGATGCGCCGGCGGCGAGCCGGCTGCGCGTCGGCGAGGGGCGGGTCGAGCTGTCGCAGCTCACCTTCGGGTACGACCCGGCGCATCCCGTGCTGCACGACCTGTCGCTGGTCATTCCGGCGGGGCAGAAGGTCGGCGTCGTCGGACCGTCGGGCGCGGGCAAGTCGTCGCTGCTCCAGCTCATCCAGCGCTTCCACGATCCGCAGGCCGGCCATGTCGCGATCGACGGCCAGGATATCCGCGAGGTGACGCAGGAGAGCCTGCGCGATGCGCTCGCAGTGGTGCCGCAGGAGGTGATGCTGTTCCACCGCACGGTGATGGAGAATATCCGCTTCGCCAAACCCGATGCGAGCGACGAGGAGGTGCATCGCGCCGCGCAGACCGCAGGATGCGACGAGTTCATCCGCCGCCTGCCGCACGGCTATGATTCGATCGTCGGCGAACGCGGCACCAATTTGTCGGGCGGCCAGCGGCAGCGTATCGGCATCGCCCGCGCCTTCCTGAAGAATGCCCGGATCGTCCTGCTCGACGAGGCGACCTCGGCGCTCGATTCGGAATCGGAGCTGGAGGTGCAGAACGGGCTCGACGCGCTGATCGAGAACCGCACCGTCATCGCCGTCGCGCATCGCCTGTCGACGATCGCCGGCTTCGACCGCGTCGTCGTGCTCGCCGACGGGCGGATCGTCGAGGACGGGCCGCCGCAGCAGCTGCTGCGCCAGAAGGGCGGCGCCTTCCGGCAATTGTGGGTGATGCAGGTCGAGGGGCTGGATCGCAGCACCGGCATCTCCGCCGCGGGCGAGCGGCTGCGCCACCTCTCCGACCGGAGCCGCGAGCGGTTGCAGCATCTGATGCGCAGCGCCTGGCAGGGGGTGACCGAACGGACCTGATCGGACCTTGCGTCGTTGTCTTCAAAGTGACACACCAATGTCATAAAAATGAAACCTGCCATTCGGGCAGGGGGGAGACGATGCAATGCGTAATCTTGTCCTCACGATGGCGGCCGGCACGATGCTGGCGACACCGGTGCTCGCGGCCGACCGGACCGGCTATCAGGCGATCGCCGCGGGCGACTTCGTCACCGCAGCCAAGCGGATCGAGGCGGAGCGGCGGATCTTCCCCGACCGGCCCGAGCTGATGCTCAACCTCGCCGCCGCCTACACCCGGATCGGCCGCAGCGCCGAAGCGCGCGCGCTGTACGATACCGTGCTGGAGCGCCCGGCGGTGGCGATGGACATGCCGAGCGGTGCGGTGGTCTCGTCGCACGACGTCGCGGCGCGCGGTCTCGCGCGACTGCCGATGCGGGTCGCGACGCGATAGCCGAAAAGGCGCGCCCCCGCCCGACGCGTGATCCTGCCCATAGCCGGACCAGGCGTTTCGGCGCGGCGGGCGACGATCGGACGAGCCCCCTAGAGGTCGAGGGAGAGGCTGAGTCGTATCGTCCGCGGCAGCCCTTGCGCGAGCAGGCTTGATCCGGTCGACGCCCAATAGCGTCGGCCGGTGACGTTGTCGGCATAGGCGCGCACGGTCGCGGACCTGCCCGACAGCGTGAAACGATAGCCGGCGCCGAGGTCGATCGTCGTATAGCCCGGCACCTCGGCCTGATTGAGCGCATTGACCGCGCGCCGACCGATCCGGAACAGCCCTGCCGATAGGCTCAGGCCGGGGGCCGAGGCGACCCGGTAGAGGGTGAAGAGGGAGCCGGAACCGGGCGCGACATTCTCGATCCGCTTGCCGGCGACGTCCGGCGAACCCGTCCGCTGACGCGCGGACAGCGCCATCGCACTCGCGGTGATCGACAGATTGGCACCGACCTCGCCCACCGCGCTGAATTCGCCGCCCTGATAGACCGCCTCGCCGTCCTGCACGAAGAGGTTGCTGCTGTTGAGATAGGCCGAGGGCCGGGCGATGCGGAACCAGGTCCCGGTCAGCAGCAGCCGGGTGAGCGGCGCGATCTTGATCCCGGCTTCCTGCTGCCGGCTGACCGCGGCGGGGAGCATCTCGCCGGCGTTGCGCGCGATCTGCTGCGCGATCGGGCCGGGTTCGAGCCCCTCGATATAATTGGCATAGGCGCTGATCCAGCGGACCGGCTTGACCATCAGGCCATAGGACAGCGTGGTCGGATCGACCTCATAGGCACTGGCGGGGCTGACGTCGGTATAGCGCGTCTTGCGCCACCCGATCGTCGCCTGCAGCCCCGAAACGCCTGGTCCGGCTATGGGCAGGATCACGCGTCGGGCGGGGGCGCGCCTTTT
>NZ_JFYV01000049.1 GCF_000632225.1 Sphingomonas sp. RIT328
CCCCTGACACGCCGCACGCCCGCCCGGCTCCCCCACCTCGATGGAACGTCACCGGCGACCGGCCGTTCGGGAAGCCCTCCTGCAAAAGGCGTCCAAAATGCCGGCCAGCCCTGCCGATATTCTCTCTCCGGCTGCCGATGCGCCTGCCGATCCGATCCTCGGCATCGCCGAAACCGCCGCCGCGCTCGCCGAACGGCTGGACGACGGCGACCTGCTCTATGCCGTCGCCGACGAGGCACGCGGGATCGCGCTGACCCATGCGCTGACGCTGGCGGTGCCCGATGCGACGGTGGTCTTTTGTCCCGGCAGCGACGCGCTGCCCGGCGACGCCGCCCCCGCCTCTCCCGGCAACGTCGGCCAGCGTGTCTCGGCGTTGCGGCGCATCCGCCTGCTGATCGAGGCGGACGAGCGGCCGCGGATCGCCTGTATCACCACCGGCGAAGCGCTCGCCCGCGCCTATCCGGCGCCCGACGCCTTCGCCGCCGCACCGCCGCGCGTCGCGGTCGATACGCCGGTCGACCTCGAAGCGCTGTTCGCCGACCTGACCGCGATCGGCTACACGTCCGACGAGCGCGTCGACGAGCCGGGCGAGGTCGCGCTGCGCGGGCAGGTGCTCGACGTCTACCCTGCCGACGCCGGACTGCCGCTGCGCATCGAGGCGGTCGACGGGCGTGTCGAGAGCCTGCGCTGCTTCGATCCCGCCGATCAGCGCACCACCGGCAGCATCGATGCGCGCGAGCTCGGCCGCGTCGCCGAACCGCCGCTCGCCGACGCGGGCGTGTCGCTCGCCGACCATGTGCCGGACGCCGCGATCGGGATCGAACCGGGCGCGGACGAGCGGCGGCGACGCTTCCTCGCGCTCGCCGCCGACGCCGCCAAGCGCCGTCCCAAACGCGCGATCGCCGACACGCTGAGCGATGCGCGCTGGCGCAAGACGGCGGGCGAGCGGCTGATGGCACCGCTGGCGCGCGCGGGCGATCCGCCGGCACGATTCGTCGAGAGCAAGGCGCCGATGCGCGCCTTCGCCAAGGCCGCACGCGGCGCGATCGAGGCGGGCGAGCGCGTCGTCATCCTCGGCGGCGCACGCGATCTGCGCTTCCTGCAACGCCGGATCGCGCGCACGCTCAAGCTGCCGGTCACGCCGGTCGAGGCGTGGCGGGCGGTTCGCGATGCCGCGCCGGGCAGCCTGCTGGCGCTGTCCCTCGCCGCCGATCGCGGCTTCCGGCGCGAGGGCATCTGCGCGATCGCCGCCGCCGACCTGCTCGGCAGCCGCGCCGAACGCGACGATGCGACCAGCCCGATCGCGCATACCGGCCTGTTCGACTTCGGCGAGATCCGCGTCGGCGACGTCGTCGTGCACGAGGATCATGGCCTCGCCGTCGTCACCGGCTTGCAGGCGCTGCCGGATCAGGCGGGCGACGCGATCGCCCTCACCTACGCCGACGACGGCGTCCGCCTCGTTCCCGTCGCGGAGGCGGACCGGATCTGGCGCTACGGCGCGGATGCCGAAGCGGTGACGCTCGACAAGCTCGACGGCGCGAGCTGGCAGAAGCGGCGCGGCGCGATCGACGCGGCGATCGCCGAAAGCGCCCGCGGCCTGACCGAACTCGCCGCCGAACGCAGCCGCCGCGATGCGCCCAAGCTGGTCGCCGATACCGACGCCTATGAACGGTTCGCCGCCGGTTTTGCCTTCACCGAGACGCCCGATCAGGCGCGCGCGATCGCCGCGGTGCGCGACGATCTCGCCGCGGGCAAGCCGATGGACCGGCTGGTGATCGGCGACGTCGGCTATGGCAAGACCGAAGTCGCGCTGCGCGCCGCGGCGATCGCCGCCCTGGCCGGGCATCAGGTGGCGATCGCCGCGCCGACCACGGTGCTTGCCCGCCAGCATCTGGAAAGCTTCGCCGCGCGCTTCGAGGGGACGGACATCGCGGTCGCCGGCCTGTCGCGACTGAGTTCGGCGACCGAGCGCAAGCAGGTCAAGGCCGGGCTTGCCGACGGATCGATCCGCATCGTCGTCGGCACCGGGGCAGTCGCCGGCAAGGGCATCGCCTATCAGGACCTCGCCCTCGTCATCATCGACGAGGAACAGCGCTTCGGCACCGCCGACAAGACGCGGCTGCGCGATCTCGGCGCCGGCCACGTGCTGACGCTGAGCGCGACGCCGATCCCGCGCACCCTGCAGACCGCCCTGATCGGCCTTCAGCAACTGTCGGTGATCGCGACGCCGCCGGCGCGGCGGCAGCCGATCCGCACCTCGGTCGGTGCGTTCGATCCGGCGGTGGTACGCACCGCGCTGCTGCGCGAACGCAGCCGCGGCGGCCAGAGCTTCGTCGTCGTGCCGCGGATCGAGGATATGGCGCCGCTCGCCGAGACGCTCGCCAAGTCGGTGCCCGAGCTCGACATCGTCCAGGCGCACGGCAAACTGCCCGCCGCCGAGATCGACGAGGCGATGGTACGCTTCGCCGGCGGCGATGGCGACGTGCTGCTCGCCACCAACATCATCGAGGCGGGGCTCGACGTGCCGCGCGCCAATACGATGGTGATCTGGAAGGCCGACCGCTTCGGCCTGTCGCAGCTCCACCAGTTGCGCGGGCGGGTCGGGCGCGGCCTGCGGCGCGGTCAGGTGCTGCTGCTCACCGATCCCGCCGCGACGATCGCACCGCGCACGCTCAAGCGGCTCAAGACGCTGGAGGCGTTCGACCGGCTCGGCGCCGGCTTCGCGATCAGCGCGCGCGATCTCGACATGCGCGGCGCGGGCGACCTGCTCGGCGAGACGCAGGCCGGGCATATGAAGCTGATCGGCATCGACCTGTACCAGCATCTGCTCGAAAGCGCGCTGCGCACCGCGCGCGGCGAGACGGTGGAGCGGTGGAGCCCGGAGCTGCACCTCGGCCTCGACGGCTGCCTGCCGCCGACATGGATGCCCGAGGAGGAGCTGCGCGTCACCACCTATGCCCGCCTCGCGCGGATCGAGGAGGCCGAGGGGCTCGACGGGCTGGCGGACGAGCTGGAGGATCGGTTCGGCGACCTGCCCGACGAGGCACGGCTGCTGTTCGCGGTGGCGCGCATCCGGGTGGCGGCACGGGCGGCCGGCATCGCCCGGATCGACGCCGGCCCCGCCGCGATCGCCTTCACCCCGCGCGCGGCGATGCCGGCACCCGAGGGGCTGGAGGAGAAGAACGGACGGCTGCTGCTCGCCGAGCGGATCGCCGATGCGCACGAACGGCTCGACCGGATCGCGGCGGTGCTGGAGGATTGGTGACGGCGGCGGCTGCGCGGGGTAAGGCGGGGCCGCCGGCCCGTGCCGGGAACGCCTCACCGAAGCCCAGAAGCGCTCCGTCACCCCGGACCTGTTCCGGGGTCCACCGGTCCGCGAAATCGACGGCTGAGACTCCTGCGCCACCGTGGATGCCGGAACAAGTCCGGCATGACGGAGGGAGTGGTGCAGAGGTCTCGCGTACGCCGAAGGCCATGATGTTTCACGCCGCAGGTGGTGGTCTGCTTGGCCACTGGGTTCCCGCCTGCGCGGGAACACTGATTGGGTGTGACGGCGCCGCTCGATACCACGGCTTCGGCGCGACGGGCGTGACGAACCGTGATCCGATTGCATCATCCTTTGTGCAGGTGACCTGATGCGCAGTGCCGCAAACCCCTTGCACCCGCGTGCGCCCCGCGCCACCGCCCGCCGATGCCCCTCCCCACCGCCTTCTTCGACCGCGACGTCGCGACCGTCGCGCGCGCGCTGATCGGCGCCGATCTGCGCGTCGATGGCGTCGGCGGCGTGATCGTCGAGACGGAGGCCTATGACGCCGACGACCCCGCCTCGCACAGCGTCAACGGGCCGACGCCGCGCAATGCGGCGATGTTCGGTCCGGCCGGCCATGCCTATGTCTATCGCAGCTACGGCATGCACTGGTGCCTCAACTTCGTCTGCCGGCCGGGGAGCGCGGTGCTGATCCGTGCGATCGAGCCGGTCGCGGGCGTCGAGACGATGATCGCGCGCCGCGGCCTTGCCGGGCCGCGCTTGCTCTGCGCCGGTCCGGGGCGTCTGTGCCAAGCGCTCGGCGTCGACCGGGCGCTCGACGGCGCGCCGCTCGATGCGCCGCCGTTCGCCCTCGAACCCGCGGCGCGTGACGAGGATATCCACGCCGGCGCCCGGATCGGCATCACCCGCGCGGTCGACACGCCGTGGCGCTTTTGTCGAACAGGCTCGCGCTTCCTCAGCAAGCCGGCGCGCTGATCCCAGCAATCGGCGTGACGGCCCAGATGTTGGCAATTCGTTACGGCGCCGACACGCCGAAACCCGCCCCTCCCTCCTGCAGCGCAATTGGCACGGCAGATGCAATGCTCCGGATACAGCCAATCGGGCTGATCTTTGGGAGGACATCATGCTCATCACCACCGTCGCCGCCGCGCTTCTGTCGATCACCAGCGCACCCCAGCCGACTGCCACGCCGACCCCGATCG
>NZ_JFYV01000050.1 GCF_000632225.1 Sphingomonas sp. RIT328
GCGAGAGCCCCGGACTCGAGCGGCCACAAGGCCATACCCGCACCGCCCCCCAGCAGCACGGAACGCCGATTCGGCATAAGCGTATTCCCCCCCAGCCAGGTGTCCGTCCCCCGGCCGCCCTCGGCAGGCGCACCGATATACATCCGAAACAGACATACCATCTCATCGATCGAAGTCCACCCGGCGATGATCGCTCCAGAACGATGAGCAATCGTTTGCCACCCGCGCTTCTTCGCGATAAGCCAGCAGCTTGCCGGGGTCGGCGAAGCGACGGAGAGAAGATGCTGCGGGTTGAGGAAACGTCGGGGCGGGTGCGTGCGGCGCCGGCACGCTGGACCGTGGGCGACGTCGCCCGGATCGATCCGGCCCGCTGCCCTGCCGCGCCGCTGATCGGTGCGGACGATGTCGCGCGGATTTCCGACGATCTCGACATCTGGGATGCCTGGCCGGTGCAGGACGATGCCGGCATGCCCGCGGCGATCGGCGCCGGCGAGACCTTGTGGATGGCGCTCGGCGCGCCGCGGTTCGACGATCCGGACGCACGCCACGGCCATGCCCGGATCCACCTGCTGCGCCATCGCGATGGCCGATGGCAGGACCTCGGCCCGGCGATGCCCGACGGCTTCGCGCCGGGCAGCCGCGAATGGTCGGGATCGGCGGTGCTGGAGGCCGACGGGACAACGCTGACGCTCTATTTCACCGCCGCGGGTCGTCGCGGCGAGGCGGAGACGAGCTTCGAACAGCGGCTGTTCCGTGCGCACGCGCGGCTGGTGATCGAAGACGACACGCCCGCCTTGCGCGACTGGCGCGACCTTGCCGAGATCGTCGTCCGCGATCCGCGCTATTATATGGCGAGCGATGCCGGCACCGGCGCGATTGGCACGATCAAGGCCTTTCGCGATCCCGCCTATTTCCGCGACCCGGCCGATGGCCGCCGCGCCTTGTTCTTTGCCGGATCGCGCGCCGAGGCGACGGGCGAGTTCAACGGCGTCATCGGCCGCATCGATGCCGATCGGGACGGTGCGCCGCACTGGCAATTGCAGCCGCCGATCGTCGACGCGACCGACGTCAACAACGAGCTCGAACGGCCGCATGTCGTCGCCCACGGCGGCCGTTATTATCTGTTCTGGTCGACGCAGCGCCACGTCTTCGCTCCCGCCTGCGCGCATGCGCCGACCGGCCTGTACGGCATGGTCGCCGAGTCCCTCGACGGCGACTGGACCCCGCTCAACGGCAGCGGCCTGGTCTTCGCCAACCCTGCCGACGCACCGCGGCAGGCGTATAGCTGGCTGGTGCTGCCGGATCTGTCGGTGATCAGCTTCATCGACGATTGGGGTCGCGGCACCGCCGACGCGGGCGCGCGGCGATTCGGTGCCACCTTCGCGCCGGTGCTGCACCTGACGCTCGACGGCGCACGCGCGACCCTCGCCGGCGACTGAGCGCCGCGGTCAGCGCGTCATGTGGGTGGCGAAGAATTTCGCCATCACTGCATAGGCCTCGCGCGATTCGGGAAGGTCGGCGTTGTAGAAGAAGCCGTGGAACATGCCGTCCCAGGCATGGAACTGCGACTCGACGCCGACCCGCGCCAGCGCGTTATGCGAGTTGAGCGCCGCGCTCATCTCGAAGGCGCGCGTGCCGGTTATGAACAGGGTCGGCGGAAAGGCGCGCAGCGTGTCGGGCGAGACCAGCGGATAGGCCTGGGGATCGTCGGCACGCGCCGCCGCGAGATAGGCCATCGGCGGCATCGCCGGCCGCTGGCCGGGTGGCGGCGGCGGAAATGTGAAGCCGTTGAGCGGCCCGGCCAGCACCGCCGAATCCCCCGCGGCCAAAGCGCCGAGCGAGGCGCAGAACACGCCCGCCGCCGCCGGCATCGGCAGCTTGCGCTGGTGGAAGCGCGACAGCACCTCCGCGGTCAGCATGCCGCCTGCCGAACAGCCGTACAGCACCATATGCTCGGGCCGATAGGTCTTGAGCAGCGCGCGATAGACCGCCTCGACATCCTCGCTGCCGGCCGGAAAGGCATATTCGGGCGACATGCGATAATCGACCGAGATCACCTTGATCCGCATGATCGCCGCCAGCGGCACCGATTCGACCAGCGAGGCGGAACGGCCGCCGGTGGTGAAGCCGCCACCGTGCAGGTTGATCAGCACGCGGTCGCGGTTTTCGGGCGCGATCCCCGCCGAGGGCGTCACCACGTCGGTGACGATGCCGCCGATCCGCTGCTCCGCGATATCGACCGCATAGCGGCGGCGCATCGGTGCGAGGAAGTCGCGCATGATGCCGTCCTGCCGCGCCCGCTCCGCCCTGATGTCGGCAGCGGGGGCGCCGAACGGCTTGTCGACGATCAGGTGCCGCAGATAGTCCGCGCCCTCGCGGCTCATCAGGTCGGAGAGCGGCACGCGCACCCCGTCGAGCGCGACGGTGCCGTCCTGCGCCGCTGCGGGCTTGGGCGCCGGCGCGGTCTGCGCCGCCGCGGTAACTGCCATGCCGCCGGCGAGGATCGCCGCCATCGCCGCGCGCCCTGCCCGCCCCTGTCCGTGCCGCATCCGTCTCTCCTGTCGCCGCCGTTGCCGCGGTATCGCACCATCCTGCGCAACCCCGTTCGCTTTGGCAATCGATTTGCCAATCACGATGACCGGGGCCCGTCGATAGGTATCGAGAGCTGTTGTAATCGATTGTCGAGCGGTTATGCTGCGGTAAAGCAAGCAGACAGGAGAGGTTGATGACAAGGTTTCCGCTGGCGATGGCTGCGTGCGTGCTCGCGTTGCAGACCCCGGCCATGGCGCAGGCGCAAGCGCAGGCCGAGGAACCGGCGGCTGCCGTGCCGTTCCGCGCCGGCGCCGCCAAGATCGACATCACCCCCGCCAAATCCTCGCTCCCCAAGGGGTTCGAAGGCGTCAACGATCCGATCTACGCACGCGTCGCGGTGCTCGACGACGGCAGCAGCCGCGCCGCGCTGATCTCGGTCGACGCCGGTGCGATCCCCAATGAGATCTGGTCGGCGGTGACGCAGGGCGCACAGACGGAATTGGGCATCGCGCCCGAACGGCTGATGATCACCGCGACGCACACCCACAGCGTCCCCTTCCGCATGGATCCGACGATGAGCGGCAAGATCATGACCGCGCTGCGCGAGGCGGCGGGCAGGTTGCAGCCGGCGCGGATCGCTTATGGCCAGGGCGTCTCCTACATCAACGTCAACCGCAACATTATCGACCCGAAGACGCATCGCTGGTGGGAAGGGCCGAATTACGAGGGGCCGTCGGACAAGACAGTCGCCGTGGTGCGGATCGAGACCACCGCCGGCCAGCCGATCGCCATCTATTACAATTATGCCGTCCACGCGGTCATCAACGGCCAGCTCGACCAAGTCAGCGGCGACATTCCCGGTGCGACCTCGCGCTACATCGAGGATTCGCTCGACAACAAGGCGGTGGCACTGTGGAGCGAGGGCGCCGCGGGCGACCAGAACCCGATCTTCTTCCAGCAGACCTACGACCTGCGCGCGATCCGCGTCGCCGATTACGCCAAGCGCGGCGAGGATATCAGCAACGCCATGCCGCCCGGCGGCCAGGGCCTCAACAAGCGCAACCCGCAGGTCGTCCGGCTGATGAACCAGCAGCGCCAGCTCGCCAACGCCATGGGCCAGATGCTCGGCGAGGAGGTGCTGCGCGTCAATCGCGACACGCTCGACCGGCCGGAGGTCGCGCCGCGCCTGTTCGGCGCGAGCAAGACGATCACCTGCCCCGGCCGCACCCGCACCGATCAGGGGCGCGCCGGCTATCCCGGCACCTATACCGACGGCGATCCGCTGCCGATCCGGCTGAGCATGCTCAAGATCGGCCATATCGAGATCGGCGGCGTCAATGCCGAGGTGTTCAACCCGATCGCGCAGCGCTTCAAGGCACGGGCCGGCTCGGCGCGGACGATGATGGCGACGCTGACCAACGGCATGGCCGGCACCGGCTATATCCCGAATGACGAAGCCTATGGCCAGAACACCTTCGAAGTCGTGTCGTCGCGGCTCAAGCAGGGTTGCGCCGAAACCGGCATCATCAACGGCCTGCTCGATCTCGAACAACAGGCGGACCGCCGCTGATTTGCCGGACGGCGGGGCGGCCGGCCTTGACGGGGCCGCCGCCTTCGCGTCTGGCTCTTTTAAAACTCTCCGAGCCCAAGGGGA
>NZ_JFYV01000051.1 GCF_000632225.1 Sphingomonas sp. RIT328
CCGTCACCCGATCCCGCTGCGGAAGGCATACCGGCCCGACGGCACCTCGATCCCCGGCCGGCCGTCGCGGTCGACCACCGGCGCGAAGCGCGACGGAGCCGCTCCCGCCTCGTGCACGTCCGGCAGGAACAGGGCGGCGGTGGCACCCGGCGGGACCAGCAGGTCGAGGCTCAGCCCCGCACTGCCCTGCCGGCGCCAGCGCGTCTCGATCCGGCCGAGCCGCGAGTCGTAGCGCGCGCCCGCGCGCTCCATCCGCGGGTCGAGCACCGGTCGCACCGCGAAGCGGCGGAAGCCGGGTGCGGTCGGCGCGATGCCGGCGACGCGCCGGAACAGGAAGCCGACCACCGCGCCCAGCGCATAATGGTTGAACGAGTTCATCGACCGGTCGCCGGCATCGCTGTTCCAGCGTTCCCAGGTCGTCGTCGCGCCCTTGGCGATCATATAGCCCCAGGACGGAAAGTCGGTGCGCAGCAAGAGGTCGTAGACCAGCGCATCCTCGCCCGCATCGGCGAGCACGTCGAGGCTGTACGGCGTGCCGAGGAAGCCTGTCGACAGCAAGGTCCCGCGGCGCCGAATATCGGCGACCAGCCGCGCAACCGCCGGCCGGCGCTGCGCCGCGTCGAGCAGGTCGAAGCGCAGCGCGAGGATATAGCCGGTCTGCGATCCGTTGCCGATGCTGCCGTCGCCGCGCACGAAGGCGGTGCGGAACGCGCGCGCCAGATCGGTCGCCAGCGCGGCGTAACGCGCCGCCTCGCCCGCGCGGCCGCTCGCCCGCGCCATGTCCGCCATCTGGTCCGCGGCGGCCTTCCAGAAGGCGGTGCCGATCAGGTCCTTGGGCGTGGTCGGATCGCCCGGCTGCTTGGCGTCGAGCGCGAGCCAGTCGCCGTAATCGACGCCGCGCGCGTGCGACCAGACGAGGTCGGGATTGCTCGCCCGGATCGATGCGAGGAACTGCGTCATCGACGCCCAATGCTGGTCGATGAGGCTGGTGTCGCCATAGCGCTGCCATACCGTCCACGGCAGCGCGACCCCGGCGTCGCCCCAGCCCGGGGACGAGCCCGGCTCGGCGAAATGGTCGCGGCGCGCGACCGGGGCGATATCGGAATAGGCGCCGTCGTCGCGCTGGGCATCGCGCATGTCGCGCATGTCGCGCATGAAGCGCGCGGTGAAGGCGGCGGTGTCCATGTTGAAGCTCGCCGCGTCCCAGAAGACATGCGCATCGCCGGTCCAGCCGAGCCGCTCGTCGCGCTGCGGACAGTCGGTCGGAATGCCCATGAAGTTGGAGCGCTGGCTCCACCGGCTGTTGATCCACAGCCGCTGCGGCACATAGGCGGACAGCTGCAGGTCGCTGGTTTCGGGCAGGTCGGTGCGGATGACGATGCCGGTGATGTCCGCGGCGGTGACCGGCTGGCGCGCGCCTTCGATCTGGACGTAGCGGAAGCCGTGATAGGTGAAGCGCGGCTCGTAGCGTTCGACCGCGCCGTCGGTGGCGAAGGTATAATGATCGGTCGCATCCGCCGCGCGCAAATTGCTCTGGTCGACGCTGCCGTCGGGGTTGAGCAGCTCCGCGTAGCGCAGCCGGATCGTCTGCCCGCGCCGGCCCCTGAGCGCGATGCGCACCCAGCCGGCGACATTCTGACCGAAGTCGACGACGCTGGCGCCATCGGCGAGGCGGACGATCGCCTGCGGTCGCAACTGCTCCTTGCGGCGGATCGGCGGCACCGTCGCCGCGACCAGCGCCGCGGTCGCGGGCGGGGCGGGCTCGGCCGCGCTCCAGCGCGCGTCGGGCGTAAAGCCGGGACGGCTCCAGCCGGGCTGTTCGCGGCGCGCATCATAGGCTTCGCCGTCATAGATCGTCGCGCTGGTGATCGGCGATTCGGCGACCGACCAGCCCGGCCCGGTCGCGACGCGCACGACGCGGCCATCGGCGTAGCGGATCTCGAGCTGGCCGAAGAGGCGCAGCGGCGGCTCGCCGTAGGAGAAGCGGCCGTCGGGCGAGATATAGCTGCCGTACCAGCCGTCCGCGACATGGACGCCGAGGACATTGTCGCCGGGCACCAGCAGGTCGGCGACATCCTCGACGCAATAGAGGCAATGTTTGCGATAGTCGCTGAATTCGGGGCGGAGCAGCGCCGCATCGAGGCGCTTGCCGTTGATCTCCGCCTCGTACAGGCCGAGCGCGGTGAGGTAGAGGCGGGCGCTGGCGACACGGCCGGCGACGCGGAACGGCTTGCGCAGCAGCGTCGCCGCGCGCGCCGGCATCACCGCCTGTCCCGCGGCCGCGCTCGTCGGCGTCCAGTCGCTGTCCGCGTCGCCCGCGCGCCATCCCCCGCGCGGCGCGAGCGCGCTGTCCAGCGTCGTGCCGTCGAAGCGCAGCGTCCGGCCGTCGGCGAGCGTCGCGCGGACCAGCGCCGCCGCCTGCACCGGCGTCTCGCCGCGGCTGCGCGTCTCGATCACCAGCGCATGCGGTCCCGCCGCGGCGGAGGCGATCGCGCTGCGCGGTCCCGGCGAGCCCCAGCCGCCACGCTTGGGCGGGATGATCTCCTCGCCGTCGAGCCAGATGCGGCTGCCGGCGCTGCACGCGGTCAGCGCGGTCAGCGCCGCCGGCTGCGGCAGCGTGAAGCGCAGCCGGAACGCCTGCGTCGCGCCCGCCTTGCCGGCCGGGCCGACCCGCCAGCCGAGCCCGGTCGCACGGTCCTGCCGCTGCGCCGCCGTCTCCGCCGACAGCCATTGCGCCGACCAGTCCGACGCGGCGAGCAGCCCCATCTCCCAAAAGGCGACCGGCGAGGTCGCGGCGATGCCGCGCTCGTCCCAGGCCGTCACCCGCCACCAGACCCGCTGCCGCGCAGTGAGCGGCGTTCCGGCATAAGCGACGTCGAAGCAGCGATCGTCCGCGATCCGGCCGCTGTCCCACAGGTCGAACCGCCCCTGGTCCGCGGCGATGCGGCTCGACGCCACGCCGACGCGCCAGGCGGTCTGCCGCGCGCCGCGCCGGTCGCTGCGCAACTGCCACGACAGCCGCGGCGCGGCGCTGTGCAGCCCGAGCGGATCGACGAGGCCGTCGACCAGCAACGCCGCCACCGCCCAGTCCGGCGTCGTCGCCGCGGCGAGAGCCCCGGACTCGAGCGGCCACAAGGCCATACCCGCACCGCCCCCCAGCAGCACGGAACGCCGATTCGGCAT
>NZ_JFYV01000052.1 GCF_000632225.1 Sphingomonas sp. RIT328
GTGGTCGACCGCGACGGCCGGCCGGGGATCGAGGTGCCGTCGGGCCGGTATGCCTTCCGCAGCGGGATCGGGTGACGGCGTGACACGCGGGAGCGCCACTCAGTGTCGTTCGTCGCAACGGCAGGGCTGATCGAGATCAACCACTCTTCTATTATTCCACATTATAAGACATTGCATGACAATGTGAGATATAGCACACATGCCCTGCCCGCCCGATGGCGGGTCGGGGCATGGAAATCCCGCAACGTCAGCGCCGAACGCAGGCGGCCGGATCGCGGACGCCTGTATCGGGGCCTTCAGGCACGCGGCGCGCGCGCCGGACTTGCGGGTTTCCGACACCCGGTCGTCGGATCGATGACGCGCTTCCGGGCGCGCCCTCGGCATAGCGGGAATGGCAATGGTCGAACGAAACGATGGGGATCTGCGGTCCCGCCAGGTTCAACCTCTCATCCTGATGAGACAGGCGCTGGTGCTGCTCGACCAGCAGGACGAGCTGCACTCCGCCCGCTATCTGCATACCGCGATCTTGGCGTATGAATCATGGCTGGCCGAGGAGGCGAATCCCTCCTGACCATCGTCCGGAGCCGGTTCCGACGCCGCGATCCCGTCGTCGCGTTGCCCTGACCTAGGCCACTGCAGCGCCGCAGGCGCGACCGCGCGGATCGATCGCATAGCGGGTGCGACACAGTCGATCAGCCGCCGGGCGGTGCGTGACAACGATCAGGCCCTGCCCGCTCCGGTCGAGCCGCGCCGCCAGCCGGCCGACCACGGCTTGCTCCGCCAGCGCGTCGAGCGCTTCGGTGGGCTCGTCGAGGATCAGCCATGGCGTCGGCGCCAGATAGGCGCGCGCCAGCGACAGGCGACGGCGCTCGCCGCCCGAGAGCCGCTCGCCGTCCTCGCCGATCCACGTATCCAGCCCGTCCGGCAGGCGTCGCACCACGCCGGTCAGATAAGCGTCGTCGAGCGCCTGCCACAGCGCCGCGTCACTCGCCGACGGATCGGCGAGCAGCAGATTGTCGCGCACCGTCGCGGCGAGCAGCTGCGCGTCCTGCGGCGCTCAGCCGAAGCTGGCGCGCAGCGTCGCGGCCGGCAGATCCGCGATGGGACGCCCCCCAAGCCGGACACCTCTGTCCCGCCCCTCGCGCAGCCCAAGCATCGCTTCGACGAGGCTGGTCTTGCCGCTGCCCGACGCGCCGACGATCGCGATCCGCGCGCCGGCGGGGGCGATGGGCCTGAGACCCGGCAAAGTGAGGTCGACCGAACGGGGCGTGTCCCTCGCGTCCGTCCGGCCGACGAACAGCGCCGTGAGCCGCGCCTCCGCCTCGCGCTCCGCGCCGCGCGCGGCGGAGGCGCGCAATACCGGCAGGATGCCGTCGATCGTCATCACCGCCGCCAGCGCGCCGAGCGCGACGAGCGGCACCCCCGCCGGCAGCGCGGTCAGGGCGACGGCCACCGCCGCGACGCCGGTGGCGAGCGCCCCCAGCGCCTCGATCGCCCCCGCTGCCACCGCCTGCTGCCGCCGCACCGCCGCGAGCCGCGCATCGAGTTCGGCGAAGTGGGCGAGCGACGCGGCTTCCATGCCGTAGCAGCGCAGCTCGGCAGCTGCCGCGAGCTGGACGGTGAGCAGGTCGCGCAACGCGCCCTGCAATTGCTGCACGGCGCGGCCGCCCGCCTCGCCGCGCCGGCCGAACGCCGAGCCGGCCGCCACCGTCGCCGCCACGGTCAGCGCGAGCGCCAGCGCCGCGGCCGGCGACGCGACCAGCGCGAGCGCGACGGCGGGCGGCGCGGCGGTGATCGCGCGATAGAGCGCGGGGCATACCCGCGCGAGGATCGCGAAGGCCACGGCGTGGCTCGCCAGCCGCTCGCCATAGCGCGCGCCGGTGCGCAGGATCGCGAGCAGCCGGATCGACGCGCTCGGCAGCAGATAGTTGACACC
>NZ_JFYV01000053.1 GCF_000632225.1 Sphingomonas sp. RIT328
GGCCTCGGCGAGCTCGCTGACGCGCCGCCGCGGCCCGGCGCGTCAGCGAGCTCGCCGAGGCCCGCCGGCGCATCGCCGAGGATCGTGCCCGCGAAGGCACGCTCGCCGCCGATGCCGCCGCCGCGCTCACCCGGCTGGCGGACGAGGTCGCGACGCTCGATACCGCGATCGCCGCGGCGGCGGCGGCCATGCCCGATTGCGATGCGGCGCTGGCGGCGGCGGAGCGCGACGCGCGCGATGCCGAGGTCGCGCTCGCGCAGGGCATGGCGCGGCAGGCGAGCGAGGCGGCGGAGGCGCGCGTCGCCGACGCGGCGCTCGCCGCGGCCCGCGCGCGCGCCGATCGGGCGGAGCGCGAGGCGGCACAGGTCGCGCAGGCGCTCGCCGCGCTGGGGGAGGCGGAACCGCTCACGGCGGCGCGCGACGCGGCCGCGGTGCACCGTCGCGAGGCGATCGCCGCTGCGGAAGCGGCCCGCGCGACGCTCGCCGCTGCCGAGGATGCCGAGCGCACCGCCGCCGCCGATCGCGACGCCGCGGAGAGCGCGCGTGCCGCCGCCCGCGCCGAGCTCGCCGCGCTCGACAGCGAGGCGGCGGCGCTGGCCAAGGCGACGCAGCGCAGCGGCCGTGACCGGCTGCTCGATCATGTCGCGCCGGCCGCCGGCTATGAACGCGCGCTCGCCGCGGCGCTGGGCGACGATCTCGATCGCGACCTCTCCGCCTGGACCGGTGCGGCAGTCGCTGGCGATGATCCGCCGCCGCCCGCCGCGACCGAGCCGCTCGGCGCGCATGTCGCCGCGCCCGCAGCATTGGCGCGGCGGCTGGCGCAGGTGTTCGTCGGCAGCGAGGAGGGCCAGCCGCTCGCCGTCGGGCAGCGGCTGGTGACGCCGGACGGGCGGCTGCGGCGGTGGGACGGCTATGTCGCGCGCAACAGCGGCGCCGCGGCGGCGGAGCGGCTCGAACGGCTCAACCGCCTGCAGGCGCTGGCCGCCGCGCGTCCTGCCGCCGCCGCGGCGCTCGACGCGGCCGAGACGGCGCGCCGGGCGGTCGAGGAGCGGATCGCCGCGGCCCGGCGCACGGCGCAGCAGGCACGGTCGGCGCTGGCGCAGGCGGAAACCGCGGGGCGCGACGCCGCGCGCACGGAAGATCGTGCCGCGACCGCGCTCGAACGGCTCGCCGGCCAGCGCGCCGACCTCGACGCGCGCGCCGCCCGGATCGGCGGCGAACGCGACGAGGCCCGCGCCGACCATGCCGCGGCGCAGGCGGCGCGCGATGCGCTGCCCGATGGCCGCGACGGTGCCGCCGCGGTCGCGGCGCTGGCGCAGATCGCCGACCGGCACCGCGCCGCCGTCGCGGCCGCGCGCGACCGGCGCACGACGCTCGATCGCAGCGTCCAGGCGCAGCGCGAGCGGCTCGCCGCGGCGCAGGCCGACGTGCGCAGCTGGCGCGCCCGCGCCGGCGAGGCGGCGAAACGGATCACCGCGATGGACGCGCGCGATACCGCCCTCGCCGTGGAGGTCGCGGAGGCGGAGGGTCGCCCGGCCGCGCTCGACGCAGCGATCCTGACGCAAGCGGCCGGACATGACGCCGCCCGCCGCGACGCTGAGACGCAGGCGGCGGCCGAACGCGATGCCGACCAGCGCTCCCGCGCGGCGGAGGCGGCGCAGCGCGCGGCGATCGAGACGCTGAGCCGCGCCCGCGAATCGCGCGCCGGCAGCACCGCGCGGCGCGAGCATCACGAGCAGCGCCGCCTCGAGCTCGGTCGCCTGTCGGGCGAGCGGTTCGGCTGCCCCGCGCCGGTGCTGCCCGAGCGGCTCGCCTTCGCCGTCGCCGAGGTCCGGACGCCCGATCAGGAAAGCGCGGCGCACGACCGGCTCGTCGCCGATCGCGAGCGGATCGGCCCGGTCAACCTCGTCGCCGAGCGCGAACTCGCCGACATCGAGGCGAGCCACGCCGCCAATGCCGCCGAGCGCGACGAGATCGGCGAGGCAGTCAACCGGCTGCGCGGCTCGATCGGCACGCTCAACCGCGAAGGCCGCCAGCGGCTGCTCGCCGCCTTCGCCGCGGTCGACGGCCATTTCCGCCGGCTGTTCGCCACCCTGTTCGACGGCGGCGCGGCGCACCTGCAACTCGTCGACTCGGACGATCCGCTCGAGGCCGGGCTGGAGATCCTCGCCCAGCCGCCGGGCAAGCGTCTCCAGTCGCTGACCCTATTGTCCGGCGGCGAGCAGGCGCTGACCGCAGTGGCGCTGATCTTTGCGCTGTTCCTCACCAACCCCGCGCCGATCTGCGTGCTCGACGAGGTCGACGCGCCGCTCGACGACGCCAATATCGAACGTTTCTGCGACCTGCTCGAACGGATGTCGCGGGATACGGATACCCGCTATCTGGTCGTCACGCACAATGCGGTGACGATGAGCCGCATGCACCGGCTGTTCGGCGTGACGATGGTCGAGCGCGGCGTCAGCCGGCTGGTCTCGGTCGATCTCGGCGGCGCGACCGAGCTGCTCACCGCGGAGTGACGGGCCGCGCCGCCGGCGCGTCAGGCCCGGCCGCGCAGCCGCGGTCGGCGCAGCAGGCCCGCGATCACACGGCTGGTGTAGAGCAAACACATCTCCTGATGCACCGCGGCGGCGGCGGGATGGTCCGCCTGGATAGCGCGCACCGCTTCGGTGAACGACCGGTCGGACAGATAGGGCGTGTCGCTGTGGATCATGGTCTCGTCCTCCTCCAGCCCCTGCCAGACGCGTTCTGCACCGCGCGCATTGCGGTGATATTGCCCTCGATCAATATCATGTGTCCGCCGCCGACCTTGTCGCCACCCGATGCGGAACGTATATCGAACGAATGGCGCAGCTCGACACGCGGGAAAAGCTGGCGATCCTCGCCGACGCAGCGAAATATGACGCGTCCTGCGCGTCGTCCGGCACCGCCAAGCGCGACAGCCGCGACGGCAAGGGGCTGGGCTCGACCGAGGGCATGGGCATCTGCCACGCTTATGCGCCGGATGGCCGCTGCATCAGCCTGCTCAAGATCCTGCTGACCAACAGCTGCATCTTCGACTGCCATTATTGCATCAACCGCAAGAGCAGCAACGTCCGCCGCGCCCGCTTCACCGCCGACGAGGTCGTCAAGCTGACCATCGCCTTCTACAAGCGCAATTATATCGAGGGGCTGTTCCTGTCCTCGGGGATCATCAAATCCTCCGACTATACGATGGAGCAGATGGTCGAGGTGGCGCGCAGCCTGCGCGAGGATCATCACTTCCGCGGCTACATCCACCTCAAGACGATCCCCGACGCCGATCCCGAGCTGGTCCATCAGGCCGGCCTTTACGCCGATCGCGTGTCGATCAACATCGAGCTGCCGACGGTGAGCGGCCTCAAGCGGCTCGCGCCCGAGAAGGACGGCGCGCGGATCGAGGGCGCGATGGGCGAGGTCAAGGCGTCGATCGCCGACAACGGCGACGCGCGCAGGAAGTACAAATCCGCGCCGCGCTTCGCCCCTGCCGGCCAGTCGACGCAGATGATCGTCGGCGCCGACGCCGCCACCGATGGCGAGATCGTCACCCGCGCCTCGACGCTTTACGACCGTTTCGGCCTGCGCCGCGTCTATTACAGCGCGTTCAGCCCGATCCCCGATGCAAGCACGGTGCTGCCGCTGCAGCGGCCGCCGCTGATGCGGGAACATCGCCTCTATCAGTCGGACTGGCTGATGCGCTTCTACGATTACAGCCCGCACGAGGTGGTCGCCGCCGCCGACGATGCGACCGGCATGCTGCCGCTCGATATCGATCCCAAGCTCGCCTGGGCGCTCAAGTTCCGCGACAGCTTCCCGGTCGACGTCAATCGCGCGCCCCGCGAGCTGCTGCTCCGCGTCCCCGGTCTGGGCGTCAAGGCGGTCAACCGGATCGTCGCCAGCCGCCGCTGGCGCCGGCTGCGACTCGACGATGTCGCACGGCTGACGGTGAGCGTCGCCAAGGTCCGCCCGTTCATCGTCGCCGAGGATTGGCGGCCGGTGCTGCTCACCGATCGCGCCGATCTCAAGCCGCTCGTCGCGCCGAAGCGGCAGCAGCTCGAACTGTTCGCCGCCTGAGAATGATTCACAGGTGAAACGCTCCGTCGCCTCGCCGGTTGGTCGCCGCGAAGGAGACGGACGATGGCGCTGGCGCAGATTTACGCGGACCTCAAACGCGATCACGACAAGCAACGCGACATGCTGAAGCAGCTCGCCGAGATGCAGGGCGCGGGCGAGGAGCGTCAGCGGCTGTTCGAGGCGTTCCGCCTCGAGGTGCAGAGCCACGCCGCCGCCGAGGAGGAATCGCTCTACGCGACGATGCTGCGCGATCCCGAATTGCGCGACGATGCGCGCCATTCGGTGAGCGAGCACAAGGAGGTCGACGACCTGCTCGGCGAGATGGCCGACGAGGAGTTCGGCTCGGATGCGTGGAGCGAGAAGTTCTTCCACATGCGCCGCCGCTATGAGCATCACATCACCGAGGAAGAGGAAGAGATGTTCCCCGCCGCCGCCGAGGAACTCGACGATTCGACCGAGGAGGAGCTCGCGACGATCTACGAAGAGCGCAAGCCCGAGGAACTGGAGATCGCCAAGTCCAACCCGCCGGGCGGCGACGAGCGGGACTGACGCGCCGCATGCGCCTCGCGACGCTGTCCGCGCCCGACGATTTCGATGCGTGGCGCGACGCGGCGCGGGGCTTCGCCGCGGCGGACGTCCCGCCCGACGACGTCGTCTGGCAGGTCGGTGCCGCGCCCGCCGACCTGTTCGCCACCACCGCGGACACGACGGTGCCGCCGCCGGTGCCAGGCGCGCTGTCGGTACCGCGCGCCTTCCTCGACCTCGCGCGCAGCGTCGTCATGGCGGCGGAGCCCGAGCGGTTCGCCCTGCTCTATACCGCGCTGCACCGGCTGCGCCGCGAGCCCAAGCTGATCGAGGATCATGCCGACCCGCTGGTCCGCCGGCTGGAGGTGCTCGCCAAGAACGTCCGTCGCGATATCCACAAGATGCGCGCCTTCCTGCGCTTCCGCGAAGTCGCCGACCATGACGGCGCCAGCCGCTACGTCGCCTGGTTCGAGCCCGAGCATCATATCGTCCGCGCCAACGCCGCCTTCTTCGTCAACCGCTTCGCCAGCATGCGCTGGTCGATCCTGACGCCCGAGCTCTCGCTGCACTGGGACGGCGCGATGCTCTCCGAAGGTCCCGGTGCGGCGAAAGGCGACGCGCCCGACGGCGATCCGACCGAAGAGGTGTGGAAGACCTATTACGCCAGCATCTTCAACCCGGCGCGCGTCAAGGTCGGCGCGATGCTCAAGGAGATGCCGCGCAAATATTGGAAGAACATGCCCGAAACGGCGCTGGTCGGCCAGCTGATCGCCGGGGCGCAGGCACGGGAGAGCGGGATGATCAGCCAATCGCGCGAGGCGCCGACGATCGGCGACAATGTCGCGGCGGCCTGGGCGGCGCTGCGCGACGAGGCGGCGGCGTGCACGCGCTGCCACCTCTACAAACACGCGACGCAGACAGTGTTCGGCGAAGGGCCGGTCGATGCGGCGATGATGTTCGTCGGCGAACAGCCGGGCGACCAGGAGGACCTTGCCGGCACCCCGTTCGTCGGCCCGGCGGGACAGGTGTTCAACCGCGCCATCGCCGCCGCGGCGATCGACCGCGGGCAGGTCTATGTCACCAACGCGGTCAAGCATTTCAAGTTCGAGGCGCGCGGCAAGCGGCGCATCCACGCCAAGCCCGACACCGGCGAGATCGAGGCCTGCCGCTGGTGGATCGAACAGGAGCAGATGCTCGTCCGCCCGCAGGTGACGGTGGCGCTCGGCGCGACGGCGGCGCGCTCGCTGCTCGGCCGCACGGTGACGATCGGAAAGGAGCGCGGCCGTGCGCTGCGTCTGCCCGACGGCGGCGAGGCGTGGATCACGGTCCACCCGAGCTATCTGCTCCGCCTGCCTGATCCGGCGCAGAAGGAGGCGGAGTTCGCGCGGTTCGTCGAGGATCTCAAACTGGCGAAGGCGGCGGTGGGCGGATAAGCCCCCCTGCGGTGCGGGAGGCAGGCCGCCACGCGTCGGCGCCGCGCGCTGCCACCTCCCCGTACCGGGGCGGATCGGATCACATGTCGAGCGGGTCGGGTCCCAATCGCTCGCCGGCTTCGAGCGCGTCGATCGCCGCCATCTCGTCGGCGCTCAGCGTCAGGTCGAGCGCGGCGTAATTGTCGCTCATATGGTCGTTATCCGCCGCCTTGGGGATGACCGAAAAGCCGTGCGCGAGGTGCCAGGCGAGCACCACCTGCGCCGCCGATCGCGCATGCGCTTCGGCGATGCGGACGATCTCCGCCTCGCGCAGCAGCGCGCCGCCCTGGCCGAGCGGGCTCCACGCCTGCGTCACGATATCATGCGCCTGATGATAGGCGACGAGATCGCGGCGCTGGTGGCGCGGGTGCAGCTCGATCTGGTTGAGCACAGGGGTGACGCCGGTCGCGGCGATGATCGCGTCGAGATGCTCGGGCAGGAAGTTGGACACGCCGATCGAGCGCGTCTTGCCCGCATCGCGCAACGCGATCAGCGCCTTCCACGCATCGATATAAAGGTCCTGCGCCGGCGAGGGCCAGTGGATCAGATAGAGGTCGACCGCGTCGAGCCCGAGCAGCGCGAGGCTTTCGTCGAGCGCCGCTCCGGGATCGCCCTGCCGGTCGTTCCACAATTTGGTGGTGACGAAGGCGTCGCTGCCCTGCACGCCCTCGCCGACGCCGCGTTCGTTGCCATAAATCGCCGCCGTGTCGATCAGCCGGTAGCCGAGGTCGAGCGCCTTGCGGACCGCGAGCGGCGCCTGCGGATCGGGAAGCTTCCAGGTGCCGAGCCCGAGTTGCGGGATGCTGCGGCCGTCGTTCAGGGTCAAATCGGTCATGGCGGGACGAGCGCGCGAGTCGCCCCGCCGGTTCCCCCTTCCCTTGGCCGCCCTGATCCGCCAAGCCCCGGACCCATGTTCGAAAAGATCCTGGGCGTTCTCGCCACCTTCACCATCTGGGTGATCTCGAGCGGCGGCTATGTCGGCATCGCCGTGCTGATGGCGATCGAAAGCGCGTGCATCCCGCTGCCGTCGGAGATCATCATGCCGTTCGCGGGCTATCTGGTTTCGACCGGACGGTTCGACCTGATCCTCGCCGCCACCGCGGGCGCGATCGGCTGCAACATCGGCTCGATCGTCGGCTATGAGGTCGGCAAGCGCGGCGGGCGACCGATGGCGGAGCGATGGGGCCGCTATGTGCTGATCGGGCCGGGCGAGCTCGACGCCGCCGACCGCTTCTTCGCGCGCTGGGGCAGCATGGCGGTGCTGGTCGGCCGGCTGCTGCCGGTGATCCGCAGCTTCATCGCCTTCCCCGCCGGCGTCGCCCGGATGCGGCTGCTGCCGTTCCACGTCTACACCTTCCTCGGCTCATGGCCGTGGTGCTTCGGCCTCGCCTGGGTCGGGATGACGTTGGGCGACAAGTGGAACAGCGATCCGCGCGTCAAGGCGGCGTTCCATCGCGCCGACCTGCTGATCGGTATCGTCGTGATCGCGCTGGTCGCCTTCTACATCTGGCACCGGGTGCGCGGGCTCAAGCGGCACGGCTGACGCGGCGCGCCAGCCACGCCAGCGCCGGCACCGCCAACACCGCCCACAGCGCGAACCCGGCCCATGGACTCCAGCCGAACCATTCGCTCGGCACCGTCCGCAGCAGCCCGCGCGCAAAGGCGACGGCGACCCACTGCCCGACCGGGAAGGTGACGAGCGGCGGCGTATAGATTTCGGCCGCGGCGATCATTGCATTGACCGCGATCGACAGCGTCAGCAGCAGCGTCATCGCCAGCCGCTCGCCGCGTCCCCCCGCCCGCCACCATTCCGCCGCCAGCCCGAGCGCGAGCGGCGCCACCGCCGGGATCAGGAAGCGCGGGCCGGTGGTGTTGCCGCCGTCCCAGTACACATAGGCGGCATTGACCAGCAGCACGATCAGCGCCGTCGCGATCGCGGTGATCGCCAGCGCGCGCCGCTCCGGCCGCCGCAGCCAGGCGACGAGGCCGAGCGGCGCGAGCAGCAGCACCGGCGCGACCCAGACGAGCCCGAGCTGGAAGCTGAACAGCACCGCGCGCATCACCGTCAGCCGCGGCCAGCCTAGCCCGAACAATCCCTGATGCATCCCTTCCCAGCCGACCACGCCCGAATAGCCGACGCGGAACGGCGTGCCGAAAGCGATGATATTATACGCGGCGAGCGGCAACAGCGCGACGATCCCCGCCGCCACGGCGATGCCGGCGAGCCGCAGCAAATCGGCACGGTCGCGCAGCTGCCACAGCGCCCACAGCCCGATCGGCACCGCGGCGAGCACCGCCTGATGCTCGACCACCACCGCCCAGCCGAGCGCCGCCCCGGCGATCGCGGCATACCGCCGCGTGCCGCTTCGCCCGCCGCTGCCGCGCCAGATCGCCCAGAAGGCCACCCCATAGCAATCGGCGACGACGGCATGGCCGAGCAGCGTGGTCGACCAGCCCCATATCGGTGTGCCGAGCGCATAGCCGAGCGCCGCGAACAGCCCGGCGGCGGCGCTGCCGGTCAGCCCCATGCCGAGGTCGAACAGCAGCACCGCGGCGAGCGCGGTCAGCACCGCCGGCCCGATCGCGACCGCGATGCGGGTGCGCAAGCGCAGATAGGTTTCGAATTCCGGTCCGCCGGGGACGGCACCGAAATCGGCGGCGCGGGTGCCGGTGACGGCATCGGCGATCCACACCGCGGGCAGCGCGGCCAGCGTCATCCCCGGCGCCTTGTCGAGATAGGCGTGACCGGCGAAGCTCGCCTTGTCGATGGTGAGCGCGGCGAATTCATCGATCGTCGCGTCGCCGTCCTCGACCAGGCTGATCGCCGCGAACAACCGCGTCGCGTTATTCGGGTTGAGCTCCCACGAGCCGAACCAGGCGCAGCTGAACCAGACGAGCGCGAACAGCAGGATGCGGACGGGGCGCATCGCGCGTCGCGCCGGTTCAGTCGTAATCGTCATCGTCGCCCCTCAACACGCCCGCCGATCCGTCGCTCGCCGTTCAGATGGCGGCGTCGGGTGCCGTGGCATGCCCGTAACCATAAACGGCCCCGGCGGTAATGGTCGAGGGCGGGTGGTCGATCACGCGACGACGTGCCGCGTCAGGGCAGCCGTGCCTCTTCCGCCTTGCGCGCCTGATTCTCCTTGCGCGCGGCGCGGGCGCTTTGCAGGAAGCAGCCGGTCTGGCCGCCGGCGCCGACGGTCGAGCAGCTGCCGGTGCTGTTGGCGCCGACGCCCGCGTCGAGCGTCCCCTGCGCGCGCGCCGCCCAGCTTTCGTTCTGCGGCGTCACCTGGAATTCGCGCAGTTCCTTGGGCACGCGATATTGCTCACGCGCGCTGCGCCGTTCGCAGACCACGATCTCCGCGCCGTCATTGTTGGTCGGGCAGCGTTCGTTGCCGTAGAGCACCAGTACGCCGTTGACCGGGGCGCGCTTGGCGACCTCGCCCGGCGTCGCGATCACCACCGGCTTGGCGGTGCCGGGGCCGGCGGGGGTCTGGGTCACCTGCGCCGCACCGGGCCTGGCCTGTTGCGCCAGCGCCGGCATGGCGCTCGTCAGCACCGCGATGGCGACGATGATACGCATGGATGCTCCTCTCAAATCCGCTTCGCCGCGGCGATCGCCACCTTGCAGCCGAGCCGGATCAATCCGCTCAGCACCGGATAGGCGACGGCGTTTTCGGCACCGTTGGCGAGCGCATGATCGCGGTGCTCGAGCTCCTCGGCCTGGAATTCGAGGATCGCGGCGGACAATTCGGGTTCGCTCGACCCGAGGTCGTCGATCTGCTGCTGGTAATGTTTGTCGATCTCGGTCTCGACCGCAGCGGTGCAGGCCATGGCGGCATTGGGACCGATCGCCGCGGTGATCGCGCCAAGCGCGAAGCCCGCCTTGTCCCAGAACGGCTGGAACAGCGTCGGCCGCACGCCGCGCTTGACGATCAGGTCGTCGAAGAAGGCACGGTGCCGCTCCTCCTGGCTCGCCATATGATGGATCGCGCGGCTGGCGGGATGGCGGTCGCCGAGCAGGGCGAGTTGCCCCGCATAGATGCGGATCGCGCCGAACTCGCCTGCCTGATCGACGCGGATCATCGCCTCGGTCGGCTCGCGCCGGTCGCCGGGGCGCCAGCGGGGCGGCGGCAGGGTCGCAGTGTCGGCAGTCATCGCGCTTTCCTCATCAGCCACAGGATCACCGCCGCGCCGCCGAGCGACAGGATCGCATTGAACCCGGCGAGCGAAATGCCCGCGAACGTCCATTGCGCGACGTCGCAGCGGACCACCGGCGCCTTCATCAACGCCGCCAGCCGCGCATCGGGTCCGAGCCCGCGCAGGTCGACCGTCTGGGTGCAGGCGGTGAAGCCGTTCCACCAATGATATTCGACACCGGCATGCGCCACGCCAATCGCGCCCGACGCCGCGATCAGCAGCGCCGCGATCACCACCAGCGTCCGCGCCAGCCGCGGTGCCGGCAGCAGGAAGGTGAGCAGCGCGACGACCAGCGCCGCATAATGCGGCCAGCGCTGCCAATGGCACATCTCGCACGGGTAGAGATGGCCGATGAGCTGCGATCCCCAGGCGCCGGCGAGCAGCGCCGCGGGCAGCAGCAGGGCGATCCAGCGGGCGAGACGCGCGGTGCCGGTCATCGCCCGATCACTTCACCTTGGCGGCGGGCGTCGCCGCGGGCACCGGCAGCTTGGGCCGGGTCGCCGCGGCGACCTGCGCCGGGCCGCCGAGCCGCGCCACCGTCTTCAGCGCATAATAGAGCTGGAAATCGTCGATCCCCTGCTTCTTGAGCTGATCGGCGGTCATCGCGAAGCGCGGATCCTCCTTGGTATCCTCCTCGAGGATCTTGTTGTCGGCCTTGACCTCGTTGATCAGGTGGCGGCGCAGGTCCGCCTCGCGGAACACCGGGCGCGACTTGAAGTCGGGATCGCTGAGCTGCGGCACCTTGATGTCCGGCTCGATCCCGCCCTCCTGCACACTCCGTCCGGACGGGGTGTAGTAGCGCGCGGTGGTGAGGCGCAGCGCGGTCTGCGGGCCGAGCTGGAGCAGCGTCTGCACCGATCCCTTGCCGAAGCTGCGCTCGCCCATCACCAGCGCGCGGTGATGATCCTGCAACGCGCCGGCGACGATCTCCGAGGCGGAGGCGGTGCCGGGGTTGGTCAGCACCACCACCGGCAGGCCATGCGCGTCGTCACCGGGCTTGGCGAAGTACCGCTCGATGTCGGTCTTCTCGCGGCCGCGCTGCGAGACGATCTCGCCATGGTCAAGGAAGGCGTCGCTCACCGCGATCGCCTGGGTCAGCAACCCACCGCCATTGTCGCGCAGATCGACGACATAGCCGAGCGGCCGATGGCCGAGGCTCTTGTCGATCGCCATGATCGCCGCGCGCGTATCGGCGCCGGTGCTTTCCGAGAAGGTGTTGATGTTGACGTAGCCGACGTCGCCGCGCACCTCCCATTTCACCGGCTTCTGGGTGATGACCTCGCGGTTCATCGTCACCTCGACCGGCTTGTCCTGACCGGGACGCACCAGAGTAAGGCTGACCTTGCTGCCCGGCTTGCCACGCATCAGCGCGACCGCCTCGTCCAGCGTCTCGCCGTAGATCAGCTTGCCGTCGATATGGGTGATATAGTCGCCCGACTTGACGCCGGCGCGATAGGCGGGCGTGTCCTCCTGCGGCGCCACCACCTTGACCGCGCCGTCCTCCATCTGGACGGTGAGGCCGAGGCCGCCGTAATTGCCCTCGGTCTGGATGCGCAGATTGTCGTAATCGAGCGCGTCGACATAGCTCGAATGCGGATCGAGGCTGGCGAGCATGCCCTGGATCGCGCCCTTGATCAGCTTCTGGTCGTCGACCTTGTCGACATAGTCCGACTTGATGCGGTTGAAGACGTCGAGGAACTGGTCGAATTCGCGATAGGTATCGGTATCGACCGCGGCCATCGCCTGTGTCGCGAGCGGAATGAGGCACAGCGAGCCAAGCAGGGCGGTCGCGGTAAGTAGCGGTAGCGGACGAGCCATCGAACATCCTGAAGGCGGAAGAGACCGCGTCCGTTTAGCCGCAATCTCCAGCGGGAGCAAAGCAGAGCGCGGCTGAACGAACGCTGACCTTCGCCGGCTCAGCCGAGCAGCGCGGCGATGTCCATCGGCCGGCCGCGGCGGCGCAGCTCGACGGTGATGCGCGCGGGTTCGCCGGGGGCGGCGCGGCCGAGCGGGGCGCCGGCGGCGAGCCGCTGACCCGCCCGCACCGCGAGCGGGCCGAGTCCGGTGACGAGGCTGGTCCAGCCGTCGCCGTGATCGATGATGACGATATCGCCATAGCCGCGGAAGCGCCGCGCATAGCGGACGACGCCGGCGGCCGGTGCGATCACCGCGGCATCGTCGGCGACCGCGAAGGTCAGGCCGCGCGCGCGGACGCCGGCGTCGGACACTTCGTCGAGCCCGGTGACCAGCCGGCCGTGGACCGGCAGCCGATAGACGCCGTGCATCCGTACCGGCGCGACGCTGCCCGGCGCGAGCGGACGCGGCACCGGCCCGGGCAGCGCGGCGAGATCGGCGGCGGTGACACGCGCCGCATCGCCCGCGCCGAGCGAGTCGACGAGGTCGCGCGCCCGTTCGCCGAGCGCCAGCGCGCGATCCGACTCGCTCAAGGCGCTGCGGCCGAGCGTCTCGCTGCGCTGGCGGTGCGCCGCGGCGAGCCGGTCGAGCGCGGTGCGATCCGCCTCCAGCCGCGCGCGCCCCTGGCGCAGCGCCGCCGCGGCCAGCGCCGCATCGCCCTGCAATGCCCGGGTCGCGCCGATCGCCTGCTGCACGCCCTGCGTCCGCGCCCGCACCACCGGCAGCACCCCGCCGAGCACGGCGCGGACGTGGACGAGATCGGCGATCGAACCCGGCTGCGCGACGGCGACCAGGGTCGGCCGGCGCGCGAGCGACGACAGGGCGGCGAGCAGCCGCGCGACCGGCGCCTGCTGCGCCGCGAGCCGCGCCTGCTGATCGGCGAGCAGTCGCGCGACGATCGCCTGCCGCGCGCGCGCGGCGACCAGTTCGGCCTCGGCCGCAGTGACCCGCGCGGCGAGCGCCGCTTCCTCGGCGCGCGCCTTGTCGGCCGCATCGCGTTCGGCGGCGGCGTCCCGTGCGAGATCGGCCGCGTGCCGGACGGCCTGCGCCGCATCGCGCTTGGCGGCGGCGAGTCGCTGCCGCTGATCGGCGAGGCTCTGCCCCGCGGCGGGCAGGCTCAACGCGGCGAGCGCCGCCACGAGCATCGCGCGGCGGCGGCGACGTGAGGGGCCGGTCACCCCCACTCACCCCTCCCGGTGATAGGGATGCCCGGCGAGGATCGACGTCGCCCGGAACAATTGCTCGGCGAGCATCGCGCGGGCGAGCAGATGCGGCCAGGTCGCGCGACCGAAGGACAGCAGCAGATCGGCCTCGGCGCGCTCGGCGTCGCCGAAACCGTCCGCCGCGCCGATCAGGAAGCGCACCTCGCGCGTGCCGGTGTCGCGCCAGCGTTCCAGCCGGCGCGCGAAATCGAGCGAGCCGAGCACCTCGCCCTTCTCGTCGAGCAGGACGCGGATCGTCTGCGCCTCCAGCGCGGGCAGCTTGCCGCCGGTATCGGGCAGCTCGGTGATCCGCATCGGCCAGCCGATCCGCTTGACATATCGCGCCACCAGATCGGCCTCGGGCGAGCGGCCGATCCGGCCGCGCGCGACGATATGCAGCAGAATGTCAGGCCTCTGGCGCGGCGGCGGGCAGCGGCTTGAGCGACGACGAGACGGTATCGCCGAACTGCCACATCCGCTCCAGATTGTAGAAGGTGCGCACCTCCGGCCGGAACAGGTGGACGATCACGTCATTGGCGTCGATCAGCACCCAGTCGGCGGTCTGCAGGCCTTCGATCCGCACGGTGCGCTTGCACTCGGCCTTGATCTTCTCGGCGAGCTTGTTCGCCATCGAGGCGACCTGGCGCGTCGAGCGGCCGCTGGCGATGATCATGTGATCGGCGATCGTCGATTTGCCGGCGAGCGGGATGGTGATCACTTCCTCGGCCTGGTCGTCTTCGAGCGACGCCATGATCAGCCGATGCAGCGCCTCGACTTCGGCGGGATCGGCGGGACGCACGGCATGGGGGTTAGTCGCCAAGGGGACTCCTGGGTTGCTGGGCCGGATGGCGCCGGTGCCAGTCGGGATCGGCCGCTCGGGCCGCGGTGGCGGAAGTCGGGTCGGGGCGGAAGCGCAACAGCACGAGTGCCGGCAATCTCCACGTCGTCCAAAGCTTCGCGTGGCTTGCGGGCCGTTGGAAGCGCCGCAGCCAACCCATGGCGACGCTCGCCCGGGCCTGATGTTCATACCCCGGACGCGCGATCACCGCAATCGGCATCGTACGCGCGATCTCGCGCCAGCCGCGCCAGCGATGGAATTGCGCCAGGTTATCCGCGCCCATCAGCCAGATGAACTCGCGCCTGGGATAGCGCCGCTGCAACTTGCGCAGCGTATCGCGGGTATAGCGGGTGTGCATCCGCGCCTCGATATCGGTGGCGCGGATCGGCGCGCGGCGCGCCTGCGCCTGCGCCGAGGCGAGGCGGATCGCCAGCGGCGCCATGTCGCTCACCCCGTCCTTCAACGGGTTGCCCGGCGACACCAGCCACCAGCATTCGTCGAGGTCGAGCGCGCGAATCGCCGCCAACGTGATCGCCCGATGCCCGCGATGCGCCGGATTGAACGAGCCGCCGAGGATGCCGGTGGGGGTCAAGAGATCATCCAGTTTTCGCGCCCGTGATGGACGCGGAGAATCTCCACACCTGCCGGCGCGACGCGGTAGAGCAAGAGATAATAGGTTCCGGGGACACGCCACTTGCGCTTGTCGTCTTCCATCCGGGGCCCGGCGTATGGATGCTCGGCAAGGAAACGGGCGGCCCGCACCGCAGCGCGGCCGACATGATCGGCATGGGCGGGATCGTCCTGCGCGTAAAAGTCGTCGATGCCGGCGAGATCATCCAGCGCCCGGCGCGCCCAGATCGCGCGCCTCACTGTCGCTGGCGAGCCGCCACACGAGCCTCGAACCAGGCTTCCACTTCTTCCTGCGTATGGACCTCGCCGCGTTCGACGCAATCGATCCCTTCCTGCACGAAGGCGCGCCAATCGACGGCATCCTGGGTAGCCCGGCGGATCGCATCGGCGGCGAATTGCGGACCGCTGATGCCGCGGGCGCGAGCGAGATCCTCCACCAGCGCCAGCGTTGCTGTGTCGAGCGGAGCGGTAATGGAGCCGGCGGCAGTCATATCCCTATCCTACGCCCGCCGATACTCGGCTTCAACCGACACCACATGTCGTCAGGACCGCACCTGCCCGCTCCCCCGCCCGACCCATTTGTAGGTCGTCAGCCCTTCGAGCGCGACCGGCCCGCGGGCGTGGAGGCGGCCGGTGGCGATGCCGATCTCAGCGCCCAGGCCGAATTCCCCGCCGTCGGCGAATTGCGTCGAGGCGTTCCACAGCACGATCGCGCTGTCGACCTCGGCAAGGAAGCGTTCGGCGACCGCGGCATCCTCGGCGACGATCGCGTCGGTATGGTGCGAGCCGTGGCGGGCGATATGCGCCATCGCGCCCTCGACGCCGTCGACCAAGGCAACCGAGGCGATCGCGTCGAGATATTCGGTGTCCCAGTCCGCCGCGTCCGCCGGTATGACGATCTCGCCGATCGAGGCCTCGAGCGGATCGCCGCGCACCTCGCACCCCGCCTCCTGCAACGCCTCGACCAGATCGACCGGCGCGGCGAAGGCGCGGTCGATCAGCAGCGTCTCCATCGCGCCGCAGATGCCGGTGCGGCGCATCTTGGCGTTGACGACGATCGCCCGCGCCATCGCCGGATCGGCGGAGGCGTCGACATAGACGTGGTTGATGCCGTCGAGATGCGCGAGCACCGGCACGCGCGCCTCGGCCTGGACGCGCGCGACGAGGCTCTTGCCGCCGCGGGGCACGACGAGGTCGATCGCCCCCTCGGCGGCAAGCATCGCGCCGACCGCGGCGCGATCGGTGGTCGGCACCAGTTGCACCGCATCGCCCGGCAGGCCGGCGGCGGCGAAGCCGGCGGCGAGCGCCGCCGCGATCGCGCGATTGCTGTGCGCCGCTTCGGACCCGCCGCGCAGGATCGCGGCATTGCCCGCCATCACGCACAAAGCCGCGGCATCGGCGGTAACGTTGGGGCGCGATTCGTAGATGATGCCGATCACGCCGATCGGCACGCGGACGCGACTGAGCTGCAATCCGTTGGGGCGCCCGCTGCGATCGATCGTCATGCCGACCGGATCGGCGAGCGCCGCCACCGCCGCCACGCCATCCGCCGTCGCCGCGACGCGCGCCGCATCGAGCCGCAGCCGGTCGAGCAACGCGCCCGACAGGCCACGCGCCGCGCCCGCCGCCATGTCGCGGGCATTGGCGGCGAGGATCGCCGGCGCCGCCTCGCGCAGCGCGGCGGCAGCGGCTTGGAGCCCGGCGGCCTTGCGCAGGGTCGGCAGGCGGGCGAGCGCCGCGGCGGCGATTCGCGCGCGGCGGCCCATGTCGGCGATCAATTCGGTCGGATTGTCTGCGTCAGCCATGGCGTTCGTTACCATCAACTGCCCTCTCGCGCCACGATCGCACTCTTGCTAGGTCGAAGCCATGTCGGGGGATATCGCAGCAGCCACGGATCTGATCACCGGTGCGCTCACCGCGCGCGCGGTCGAGCCGCATGCCGGCGAGGCGCAGGCGTCGCACGGCGGCGGCCTCTGCCTCAATTGCGGCACGCGGCTGATCGGCGCGCATTGCCATGCCTGCGGGCAGAGCGGCCACGTCCATCGCACCGTCGGCGCGATCGGGCATGAGATCGCGCACGGCGTCTTCCATTTCGAAGGCAAGATCTGGCGGACGCTGCCGATGCTGGTGTGGCGGCCGGGCGAGCTGACCCGCCGCTACGTCGCGGGCGAGCGCGCGCGCTTCGTCTCGCCGCTCGCGCTTTTCCTGTTCACCGTCTTCCTGATGTTCGCGACGATCAGCGCGCTCGGCGGCGACATCGCCGGGCTGGTCACCGCGGATCGCGCGGACGGGACGACGATCGGCATCGCCCGCAGTGCCGACAAGGCGGAGCGCGGTCTGACCAAGGCGCAGGCCGAACGCGATCGCCTGGTCGCCGCGGGCCGGCCGACGGCGGAGATCGATTCGCAGATCACCGCGCTGCGCACGACGGTCACGGCGCTGCGCCGTGCGCAGGCGCCGGCGGACGGCGAGGGGCGGTTCGGCCTCGACGAGGTCCGCACCGGCTGGGCCAAGCTCGACCACGGCCTCGCCAAGGCGGACAAGAACCCCGGCCTCGCGCTCTACAAGCTGCAATCGAGCGCCTACAAATATAGCTGGCTGCTGATCCCGATCTCGACGCCGTTCGTCGCGTTGCTGTTCCTGTGGCGGCGGCGGTTCGGACTGTACGACCATGCCATCTTCGTCACCTACAGCCTCGCCTTCATGATGCTGATGGTGATCGCGCTGATGCTGCTCGGCGTCGCCGGGGTGGCGAGCGGGTGGATCGTGCTCGCGGTGTTCGCGCTGCCGCCGCTGCACATGTTCCGCCAGCTGCGCGGCGCCTATTCGCTGCGCCGCGTCTCCGCCGCCTGGCGGACCGCGGCGCTGCTGGTCTTCGCCTGGGCGGCGCTGCTGTCGTTCGTCGCGCTGCTCCTGATCCACGGCCTGACCGACTGAGCCGCGTGCGCGGCTAGGCCGCCGCCAGCGCCCGATAGGTGGCGCGCAGGGCGACCTTGTCGATCTTCTCCGTGCCCAGCCGCGGCAGGGGCGCATCGGCGATCCAGATGCGCACCGGCACCTTGAACGCGGCGATATGCTCGGCGAGGAAGGCCTGCAGCGCGCCCGCGTCGAGCGTCTCGCCGTCGCGCGGGTGGACGACCGCACCCGGCACCTCGTCGAAGCGCGCATCGGGCAGGCCGAACACCGCCGCCTCGGCGACGCCGGGATGCGCGTAGAGCGCCGCCTCGACCTCCTGGCAGGAGATATTCTCGCCGCCGCGGATGATGATGTCCTTCTTGCGGTCGACGATGAACAGATAGCCCTCGGCATCGAGATAGCCGATGTCGCCGGTGCGGAAATAGCCGTCCGC
Organism: Sphingomonas sp. RIT328; assembly: GCF_000632225.1. GTDB lineage: Bacteria > Pseudomonadota > Alphaproteobacteria > Sphingomonadales > Sphingomonadaceae > Sphingomonas > Sphingomonas kyungheensis. The sequence continues at coordinate 18,220 of NZ_JFYV01000053.1, forward strand.
GGTCATGCAGGCGGCGGTCGCCTCGGGCTGGTTCCAATAGCCGAGGAAGTTGCAGATCGAGCGGATCGCCACCTCGCCGCGTGCGCCCTGCGGCACCGGCGCGCCCGCATCGTCGAGGATGGCGAGATCGACCAGCGGCGGCGAGGCGCGGCCAGCGCTGTTCGGCTTGGCGAGATAATTGCCGCGCCAATTGCCCGTGCCGACCGCATTGGTCTCGGTCAGGCCATAGCCGATCAGCGGCGCGCCGCCGCCCCCCGCCCCCATCTCCTCGGCGATGCGGCGGACATGTTCGACCGGGCGCGGCGCGCCGCCCGCGGCGAAGTCGGTGACGGTCGACAGATCGTAGCGGTGGCGATCGGGATGGGTGAGCATCTCGAAGCTCATCAGCGGCACGCCGACGAAATAGCTGATCCGCTCCGCCGCGATCAGCCGCATCGCCTCGCCCGCGTCCCACTTCGGCATCAGCACCAGCTTGCGGCCCATCGCGAAGCTCTGCAGCAGCACCGGCACCTCGGCGGTGACGTGGAACAGCGGCAGCGTCAGCAGCGTCGAGGGCTGTTCGGTCGGCGCATTGCCGTCCTGCGCGGCGATCGACAGCATCGTCAGCGCCTGGGCAAGATAGTTGAACACGCCCTGCACCACCGCGCGATGATCGCACAGCGCGCCCTTCGACCGGTCGGTCGAGCCCGAGGTGAACAGGATGGTCGCATGATCCTCGCCCGCCAGCGCCGGCAAGGCGACATCGGCGGCGCGATCGAGCAGCGGCGCGAGCGCCTCGGCGAGCGGCAGCGTGTCGTCGAGCACCACCACCGGCACCTCCGCGCCATCGAGCCGGCGGGCGCGCGGCGCATCGGCGAAGACGAGCGCGCAGCCGACCTCGTCGATCGCCGCGACCAGCTCCTCCGCCTGCCACCAACCGTTGAGCAAGGTCGCGACGCCGCCCGCCATGGTGATCGCCATGTAGAGCGCGATCCAGCTCGGCGAGTTGCGCATCGCGATGCCGACACGGTCGCCACGTGCGATGCGATGGCCTGCGACCAGCGCCCGTGCCGCCGCCGCGGCGAGCGCATAGACCTCGGCGAAGGTCAGCCGCTCGGGCCCGGACACGAGGAAGGTCTTGTCGGCATGGTCCTGACAATAATGCGCATAATAGGCCGGCAGAGCGGGCGGCGCGGCGGCGATCATCGGATAGCTGCGGCCGCCCCGCTCGACGGTGGTCAGCGGCAGCATCGCCCCCGGCCCGGTCAGCGCGGCGATGGTCGCGTCCATACGCTCGTCGAGCAGCGTCCTCATATCTCTCTCCGCTTGGTCTTGTGCCTTTGCGCCACTATGCAGTCGGCAAACCCTGGGGGAAAGCCTTGATCCTGCCGTCGCTCGCCGCCGCCGTTCCCGCTGCCCTGCCGGCCGCGGGCGGCCATATCCGTTTCGCCGATCTGGGGCTGCACCCGGACGTCTTCTCGATCGGCTTCTTCACGCTGCGCTGGTACAGCCTCGCCTATATCGCCGGCATCCTGGTCGGCTGGTGGTATCTGCTGAAGCTGCTCGCCCAGCCGGGTGCGCCGATGGCGCGGCGGCATGCCGACGATCTCGTCTTCTATGCGACGCTCGGCATCATCCTCGGCGGGCGGATCGGCTATGTACTGTTCTACGCGCCCGAGATGATCCTCCACCCGATCCGCATCCTGCGGCTGTGGGACGGCGGCATGAGCTTCCACGGCGGCGTGATCGGCACGTCGATCGGGATCATCCTGTTCGCGCGCAAGCACAAGCTCGACTGGCTGCGGGTGCACGATTACATCGCCTGCGTCGTGCCGTTCGGGCTGTTCTTCGGTCGGCTCGCCAATTTCGTGAACGGCGAATTGTGGGGCAAGCCCGCCGACGTGCCCTGGGCGATCGTGTTCGAGCGCACCGTGCCGTTCGACGTGCCCGAGCCGGCGCGCCACCCCAGCCAGCTCTACGAGGCGGGGCTGGAGGGAATCGTGCTGTTCGCGATCCTGTGGTTCGCCTTCTGGCGGACCAAGGCGCGCTATCAGCCGGGCAAGCTCGTCGGGCTGTTCGTGCTCGGCTATGGCATCGCGCGCTTCATCGTCGAATTCTTTCGCGAACCCGACGCGCAGTTCCGCGGATCGTGGGTCGAGGCGACCGGCATCCATATGGGCCAGTGGCTGTGCCTGCCGATGATCGCCGGCGGCCTCTACCTGGTGCTGACCGCGCCCGGCCGACGCACGCGGGTGGAGCCGATCGCGGGGACGGAGAGCGTGGCCTAGGAAGGGTTTCGCTCGTCATCCCGCCGTCCCTTTCATCATCGCGGCCTGCGCCGGGATGATGAAATGAGGTCGAATGATCGGCCAAGGGCTCGGGGCGCAGCATACGCCCCTTGCGCGCTGCGACCCATGGCGGCATCCCCCGGCGCGTGACCGAAGCCTCCCTCCCCGATCGTCTCGCGCGCGCCATCACGCTGGGCGGGCCGATCCCGGTGTCGCAGTTCATGGCGGCGGCGAATGCGCATTATTACGCCACCCGCGATCCGTTCGGCACGAGCGGCGATTTCATCACCGCGCCCGAGATCAGCCAGATGTTCGGCGAGCTGATCGGCCTGTGGTGCGCCGATCTGTGGGATCGCGCCGGACGCCCCGAGGTCGCCTGGGTCGAGCTTGGGCCGGGCCGCGGCACGCTCGCTGCCGACGCATTGCGCGCGATGGCCAAGGCGGGGCTGACCCCCGACGTGCATTTCGTCGAGACGAGCCCGCTGCTCCGCGCCGCGCAGGCCGAGCGCGTCCCCGCCGCGCACTGGCATGACGGCGTCGACACCGTGCCCGACGACCGCGCGCTGATCGTCGTCGCCAACGAATTCTTCGACGCGCTGCCGATCCGCCAGCTCGTCCGCCGCGGCGAGGGCTGGCACGAACGGCTCGTCGCCTGCCAGGACACGCTGTTCCTGCCGATCGCGGGCAAGCCGGTGCCGATCGCCGTGCTGCCCGAGCCGCTGCGCGACGCGCCGGCCGGATCGATGCTGGAGATCTCGCCGGCGAGCGTCACGGTGATGCAGGCGCTTGCGACCCGCCTCACCGCGCAGGGCGGCGCGCTGCTCGCGATCGACTATGGCCAAGAAGGCCCGCTGCTCGGCGAGACGTTGCAGGCGGTGCGCGGCCACGGCTTCGCCAATCCGTTCGAGACGCCCGGCGAGGTCGATCTGTCGGCGCACGTCGATTTCACCACGCTCGCCGCGGCGGCGCAGGCGGCGGGTGCGGTCGCCTGGGGGCCGGTGACGCAGCGCGACCTGCTTGGTCAGCTCGGCATCGACGGCCGCGCCACCGCGCTTGCCCGCCATGCGCCGGAACGGGGACAGGCGATCGTCGCCGACCGGGCGCGGCTGATGGGCGAGATGGGAACCCTGTTCAAGGCGCTGGCGGTGACGCACCGCGACTGGCCGACCCCGGCGGCGTTCGGCGCATGACGGTGATGCTGCGCACCCCCGATGTCGCCGATGCGGAGACGATCGCGACGCTGATGGCGGATTGCTTCACCGCGACCTTCGGTCCGCTCTACGCCCCCGCCGATCTCGCCAGCTTCCTCGACGGGCTGACGATCGAACGCTGGCGCAGCGAGCTGGCCGATCCCGCCTTCGCCTTCCTGCTCGCCGAACGCGACGGCGCGGCGCTCGGCTTCGCCAAGCTGGGGCCGCAGTCGCTTCCGGTCGAGCCGGCCGGCGCGATGATCGAGCTGCGCCAATTGTACCTGCGCGCGGCGGCGCAGGGCAGCGGCCTTGCCGCGCGGATGATGGACTGGGTGATCGTCACCGCGCGGGCACGCGGCGCGGGCGAGCTGTTCCTGTCGGTCTATGTCGACAATGCGCGCGCGCGTCGCTTCTACGAACGCTATGGCTTCGAACGGATCGGGCGGTACGACTTCATGGTCGGCCATCATCGCGACGAGGACGATCTGATGCGGCTGGCGTTGTGAGCGAGATGACCGACGGGACCGACGGGCCGGATATCGAGGTGATCCGTGCCGCGCGTCTCGGCGACGTGCCGCACGGATTCCTCGGCCGGCGCGGCGGCGTGTCGGCCGGCCTCGTCGCCGGGCTCAACTGCGGCCTCGGCTCGGCCGATGATCCCGCCGCGATCGCCGAGAACCGCCGCCGCGCCGGCGCCGCGGTGCTGCCGGGTGCGGCGCTGGTCGGGCTCTACCAGATCCATTCCGCCGAGGCGGTGATCGTCGACGCGCCCTATGCCGACGAGGCGCGGCCGCGCGCCGATGCGCTGGTCACCGATCGACCGGGGCTGCTGCTCGGCATCCTCACCGCCGATTGCGCGCCGGTGCTGTTCGCCGATCGCACCGCCGGCGTCGTCGCCGCCGCGCATGCCGGCTGGAAGGGCGCGATCGGCGGCGTCACCGATGCGACGCTCGCCGCGATGGAGCGGCTCGGCGCGCGGCGCGAGCAGATCGTCGCCGCGATCGGCCCGTGCATCGCCCGCGCCTCCTACGAGGTTGACGCGGGCTTCCTCGCCACCTTCACCGCGGCCGATGCTGCCAACGAGCGCTTCTTCACCGACGGGCGCGCTGGCCGTTACCAGTTCGACCTCGAAGCCTATGTCGCGCACCGGCTCGCCACGGCGGGGGTGTCGCGGATCGAGGCAATGGGGCTCGACACCTATGCCGACGCCGACCGCTTCTACAGCTTCCGCCGCGCGACGCATCGCGGCGAGGCGGATTACGGGCGTCAGCTCAGCGTCATCGGGGTGGGGTAAGGCTGCCAGGAGCAGGGACGGCACCGCCAGCCCCTCGCCATCATCAACCGTAAACTGGTGTCATCCGTTACGATCCGCGGCTATGCTCTTCGCCATCAAGGAGAAGACCATGCCCGACGAAGCAGAACTGACCGGCGCCGGCGGCACCCAGAGCCCGGCCGCCAGCGATATCGGCGTCGAAAAGATCGGCGATCGCAAGCTCAAGCCCGCGACGATGATGATGGGCCACGGCTTCGACCCGGCGCTGTCGGAAGGCGCGCTCAAGCCGCCGATCTTCCTCACCTCGACCTTCGTCTTCCCCAATGCGGCGGCGGGCAAGCGCCATTTCGAGGGCGTCACCGGCAAGCGGCCGGGCGGCGCCGACGGCCTCGTCTATTCGCGCTTCAACGGCCCCAATCAGGAGATCCTCGAGGACCGGCTCGGCATCTGGGAAGAGGCGGAGGATGCGCTCGCCTTCTCCAGCGGCATGTCGGCGATCGCGACGCTGTTCCTGGCGATGACCAAGCCGGGCGACACGATCGTCCATTCGGGTCCGCTCTACGCGGCGACCGAGACGCTGATCGGCCGCATCCTCGGCAAGTTCGGGGTCAAGTGGCTCGACTTCCCCGCCGGCGCGAGCCGTGAGGAGATCGACGCGGTGCTGACCGAGGCGAGGACCGGCAACGTCGCGCTGATCTATCTCGAAAGCCCCGCCAATCCGACCAACGCGCTGGTCGATATCGAGGCGGTGGCGGCAAGCCGCGACGCGATCTTCGCCGATGCCGACGAGAAGCCGCCGATCGCGATCGACAACACCTTCCTCGGCCCGCTCTGGCAGCAGCCGCTGCGCCACGGCGCCGACATCGTCGTCTACAGCCTGACCAAATATGCCGGCGGCCACAGCGACCTCGTCGCCGGCGGGGTGCTCGGCAGCAAGGCGCACATCAACACGATCCGCGCGATGCGCAACACGATCGGCACGATCTGCGACCCGCATACCGCGTGGATGCTGCTGCGCAGCCTCGAGACGCTGGAATTGCGGATGAGCCGCGCCGGCGAGAATGCGGTCAAGGTCTGCGCCTTCCTGCGGGATCACCCCAAGGTCGAGCGCGTCGGCTATCTCGGCTTCCTGCCCGACACGCCGGGGATGGAGCGGCAGGCGGACATCTATCGCCGCCATTGCACCGGCGCGGGCTCGACCTTCTCGCTGCTCGTCAAGGGCGGCGAGGCGGAGGCGTTCCGCTTCCTCGACGCGCTGCGCATCGCCAAGCTCGCCGTGTCGCTCGGCGGGACGGAGACGCTGGCCAGCCATCCGGCGGCGATGACGCATCTGTCGGTGCCCGAGGCGCGCAAGGCGGCGCTGGGGATCACCGACAATCTGGTCCGCATCTCGATCGGCGTCGAGGATGCCGACGATCTGATCGCCGATTTCGATCAGGCGCTCGCCGCGATCTGAGTCGGCGCGCCTTGCCCCGCGGGGCCGATCGCACGATGATAGGCGGATGATCCCGTTCGCTTATCATCCGTGCGGCCGGCCCTCGCCCGAGGCGGGGCGCTGATGCCGGTCTATACGTCGATCCCGAACGACGCGTTCGTCGCCGCGGTGCACATTCTCGCCACGGCGATCCGCGACGGCGGCTGGGCGCCCGATCATCTGATCGGCATCGGCCGCGGCGGACTCGTCCCCGCGGTCTATCTCAGCCACGCGCTCGGGCTGCCGACGCTGTCGGTCGATTATTCGAGCCAGGTCGAGGCGTTCGCCGCCGCCCCGCTCGCCCGCCTTGCCGAACGGACGCGCGACGGCGCGCGGCTGCTGTTCGTCGACGACATCAACGATACCGGCGGCACGATCGCGCAGATCCGCGCCACACTTGCTGCGGCGGGAGCGGTGCCGGAACGGGTGCGCTTCGCGACGCTGATCGACAATGTCCGCTCCGCCGAGCGGGTCGATTATGCCGCGCGCACGATCGACCGGGAGCAGACCAAGGACTGGTTCGTCTTCCCATGGGAGGCGGTGGCCCCGGCGCAGGCGATCGCCGCCGATGCCGCCGCGGTGCCCGAACGCACCGCCTGACCCGCGACGATCCCCCAGCGACGGAATATCCGATGACCGACACCTCCGCCCGCCTCGCCGCGCTGCGCGACGAACTCGCCCGCCAGCGCCTCGACGGCTTCATCGTGCCGCTGACCGACGAGCATATGAGCGAATATGTCGGCGGCTATGCGCAGCGGCTCGGCTGGCTGACCGGCTTCGGCGGCTCGGCGGGCAGCGCGGTGGTGCTCGCCGATCGCGCGGCGATCTTCACCGACGGCCGCTATACGCTGCAGGTCCGCGAGCAGGTCGACGGCGCGCAATGGGAGTATGTCGGCGTGCCCGAGACGAGCATCGCCGGCTGGCTCGCCGGGGCGGTGCGCGAGGGCCAGCGTATCGGCTACGATCCCTGGCTGCACACGCGCGGCTTCGTCACCGAGACGGCGGCGGCGCTCGCCGATCGCGGTGCGACGCTGGTCGCGGTCGACGCCAATCCGATCGACCGCGTCTGGCACGACCGCCCCGCCCCCTCGCCTGCGCCGGTCACCGTCCATGCCGATGCCTATGCGGGTGAATCCTCCGCCGCCAAGCGCGCCGGCATCGCCGACTGGCTGGCGAGCCAGCGCGCCGATGCGGTGGTGCTGACCGCGCTCGATTCGATCGCCTGGGCGCTCAACGTCCGCGGCGGCGACGTCGCGCATACGCCGGTCGCGCTCTCCTATGCGATCGTCGCGCGCGACGGCACCACCGACCTGTTCGTCGCCCCGGACAAGCTCGACGATGCGGTGCGCCAGCACCTCGGCAATGCGGTGCGCGTCCACGACCGCGCCGCCTTCGCCGCAGCGCTCGGCGGCTTCCAGGGTCGCCGCGTCGCCGCCGACCCGGACCGGGCGGTGGCGGCGATCTTCGCCGCGCTCGACCAGGGCGGCGCGACCGTGCTGGCGCTGCGCGACCCGGTCGTCCTCGCCAAGGCGCGCAAGAACCCGGTCGAGATCGCCGGCCATCGCGCCGCCTCGATCCGCGACGGCGCGGCGCTGACCCGCTTCCTGCGCTGGGCTGAGGACGCCTGTGCCGCGGGTGGCGAGACCGAACTCTCCGCCGCCGCCAAATTGCTCGCCTTCCGCGAGGAGACCGGCTGCCTGCTCGACTCCTCGTTCGACACCATCTCGGCGACCGGCGCGCATGGCGCGAGCCCGCATTACCACGTCACGCCCGAATCGAACGCGCCGATCCGCGCGGGCGAGCTGTTCCTGATCGATTCGGGCGGCCAGTATCGCGACGGCACCACCGACGTGACCCGCGTCATCCCGGTCGGCGCGCCGACCGACGAGATGCGCGACCGCTTCACTCGCGTGCTCAAGGGCCATATCGCCATCGCCACCGCGATCTTCCCGGACGGCACCTGCGGCGCGCAGATCGACGGCTTCGCACGGCGGCCGCTGTGGGAGGCGGGGCTCGATTTCGGCCATGGCACCGGCCACGGCGTCGGCAGCTTCCTGTCGGTGCACGAGGGGCCGCAGCGGATCGCCGCACCCAATTATCCCGGCGGCGCATCGCTCGAGCCGCTGCGCGCCGGCATGATGCTGTCGAACGAGCCGGGTTATTACAAGCCGGGCGCCTACGGCATCCGCATCGAGAATCTGCTGCTCACCGTGCCGGTGGCGGTGGCGGGCGGCGATCCCGATCGCGCGATGCTCGGCTTCGAGACGCTGACCTTCGCACCGATCGAGCGCGGGCTGATCGACGCGACGCTGCTCACCCCGGCCGAGCGCGACTGGCTCGACGCCTATCATCGCGACGTGCTGGCACGGATCGGCCCCGCGCTCGACCCCGCGACGCGCGACTGGCTCGCCGCGAAATGCGCGCCGATCGCCGCGGGTTAATCGGGTCTGGCAGGCGCCGCGGGCGGCTCGCGCGGCGGATCGTCCGCGGCGGCGGCGCGCGCCTGCGCCTTGCGCCGGTGGAGGTTGGCACGCAATTGCGCGGCGAGCCGCTGCGCCCGTTCGTCGTGATCCGCCATCGCTTCTGCCTAGCCGCGACGACAAGCGCTTGACAATGTGTTCCGGAACGTCTCTAGGCGCACCTCGCCCGAACGGGTCGAGTGCTGCCGTAGCTCAGTGGTAGAGCGCATCCTTGGTAAGGCTGAGGTCGTGAGTTCAATCCTCACCGGCAGCACCATTTTTTCCGTGACAGATCACGGCGTGTAGCCGCCGCTAGAAGCGGGTTTGGCGGCGGGACTTCGCGCTGAGGCGTTGCGGTCGCGTCTTTCCATCTGCAAACCGCCAAGATGGAAAACGCCATTGAAGCCAGCGGCATACGCCAGCTGAACCGCCGCGCCCTGATCGCCGGCGCGGGCGCCGCGCTCGTCCTCCCGAACGCGGCACAGGGGCGGGCCGAGGCGCAGGCCCGGCCACTGATCGACGGCTGGTATGCCGATCCCGAGATCCGTATCTTCGCCAATCGCTACTGGATCTACCCGACCTATTCCGCCGACCGTCACACGCCTGCGCCACCCAGCCGGCTGAGCGCCTGGCAGCGCGAGCAGCGCCGCGCGCCGCACATCTGGGCGCCGTTCCTGCGCCAGACATTCCTCGACGCCTTCTCCTCACCCGACCTCGTCCACTGGACGCGGCATCCGCGCGTGCTCGATGTCGCGCAGGTCGGTTGGGCGGCCTATGCGATGTGGGCCCCATCGGCGATCAACCATCGCGGACGCTATTATCTCTTCTTCGGCGCCAACGACCTCAAGAGCGATGCGCAGGTCGGCGGGATCGGCGTCGCGGTCGCGACGCGGCCGGAGGGCCCGTTCCGCGATGCGATCGGGCGGCCGCTGATCGGCACGATCGAACAGGGCGCGCAACCGATCGACCAGATGATGTTCCGCGACGACGACGGCAGCCTCTACCTTTATTATGGCGGCTGGAAGCATTGCAACGTCGCGCGCCTGTCGGATGATTGCACCGCAATTCGGCCGTTCGCCGACGGCAGCCGGTTCAAATCGATCACCCCCTCGCCCGATTACGTCGAAGGGCCGTTCATGGCGAAGCGCGACGGCGTCTATTATCTGATGTGGTCCGAGAACGACTGGACCGGGCCGGATTATCGCGTCGCCTATGCCACCGCGCCCGGGCCGCTCGGACCGTTCACGCCGCGCGGCGTCATCCTGCAGCAGGATGCGCGGATCGCGCGCGGCGCCGGGCATCATTCGCTGGTGCGGATTCCGGGCAGCGACGATTGGTACATCGTCTATCACCGCCGCCCACTCGGCGAACGGGACGGCAATCACCGCGAGATCGCGATCGACCGCCTCCATTTCCGCCGCGACGGCAGCATCGCGCCGGTGGTGATGACCGCCGGCGGCGTCGGCCCGCGCCCGCTGCCCCGCTAGCCGCTCACGAACAGCGCGACACCGTCATCTTCCCGTCGTTCGCGACATGGTCGATGTTGCGGTCGGCGCGGACGGGCACGGCGGCGCTCTCGACGATCCCGGGCCCTGCCCTCGCGATCACGATAACGACCCGTCGTCCTGATACATCTATGAATATCGGTGAATCACGACGCCCGCCGTTCGCGACGGTGGCGAAGCGCGGCGCGCCTCATCCCCCGGCGCGTCACGATGCCGGCGTGTCGCTCCACCCGCCGCCGAGCGCCTTGAACAGCGCCACCGTCTGCTGGCGGAGCTGCGCATCGCTCAGCGTCAGCTGCTCGCGCGCCGACAGCACCTGCGCCTGCGCGTTGAGCAGCGCGTCCTGCGCGACGAAGCCGGTCTGATATTGCGCGGCGATCGCATGCGCGCTCGCCTCCGCATCGGCGACGGCGCGGGCGAGTGCGGCATGGCGAAGGCGCTCGGCGGCGATCTGCGACAGCGGATCCTCGACATCGCGCAACGCCTGCAGGACGATGGCGCGATATTGCAGCAGCGCCTCGTCGCGCTGCGCCTCGCGCAGCTTGACGGTCGCGCGCCGCCGCCCGCCGTCGAGCAGCGGCAATTGGACCCCGCCAGTACCGGTCAGTTGCAGGCTGTCGCGGCTGATCAGGTTCGACAAGGCGGTCGAGATCAGCTGCGCCATGCCGGTCAGGCTGAAATGCGGATAGAGATCGGCGGTGGCGACGCCGATCTCGGCATTGGCGGCGGCGAGGTTGCGCTCGGCGGCACGCACGTCGGGACGGCGGCGGAGCAGATCGGAGGGCAGGCCCGGCGGGATCGCCGGAGCAGGCGGCAGCGTGACGCCGGGGCCGACGAATTCGGCATCGAGCGCGGCGGGCGGCTGTGCGAGCAGGATCGCCAGCGCGTGGCGACGAACGTCGATATCGGCGCGGATCGGCGCCAGCCGCGCCTCGGTGCCGGTGATCGATCCGCGCTGGCGGGTGACGTCGACCGGCGGCACCAATCCGACCGCGGCGACATGACCAGCGACGGTCAGCGCGCCGCGCTGGCGGGCGAGTTCGGCCTCGATCACCGCGACCTGCGCCTGGTCGGTGCGCAGCGCGAGATAGGCTTGTGCGACTTCGGAGGCGATCATCACCGCGGCGTCGCGGCGGTTCCATTCCGCCGCCTCGGTCCGCGCGGTCGCCGCCTCGACGCCGCGGCGCACCCCGCCGAACACGTCGAGCTCCCACGACGCGTCGAAGCCGGCGGCGTAGGTGGTGATGCCGCTGCCGGGGAGCGCGATGCCGCTGCTCGATCCGCTGCCTCCGCCACTGCTGCTGCTCCCGCCACCGCTGCCGCCGCCGAACAGCCGCGCGAGCGAGGAAAAGCCGGCGTTCTTGCTGAATTCGACATGCGTCGCGTTGGCGCTGGCGTTGACCTGCGGACTATAGGCCGAGCGTGCGACGATCTCCTGCAACCGCGCCTCGCGCACCCGCGCCGCGGCGAGGCCGATGTCGGGATTGTCGCGCAGCGCGCGCTGGATCAGCGCGGTGAGCTGCGGATCGCCGAACGTCGTCCACCAGGTCGCCGGGTCGATCCCCGCGCCCGCCGGCTGCGGCCCGGCGAAGCGCGGCGGCACCGCGACGACATCGGCGGGATGATAGTCCGGCCCGACGGTGCAGGCGGCGAGCAGCGCCGCTGCGGTAAGTGCCAGAAACCGCCGCATCAATGCGCTCCCCCTTGATTGCCGCCGGTCTTGCTGGCGCGCATGAACAGCACCAGCGGCGCGACGACGAGCACGACGATCATCAGCGTGCGGAACACGTCGAGGAAGGCGAGCATCGTCGCCTGCCGCTGCACCTGACTGTACAGCACGGCAAGCGGCGTGGTCGACGGATCGCCCTGCCCGGCGAACTGGCCGGCGGCCTTGCGCATCCAGTCGTTGTAATTGGCGTCGAGCGGGTTGAGCGTCTGCACCAGCTCGGTCTGGTGTTTCTGCAGGCCGTTCGACAGCAACGTCTGCGACAGCGAGATGCCGAGCGTGCCGCCGAGGTTGCGCGCGACGTTGAGCAGGCTGGAGGCCTGCGCGGTCTGGCTCTGCTTCAGCCCGACATAGGCGATGGCGTTGATCGGCACGAACAGGAACGGCAAGGCCATGGCCTGATAGAGGCGCGCGGTCGCCGCGTCGAAGAAGGTGATCTCGGCATTGAGATTGGCCATGTTGTACAGCGCCGCCGCCTGGACGAGCAGCGCCGGGAACAGCAGGAAGCGCACGTCGACCTTGCCGCTCAGCCGCCCGGCGAAGGGCACCGCGACCAAGGTCGCGAGGCCACCGGCGGTGAGCGCGAGGCCGGCGTCGAGCGAGCTGTAGCCGAGCACCTGTTGCAGCATCTGCGGGATGAGCTGCGTCGTGCCGAACAGGATCATGCCGGTGATCGCCATCACGCCGATGGTCAGCGCGAAATTGCGGTTCTTGAGCAGCCGCAGGTCGATCACCGGATCGTCGCGGTTGAGTTCCCACAGCACCAGCGCGATCAGCGCGGTCGCGGAGATGATCGCGCTGGTCAGGATCAGCGGACTCGAGAACCAGTCCTCGCGCTCGCCGCGATCGAAGGTGAGTTCGAGGAAGCCGAGACCGAGCGCGACGAGCAGCACGCCGATATAATCGATGCGCAGGCCGTTCCTGAACTTCTTGTCGCGGTCCTTCTTCACCTGTGCCGGCTCGTCGACGAGCGCCCGCACCGCGAGCCAGGCGGCGATACCGATCGGCACGTTGATCAGGAACACCCAATGCCACGAGGCATATTCGACGATATAGCCGCCGAGCGTCGGCCCCAGGACCGGCCCGACGACCACGACGATCGCGAAGGCGGCAAAGGCCATGCCGCGCTGCGCCGGCGGGAAGGTATCGGCGAGGATCGATTGCTCGACCGGGGCGAGGCCGCCGCCGCCGATCCCCTGCAACACGCGCGCCAGCACCAGCGTCGTCAGATTGGGCGACAGGCCGCACAGCAGCGAAGAGGCGGTGAACAGCGCGATCGACAGCAGGAAATAGCGTTTGCGGCCGATCGCGTCGGACAGCCAGCCCGAGATCGGGATGACGATCGCATTGGCGACGAGATAGCTGGTCAGCACCCAGGTCGCCTGATCGTTGGAGACCGACAGGCCGCCGGCGATATGGTCGAGCGCGACATTGGCGATCGACGTGTCGAGCACCTCCATGAAGGTCGGGATCGAGATGATCGCGACGATCAGCCACGGGCTGTACTTGCCCGCGGCGGATCGACTCGGCGACCAGCCCGCCGCAGCGCTCGCCATCGCTCAGCGGACCTTGACGGTCGGCACCACCGACATGCCGGGGCCGATCGGATAGCGGCGCGGATCGGGGCTGCCGTCATGCCGGTCGAATTCGATCCGCACCGGCACGCGCTGCACCACCTTGACGTAATTGCCCGTCGCATTCTGCGGCGGCAGCAGCGCGAACGCCTGCCCCGCGCCGCGCTGGATCGAATCGACATGGCCGGTGAACTTGACGGTCGGATAGGCATCGACGTGGATGTCGACCGGCTGGCCGATGCGCATCAGCTGGAGCTGCGTTTCCTTGAAATTCGCGGTGACCCACATCCTGTCGGGGACGATCGCCATCAGCTGCGTCCCCGGCCCGACATAGGAGCCGACGTTGACCTGCCGGTTGACCACCTGCCCGGCGACCGGCGCGGTGAGGCGCAGGTCGTTGATCGTGACATTGGCCTGTTCCACCGCGGCGCGGCGGGCGGTGACGACCGCCTCGGCCGCCTTGACCTGACGGGCGGCGACGGTGACCTGCGCGTCGGCGGCGTCGACCTGGCGGCGGGCGGCGGCGGCATCGGCGGCGGTCGATCGCGCGGTGGCGCGCGCCTGATCGAGCTGCTGACCGGCGACCGCGGTCGGATCGAGCTTGAGCAGCGCCTGATAACGGTCGAGGTCCTGCGCCGCCTTGATCGCACTGGCGAGCGGGACGCGCGCCTGCGCCGCCGCCTGATCGCGCGCGGCGAGCGCGGCGGATACCTGCGCCAGCGCCTGCTGCACGCCCGCCTGCGCCTGGACGACATTGGCGCGCGCCTCCGCGACCTGAGCCTCCGGTCCCGACGGTTCGATCACCGCGAGCAGCCGGCCCGGCTCGACGTGGCGATTGTCGATATTGGCGACGCTGACCAACGTGCCGGCGACCTGCGGGGCGATCCTGACGATATGCGCGTCGACGAAGGCATCGTCGGTCGATTCATATTGCCGCGCGTGCAGGTAATAGAGCGTACCGCCGATCACCAGCACGACGACCACCGCGATCAGGATGATCCAGAACAGCGGCTTCTTGAACAGCGACGGCTTCTTCTCCTTCGCATCGTCGTCGTCGTCTTCCGAATCGTCGTCGTCGGAGTCCGCATCGTCGTCGTCCGAATCGTCGTCCTGCTGGTCGTCGCCCTTGTCGGCGGAGGTCGCCGCGTCATCGGCATCGTCGTCCGCCTGATCGTGCGTGGTCTTCTTCTGGTCGTCACGCTCGCTCATGGCGGCTCCTGCTGTGCGGCCCGGTCGGGAGGGTCGGGGCCGTGCGATGCGCATCGGCATCCGTCCGCATGGCCTGACGACTGGCGGGGCTGCCGGCGATGATGAGGGATGCCCCCGGCGTCACGCGGGCATCATGTCGGTCGAACGCACCATAAGGCCCCCCGGAAACAAAACGATACGTTCCGGATTCGCTAAAGCCGCCGCGGGCCGGATCGTTCCGCCTGCGCAAAGTAATTCAGGTTAGGCGGGTTTTTGAAGCGATCGGACTAGCCGCGGCGCGCCTGATCCGGCAGCCTGCCCGTCCCGATCGTCCAGCCGGAGCCTCCATGCGCCTGTCGCTCGCCGCCGCCCTCGCCTTCGCATCAGCCACCTTCGCCGGCACTGCGGCCGCCGCGCCCGAGGCGGAGCATGGCAGCGGCCGCTATCCGGCGATCTACGAGGCGCTGCCGGGCCTGCCCGATCATGTCGTCTATCGTCCCGCCGATCTGACGCGACTCGGGCGCGAACGGCTGCCGATCTACGTCTGGGGCAATGGCGGGTGCAGCGCCGATGCGACGAGTTCGCGCAACCACCTGCTCGAGATCGCATCGCACGGCTATCTCGTCATCGCGTCAGGGACGATCCCCGGCCCGGCCAAGCCCGCCGCCGCGCCGGCCACGCCGGGCGCGCTGACCGTCGCGACCAAGACCGGGTTGCTCCGCGACGCGATCGACTGGGCGCAGACGGAGAATCATCGCGCCGGCAGTCCGCTCGCCGGCCGGATCGCCACCGACCGGATCGCCGCATCGGGGTGGAGCTGCGGCGGGTTGCAGGCGCTGGCGACCGCGCAGGACCCGCGCGTGACGACCGCCGTCATCATGAACAGCGGCTTCTTTCCCGCAGGCGCGAATCCGATCAACGGAGTCGCCTCCGACAAGGCGATGCTCGCCGGTCTGCACGGGCCGGTGCTCTACGTGCTCGGCGGCCCGACCGATATCGCCGCGGCGAACGGCACCGACGATTTCGCGCGAATCACCCGGGTGCCGGCCGCCCTGGTCAACATCCCGGTCGGTCATGGCGGCACCTATATGCAACCGCATGGCGGGGTCGGTGCGGAGGTGGTCACCGCCTGGCTCGACTGGCAATTGAAGGGGAAAAGCGACGGACAGGCCGCTTTTTCCGGTCCACAGTGTCGATTCTGTCACGATCCGCGATTGACGCTGGCGCGCAAGAACTTCAATTAGGCGCATTGGTGGCCAACCGAAAGCAAAGACCTTCATGCAGATCATCGTTCGTGACAATAACGTCGACCAAGCCCTCCGCGCGCTCAAGAAGAAGCTGCAGCGGGAAGGCGTGTACCGTGAAATGAAGCTCCGCCGGCACTATGAGAAGCCGTCGGAAAAGCGTGCCCGCGAGCATGCCGCCGCGGTCAGCCGCGCGCGCAAGGCCGATCGCAAGCGCGCCGAGCGCGATCGCTGATCGACCGCGTCTGACGCCACCACCCCCGGCGCGCGCCGGGCGGTGGCGGCGACAGGGACTCAGCCGTCCGTCAACGGCTTGGCGAGCGCCGGCGTCTGCTGATGCTGGACGACGCGCCATACCTCATGCTCGATCCGCCGGATCGTCGAGGTGCAATGCGCCTCATAGCCTTCGTCCCCGCGCTGCGCGTGGACCTTATAGCCGATCACGATCAGCCCTTCCTGCGGGCGTGACACCTGCCGCTCGCTGAGCTCGGCCGTCTCCCAGACCGGCGTCGCGGCGACCGCGTCGATCGCGGCGTCGCCGCGCAGCACGAACGGCGGCCGCGGCAACACCATCACCACCTCGGCATCGACCTTCTCGCGGTAATTGTCGGGACCCTCGGTCCACAGGCTCTCTTCGAACGTCCACAGGCGACTGTCTTCCATCTCGCTATCTCCCGGTGTCAGCCGGGGAAGAGCGGCGCGCGGCGACGAATGTTCCGTGATCGCCCGCCGTCACCAACCGGGCGGTGATGCGTTGCGGCTGTTCCACGAGGAGGCTTCATGACCGACACCGCCATTCAGACCCGCCAGCGCGAGATCGCCAGCGAACATCTGCTGTTCAAGCTGATCGAATATGTCGAAGACCGGCATCCCGGCCTGCTCGACTTCCTGGAACAGAGCCTCGACCATCTCGGCGACCCGGCCGACGATGCGAGCAAGGACGATGCGGGCGTGCGCGCGATCGCGCAGCGGATGATCACCGGCGCCCGGCGGCAAGGCACTGACTGATCGACCGCTCCGAGGATAGTTATCGTGATAATGATATCGACGGACCGCCGCGACGATCCTAAATCATTATCGCGATAACAAACAGGAGTTCGCCATGTCGGTCGACGTCAAATACAGCACCACCGCCACCGCCACGGGCGGCCGCGACGGCCATGCCCGGTCCGACGATGGTCGCATCGACATCGGCCTGTCGACGCCGCGCGAGCTGGGCGGTGCCGGTGGTGAGGGCAGCAACCCCGAGCAGCTGTTCGCCGCCGGTTACGCCGCCTGCTTCATCGGCGCGCTCAAGGTCGCCGGGCGCGAGCTCAAGCTGGCCGTGCCGGACGATGTTGCGGTGACCGCGACGGTCGGCATCGGTCCGCGCGCCGAAGGCGGCTTCGGCATCACCGCCGATCTCGCGGTGGCGCTGCCCGGCATCGCTGAGCCGGACGCGAACCGTCTGGTCGAGGCGGCGCATCGGATCTGCCCCTATTCGAACGCGACGCGCGGCAACGTCGATGTCGGGCTGACGCTCGCCTGATGACGGGCTCGCGGATACGGATGGCGGCACGCGGATTGTAGCAGCCTACTCTTCCGAAGGTGTTGCCATGATCCGTTCGTTCCTCATCGGCCTAGTCGCCGGCCAGCGCGGCATCACCCCGCTGGCGGTGATCGCCACCGCAACGCGCCGGCACGAGGTGCCCGCCGCGCTGCCGCTCCAGTCGCTGATGCGCCATCCGCTGGTCGCCGCGGGGACGGCCGCGTTTGCCGCCGCGGAAATGGCGGGCGACAAGATGAAGACGGCGCCCGACCGTATCGTCCCGGTCGGGCTGGCGGTGCGCAGCGTCACCGCCGCCTATGCCGGCGCCGCGCTGGCGCCGCGCGGCAAGCGGCTGCTCGGCGGCGGCATCGCCGTCGCCAGCGCGCTCGCCTCCTCCTATATCGGCTGGCGGTTGCGTTGCGCCGCGATGGACCGCTTCGGCCAGACCGCGAGCGGCTTCGTCGAGGACGCGCTGGTGTTCGGCGCCGGTCTGGTCATCGCCAATCCGCGGCTCGTCGCCGACGAGCTCTGACCTCAGCGCAGCGTCGCCAGCGCCGCCATCAGCAGCGCGGCGATGCTGGGGTAGAAGGTCAGTGCGAAGCCGAGCGCGCGCGCTTCGGCACCGTCGCGATAGCCGCTCCAGAACAGCAGCCGTCCGGCGGTGAAACAGGCGGCGAACAGCGCCACCGGCACGCGCGCGTGATCGCTGATCAGGGTCAGCGCGGCATAAGCGATGCTGGCGAGCAGCGCCTGTTCGGCGGTGTTGCGCAGGATCGCATTGGCCGCATCGACCCGGTCGTCGACACCGTCGCGGCCACCGATCGCCGCCGTCGAGGCGAAACGGCGGCGTGCCACGTCGCCGATCGCCGCCGCCATCCACAGGCCCAGCACCAGCAGCGCGATGCCCAGGGTGGTCAGCCGCGCCTCGAGCACCGCGGCGCTGCTGCGATAGCTGCCGAGGATCGCCGCGGCGATCGTCAGCCCCAGGCCGATGCCGATGCCGCGCGCGACACCGGTCTGCGGCGACCGCTTCGGCGCAGACACCGGCTCGCTCATACCAGCAGCCCCTGCAACAGCTTGGGCAAGGTGCCGCTTTCGCCGCGCGCCTCGGCCATGAACCGGTCCTTGAGCGGCGGCAGGCGATCGACCGCGCTGATCCCGAAGCGCCGCACCGCGCTCGCGGTCTTGCCGGGGATGCCGAACAGCCGGGTCAGCGTATCGGTCGCCGCGGCGACCATGAAGGTGTCGAGCCCGCGCCAGCGCTGATAGCGTTCGAGCAGCGCGGGATCGCCGAGGTCGAGGCCGAGCCGCTTGCCCTCGACCAGCACCTCGGCCAGCGTCGCGACGTCGCGCAGGCCGAGGTTGAGCCCCTGCCCCGCGATGGGATGGATGCCGTGCGCGGCGTCGCCGACCAGCACCAGCCGGTCCGCGGTGATCCGCGCCGCATGGTGGAAGCCGAGCGGATAGCTCGCGCGCGGGCTGGCGTCGTGCAGCTCGCCGAGGAAGCCGCCCATCCGCTTGCTCGCCTCGGCGAGGAAGGCGCGGTCGCCGAGCTTCATCATCGCCGGCCCGTCCTCGCCCTTCACCGACCAGACGATCGCCGAGCGATGGCCGATCGCATCGTCGGGCAGCGGCAGCAGGGCGAAGGGGCCGGCGGAATAGAAGATCTCGTAGGCGACGTCCTCGTGCGGATATTGATGGTGGAAGGCGCCGACGATCGCGGCATGGTCATACTGCCAGCGCGCGACCGGGATGCCCGCCGCCTCGCGCGTCGGCGAATTGCGGCCCTCCGCGGCGATCAGCAGCGCCGCGCGCACCGTCTCCCCCGAATCGAGCGTCGCGGCGACGCCGGCGGGACCGCGGACGACGTCGACCGCGCGCGTCTGCATGCGCAGGTCGATGCCGGCCGCGCCGCTCGCCGCGGCGAACAGCGCCGACCGCAGCGCCTTGTTCTCGTACATCGTGCCGAGCGCGCCATCGTCGTCGGCGGGGCGGAAATCGAGCTTGCCCGGCGCGAGCCCGTCGCTGACCCGGATATGGCGGATCGCGCAGCCCTGCCCGGCGAGCGTCGCCCCGATACCGATCGCGTCGAGCATCCGCCCGCTCGCGCTGGCGATCGCCGAGGCGCGGCCGTCGAAGCCGGGTGCGAGCACCACCGCCGGGTCGGCGGGATCGATGACGGTGCTGGTCAGGCCATGCGTGTCGAGCGCGAGTGCGAGCGTCGCGCCGACCAGGCCGCCGCCCAGGATGATGACATCTGTATCCATATCGCCTCCCTACGCCTGCACCGCGCGGGTGCCAATCGGCCTGTCGCCAACTGCCTTGACGTAACGCACCGGCGGCCCGATGATTCCGGCGCATTTCGCACATTGAAGGAACTGGGAATGGCGAGCCGTGCGCAGCCAGGGCTGTTGCGTGAGACGGTGAAGGCAGGGGCGGTGCGGGGCGGTGCGTTGATCGCCGCGATCGCGCTGTTCCTCCTCACCGTGCTGATGGTGCTGGCGCTGGCCAGCTACCATGCCAGCGACGCGGCGCTCAACACCGCATCGGGCGGACCGATCCTCAACTGGGCGGGGCCGCCGGGGGCGTGGTTCGCCGATTGCGCGCTCACCCTGTTCGGGCCGGCGGTGGCGCTGCTGCTGCCGGTCGCGCCGATCGTCGCGTTGCGCCTGTGGCGCGATCAGCCGCCGGGGCGCTGGGCGGCGATGCTGCGCAATGCGGCGATCGGCGTCGCGCTGATGGCGGCGGCGCTCGCCTTCGTCTCCGATTCGTCGGTGCTCGCGCTCCCCGCCGGCTGGGGCGGCATCATCGGCCTCGCCGTCGCGCACGCCGTGCAATGGGCGCTCGGCTTCCTCGGCCAGCCCGGCGTGGCGCGCTGGCTGGCGCGCGGCGTCGGCCTCGCGGCGGGAGTCGGCGGCATCATCATCTGGGCGAAGAGCCTCGAGATCGACCTCGGCGAACGGCGCTTCCGGCTGCGTCGCGTGCGGACCGCGGACGATTCGGTCACCGACGCCTATGACGTCGAGGACGACGACGATTATGACGATGACCTTGCCGACGAGCCGTTGCAGCTCGCCCGCAAGGTCGAACCACGCGCGCTCGCCGAGCCCGATCCGCGCCCGGCCCCCGTCATCGCCGACCGCAGCTCGGCACCGTCGGCGGCGAAGCCCAAGCCGCGCCAGCAGAGCCTCGACCTCGGTCACAGCTACACCCTGCCCTCGCTCGACCTGCTCACCCCGGCGCCGCCCGCGCCCAAGGGCACGATCGACAAGGCGGCGCTCGAACGCAATGCGCGCCTGCTCGAGAACGTCCTCGACGATTTCAAGGTGCACGGCGTCATCAACGAGGTGCGTCCCGGCCCGGTCGTGACGATGTACGAGCTGGAGCCCGCCCCCGGCATCAAGGCGAGCCGCGTCATCGCGCTCGCCGACGATATCGCGCGCAACATGTCGGCGGTGTCGGCGCGCGTCGCGGTGATCCCGGGGCGCAACGTCATCGGCATCGAACTGCCCAACCAGAAGCGCGAATCGGTGTCGCTGCACG
Source organism: Sphingomonas sp. RIT328 (assembly GCF_000632225.1). Lineage (GTDB taxonomy): Bacteria > Pseudomonadota > Alphaproteobacteria > Sphingomonadales > Sphingomonadaceae > Sphingomonas > Sphingomonas kyungheensis. Next base: position 39,191 of record NZ_JFYV01000053.1, read on the forward strand.
AGCTGGTCGGCAGCCAGACGTTCGAGGATCAGGCGGCGCAGCTGCCGATCATCCTCGGCAAGAACATCGCCGGCGACCCGGTGATCGCCGATCTCGCGCCGATGCCGCACCTGCTCGTCGCCGGCACCACCGGCTCGGGCAAGTCGGTCGGGCTGAACTGCATGATCCTGTCGCTGCTCTACCGGCTGACACCCGACCAGTGCCGGATGATCATGATCGATCCCAAGATGCTCGAACTGAGCATGTACGACGATATTCCGCATCTGCTGTCGCCGGTCGTCACCGATCCCGCCAAGGCGGTGCGCGCGCTGAAATGGGCGGTTGAGACGATGGAGGACCGCTATCGCCAGATGTCCTCGGTCGGCGTGCGCAGCCTCGCCGGCTTCAACGACAAGGTGCGCGCCGCCAAGGCGAAGGGCCAGCGGCTCGGCCGCCGCGTCCAGACCGGCTATCATCCCGAGACCGGCCAGCCGGTCTATGAGGAGGAGCAGCTCGACTACGAACCGCTGCCGCAGATCGTCGTCATCGTCGACGAGCTCGCCGACCTGATGATGACCGCGGGCAAGGAGGTCGAATTCCTGATCCAGCGGCTGGCGCAGAAGGCGCGCGCCGCGGGCATCCACCTGATCATGGCGACGCAGCGCCCGTCGGTCGACGTCATCACCGGCGTCATCAAGGCCAATCTGCCGACGCGGATCAGCTTCCACGTCACCAGCAAGATCGATTCGCGCACCATCCTCGGCGAACAGGGCGCCGAACAGCTGCTCGGCAAGGGCGACATGCTCTACATGCCCGGCGGCAAGGGCATCGTCCGCGTCCACGGCCCCTTCGTCAGCGACGACGAGGTCCACCATATCGCCGATCACTGGCGCGCGCAGGGCCAGCCCGACTATATCACCTCGGTCACCGAGGAGCCCGAGGAGAGCTTCGCGCTGGAAGGCGCGCCGGAGGGGGAGGATTCCGCCGAGGACCAGCAATATCGCAGCGCGATCCAGCTGGTGTGCGAATCGCAGAAGGCGTCGACCAGCTGGCTCCAGCGCCAGTTGCGCATCGGCTACAATTCCGCGGCGCGGCTGATCGAGAAGATGGAGAAGGACGGCATCGTCAGCCGCCCCGATCACGTCGGCCGCCGCGAGGTGCTGCGCGATACCGAGGGGCATGCGATCTGACGTCGGCGGCGGGGGGGGCCGTGTGCTACCCGCCCTTCGACAGGGTCAGGGCCAACGGTAGGATGAAAGGCCTCCTCCATCGTTCGTGCCGAGCCTGTCGAAGCACGGATCTCCGCGAGCGGGCGCTTGATTGTACGCACCCTCCTCCGACGCGCACCGGCCGCCGCTCCGCATCGCTGACCGGGCGCGTCGGGACCCACCATCCCGGTTGCGCAGTTAAGCGGCCATTCAACGCCCCTTGCCCATCAGGACCCGCATGATCCGATCCGCTTTCGCCCTTGCCGCCGCGCTCAGCGCTCCCGTTGCCGTTCAGGCGCAGACCGGCGATCTTGCCGCGGTGCAACGCCATCTCCAGGCGCTGACGACGATGACCGCCGGCTTCACCCAGACCGATCGCACCGGCAAGGTGCTGACCGGCACCTTCACGCTCAAGAGCCCGGGCAAGCTGCGCTTCCAATATGAGAAGGGCGTGCCGATCCTGATCGTCGCGGAGGGCGGCGCGCTCACCTTCATCGATTATTCGGTGCGGCAGGTGCAGCGCTGGCCGATCAAGAATTCGCCGCTGTCGGTGCTGCTCGATCCGAGTCGCGACATCAGCCGCTACGCCCGGCTGGTGCAGACCGGCAACGACCGGGTCGTCTCGGTCGAGGCGAGCGATCCCAAACATCCCGAGATCGGCCGGATCACGATGATCTTCGCCCGCGACGCCGCGGCGCCGGCAGGACTCGCGCTGCAAGGCTGGGTGCAGCTCGACAGCCAGAACAACCGCACGACGATTCGCCTGACCAATCAGCGCTTCGGCGTGCCGGTTAGCGACGGAACGTTCAAATGGGTCGACCCACGGCGGTCAACTACGCGATAATGAACGCGAAATGCCCTCGCCATTCATCATCGCGACAGGTTGGCGGGCGTAAATACCCCATTGCGGATGTGGGGCGTCCGGGATTTTTCCCCCTGTTGCCCGGATGGACAACCCCCTTCCCGCCTGCGTGACGAACGCCAGGTCGGCCCTCGCTCCATGCCCCCGGAGCGGGGGCCTTTCTGTTTGGGCGCGCGGCGGCCGGTGTCCACCTTGCCCGCCCCTGCCCCATTGCCTAGATGCGGCGGCGTGAAGATCGTATCGTGGAATATCAATTCCGTCCGCTTCCGGATCGCCATCGTCGAGCAGTTCCTGCGCGAGGTCGCGCCGGATATCCTGTGCCTCCAGGAAACCAAGGTGGTCGACGAGGACTTCCCGCACGAGGCGTTCCACGCGCTCGGCTATGTCCACACCGTCATCCACGGCCAGCGGATGCATCACGGCGTTGCGATCCTCAGCCGCGTGCCGATCGTCGCCGATGATCGGTTCGACTGGCAGGCCAATCGCGAGGCGCGGCATATCGGCGTGCGGCTGCCCAACGGCGTGCGGCTGGAGAATGTCTACGTCCCCGCCGGCGGCGACGTGCCGGATCGGGCGGTCAACGCCAAGTTCGGGCAGAAGCTCGACTTTCTCGAGCGGATGACGCGCTGGTCGGCGGATCTGGCGGTCCCGACGATCCTCACCGGCGACTTCAACATCGCGCCGCTGCCGAGCGACGTGTGGAGCCACAAGGCGCTGCTCAAGACGGTGAGCCATACGCCGATCGAGGTCGAGGCGCTCGACCGGCTGCAGGCGTCGAACGACTGGGTCGATCTCGGCCGGCACTTCCACCCTGCCCCGGCGCGGCTCCACACCTGGTGGAGCTATCGCTCGCCCGACTGGACCAAGAACGATCGCGGCCGGCGGCTCGATCATATGTGGGCGACCCGCGATGTCGCGGCGCAGGCGGTGGCGCATAGCGTACACGAGGATTGCCGCAGCTGGCTCAAGCCGTCGGACCATGTGCCGATCATGACCGAGTTCGACTGGTGACCGACGCGCGCGCCGTCGCCCGCGCGATCGATGCGATGCGCCGCGGCTGGCCGATCGCCATGCAGGCGCCGGGCGAGACGCCGCTGTCGCTGCTCGCGATCGAGACGGCCGATCCGGCGGGATGGCAGGCGTTCACCCAGAATGAACCAGGCAAGGTGCTGATCTCCCACGGCCGAGCCGCGACGCTCAAGCTGACCAACCAGCTCGCCGCCGCCGATCCGGACAGTCCGGTGGTGGTCGCCGCGGCGCCGTGGCTCGATTTCTCGACCGCGCTTGCGCTGGCCGATCCGCAGCTCGATCTGGCGACGCCGATGAAGGGGCCGTTCCGCACCGCCCCGGTCGATGCGACCGCGGCGGGTCTCGCGGCGATCCGGCTGGCGCGGATCGCCGGGCTGCTTCCCGCCTTCTTCCTCGACGGCATTGGCGCCGAAGTGACGGTCACCCCGCAGGCGATCGATGCGCATCAGGACGCACGCGCGCTCCGGCTGGCGACGCGCGCGCGCTTGCCGGTCGACGGTGCCGAACAGGCGGAGATCGTCGCCTTCCGCGCGCCCGATTCAAGCGACGAACATGTCGCGCTGCTGATCGGCCAGCCCAACGGCGCGCCGCCGCTGGTCCGGCTGCACAGCGAATGCCTCACCGGCGACGTGCTCGGTAGCCTCAAATGCGACTGCGGCCCGCAATTGCATGCCGCGATAACGGCGATCGCAGCGAACGGCTGGGGCATCCTGTTGTATCTGCGGCAGGAAGGACGCGGCATCGGCTTGGTCAACAAGCTGCGCGCCTATGCCTTGCAGGATCAGGGATTCGACACGGTCGATGCCAATACGCGATTGGGCTTTGCGGTCGATGCCCGCGATTTCGGCGTCGCCGCGCGGATGCTGGAACTGCTCGGCCAGACGCAGGTGCGGCTGATGACCAACAATCCCGCCAAGGTCGAGGGACTGGAAGCTGCGGGGATCGATGTGATCGAGCGCGTGCCGCACGCCCTGCCGCCGAACCCGCACAATGCGCGCTATCTCGCCACCAAGCGCGATCGCACCGGCCATCAGCTGTAGCGGGATCGCCGAGGCTGGCGCGGGATGATTGCACGTCTCTGTCCCCATAGGGACAGGGAGCACCAGCCGCGCAAAGGGCAACCTCTCTGCGCCCTCCGCGCCTCTACGCGAACCCGAAAGACCCGAATTGCCGGCGCGACTCGAACCTAGGCGGTGAACGCCTCCGGATCGATCATCCCGGTCAGCCGCAGCGCCGCGCGGCGCGCGAAGGCGAGCGTGCAACGTTTGCGGACGTGCGCGGGCAGCGGCACGGTATGCGCCTCGCGGATGATCGCGGCATCGTAGCGGTCGGCGACGATCACCCCGGTCCGTTCGGGGAGGAAGGCGGCGCCGTCGAGCGGACCCGTGTCGAATCCCGCCGGCACCGCCCAGTAATATCGATCGCAATGCGCGAGATAGTCCGGCCATTTGCCGTCGCCGAGCAGATCGGCGCGCGATACCTTGATCTCGACGACGACGAGCTGGCCGCGCGCGTCGATCGCCATCAGGTCGGCCCGGCGACCGCCGTCGAGCGGCACTTCGGCGATGGTGGTGAGATCGTGGCGCAGCAACATCCGCGTCACGCCGCGGGCGACATCCGCAGCGCAAAGTGCGGCATCGCCGCCGTCCAAACACGAAGCGGGGGCCATGTCCAACATGACCCCCGCTTAGGAACATTATGCGAACGGAGCAAGCCCGTCCGTCGCGTCTCAGCGATAGAAGACGTGGTTGCCGATGCTTGCGATCTTGATGACGTTGCCGGCCGGGCGGCGGTTCGGCGTATTGAAGAACAACGCCTTGGGTGCCGGGCTCTCCCAAGCTGCGGCCAGCGCGATCTTGGCGACGGCGAGCGCGGTGCGGTAGCTGGCACGGCCCTGGTCGATCGACGGGATCTCACCGCCGCGCACGAAGCTGAACTGGCCACGCTGCTTGACGACCGAGCAGATGTCGGTCGGGAAGCGGCCCGACTTGGAGCGGTTGATGATCACGTTGGCGACGGCAAGCTGGCCGGCGAGCGGCTCGCCCTTCGACTCGAAATAGATCGCACCGGCGAGGCAGCGCTGCGACGAATCGATATCGTCGGCGTCCTGCGCGGCGACGGCTTCGGCGAGGCTGTTGTAATGATCGTCCTCGTCCTGCTCTTCGGTCGGGCTCGGCTGAACCATCGCAGCCTGCGGAGCGGCGCTGACGGTAGGAGCGGGATCGGCGGCGACCGGGACGGGAACCGAGACGGGGCTGACCGCATTGATGATGCGGATGGTCGAGGCAGGCGCAGGGATCGCGGTGCGATCGATATCCGATGCCTTGACGGGCGAGCTGTGGCTTATCAGGCCCGCCAGAGAGAAAGTCATCGCCGCGATGGCCGCGGCGCGCTGCATAATCGTCATCTACGTCTTCGATGTGCGGTGAGATCACGGACCCGATCGGCCAGGCCGATCGTCCGGGCGTCCCCCCGACTGCGTCACCACCCCGGATCGCACCCGGGCGCGGCACAACGCGCATTCACTGTGCGCGCGGCTTTCGTCACGGGGCTGTCATAGTCAATTCGACGCGATCGTTTCAGCGGCGAACCGTTCGGCTTCCGGGATGTCCAGTTCGATTACCCACAAATCCGGATCGGATTGACGCCGCCGCCGCCAATAGCCTTCGACATCCCCGGTCACGGCCGAATCGGCCAGAGTCGCTTCCCCATCAAAGTCGATCCGGCGTTCGAGCACGCGCGTCGGGCCGTCGCGCTGTTCGATCAGCAGCAGGATCGCCCCGCCCTGCGCCTCGCCGCGCGCCCGCACCATGGCGATGCCGCCGGCGTCGTTGACGCGGCGGAGCAGCGCGCCGACGACGAGCTGCGTCGGCAGCCGCGCGGTCACGCGCTGCGATAGCCGGGCAGGCCGGACAGCGCGATCTGCGAGCGCATGAAGGTGCCGGTGCCGCGCGCGACCTCCTCCCCCTCGGCATCGATCAGCCGGGCATCGGCGACGTAGACGCGCCGCTTGCCGCTGATCCACCGCCCCTCGGCCACCACCGGTCCCGCCTTGAGCGGGCGGGTGAGCAGCAGGTTGAACGCGGTGGTGAGCAGGAAGCGATCGGTGACGAGGCTGTTCGCGGCATAGAAAGCGGCGTCGTCGAGCATCTTGAAATAGCTGGTGCCGTGCACTGCGCCGGCGGCGTGATAATGATCCTCGGTCAGCCGGAAGTGGATGCGCGCGACACCCGCCTCGACCACCTCGAGCCGCGATTCGAACATTCGGTTGATCGGCGCGGCGGCGTAGAGCGACTCCAGCGCGCGGAAATGCGCGAGCGCGCCGGCGTCAGGCGGCATCGCGCGCCGCGTCGGCGGTGAACAGCGCGTAGAGCGCATCCGGCGATCCCGCACCGCGCAGCTTGGCGAGAAAAGTGCGGTCGCGCAGCCGGCGCGAGACGCGGGCGAGCGCCTTGAGATGCTCGGCACCCGCATCGACCGGCGAGAGCAGGGTAAAGACGAGGTCGACCGGCAGCGTATCGACCGCGTCGAATTCGATCGGCTGCGCCAGTCGCATGAAGATACCCGATACCGCACCGAGGCCGGGCAGGCGCGCATGCGGAATGGCGACGCCGCCGCCGAAGCCGGTCGAGCCGATCTTCTCGCGCGCGGCGAGTCGTTCGGCGGTGAGCTTGCCGTCGAACCCGAGCGTCTCGGCGGCAAGGGCGAGCTGCGCGAACAGCGCCTTCTTGTGCGCGGCGGCGATACCTTCGTAGACCGCCTCAGGGCGCAGCAGATCGCTGAAATCGTGCATGCATGACTCGATTGGTGGCCCCGCCGGGGGCTGTAGCCAAACCGGCGGGGCAGGGGAAGATCAACCGGCGGCGGGCTGCTGCGCGACCTCGCGCTGCGGCTCAACCCAACCGATCGTGCCGTCGCCGCGCCGATAGACCATGTTGTACGATCCGGTGCCGGCGTTGCGGAACATCAGCGCGGCGGTGTTGCGCAGATCGAGCATCATCACCGCATCCGACACGCTGGCGTCGGGAATGTCGACGCGCGTCTCGGCGATGATCAGCGGCGCGTCGCCGACGTCCTCGTCGCTCTGCGCCGGCTCCTGGAAGAGCGTGTAGCCGGCATTGTCATAGCCGAGGTCCTCCTGCGCGGCGACCGCCTCGCTGGCGTGGCGATCCTTGAGCCGGCGCATGTAGCGGCGCAGCTGCGTCTCGATCTTGGCGGCGGCGGCGTCGAAGGCGGGATGCGCCTCCTGCGCCTGATGGCTGCCCTTGAGCACCAGGCCCTTCATGACATGCACGACGATATCGCATCGGAAGCCGACGTCATGCGGCCCCTTGCCGAACGTCACCTCGGCCGAGATGGCACGTTCGAAATGCTTGCTGGCGATACCCTGAAGTCGGTCGCTCACATGATCCTTGAGCGCGTCGCCGGTTGCGACCTGATGACCTGAAATCCGGATATCCATTATAGTCTCCATGGTTATGGGGCTGGCCTGTTGGCCTTCACCCGGTTGGCGTCATTCCAACGCCGCGACCCCCCACAGCGGGTCCTGCAGCTTCGCAACAAAAGCCGCATGGGCGGCAAGTTCCGCCTCGGAGGCGCGGAACTGCCGCGGCGGCCGGACGGTGACGGGGCGGCGTACCGCGACCTGGGTCGTGGTAGCGATGGGCACGTCGCTGACCAGGCCGAGCCCGATCTGGCGACCGCCGAGCAGTTCGACATAGACCTGCGCGAGCAACTGCGCGTCGAGCAGCGCGCCGTGGAGGACGCGGTGCGAGCGGTCGATGCCGAAGCGCGAACACAGGGCGTCGAGCGTATGTTTGGCGCCGGGATGGCGGCTGCGCGCGATCTGCAACGTGTCGACCATCCGCTTGACGTGGACGATCGGCCGGCCGCAGCGCTGCAACTCGCCGTTGAGGAAGGAAAAGTCGAAGCCGGCATTGTGCGCGACGAGCGGCGCATCGTCGAGGAAGGCGATGAGATCGTCGACCGCCTCGGCGAATTTCGGCTTGTCGCTGAGAAACGCCTCCGAGATGCCGTGCACCGCCTGCGCCTCGGCGGGCATGTTGCGCTCGGGGTGATAATACGCGTGGAAGGTGCGGCCGGTCTCGACCCGGTTGATCATCTCGACGCACCCGATCTCGACGAGCCGGTCACCGCCGGCAAAGCTCAATCCGGTGGTTTCGGTGTCGAAGACGATCTCGCGCATCGGGACGTTATCCGCCTGCGCGCGCCGCCATGCAAGCGATGACGCGGCGAACCGCGGCGCGCGTGTGGTCGAGCGACACGTCGGTGGCGACGACATGCGTCGCGCGCGCGCGCTTTGCCGCATCGGGCAGCTGGCGGGCGAGGATCGCGTCGAACTTTGCCTCGGTCATGCCGGGGCGGGCAAGCGTGCGGGCGCGCTGCACCTCGGCCGCGGCGGAGACGACGACGGTGGCGTCGACCTGCGCATCGCCGCCGGTCTCGAACAACAGCGGCACGTCGAAGACGACGAGCGGGGCGTCGGCATGCGCGGCGAGGAAGGCGGCGCGCTCGACCGCGACGGCGGGATGGACGATTCCCTCCAGCCGCTTCATCGCCGCATCGTCGCCGAGCACCGCGGCGGCGAGGGCAGGGCGATCGACTCCGCCCGCGCCGGTGGTGCCAGGAAACGCCGCCTCGATCGCGGCGACGAGCCGCCCGCCCGGACCCTGCAGGCGATGCACCGCGGCATCGGCATCGAAGACGGGCACGCCCTCGGCGGCGAACATCGCCGCGACGGTCGACTTGCCCATGCCGATCGAGCCGGTCAGGCCGAGCACGATCATCCGAGCAGCAACGCCCGTAGCGCATCGTCGCGGGTCCGCGGCGGCGCCTCGCCGAAGAACAGTTCGAAGGCGAGCGCCGCCTGACCGATCAGCATCTCGAGCCCGTCGACCGTCTCGAGCCCGCGGGCGCGCGCCGCGGCGAGCAGCGGCGTTTCGAGCGGCGAATAGACGATGTCGTAGACGATCGCCTCCTCGTCGAGCGGCGACAGGTCGAGCGTGAGCGGCGGCTGCCCCGTCATGCCGAGCGTGCTGGCGTTGACGAGCAATGCGGTATCGTCGGGCAGCGGTGCGGTGAGCGGCAGCGCCTGCCCCTTGAGCTTGAAGGCGGAAAGCAGCAAGCCGGCCTTGAGCACGTTGCGGTTGAGCAGCGTCACCGCGCCGACCTCCATCCGTGCCAGCGCGAACAGGATCGCGCGCGCCGCGCCGCCCGCGCCGATCACCGTCACCGCGCGACCGGCGAAGTCGATCCCGGCGAGCGGCGCGTAGAAACCGCCGGCATCGGTATTGGTGCCGACCGCGGCGCCATCCTCCGCGCGGAACACCGTGTTGATCGCGCCGATGCCGCCGCGCACGTCGCCGCGATCCTCGACATGGTCGAGCGCGGCGAGCTTGTGCGGCATGGTGACGTTGCAGCCGCGCCAGTCGGGATCGTCGCGCCGCGCCGCGAAGAAGGCGGGCAGATCGGCGGGCGCGACCAGGGTCTTGCGATACGCCGCGTCGAGCCCGAGCTGCTCCAGCCAGAAGCCGTGGATGATCGGCGACTTGGACTGGGCGATGGGGTCGCCGATCACCTCCGCATAGGGGCGACCGTCGCCGGGCGCGGCAAAGGGGCTGGTCATGACGGGATCACCTTGCGGACTCTCAGATAGTCGAGGACGTTGAGCAGCGGCAGGCCGAGCACGGTGAACTGGCTGCCCTCGATCTTGTGGAACAGCTGCGCACCCAGGCCCTCGATCCGGTAGCAGCCGACGCAGCCGGCGATCGCCGGCCATTCCTGATCGAGATACTGATCGATGAAGGCGGGCGACAGCGGGCGGACGTGCATCCGCGCCGCCTCGACATGACGCCAGACCGGGCGGCCGTTCTCGGCGATCACCGCCGCGCTCCACAGGTCGTGGCGCGCGCCGGACATGCGGGCGAGATGCTCGGCGGCCTGGTCGCGGCTCTCCGGCTTGTCGAGCAGGCTGCCGTCGGCGAGCGCGACGACGCTGTCGCTGCCGAGCACCAGCCGGCCGGGCGCACGCAGGCTGACCTTGACCGCCTTCATCTCGGCGAGCGCATCGGCGAGGTCGCGCGGCCGCGCGTCGGCGAGCGAGGCCTTGGCGGCGTCTTCATCGACGCCGGCGGCGGTCGCGTCGAACGGCACGCCCGCGGCGGTGAGCATCGCGCGGCGCGAGGCGCTCTGGGAGGCGAGGAGGATCATGCGGACGTCCTTTGGGTTTCGATCGGCTCCCTGTCATCCCAGCGCAGGCGGGAATGACACCAGACGGCGTGACGGCGAAGAGGTATTCGACCAGCGACGGACCATCCTCACCGCGCCACCTTGCGCTCGTTCGCCAGCGCGATGATCGCGGCGGCGGTTTCCTCGATCGAGCGGCGGGTGACGTCGATGACCGGCCAGCCGTTGTCGGCGAACATGCGGCGGGCGAAGGCGATCTCGCGCGTCACCGCTTCCTCCTCGACATAGGGCGTATCGGGCATCTGGTTGAGCGACAGCAGGCGGTTGCGACGGATCTGGATCAACCGGTCGGCGCTGGTCGTCAGCCCGACGACGAGCGGCCGGCTGAGCGTGAAGAGGATGCGCGGCGGCGGGCTTTCGACGACGATCGGGATATTGGCCGTTTTCCAGCCGCGGTTGGCGAGATAGATGGAGGTCGGCGTCTTCGACGAACGCGACACGCCGGCAAGGACGATATCCGCCTCCTCCCAATCCTCCGAGGCGATGCCGTCGTCATGCGCGATCGTCCATTGGATCGCATCGACGCGGGCGAAGTAAGCGGCGTCGAGCACGTGCTGGCGACCCGGCCGCGCCTTGGCCTGCTGGCCGAGCAGCCCCGACAGCGCATCGTTGACCGGATCGAGCGGCGCCACCGCGGGCAGGCCGAGCGCGAGGCAACGCTGCTCGAGGATGCGCCGCGTCGCGACGTTGACCAGCGTGAAGATCACCAGCCCGGGGTTCTGCGCGATCTCCTGGAGGATGCGTTCGAGATGCGCTTCGGTCCGCACCATCGGCCAGAAATGCCGCACCGTCTCGACGTCGTCATATTGCGCGAGCGCCGCCTTGGCGATGTTCTCGAGCGTCTCGCCGGTCGAGTCCGACAGCAGATGAAGATGGAGCCGCATCAACGGCGGCCGGAAAAATCGGCAATCGCAGGGTTGCCGGTCGGAGCGGGGCGCGCATCGCGATCGGACCGCTGATCGACCCTCTCGCGCAAGTCTGTGGACAACATGGGCATAAGCGATAGGGCAAGTCGGCGCCCCCGCCAAGCGACGCCGACGCCGTGGACAAACCGGATTCCATCCACATCGCCACACACAGGGAACAGTTTTATCCACAGCCTGTGGATGGTGTTGGCGGCGGGTCCCGAATCGACGCGCTTCCGCCGATCCTTGCCGGTCAACCTGTGGGTGATTAGGGCATGAAATGCTTTATCCCGCGTTCCACGCGCCAACCACTGCATCATCCTTTTCTAGAATCTTCTTAAGTAGGAAGAAGGCCCTGTCCGATCCTGTGAACATGTCCGCCGTGAAGCCCCTGCTCGCCACGTTGCGCGGTGCCAAGCCGGCGGTGCCGCCGATCTGGCTGATGCGCCAGGCGGGGCGATACCTGCCCGAGTATCGCGCGCTGCGGGCGGAGAAGGGTGGCTTTCTCGCGCTCGCCACCGATCCGGTCGCGGCGGCGGAGGTAACGCTGCAGCCGATCCGGCGCTTCGGCTTCGACGGCGCGATCCTGTTCTCCGATATCCTGATGGTGCCCTGGGCGCTGGGACAGGCGCTGAGCTTCGGGCCGGGCGAGGGACCGCGGCTGGCGCCACCGTTGGTCGATCACGCGCTGAACGCGCTCCAGGCGGTGCCTGAGCGGCTCGAGCCGGTCTATGCGACCTGCGAGCGGGTGGCGGCCGCCTTGCCGCCTCAGACCACCTTCCTGGGCTTCGCCGGGTCGCCGTGGACGGTGGCGACCTATATGGTCGCAGGGCAGGGATCGAAGGATCATGCCGACACCCGCGGCCTCGCCTATGGTGACCCGATGGCCTTCGGCGCGATCATCGATGCGATCGTGACGATGACGATCGACTATCTCGCCCGGCAGATCGCGGCGGGGGTCGAGGCGGTGCAGCTGTTCGACAGCTGGGCGGGATCGCTGTCGCCGGCGCAGTTCGAACGCTGGGTGATCGCACCCAATGCGGCGATCGTCGCCGGGCTGCGGGCGCGCTGTCCCGAGGCGTGCATCATCGGCTTCCCCAAGGGCGCCGGCGGCAAGCTGCCCGCTTATGCGCGCGAGACGGGGGTCGATGCGATCGGCTTGGACGAGACGGTCGATCCGGTCTGGGCGGATCGATCCCTGCCCGCCGGCATGCCGGTGCAGGGCAATCTCGATCCGCTGGCGCTGCTCGCCGGCGGCCCGGCGCTGGATGACGGGATCGACCGCGTGCTCGCCGCCTTCCGCGACCGGCCGCACGTGTTCAACCTCGGCCATGGCATCGGCCAGTTCACGCCGATCGCGCATGTCGAGCAACTGGTCGCGCGGGTGAGGGGATCGTGATGAACGTGCTGGCGGGTGCCTATCTGTGGATCGTTGCGGCGCATGTGATCTTCGTCATCTTCTGGATGGCGGGCTTGTTCATGCTGCCGCGGTATCTCGTCTATCATCAGGAGGCGCTGGTCGCCGGGCGCGACGACGATGCCGCGCGCTGGGTCGAGCGCGAGGGCAAGCTGCGGTCGATCATCCTGACGCCGGCGATGATCCTCGTCTGGCTGCTCGGGCTGACGCTGGCGACGGTGGGGCAGCATTGGGCCGAGGGCTGGCTCCACGCCAAGCTGGCGTTCGTGCTGCTGCTCAGCGGCTATCACGGCTGGGCGGTCGGCTATGCCAAGCGGCTGGCGCGGGGCGAGATGCGCCTCGACGGCCGGCGGCTGCGGCTGATCAACGAGGTGCCGGCGCTGGCCGGTGCGGTGATCGTCGTCTTGGCGTTCGTGAAGCCGTTTTGATAGGATGCGCGCGCGTCAACGATGGAGACGGGAGTGATCAGCGCGGATCTTGGCCAGCCTCTGGAAGCGGTCGTCGCCGAACTCGTGGCGAACGGGCGGTTTGGCTCCTCGAACGACGTGCTGCGCGAGGGCGTGCGGCTCGTTCAGGAGCGGGAGGCCCGACGGACAGCACTCCAGGCTGCGATCGACGAGGGGCTGGCTGACATGGCAGCGGGGCGGACCCGTCCCGCAGAGGATGTCTTCGCCGAACTGGAAGCACGTTACAAGGCGATGTCACCGACGGGCAAATGAGGGTTCGTTTGTCCGCCAGGGCTGCGCGCGATCTGCGTGCGATCGGCGACTATATCGCGCGCGACGATCGCGCTCGGGCGGTTCGCTTCGTCAGGCGGCTCCATGCGAAATGTCTGGCGAGAGGTGATCTGCCGTTCGGTTATCCGCTCGTCGAAGGGCGGCAGCATCAGCAGGTACGTCGTTGTGGTCACAGCGGTTATGTGATCCTTTATACGGTCACCGACGACGCCGTCGTTATCCTCCACATTGTCCACAGCGCCCGCGATTATGGCGACCTGCTGTAACCGCGCTTGACGAAGCCGGTTCGTCCTCTTACGTCCTGAACACGCGTAGAGCCGCCGTCCGGCGACTCCGCGTTCTCCTCCTGGCTGTCCGTCGCTGCGTGTCCTTCGCCGATCTGAGCCGCTCCCCGTTACGCATTCGGATTATTCCATGCATCTTAGAGATTTGAAGAAAAAGACCCCGGCCGAGCTGGTCAGCATGGCCGAAGAGCTGGGGGTCGAGGGCGCATCGACGCTGCGCAAGCAGGACCTGTTGTTCGCGATCCTCAAGGTCCAGGCCGAGAATGGCGACCAGATCATGGGCCTCGGCACGATCGAGGTGTTGCAGGACGGCTTCGGCTTCCTGCGGTCGCCCGAAGCCAATTACCTCGCCGGGCCGGACGACATCTACGTCTCGCCCAATCAGGTGCGCAAGCACGGCCTGCGCACCGGCGACACGGTCGAGGGCGAGATCCGCGCCCCCAAGGACGGCGAGCGCTATTTTGCGCTGACCAAGCTGACCAGCGTCAATTTCGACGATCCCGATGCGGTCCGCCATCGCGTCAACTTCGACAACCTCACGCCGCTCTATCCGGAATCGAAGCTGACGCTCGATCCCGCCGATCCGACGCAGAAGGACAAGTCGGCCCGCGTCATCGACATCGTCTCGCCGCAGGGCAAGGGCCAGCGCACGCTGATCGTCGCGCCGCCGCGCGTCGGCAAGACGGTGATGCTGCAGAACATCGCGCGCGCCATCTCGGACAATCACCCCGAGGTGTTCCTGATCGTGCTGCTGATCGACGAGCGGCCCGAGGAAGTCACCGACATGCAGCGTTCGGTGAAGGGCGAGGTCGTCTCCTCGACCTTCGACGAGCCGGCACAGCGCCACGTCCAGGTCGCCGAAATGGTGATCGAGAAGGCCAAGCGCCTCGTCGAGCACAAGAAGGACGTGGTGATCCTGCTCGACAGCATCACCCGCCTCGGCCGCGCCTATAACACGGTCGTGCCGTCGTCGGGCAAGGTGCTGACCGGCGGCGTCGACGCCAATGCGTTGCAGCGTCCCAAGCGCTTCTTCGGTGCGGCGCGCAACATCGAGGAGGGCGGCTCGCTGTCGATCATCGCCACCGCGCTGATCGATACCGGCAGCCGCATGGACGAGGTGATCTTCGAAGAGTTCAAGGGCACCGGCAATTCGGAAATCGTGCTCGATCGCAAGGTTGCCGACAAGCGCGTCTTCCCGGCGCTCGACGTCGGCAAGTCGGGCACCCGCAAGGAAGAGCTGCTGGTCGACAAGGACAAGCTGTCCAAGCAATGGGTCCTGCGCCGCATCCTCATGCAGATGGGGACGATCGACGCGATGGAGTTCCTGCTCGACAAGATGAAGAACTCGAAGACCAATGAGGATTTCTTCGACTCGATGAACCAGTAAGCGCCACGGCTGGCCGGAGGGCGGGGAGGATCACCCCGACCGCCGGCCGACGCGGGGACGAATGGCAGCCGTCAGGGCAGGATCGACGACGCGCGGAAGCTCGATGGCTTTCGCGCGTTGCTGCGTTATGGACCGGTCGATCAACCGGGAGTGTGTATCGTGTCCATCATCACCATGCTGAGCGCCGCCGCCGCCAGCGGGCCGGGGTCACCGGCGGAAATCTGGCAGCATATCGTCAACGACTTCGCCAACATCGGCACGCCGGCCGCGCTTGCCGCCTTCGTGCAGGTGCTGATGATCGACGTCGTGCTCGCGGGCGACAATGCCATCGTCGTCGGCGCGCTCGCCGCGGGCCTGCCGATCGATCAGCGCAAGAAGGTCATCCTGATCGGCATCCTCGCGGCTTTGGTGCTGCGGATCATCTTCGCGCTGGCGGTGAGCTGGCTGCTCGGCGTGATCGGGCTGATCTTCGCGGGCGGTATCCTGCTGCTGTGGGTCGCGTGGAAGATGTGGCGCGAGCTGCGTCAGGGCGGCGGCGAGGCCGCGGCAGACGGCGAGGCGGCGGGGGTCAAGCCGGCGCGCAGCTTTGCGGCGGCGGCCTGGGCGGTCGCGGTCGCCGACGTGTCGATGAGCCTCGACAACGTCCTTGCCGTCGCCGGCGCGGCGCGCGAGCATCCCGGCATCCTCATCATCGGTCTGCTGCTGTCGGTGGCGATGATGGGCATCGCCGCGAACCTGATCGCCAAATATATCGAGCGCTATCGCTGGATCGCCTATGTCGGCCTGCTCGTCATCCTCTACGTTGCCGGCAAGATGATCTACGAAGGCGTGGTCGATCCACGGGTCGGCGTGATGACGCTGTTCGCGTAAGCGGGAAGGGGGGCGCGACGCCCCCCTTGTCGTATCAGCCGAGATGCTCGGCGAAGAAGGCGGCGGTCCGCTGGTCAGCGAGCTGCGCCGCCTCGTCCGAACGACGCTGGCCGAATTGCGCGGCGAAGCCGTGATCCTCGCCGGGGTAATCGTACAGCGTCACCTTGGGATGATCGTCGAGCCCGGCGTGCATCCGCGCCTGTGCATCCTTGTCGACGAAATGATCCTCCTGCGGCACGTGCAGCAGCACCGGGTGCGCGATCGCATGCGCCTCGCCGAGCAGTCCGTCGATACCCACGCCATAATAGCCGACGCTCGCATCGACGTCGGTGCGCGCCGCGGTCATGAAGGCGAGGCGGCCGCCGAGGCAATAGCCGACCGCGCCGACGCGCGCGGCAAGACCGCTGTCGGACTGGGCATCGTTGAGCAGGCTGCGCGCCGTGCGGATCGTCGCCTCGATGTCGCGGATGCCGGCGTCCTGATCGAACTGGCCCATCAGGTCGAGCCCGCGCTGCAATTCGGCGGGCACATCGGGGTCGAGTTCGACGCCGGGAGCGATCTGCCAGAACAGGTCGGGGGCGAGCGCGAGATAGCCTTCCGCCGCGAAGGCGTCGGCCTTGGCACGGATGCCGGCGTTAACGCCGAAAATCTCCTGGATGACGACGATCGCGGCGCGCGGCGTCCCGGCGGGCTCGGCGACATAGACGTCGAACTGGCCGCGGTGGTCGAGTGTCTCGATCTGGATGGTCTTGGTCATGGCGTCCTCTCGCGCGTGGGGGCGGGCTGAGCTATGCAGCGCGGCAGAGAGCTGCTCAAGGGGTGACGCGTATGAAGCTGACCGTGAACGTGGATCTGACCCCGGAGGAAGCCCGGCGGGCGATGGGCCTGCCCGATCTGACACCGCTGCACGATCGCTACGTCGCCTCGCTGCTCGAAGCGATGAACGGCCAGGTACGGCCCGAGCTGCTCGAGAATCTGATGCGCAGCTGGTCGCCGATGGGCGATGCCAGCGTCGCTTTATGGCGGCAGGTGTTCGATCAGGCGACCGGCGCCGGGGGCAAGTCGGGCAGCTGATGCAGACGATCTTCGCGCTGTCGAGCGGTGCGGCGCCGGCGGGGATCGGCGTGATCCGGGTGAGCGGACCGCAGGCCTTCGCGGCGGTGGCGCGGCTGGCCGGCAGTCTGCCCCCGCCACGCACGGCGCAGGTGCGGGCGTTGCGTGACGACGAGGGCGCCTTGCTCGACCGGGCTCTGGTCCTCGCCTTTCCGGGACCCAAAACGGCGACCGGCGAAGATCTCGCCGAACTCCATTGCCACGGCGGGCGGGCGGTGATCACAGCGATACTGCGTGCACTCGCTGCACAGCCGGAAATGCGCGCCGCCGAAGCCGGGGAGTTCACGCGTCGCGCGCTCACCAATGGCCGGATCGATGTTGCCGAGGCGGCGGGCCTTGCCGATCTGTTGTCCGCAGAAACCGAACGGCAGCGCGTCGCCGCGCTCGCTGCGGCGGAGGGCCGGGTCAGCCAGCAGGTGCGCGGCTGGCTCGACCGGCTGGCGATGCTCGCCGCGCTGACCGAGGCGCAGCTCGACTTCGCCGATGAGGATGACGTCGGCGATGACGACGGTCTTGCCGCGGTACATGAGGGTATGGCCGCACTCGCCGCGGAGCTGCATCATGTGCTCGCCGCGCCGGCGGTCGAGCGGTTGCGCGACGGCGTTCAGGTGGTGCTGGGCGGCCCACCGAACAGCGGCAAGTCGACGCTGATCAATCTGCTCTGCCAGCGCGATGTCGCGATCGTGTCGGATATCGCCGGCACGACGCGCGACCGCATCGAGGCGACCGTGGTGCGGCAGGGACTGGTCTATGTCCTCACCGATACCGCCGGCCTGACCGATAGTGCCGATCCGATCGAGCGGATCGGAGTAACGCGAGCTGGCGATGCGATTGCGCGCGCCGACCTGCTGCTGTGGTTGGGGGACGACGAACCTCCGCGCGAGGATGCGATCTGGGTGCAGGCGCGTAGCGATGCCACCGGCCGGGTGCCGGTGGCGGGGGCAGGGATCGCGGTTGCGCAGAACGATCCGGCGAGCGTCGAGGCGCTATGGACGATGATCGCGTCACGCGCGGAAATGCTGATGCCGCGTGGGGATGCGCTGGCGTTCCGGGAGAGCGAACGGGCGGCGTGTGGTGAGGCTCTGGCGGCTCTCGACGGGATGAGCAACGATCCGCTGATCGTATCGGAACAGCTTCGTTATGCCGTTCGAACGTTAGGATCGATCCTCGGTCAGAATGCCACTGAGGTGATGTTGGATGCGCTGTTCGGGCGGTTCTGCATCGGCAAATGATGTTCCACGTGGAACGTTTATCCCGCAGTTGCGCACAGACTGTTCCACGTGAAACCCTAGGGCAGTTACTTGATCAAAGTGTTCCACGTGGAACAATTTTGACCTGCGCATGGCTCTGGCTTAGACGGAGGGCATGTATGACGTGATCGTCGTCGGCGGGGGCCACGCCGGCACCGAAGCCGCCGCTGCCGCTGCCCGCCGCGGTGCCAAGACCTTGCTGCTCAGTCACGACCGCCGCCATATCGGCGCGATGTCGTGCAACCCGGCGATCGGCGGCCTCGGAAAGGGGCATATCGTCCGTGAAGTCGATGCCTTCGATGGCCTGATCGGTCGCGCTGCCGATGCCGCCGCGATCCACTATCGTATGCTCAACCGCAGCAAGGGGGCGGCCGTGCAGGGGCCGCGGGTCCAAGCGGATCGGCGTCGCTATGCCGCAGCGATCCAGACGATGCTCGCAGCCCTTCCGGCGCTGACGGTGGCGGAAGGAGATGTCGAGGCGCTCGACCTCACCGGTGATCGCGTCGCTGGCGTCCTACTGGGTGACGGCAGTCGTATCGCGGGCCGGACGGTGATCCTCGCGACGGGGACTTTCCTCGGCGGTCGCATGTTCCGCGGTGACGAGCGACATGAGGGCGGCAGGATCGGCGAACGCCCGGCGCGGCGGCTGGCAGAGCAGTTGCGCGCACTCTCCTTGCCGCTTGCACGCCTCAAGACCGGAACGCCGCCCCGGCTCGACGGCCGCACGATCGACTGGGCGCGGCTCGAGGAGCAGCGATCCGATGTCGATCCCTGGACGATGTCGCCGATGACCGAGCACCGGCTGTTGCCGCAGATCGCCTGTGCGGTGACGCGGACCAACGGTGCAACGCATGATGCGATCCGCGCCGGGCTCGATCGTTCGCCGCTGTTCGGGGGTGCGATCGAGGGGCAGGGACCGCGCTATTGTCCGTCGATCGAGGACAAGGTGCATCGCTTCGGCGATCGCGACGGCCATCAGGTCTTCCTCGAGCCCGAAGGTCTCGACGACGCGACCGTCTATCCCAACGGCCTGTCGACCTCGCTGCCGGCGGATGTGCAGACCGCGATGATCCGCAGCATCGCCGGTCTGGAGCGGGCGACGATCACCGTCGCCGGCTATGCGGTCGAATATGACTATCTCGATCCGCGCGCGCTCGACGCCACGCTGGCGCTTGCGGCGATCCCCGGCGTCTATTGCGCCGGGCAGATCAACGGCACCACCGGATATGAGGAAGCGGCAGGGCAGGGGCTCGTCGCGGGTCTGAACGCGGCTGCTGTCGCTTGCGATCTCGCCCCCTGCGTGCTCGACCGCGCCTCCAGTTATACCGGCGTGATGATCGACGATCTCGTACTGCAAGGTGTGACCGAACCCTATCGGATGCTGACCGCGCGCGCGGAATACCGGCTGTCGCTGCGGGCGGACAATGCCGAGACCCGGCTGGCGCCGATTGCCGCTGCGCTCGGCTGTGTCGGCGCGGACCGGTTGGCGCATCAGCAGCGGCAGGCCGAGGCGCGGGCGACGATCCGCGCGGCGCTCGAGACGATGGTGAGCGCGGCGCAGGTCGCGATGCTCGGCGTGCAGGTGGCACAGGATGGCAGCCGGCGAAGCCTGTATGAATGGCTGCGGATCGGTGACCTGTCGCTCGACCGGCTGGCGCCCGAGGTGCGGGGGATGGCGCCGGCAGCGATCGTCGACGAGGTCGTCGAGGATGCCCGCTATGCTCCCTATATCGAACGGCAGGCGGAAGAGGTGGCACGGATGCGCAGCGACGAGGCGGTGCCGCTGTCGCCGGCCCTCGATTATGGTGCGATCCCCGGACTGTCGAACGAGATGATCGACCGGCTCGGCAAGGCACGTCCGACCTCGCTCGGTGCGGCGGCGCGCGTTCAGGGCGTGACGCCCGCCGCGATGACCGCCATCTATCTCTATGCGCAACGGCGGGCGGCATGACCGAAGCGGAGGCACGTGCCTGGTTCGTCGAGCGGTTCGGCGAGGCGCGGACGGCGCGGGTCGGCGCCTTTCTCGACATGGTATGTTTCGAGACGGAGCAGCAGAATTTGATCTCGCCGGCCAGCGTCGCTTCGATCTGGATCCGCCACGGATTGGATTCGGCGCAGCTTATGTTCCATGTGGAACAATCTGGAGGCTGGCTCGACATCGGCACCGGTGGCGGCTTCCCCGGCATGATCGTTGCCATCTGCGGTGATCAGCCTACGACCATGGTCGAGCCGCGACGCAAGCGCGCCGCGTTTCTGGAGGAGGCTGCCTCCCGTCTAGGCCTAACCAACACCCGCGTCGTGGCGGCCAAGGTCGAGTCTGTCACCGGTACGTTCGCAACGATCTCGGCACGGGCGGTGGCATCGGTCGAAAAGCTTTTGCAAGCGGCGGAGCATTGCGCCACACCGGAGACACGCTGGATCCTCCCACGTGGACGGATCGAGGCCGAAGAATTGGCCCGGCTCCGGCGTGACCGAACCCGAGTGTTCCACGTGGAACACAGTTTGACCGATCCTCAATCCACGATCCTCCTCGTGGACCACAAGCAAGGACGCGCGCGATGACCTGTATTGCGGTGGCCAATCAAAAGGGTGGTGTCGGCAAGACCACCAGTGCGATCAACCTTGCCACGGCGCTGTCGGCAACCGGCAAGACGGTGCTGCTGATCGATCTCGATCCGCAGGGCAATGCCTCGACCGGCCTGGGCATTTCCCAGGGCCAGCGTGGCCGGTCCAGTTATCACGTGCTGATCGGCGAGGCGGAGATCGCCGACACGATCATCACGACGAAGGTGCCGCGGCTCGATCTCGTCCCGGCGACGCAGGATCTGTCGGGCGCGGAGATCGAACTGGTGGAGTTCGATCATCGTACCCACCGGCTCGATCGCGCGCTCGCCCATGCCAAGGACCGTTGGGATATCGTGCTGATCGACTGCCCGCCCTCGCTCGGGCTGCTGACGATCAACGCGATGGTTGCGGCGGACAAATTGCTCGTGCCGCTGCAATGCGAATTCTTCGCGCTCGAAGGCCTGTCGCAATTGCTCACCACGGTCGAGCGGATCCGCGAACGGTTCAATCCGGGGCTGGCGATCCTCGGCGTCGCGCTGACGATGTACGATCGCCGCAATCGGCTGACCGATCAGGTCGCGGCGGATGTCCGTGCGGTGCTCGGCAAGGTGGTGTTCGATACCGTGATCCCGCGGAACGTCCGCTTGTCCGAAGCGCCGAGCCACGGCCTGCCGGCGCTGATCTACGATTATCGGTGCTCGGGGTCGCAGGCCTATATCGATCTGGCGCGCGAGCTGATCGCGCGGTTGCCGCAGATGCCGCCGACGGCAGCCGCGGCATGAGCGACGCCGCGAAGCGCAGCCGGCCGGCCGGCCTGGGCCGGGGCCTCAGCGCCCTGCTCGGCGAGATCGCCACCGAAGCGCCGGTCAATCCCGGCGGCGAGAACAAGGTGCCGACCGGCGTGCGGATGCTGCCGGTCAGCGCGCTCGCGCCGCATCCGGATCAGCCGCGCCGGCATTTCGACGATGCGCTGCTCGACGAACTCGCCGCATCGATCGCGGCACGCGGATTGATCCAGCCAATCGTCGTGCGGCCACACGGCCATGACTATCAGATCGTCGCGGGCGAACGGCGCTGGCGCGCGGCGCAACGGGCGCGGCTGCACGAAGTGCCGGTCGTCGTGCGCGAGTTCGACGATGCGCAGACGCTCGAGATCGCGCTGGTCGAGAATATCCAGCGGCAGGACCTCAATGCGATCGAGGAGGCACAGGCTTATCAGCGACTCGCCGGCGAATATGGCCATACCCAGGAGGCGCTCGCCAAGATCGTCCACAAATCGCGCAGCCACGTCGCTAACCTATTGAGATTGCTGGAACTTCCGGCGGCGGTTCAGGATCGCGTCACCGATGGGTCGCTGTCGATGGGACATGCGCGGGCGCTGCTCGGCTCGCGCGACGTCGAGATGCTTGCCGAACAGGTCGTCGCGCGCGGCCTGTCGGTGCGCGAGACCGAGAAACTGGCGAAGGGGGCCAAACCCGAACGGCCCGGTGGTGCGTCCCGCGAACGCGCCCCGACCTCGCCGCCCGATGCGGATATCACCGCGCTCGAACGGCAATTGTCCGATCTGCTCGGGCTGCACGTCCGCGTCGCGCATAGCGAGAAGGGCGGCACGATCACGCTGACCTATTCGACGCTCGATCAGCTCGACATGGTCTGTCAGCGACTCACCGGCGATTCGATCTGATGATCCTGCGCAGCGACGAATATGACGATCTGCCGACAACCGGCGGGGTGATGCGAACGCATTGGTTCCGGCCGGCGGGGGAGGGGCGGTTTCCTGGCCTCGTCCTTTATTCGGAAATCTACCAGGTCACCGATCCGATCCGGCGGCTGGCGGCGTTCTTCGCAGGTCACGGCTATGTCGTCGCGGTGCCGGAAGTCTATCATGACTATGAGGCGCCGGGGACGGTGCTGCGCTACGATGCCGAGGGGACGGCGCGGGGTAACGATCTCAAATTCACCAAGCCGGTGGCCGGCTTCGATGCCGATGCGACGCGGGTGATCGGTGCCTTGCTCGTGCATCCGGCGTGCAGCGGCCGCGTCGGAACGATCGGTGTGTGCCTCGGCGGGCATCTCGCCTATCGCGCCGCGCTCGATCCGCGCGTGTCGGCCGCGGCGCTCTTTTATCCCACCGATATCCACAGCGGCACCTTGGGGGCCGGGCGCAGCGACGACAGCCTCGTGCGCATGGCCGAGCTGCAGGCGGAGACGATGTTCGTCTTCGGGCGGCAGGACCCGCATGTGCCCTTCGCCGGACGCGAGGCGATCCGCGCCCGGCTGGAGGCGGTCGACGCGCGCTACGAATGGCATGAGGTGAATGCCCAGCACGCCTTCCTGCGCGACGAGGGGCCGCGCTACGATCCGGCGCTGTTCGTCGCAGCGACCGGATGGGCGCTGGCGCTGTTCGATCGCGTCTTGCGCGGCTAACCGCGGCGTTCGACCCCGCGGGTCAATTCGGTAAGCGCATGGTCGGCAAGCACGCCACCGGCATTGCCGCTCGCCATGATCGCACGCTCGGCATGGCGGACGCGGAGCAGCGCGGTGGCGAGCATCGCCGGCGTCCAGCGGCGCAGCGCCTGCGCGGTCGCAGCCTCCTCGCGGAAGAAGATGCGATGGCGTTTGAAGACGCTGTCCTGACCGGCGCCGGCATCGATCTCCGCCTTCATCTCGGCGAGCGTCATCAGCCGGCGGGCGAGCAGGCGCAGCCACGGGATCGGCGACGTTCCCGCCTCGTGCAACCGGCCGAGTTCGGCGCCGAGCAACGCGGTCTGGCCGCTGATCACGGCATCGACCACCTGCGTCATCTCCGCCTCGCCGAGATCGGCGCCGATCGCATCGAGCGCCGCCTCGTCGGCATCGTGCGGACGGTCGGGCGCGGCGTCGAGGAACAGCGCGAGCTTGTCGATCTCGCGGCCGAGCACGAGGCGATCGCCGCCGCAACTCGCCGCGAGCCGCGCGGCGACTCCGGGCGCCGGCCGCAGCCCGGCGTCACGCGCCATCGTCGCGGCAAGCCGTTCCAAGTCCGCCGCGCTCGGCTCATAGGCGGCATAGGCGAGCGCGCGGCGGGATTCGATCGCCAGCTTGACGATCTTGGCGGTCGACTTGACCGTCGGGGCAAGTGCAACCACCGGGTTGCCGGCATGATCCGCGGCGAGCAGCGTCGTGAAGGCGTCGAGGCATTCCTCACCCGCCGGGGCGACGCGGATATGGCGGGCGCCGCCGAACAAGGAGAGCGACGCCGCCTCGTCGGCGAGCCGTGCCGGGTCGGAGCGCAGCGTCGCGCCGTCAAGGTCGATCCGCTCCGCCTCCGGCCCCATCGCCCTGGCGAGCAGGCCGGCGAGGTCCGCGGCCGCCGACCCGTCCGGTCCGTGCAGCAGATAAAGGCGGATGTCGGGCGAGGGGCGTTCGAGCGCGGTGCGGATGTCGCGCGCGTTCGCCTTCATCGGCTCGGGCGGCTGCGCGCGTAGACGGCGAGGCGGGCGACGATCTGGTCGGCGACGATGCCGGACAGACGCTCGAGCGCGGTATTCTCCGCCGCGATCGTCGCATATTCCGACTGGACGACGTCGATGCCGGCATCCGACCCGGCGGTATCGTCGAGCAGCACGCTGCCGTCGGCGAGATTTACCAGCTGGAAGCGTGCGCGCAGCGTCCGCCGCTCGCGCGTCACGCTGTCGTCGCGACGCACGCCGAAGCCGGCGATCTTGTCGTCGAGCCGCACGTCGAGCCGATATTGCGGCGTGCCGCTCGCCGCGAGCCGGTCGCGCAGCGCATTGCTCATCAGCCAGCCCGACTTGCCGTCGATCGGCGTCACCTCGACATGTGCGAGCGTGCCGGCGACCGGCCCGGCGCCGCCGCCCGCGTAGAGCGGATGGAGGCCGCAGCCGGCAAGCAACGCGAGCGGCGCGAGGGCGAGCAGGCGCTTCATGCGACGATGTTCACGAGACGGCCGGGCACGACGATCACCTTCTTGGGGGGCTTGCCGTCGAGCAGCCGCGCGATCTTGTCGGCGGACAGCGCCGCCGCCTCGATCTGCTCGCGCGCCATGTCCTTGGGCAGAGTGAGCGTGTCGCGCAGCTTGCCATTGACCTGCACCGCGATCGTCACCTCATCCTCGACGAGCAGTTTCGGATCGACCTCGGGCCAGGCGGCGTCGGCGATCAGTCCGTCGAAGCCCTTGGCGGCCCAGGCTTCCTCGGCGACGTGCGGCACCATCGGCGCGATCAGCAGCATCAGCGTGTAGATGGCGTTGCCGCGCGACGGGCTGGGTGCGGCGCGTTCGATCGCGGTACACAGCTCGTACAGCTTGGCCACGGCCTTGTTGAAGGCGAGCGCCTCGATATCCTGTTCGATGCCGAGGATCGTCTGGTGCAGCTTGCGGTCGAGCGTCGGATCGCCGCCCTCGCCGGGGGCGACCGTATCGTCGCCGTCGAACAGCCGCCACAGGCGCTGCACGAAGCGCCACGCGCCCTCGATACCCGATTCGCTCCACGGCAGATCGCGTTCGGGTGGTGAGTCGGAGAGCATGAACCAGCGCGTCGCGTCGGCGCCGTAGCGATCGACGATCGGCTCAGGGTCGACCGTGTTCTTCTTCGACTTCGACATCTTCTCGACGCGGCCGACGGTGATCGGCTGGCCGGTGGCGATCTCGATGCCGTCGCGGACGTCGTCGGGCGACAGCCAGCGATTGTCGGCGGACTTGTACGTCTCGTGCGTCACCATGCCCTGCGTGAACAGGCCGGTGAACGGCTCGGCGATATCGAGCATGCCGATATGCTTGAGCGCGCGCGTCCAGAAGCGGGCGTAGAGCAGGTGGAGGATCGCATGCTCGACCCCGCCGATATACTGGCCGACCGGCAGCCAGCGCTCGGCGACCGCGCGATCGAACGGCTTGTCCTTGGGCTGGCTGGCGAAGCGGATGAAATACCAGGATGAGTCGGCGAAGGTATCGAGCGTGTCGGTCTCGCGCCGCGCCGGCTCGCCGCACGCCGGGCAGGCGACGTGCTTCCAGGTCGGATGACGATCGAGCGGATTGCCGGGGATGGCGAAGGAGACGTCCTCCGGCAGCACGACCGGCAGTTGCGCCTTGGGGACCGGCTGCACGCCGCACGCATCGCAATGGATGATCGGGATCGGCGTGCCCCAGTAACGCTGGCGGCTCACCCCCCAGTCGCGCAGGCGGTAGACGGTGGAGCCCTTGCCCCAACCGCCGGCCTCGGCGCGCGCGATCACCTTGCGCTTGGCGGCCTCGACATCGAGACCGTCGAGGAAGTCCGAGTTCACCAGCGCGCCGGGCCCCGTATAGGCCTCGTCGCCAACGAAGACGGGATCGCGCAAATCACCGTCGGCGACGACGCGCTGTACCGGCAGATCATATTTGCGCGCGAAATCGAGATCGCGCTGATCGTGCGCGGGCACGCCCATCACCGCGCCGGTGCCATAGTCCATCAGCACGAAATTGGCGATGTAGATCGGCAACCGCCGGGTTGCGTCAAACGGGTGGGCGGCGGTAAGCCCGGTGTCGAAACCGAGCTTTTCCTGCGTTTCCAGTTCGGCGGCGGTGGTGCCGCCCTGTTTGCAGCGTTCGATGAAGGCCGCGACCTCGGGCCGGTCGGCGATCGCCTGCGCGATCGGGTGATCGGCCGCCACCGCGACGAAGCTCGCCCCGAAGATCGTGTCGGGACGGGTCGAGAAGACCGCGACCCGCTCCTCCCCGGAACGGGGAGGGGGACCGCCAGCCGCAGGCTGGTGGTGGAGGGGGGCTTCAACAGGCGAAGCACTTTGGGGAAGCCCCCCTCCACCGGCTTCGCCGGTCCCCCTCCCCGTGCCGGGGAGGATTTCGAAGGAGAAGGTCAGCCCCTGGCTCTTGCCGATCCAGTTTTCCTGCATCAGCTTGACCTTGTCGGGCCAGTGGTCGAGCTTGCCGAGGCCTTCGATCAGCTCGTCGGCGAAGTCGGTGATCTTGAGGAACCACTGGCTGAGCTTGCGCTTCTCGACCAGCGCGCCGGAGCGCCAGCCGCGTCCGTCGATCACCTGCTCGTTGGCGAGCACGGTCATGTCGACCGGGTCCCAGTTGACCGCCGATTCCTTGCGATAGACCAGCCCGGCGGCGAACATGTCGAGGAACAGCGCCTGCTCATGCCCGTAATAATCGGGCTTGCAGGTGGCGAGTTCGCGGCTCCAGTCGAGCGCGAAGCCGAGGCGCTTCAGCTGCGCCTTCATCGTCTCGATATTGGCGAGCGTCCAGGTGCCGGGATGGACGCCCTTTTCCATCGCCGCATTCTCGGCGGGCATGCCGAAGGCGTCCCAGCCCATCGGATGCAGCACCTCATAGCCGCGCATCCGCCGGAACCGTGCCAGCACGTCGCCCATCGTATAATTGCGGACGTGGCCCATATGGATGCGCCCCGACGGATAGGGGAACATCTCGAGCACGTAGCTGTGCGGCTTGCCGCTGTCGTCGCGGGCGGCAAAGGTCTGGCGGTCGTCCCAGACCTTCTGCCAGGTCGAGTCCGCTTGCAGCGCGTTGAAACGCGTGGCCATGGTCTGGTTTACCCCGCGATCGATGCGCGGCGCAGATCGCGGGCCCGGGTGAGGATGACGTCTTCGAGCTTCTGCGTCGTCGCGGCAGCGACCGGGGCGGAGACCCACTGGCCGTTGCGGTTGACCTCGCGCAGCGCGGCGACGCGGACGGCATCGGCGCGCAGATCCTGATCGAGGATCGACACCGTCACCTTCATCCGCTCGGTCGGCACCTGCGGGTTGACGTACCAGTCGGTGACGATGACGCCGCCGTTGGAATCGGTCTGCACCAGCGGCATGAACGACAGGGTGTCGAGGCTGGCGCGCCACAGATAGGCATTGACGCCGATCGTCGTCACCTTCGAGGCGGCAAGGTCGGTGCGGGCGACGGCCTTGTTGCCGCGACCGCCGCAAGCGGCGAGCGGCAGCGCGATGACGGCGACCATGAGGGCGGTGCGCAACGGGCGGATCATGGGCGTAACGGTCCTGCGATAAAAAGGGCGCTTTTCGCTCTATAGATGCAGGAGAGGCGCCGCAAGCGACGCGTCGTGACCGCGGGGGGCGGCCAATATGTGTGACTATTGCAACAGTCCGGCGAAATGTCGCCTGACGGCGGCAAGGTTCCATATTGGTGTGCGCCGGAATCGTGGTAGGCGCGTTGCCAAGCGGGAATTGAGGGGACTGCTCGTGTTTGCCCAGCGTGCCATGCGGCGTGCGATGACCGGAGTGACGACGGTGGCGCTCAGCGTTACCGCTCTCATGGTCGCGCCTGCCTTTGGCGCCAGCGAGCGCGTGGCGACGGTCAAGCGCGCGATGCCCTCGCGCCTGTCGGGTGCGTTCACGCCCGCCGCCGCCGATCCGCGACTCGCCGCGGCGATCGCACGCGGCGGTCTTGACGAAGCCGACTTCCGTTTCACCCCGGCCGAGGCGCAGCAGGACAAGCGCGCCGTCACGGTCGCGGTGCGCGCGCGGTCGAGCCGGACCGCGCTGATCGATACCCGCCCGGCCGCCGCGCTGGCGGCACCGACGGTGGGGATCGCTCCGATCGCCTATAATCTCGGCGTCTCGGTCGGCTGGAAGCGCTTCGCCGTCTCCGGTGCGGTCAACCGCATCGATCTCGGGCCGATCCCGGGCAGCCGCGAATCGACCGACGTCGCGGTCAGCTATCGCGCCGGCCGCGCGAGCAGCCGCCTGATCGCCGTCGCCGACCGGCCGCTCGACAACACGCCCAAGCTGACGCAGGAACTGCCGAGCTATTCGGTCGACGTGAGCAGCTCCTATGCGCTGACCCGCAACCTCGATGTCACCGCCGGCATGCGCTATCGTTCGGATCGCGAGCGGCTGGCGCGGCTCGACGACGAGCATCGCGACAGCCAGTCGGTCTATGTCGGGACGGCCTTCCGCTTCTGATCCGGGGTGAGGCCGTCGATCGCGGCCCAGCCATCGAAGCCGTAGCCGCGTAACCGCAGCCACCGCGCCGCGGTCATCCCGCCGAGCGCCACGCGCTGTCCTGCCAGCCCCTGCGTCATCGCCAAGCCGCGCCTGATCCCCAATGCAGGCGCGCCGGGATGCGAGCGGGTCGGATAGAGCGGCGAGACGAACAGCCAGGTCGCGCCGGCGCGCATCGCGGCGATCGCCTGTCGCCGGTCATGCACCGCGTGGGTCAGCGCGTGCCGGCCGTTGTGCGCCGCCGCGCCCGGCATCGGTCCGGCGGCGCTGAGCCGCAAATGGCGGGCGTGGGCGAGCCGGCGGACGCGCAGAAACAGCGCATGGCGCTCGCGTCGTGACCGCGCCTGATGCCGGAAGACCACCCCGGCGCCCGGTGGCAGCGCGCGCAGCATCGCGAACAGCGCCGCGTCGATTCGCGGATCGGTCATCAACCAGGCATGGCGGCGCGGATCGATATTGCGGTTCAGATTGCCCACCGCCCCGCTATAGGGCGGGCATGACGCCTTCCACCAGTCCGCTCGATCAGGTCGCCGCCGGGATCGCGCACGCCGCACGGATCGCCGGCCGCCGCGCCGACGCCGTGACGCTGATCGCCGTGTCCAAGACGCATGACGCCGAGACGATCCGACCGCTGCTCGCCGCCGGCCAGCGCGTCTTCGGCGAGAATCGCGTGCAGGAGGCGGCGGCGAAATGGCCGGCACTGCGGGAGGCCTATCCCGATGTCGCGCTCCACCTGATCGGCCAGCTCCAGTCGAACAAGGCCGAGGAGGCGGTGGCGCTGTTCGATGCGATCCACGCCGTCGATCGGGAGTCGCTCGTCGATGCGCTCGGCAAGGCGATCGCCAAGAGCGGGCGGCGTCCCCATTGCTTCCTGCAGGTCAATATCGGTGACGAGGCGCAGAAGGGCGGCTGCGCGATCGACGCGCTGCCGGGGCTGCTTGCCCGTGCGCGTGACGCGGGGCTGCCGGTGGCCGGGCTGATGTGCTTGCCCCCCGCCGATGTCGAGCCGGCGCCCTATTTCGCCCTGCTCGCCAAGCTGGCGCGCGAGGTCGGGCTGGCTGGGCTCAGCATGGGCATGTCGGCGGATTACGAGACGGCGGTGACGCTCGGCGCGACGCATGTCCGCGTCGGCAGCGCGCTGTTCGGTACGCGGGGGGCGGCATGATGCGCTGCAAGGCCTTGCTGTTCGACTTCGACGGGGTGCTGATCGAGAGCGAATATGCCGGCAACCGCCAGATCGCCGAATGGCTGACCGCGGCGGGGCATCCGACCACGCCCGAACAGTCGATGGCGCAGTTCATGGGGCTGGCCGGCGCCGATTTCCGCGCGGCGATCGAAGGCTGGATCGGCGGGCCGCTGCCGGAGAGCTTCATCGCGGCGCGGCAGGCGGAGGATGCGCGCGCGATGGCGGAGGGGATCGATGCGGTCGCCGGCGCGGTGGCGTTCGTCCGCTCGCTGCCCGCGGACCTGCCGCGTGCGGTGGTGTCGTCGAGCCCGACCGCGTGGATCCGGCGTCACCTCGACCATATCGGCCTCAGCGATGCGTTCGGCGATCATATCTACAGCGGCCGCGAACATGTCCGCAACGGCAAGCCCGCGCCCGACCTCTATTGGTTCGGCGCCGAGGCGCTCGGCGTCGCCATCGCCGATTGCGCGATCATCGAGGATTCGCCGGTCGGCGCGACCGGGGCGGTCGCCTCGGGCGGCTATGTGATCGGTCTGAGCGCCGGCACGCATTGCGGCATCGGCCACGATGCGCGGCTGCGGGCGCTGGGTGTCGACGCGGTGGCGGGGGATTTTGCCACGGTCGCGCGATTGCTCGCGGCCTGAGGATTCACGCCGAGGCGCAGAGGGGGCACGCATCAAAGCGCGGCCCCGTCACCCCACCAGGTGGGGGAGCGAGGCCGCCGACGCGGTCATACGTTTCGTCTGCGCCGCGGGCGGACCGACATCAGAACTTCGGCCCCGCCACCTGCGCGCGCGTCTTCTTCGGCGCATCCTTGAACAGCGCGACCATCGCCGGGTTGCGCGAATCGCGCAGCGCATAGGCACGTGCGGAGAGGCCGGCGAGATTGTCGGTCTGGTCGGGATCGGCACCCTTGGCGAGCAGCTTGCGCGCGATCGGCTCGTTGCGCGAATTGACCGCGACGATCAGCGGCGTCTGCCCCGCGCCGTTGGCGAGGTTGATATTGGCATTGTAGGTCAGCAGCAGGTCGACGAGATCCTCGCGCCCCGCCTGCGCCGCGAGGATCAGCGGCGTGTTGCCGCGCGCATCGCGGATGTTGGGATCGGCCTTATGCTGCAGCAGATACTGCATGTAGAGGCTGCCCGAATGATCGACGAGGATGTGCAGTGCGCCCTTGCCGGTGGTCACCGCCTTGGTGTTGATGATCGTGCTGCCCGGCGTCTCGATCATCGTCGTGACCTCCTTGCCGTCTTCCTTCTCGATCGCGGAAAGGAACTTGTAGCTTTCCGACTGCTGCTGCGCGGCGGCGGGAAGCGGGGCGAGGGCGACGGCGAGCGCGAAAAGAAAGCGCGAACGGTTCATGACGGGGTCCCTGACGACGAAGGCTTGCGGGGCGTGGCGTAACAGATCAGAGCTGGCGCGGTCATGAACATTCTGCGTCTCGCCCCGCTCGCCGCCGTCGCCCTGGTCGCCTGCCAGCCGGCGCCACCCGAGACGCCGCCGCTTGCGGGAGCGAAGATCGGCGGGCCGTTCACGCTGACCGATCAGGACGGCCGCACCGTCAGCGACCGTGCGTTCGCCGGCCGCTACCGGATCATGTACTTCGGCTATACCTTCTGTCCCGACGTCTGCCCGACCGACGCGGCGACGATCGGCGCCGCGCTGAGCGATCTCGACCGCAGCGATCCCGATCTCGCCAAGCGCATCGTGCCGATCTTCGTCACCGTCGATCCGGCGCGCGATACGCCCAAGGTGCTCAAGGCCTTCACCGCCGCCTTCCACCCGCGGATGATCGGGCTGACCGGCACGCCGGCGCAGATCGCCGCGGTCAGCAAGGCGTTCGGCGTCTATGCCGGCAAGGGTGCGACGCAGCCGGGCGGCGGCTATCTGGTGAATCACAGCCGCACCACCTATCTGATGGATCCGGACGGCAAGCCGCTTGCGCTGCTGCCGACCGAGCAGGGGCCGCGCGCCGTGGCCGCCGAGATCAAGCGCTGGGCGAAATGACCAAATTCTGGGAGCTGCCGATCGAGCAACTCGATCGCGGCCAATGGGAGGCCTTGTGCGACGGCTGCGGCAAATGCTGCATCCACAAGCTCGAGGACGAGGAGACGGGCGAGATCGTCCCGACCAACGTCGCCTGCCGCCTGCTCGACCGGCGCAGCGGCTTCTGCTCGGACTATAAGCATCGCCACGCCTATGTCCCCGAATGCGTGCGGCTGACCGCGCGTTCGGTGCGCGAGATCGACTGGCTGCCGTCGACCTGCGCCTATCGCCTGCGCGCTGCGGGCGAGCCGCTCCGCGACTGGCATTATCTGATCAGCGGCGATCGCGAGACGGTGCATCGCGCCGGCATCTCGGTGCGCGGCTGGACGGTGAGCGAGGACGATGTCGGCGATATGGAAAACCATATCGTCGAACGCGACTTGTGAGCGCCGCGGCCGAGTTCGAGATCGTGCGGCACCCGACCGCGCGGCGCATCCGGCTGACGCTCGATCCGGCGAGCGGGCGGGCGCGGCTGATCGTCCCGAAACGTGCCGCGCTCAAATCGGCGGTGGCGTGGGCGCAGGGCAAGGCCGAGTGGATCGCGGAGCAGCGCGCGCGCCTGCCGCAGCCGCGGCCCTTCGCACCGGGGCTGGTGCTGACCGTCGCCGACACGGTGCTGACGATCGACTGGCAGCCGGGCAGCCGCCGCCGGGTCGAGGCGGTCGGCGAGACGCTGTCGCTGTCCGGCCCGATCGAAACGCTGCCGCGACGGGTCGAAACCTGGCTCAAGCGCCAGGCGCTCGAACTGCTGACCGAGGAGACCGCATATTATGCCGCCAGGGCAGGGGTCACCGTCGCCCGCGTCGCGACCGGCGATCCGCGCGGGCGGTGGGGGAGTTGCGCGCACGACGGCGCGATCCGCTACAGCTGGCGGCTGATCCTCGCCCCCGGTTTCGTCCGCCGCGCGACGGTGGCGCATGAGGTCGCGCATCGCGTCCATATGAACCACGCGCCCGCGTTTCATGCGCTCGTCGCGCAACTGTACGGCGAGGACCCGACGCCGGCGCGCGCCTGGCTACGCGAGCACGGCGCCGCGCTTCACTGGGTCGGGCGATCGTCCTGATAGGGGCGTTGCAGCGGCTGACGGCCGGCGGTGCCGTCCCGCGCTGACGGCGGTCGCGGTGCATTGGGGTCCCGCCGGTCGTCGCGCCGGTCGTCGCGGCGGTCGTCTCTGGCCGGCGGTGCGTCGCGGCCGGTGACGCGGTCGATCAGATCGTCGAGCTGCTGCGGCGCGCTGTCCTGCGGCCGGATGCCCTGTTCGTCCTGCTGCTGCTGGTCGTCGCGCGGCGCCACCGGCACCGGATTGCCATCCTCGTCGACCATCGCGCCGCCATTGTCGGGCTGGCCGTAATAGCTCTCCTCGTCGGGCTCGAGCTGCCATTCGGGCAAGGTCACCTGCGTCTCGAACTGTTCGATCGGGCGATTGGCGGTGGCGGGCTTCATGAAGGCGGCGAAGGCACGCGCCGGCGCGGTGCCGCCGTGCAGCCCGGCGATCGGACGCGCATCGTCGCGCCCCATCCACACGCCGGTGGTCAGTCCGCTTGAGAAGCCGAGGAACCAGCCGTCCTTCGACGAGGTGGTGGTGCCCGTCTTGCCCGCGACCGGGCGGCCGATCTGCGCGGCGCGGCCGGTGCCGGTGTTGACCGCGGTCTGTAACAGGTCGGTCATCTCGGCAGCGACATAGGGCGCGACGAGGACATGGCTGCGATCGACCTCGTGCGTATAGATCGTCTGGCCGTTGGCGGTGACGCGGGTGATGCCATACGGCGTCACCGCGACGCCCTTGGCGGCGACGCTGGCGAAGGCGCGGGTCATGTCGATCAGCCGCACGTCCGAAGTGCCGAGCACCATCGACGGATGGGTGTTGATCGGCGTCGTGATGCCGAACCGCCGCGCCATGTCGGCGACGGTGGTGAAGCCGACCTCCTGCCCGAGCTTGGCGGCGATCGTGTTGAGCGAGAAGGCGAAGGCGGTGCGCAGCGTCACCGGGCCGCTGTTGCGGCGCGAATCGTTGCGCGGGCTCCAGCCGTCGATCGTCACCGGCTCGTCGACCACCTGATCCTCGGGCTTGTGCCCGGCTTCGAGCGCGGCGAGATAGACGAACAGCTTGAACGCCGAGCCCGGCTGGCGCTGCGCCTGCGTCGCGCGATTGTAGATCGACGAGACGTAATCCTTGCCGCCGACCATCGCCTTGACCGCGCCGTCGCGATCAAGGCTGACCAGCGCCCCCTGCGCGCCATCGGGGGCATTGGCGCGGATCGCCGCATCCGCCGCGCGCTGCATGCCGAGATCGAGCGTCGTCCACACGTCGAGCGGCGCCTGCGTCTCGTCGATCAGCGTATCGAGCTGCGGCAGCGCCCAGTCGGTGAAATAGCGCGCGCTGTTCTGCTTGGGTTCGGGGGCGAGGCGCAGCGCTTCCGGATTGGCCTCGCGCGCCTGTTCGGGGGTGATCGCGTCGGCGCGGACCATCGCGTCGAGCACGACCCCGGCGCGCCCGACCGCCGCCTGCGCATCCGCGGTCGGCGAATAATTGGAGGGAGCCTTGACCAGCCCGGCGATCACCGCCGCCTCGGCGAGGTTGAGCGTATTGGCGCCATGGCCGAAGAATTTGCGCGAGGCGGCGTCGATGCCATAGGCGCCGCCGCCGTAATAGACCTTGTTGAGGTACAGCTCGAGCACCTGCTCCTTGCTGAACTTGCGCTCGAGCGCCAGCGCCAGGATCGCCTCGCGGAACTTGCGGCCGAACTTCTTCTGGTTGTTGAGGAAGACGTTGCGCGCGAGCTGCTGGGTAATCGTCGAGGCACCCTGCACGCGGCGGCCGCGTTCGAGGTTGACGCGCAGCGACCGCACCATGCCGATCGGATCGACGCCGGGATGGCTGTAGAAGCGGCGATCCTCGACCGCGACGGTCGCCTCGCGCATCACCCGCGGGATGCTGTCATAGGGCAGCCATTCGCCATAGCTCGGCCCCATCGACACGATCACGGTGCCGTCGGCGGCGTGGACGCGGATCATCTGGCCGTTGGGCGAGGATTTGAGCTCCTCGAAGCTCGGCAGCTGCGATTTCGCGACATAGACCGCGATGACCAGCGCGCCGAAGGCGAGGACGGCGAGCCCGATCAGGATCTGGACGGAGAGGACGATCCGCCGGCGCCACGGGGCGCGGCGGGCGGGAGCGGAGCGGGGGGTGCGCGCACGGGCCATGGAGACGGTGGCGATTACCGGCTTAGCGCGATGTGGACAAGCGCCCCGCGGCGATCTTCGGCGACGGGAGCCTGTCTCCCGTCGCAGCGATCACCGTCAGGCGGCCTTGCGCGCGCGGAACTCGAGCGCGATCGAGTTCATGCAATAGCGGAGGCCGGTCGGCGGCGGTCCATCCGGAAAGACGTGGCCGAGGTGGCTGTCGCAGCGCGCGCAGCGCGTCTCGGTGCGCGTCATGCCATGGCTGGTGTCGCTATGGTCGGAGACGCGATCGGGCGCGATCGGCTGGGTGAAGCTCGGCCAGCCCGAGCCGCTGTCATATTTGTCGGCGCTGTCGAACAGCTCCTGATGGCAGGCGGCGCAATGGTACAGGCCGTCCGCCTTGTTGTCGGTCAGCGCGCCGGCATAGGCGCGTTCGGTGCCCGCCTCCCGCAGCACATGATATTGCGCGGGGGTGAGGCGCTTGCGCCATTCGGCTTCGGAAAGGTTCAGATGATCCATGTATGTTAATCTCGTGATGAGGGACCGTCGCGTCAACTGTCATGGGGCCATTCTGGTGGCATG
This sequence comes from Sphingomonas sp. RIT328, assembly GCF_000632225.1. GTDB lineage: Bacteria > Pseudomonadota > Alphaproteobacteria > Sphingomonadales > Sphingomonadaceae > Sphingomonas > Sphingomonas kyungheensis. The sequence continues at coordinate 75,031 of NZ_JFYV01000053.1, forward strand.
CGCCACCACCTGAATCAGGGCCGGCGGCAACCAGCGCAGCACGCCCGCGGCGCACGGTGATTCGGCAAGCCGGCGGACCATCCCCGCCACCGCCATCGGCCGCGCCAGGCTGCGCGCGAAATCGCGCTGCCACGCCGCGGCCGCCGCCGGTCCGCCGCGCAGATAGGCATCGGCCGCGGAGACGCCGCTCGCCAGGGCGATGCCCATGCCCTCGCCGGCGAGGCTGGGGATGACGCCGGCCTGATCGCCGAGGCGGAACAGCCCCGCGCTGCCGTGCCGCTGCCGCCAGCCATAGGGGACATTGGCGATCGCATCGATCGGCCCCGCCGGGTCCCGCCCGGCGAGCCGGTCGCCGAGCCGCGGCGATTGTTGGGCGAGCAGCGCGAGCAGCTCCGCCGGGCTTCCCGCCGCGTGCAGGCGTGACCGGTGCACCGCCATGCAGACATTGGCGCTGCCGTCTTCCTGGAGCGCGATCCCCGCATAGCCGCGATCGAATAGATGCAGCTCGATCCGTCCGGCGAGCGTACGGGACAGCGCCGGGGAGGCGGGCAGGCGCAGGCGCAGTCCGAGCGTCGGGTCGCTGCCGCGCGCCGTGGCCGGGCGAGCAAGGCCGCGGACGTCATGCTTGCCGGTGGCGAGGAACAGCGCGTCGGCGGTGATCGCCATCTCGCCGATCTGCGCCGTCGTGCCGTCGATCGCGCGGACATGGCTTGTCTCGATCACCGCCCCGGCGCGGTCGGCGGCGTCGCGCAGGACGCGATCGAGCCGGCGGCGCGAGACGCCGAGCGCGGGCCGCGGCAGACGCGCCTCGCGGATCAGATCGCCGGCGAACAGCGTCACCTCGGTCAGCCGCGCCCGATTGAGCCGGTCGGCGTCGACGCCCAGCGCAGCGAGCCGGTCGAGCGAGCGCCAGCTGAGGAAGCCGCCGCACAAGGCATCCGCATCGTCCTGACGTTCGACGAGCACCGCCGCGGTGCCGCCGCGGGCGAGTCGGATCGCCGCGGCCGATCCCGCCGGCCCGCCGCCGACGATCAGCGCCGGCGTTCGACGCATAGCCGGAACGGAAAGGCACGGAACACCCGCGCGTGGCTGACCCCCGCCGCGGCGAGCAGCGGCGGCCATTCGGCGGGGCGATAGGCGCGCGCGATCGACAGCCTGCCGTCGTGGCGGACGATCGGATGCCAGCGCGCGAGCGCGGCGAGCAGCGGAAAGCCGGCATGCGCGAAGCCGTGGCGGTGGAGATCGTTGACCAGCCAGCCGCGCGCCGCCTCCGCCTCCATGAAGCGCAGGAAGGCGATCAGCTGATCGTGCGTCATATGATGCGCGACGAGGCTGGAGAGGATCACGTCCCAGCCTTCGCCGGCGCAATCGGCATAGTCGCCGGTCCGCCAGTCGATGCCGAGCCCGGCCGGGCTATGCGCCCGCGCCGCGGCTTCGCTGCGTGGGTTGAGATCGATGCCGACGCCGTCGACGCTGATGCCGCGCCGTGCCGCCCAGGCGACGATCCGCCGCAGCATGTCGCCATCGCCATAGCCGACGTCGAGCACCCGCAGGTGCGTCGCCCCCGCCGCGACCCGGTCGAGGAAGGCGAGCGTCGGCCGCGCCGCGAGCGTCACCGTGTTGACGCGGGCGAGGTCGGCGACGACCGCGGCATAGACGTCGGCGGGCAGGTCGTCCGCGTCCATCAGCTCCTCGGCCTCGGCGCGGGCCGCGAGGCTCATCGCACCATCCGCAACGCGAGGCCCTCGGCGGCGAGGCCGGGACCGAAGGCGAGCGCCACGCCCTCGGGCTGGTCCGGCGGCGCGGCGAGCAGCCGGGCGAGGACGAACATCAGCGTCGCCGACGACATATTGCCATAATCGGCAAGCACCCGGCGCGACGGATCGAGGGCCTCCTTCGGCAGGGCCAGTCCGCTCTGCACCGCATCGAGGATCGAGCGGCCGCCGGCATGCACCGCCCAGAACAGCGAGTCCGGCGCCTGGCCGCCGGTCACCGCCGCGACGAACGCCGGGTCGGTGAGCGCGTCGCCGATCCGACCCGGCACCGCGCCGTCGAGGTGCATGGCAAAGCCCGTGTCGGTGATCGTCCAGCGGATCAGCTCTTCGCTCTCGGTGAGCGTCGCGGCGAAGGGCTCGCCGAGCGCGATCCCCGCGGGGGTGGCGCTGACCAGCGCCGCCGCGGCGCCGTCGCCGAACTGGAGCATCGCGAGCAGCGGCGCGACCTCGCTGTCGTCCTGCAAATGCAGTGACGAGAGTTCGACGGTGACGACGAGGACGCGCGCCGCCGGCTGCGAGCGGACGATATGCCCCGCGCTGCGCAACGCGACGACCGCGGCGTAGCAGCCCATGAAGCCGATCAGCAGCCGCTCGACCGACGAGGCGAGGCCGAGCCGGCGGGCGATGATCTGATCGATTCCCGGCGCGACGAAGCCGGTGCAGCTCGCGACGACGAGATGCGTGATCCCCTCGGGCACCGGGTCGCCGAGTGCGGCGATCGCCGCCAGCGCCAGCGCCGGCGCCTCCGCGGCATAGAGCCGCATCCGCGCCGCGGTGCCGGGCAGCGCCGCGCCGTAGAAGCCGCCCGGATCGATCGCGCTGCCGCCGTCCGTCCCGCCGAGCACCGACCAGCGATGGCTGATCCCGGCGCGCGCGGTCATCCGCCGGAACAGGCCGCGCGCCTCCGGCGTGACGCGGGTGTTCGCCCAATCGATGAAATGCTGATGCACGTCGTGGGGCGGCACGGCGGTGCCGATTGCATTGAGGTAGGCGACCACCGGCATCCTTTGGTTACGCGCACAATTTCGTACATCGTTAAACGCGCGGGGACGCGACTTGGATGCGGTGTTCCCACCCAAGGCGCCGTCGCTGCGCGCACGGCTCGGCCCGATGCGCGGCGTGACCATCCATGTCATTAAGCTGATTGCATTATTTCAGAAACAGATGGTACTTCCTGCCTATCAACGACGCACGGGGAAAGCGACGTGCCCACTGAGTCCATCGCGGGACTGGTCAAAGACCTGACGACGCAGCTCTCCGCGATCGCGGTGGAGTTCGGCGCCCGCGCCGACCGGCTCCACGCCGCCCCGGCCGGCACCGGCGAGGCGCAGCCCGCGACGCCGCTCGACGCGCGCGAGCTCGCCAAGCAATTGCTCGCCCAGCGGCTGGCGCGCTTCGATCATTTTCCCGCCGAGCTGTTCCACGAACCCGCCTGGGACATGCTGCTCGCACTGTTCGTCGCGCACGAGGAGCGGCGGACGATGAACGTCAAGACCCTGGTCGGCAGCGCCAGCGCGCCGGTGACCACCTCGCAACGATGGATCGACCATCTCCACAAGCTCAAGCTGATCGATCGAGTGATCGACCCGGTCGACCGCCGCCGTATGGAAATTTCCTTGAGCGACAGTGGCTATACGGCGGTGACCGCCTATTTGCGGCGGATGGGGGCGGGGTAGGGTGGCGCGGAGACGGTGAAAGCCGGCCTCCGACCCTACTCGCCGCCGCCGCCGTCCGGGTCGGAATGATAGAAGTTAGCGGGAATATTTCTCACGAATTCCGCTTGGTCGTCAGGATATTCTGTCGCTATCTCGGCAAAGGCTTGGGTCAGTTGATCGAGCCACGCTTTGTCAATTAATGAAAGATCGTGAGCGGCCTGCTCAAGAATCTGACATGCGTCGTCAGGATGCATGGTCCCCTCGTCGGTCAGCTCTATGTTGAGTAAAAAGTTAGCGATAAGGCGAGCGATTGGAAGCATCGTCATGGTTTCGCAACCCTTACTTTGATATTTTTAACGTTTGCTTTATTAAGCAGCTTAAGGGCTTGGGATTTTTGATAATCGTCTGGCACTTCCCAAAGCCCGGTAATTTTGTGCTCCGCCAGGGCGTGCGATTGCCGAATGGCTTGGTCGACCGACTTTTTCGAAAAATATATGCCATGCTTTCTATCGACTGGCCAGTCGGCTTGAATGCCATCGAACTTAACGAGCCTCTTACCGCCGTTCGGCAGTTTCCTGGTAAGGGCCGGGGCATATCCGGGGCGAGCATTCGGTGCGCCGTCATTATAGCGTTGCGGCGCTCCTGGTCGTAAACGCTCCTTCACCCACTTGTACTCGGGCGGAGGAAACTCTGGTCGTAGCCGCTGTGGTAATCGCGCTTTTCTTATCGCCGATATCTTGCCAATGGCCAAACCTGTGGCTCGACTGATGGCGGCACCCGCTGCAATGTTGCCAGCAACATATCCAACTTCATGTGCATTTGTATGGCGAATACGATCCGCCGCGCGAGCTATTTGGATACGAGCGGGTGTGTCCTCGGCAGCTATCGCGCTATCGATTAGCCCAGCCAAGGCGAGGTTGTTATTTCGGGTTGCCGAGATAGGATTTTTGGCGAACGCAATCGTGGCGGTGACTGTGCCTTTTACAGCGTCGTAAGCGCCGTCGCTGACTCCATCGGCAAAGTCGAGCTCAGTTTTAGCAGCAGTATCGATCGCCTTCGCGATTAACCGGGGTCCGGCGAGAATGTCAGTTTTTGATTTTGAAGATAGCTGACGTGGTTGCAACGTGCTCGTCACTCTTACCGACTGACGAGAGCCGCCAGCTCCGCCTCCACCACCGGCCGTCGTAAACCGGCCATCCTTCGGGTCATGATACGGATTGAACTTCCATTCCGTCCCGTCGGTCCCCCGCATCACCGGCCACCGTCCGGTCCTCAGCCAGGCCGCATAGGCCCGCCGTTTCGCCTCGATCGACACCCGCATATCGTCGCTCCGCCCCGTTGCGACGAGAACAGATCAGCAACATTTTCCAATAAGACAAGAAAAAACCCGCAACCCCATGGGGCGCGGGCGTTTCTCTCTGCGTGAAGAGTGGTGCGGCCGAGAAGACTCGAACTTCCACGGGCTTTCGCCCACAACGACCTCAACGTTGCGCGTCTACCAATTCCGCCACGGCCGCACGTGAAGAACACCGGGCTGAGCCGGCATCTGGCAGGCGCAGGCCCCTAGCAAAGGGTTTGCCGGTCCGCAACGCCCCTTTTTCATGGGACTGCGCTTTTCGCTGTCATGCGGAGCGGGTAGCGCCCGTCGCATGACGGCTTCGCTCCCCCTGACCACGCCTGCCGAGACGCGACGGCTGCTCGCGCTCGCCTGGCCGGTGGTGCTGACCAGCCTCAACTGGACGTTGTTGCAGGTCACCGACGTGATGGTCGTCGGCCTCGTCTCGACCGAGCAGGTGGCGGCGCTGGGGGCGAGCCGGGCGCTCGGCTTCGTCGGGATCGTGACCGGACTCGCCTGGCTGTCGGGCGTATTGGTGATGGCGGCGCGCGCGGACGGCGCCGGCGACCTGCCGCGAACCGGCGCGGTGCTTCGCGAGGGGCTGGCGCTCGGGCTGCTGCTCGGCCTGGCGATCGGCGGGCTGTTCCTCGTCGCTGCCGAGCCGCTGCTCGCGCTGGTCGGCGTCGCGGCCGACCGGATCGACGAGAGCGCCCGCGTCGTCCGGGCGTTCGCAATCGCCTATCCGTTCCAGCTGATGACCGTCGCCGCCGCCTTCTTCCTCGAAGGCGTGAGCCGGCCGCAGCGCGTTACCGTCGTCAATCTCGCGGTGCTGCCGGTCAACGGCCTGCTCGCCTGGGCGCTGTCGGCGGGGCATCTCGGCCTGCCGGCGCTAGGGGCGGTCGGCGCGGCGCTGGCGACGGCGATCGCCTCGCTGCTCGGCGCGGCGGGGATGGTGGCGAGCGTGCTGACGCTGCCGCGCGCCGCCGCGCGCGGCATAGGCCGGATCGATGCGGCGGCGTGGCGGGCGGTGCCGCGCGGTGCGTGGCGGCTGGCGACGTTCGGGATCGTGCCGGCGATCGCCTCGGGGCTCGAACTTGCCGGTTTCTCGATCCTGATCGCTTTGTCGACGCAATTGGGCGACGCGGCGGCGCATGCCTTCCAGATCGTCTTCGCGATGCACAACCTCACCTTCGCGGTGGCGCTCGGGCTCGGCTCGGCGGCCGGCGTGCGCGCGGGCAATGCGGTGGGCGAGGGGCAGCCCGCGGCGGCGATCCGGCGGACGCTGATCGCGCTGGTGCTCGCGGTGGCGGCGCTCGGTATCGGCGCGCTGCTGCTCGCGGTGGCGACGCCGGCGCTGGTCGCGCTGTTCCCGGCGACAATCGAGGTGCACCGGCTCGCCGCGGCGATGCTGCCGCGCTGGGCGCCGTTCATCGTGTTCGACGGCATCCAGATCGTGCTGGTCTATGCGCTGCGCAGCCTCGGCGACCAGATCGCCGCGGGGATCAACAGCATCATCGCCTATTTCCTCGTCACCGGCGGCGCCGGCTGGTGGCTGGTGCAGCAGGGCGGCGGCGCGATGGCGCTGGTCTGGGCGTCGGGGATCGGCATGGTCGCCGCCGCGCTGCTGCACGGCGGCCGGTTCGCGCTGGTCAGTTGGCGGCTTCGCCGGCGAAGCTGAGTTCGAGCCGCTTCGAATTGGCGGGAACGTCGAGCTTGGCGGAGTTGAAGTCGATCGTGCCGCCGGGGTTGAGCGTGCGCTGCTGCGGCGTGATCGTCCAGCTGTAGACGATGCGGCCCTGCGCATCGCGCAGTTCGGCGCGGATGTCGGGCACGCGCTGCCGCTCGGTCGAGGGATTGCTGATCTGGCCGCTCACCGCGAACAGTTCCGAGCCATTCTCCAGCCCGCGCCGCTCGATCGGATTGTCCTTGAGCCGCAGCGGCGATTCCTGCGTGCCGATCGGCAGCCCGATCTGCGCGAGCAGGCCAGGCGCACCGAGGAAGACGATCGCGGCGACGCCGGCGATCATCAGCAGCCCGGCGACGATCGCGATTACCGTCCAGCGCTTCGACGTGTTGCGCCGGGCACGGAACGGCTGGCGCGCGGCGAAGGCGTCATAGTCGGGCGCCGGGAGCACCGATTCGGGAATCGCCGTGCGCGGCTGCGGAATCGCCGCCGGCTCGAGGAAGGCGGGCCGCTCGGTCTCGGCGACCGGCGCGGCATAAGCGGCGGCGGCATAAGAGGCGGCCTCGGCGAACCGCTCAGGCGCAGGTGCCGACGCGGGCGGCGGCGGTGGCGGCGCGGGTTCGGGCGGCGGCGGATCCTGGAACCAGCTGTGCCGGCAATTGGCGCAGCGCACGGTTCGCCCCTCGGTACCGATCGCGCTGTCGGGCACCAGATATCGGGTGCTGCATTCGGGACATTCGAGGATCATGCGCAACGCTTTACGGACGGGGGCCGGACCGGTGACCGGATTGCCTGCACTGCTAAGCACGTCGGCCGCCTGCGTGGCAAGCTTGAAGCCACGCGCCGGCCATGCGAAGGCTGCCGCCGCGGCGTCGCGCCGCCCGGAAATTCGTCACACGGAGCGGTTGCGGCCAGGCGCATGGCAAATATCGTGCAGTTCGAAAATGTTGGGCTGCGGTATGGCACCGGGCAGGAAACCCTGTCGGATATCAGCTTCACGCTCGGCGCCGGCGCCTTCTATTTCCTCACCGGGGCGAGCGGCGCGGGTAAGACCTCGCTGCTGCGGCTGCTCTATCTCGCGCAGCGGCCGAGCCGCGGCATCATCCGCCTGTTCGGCGAGGATGCGGTGACGATGCCGCGCCGCCGGCTGCCGGGCTTCCGCCGGCGCATCGGCGTCGTCTTCCAGGACTTCCGGCTGGTGCCGCACCTGTCCGCCTGGGACAATATCGCCCTGCCGCTGCGCGTCGCCGGCGTGCCTGAAGGCGATATCGAACAGCCGGTGCGCGAGATGCTCGGCTGGGTCGGGCTGGGCGACCGGGCCGAGGCGCGGCCGGCAACGCTGTCGGGCGGCGAGCAGCAGCGCGTCGCCATCGCCCGCGCGGTGATCGGCCGGCCCGAGGTGCTCGTCGCCGACGAGCCGACCGGCAACGTCGATCCCGAGATGGCCGACCGGCTGATCCACCTGTTCGGCTCGCTCAACACGCTCGGCACGACGGTGGTGGTCGCGACGCACGATTTCCAGCTGCTCAGCCGCGTGCCGGGGGCGCATATGATGCGGCTCGACAAGGGACGGCTGCTCGATCCGACCGGCCATCTGCGCTACCCGCCGCCGCCGCGAGGCGAGGCATGAGCGGCGCCGACCGACGCGTCCTCGACGAGGCGGGGGGCCTGCGCGCGATGACCTGGGTGATGGCGATCATGCTGTTCCTGACCTTGCTCGCCGCCGCGCTCGGGCTCGGCACGCGCCAGTCGGCCGACGCGCTCGAACGCCAGCTCGCCGGGCGGCTGACCGTGCAGATCGTCGAGGGCAGCCCGGCGACGCGCGACGCCCTCGCCGCACGCACGCTCGCGGCGCTGCGCCGATTGCCGCAGGTGCGTCGCGCAACCCTGGTCGATCGGGGCGAACTGACCCGGCTGCTCGCGCCGTGGCTCGGCGATGTCGGGGCGGACGCCGAGCTGCCCGTGCCGGCGATGATCGACGTCGACCTCGCCGGCACCGACGCCACCGCGATCGTCGCCGCGGCGCGGCGGATCAGCGCGGCGAGCCGGATCGACCAGCATCAACGCTGGATGGCGCCGGTCGTCGGCTTCCTCGATACGCTGACCTGGCTCGCCTTCGCGCTCGTCGTGCTGATGCTCGCCGCGACCGGCGCGGTGGTGGTGCTCGCCGCGCGCGCCGGACTCGAGACGCATCGCGCGACGATCGAGGTGATGCATATGCTCGGCTCGACCGACGTGCAGGTCGCGCGGCTGTTCCAGCGGCGGATCGCGCTCGACGCGGCGATGGGCGGCGTCGCCGGCGGCGCGGCGGCGCTGGCGGTGCTGCTGTTCCTCGGCACGCGGCTCGCGGCGCTGGGGTCGGAACTGCTCGGCGGCATCGCCTTGGGGGCGGGGGACTGGGCGGCGCTGGGGATCGTGCCGGTCGGCTTCGTCGCGCTGGCGATGGCGGCGGCGCGCGTCACCGTCGTCGCCTCGCTCAGGCGGTCGCTGTGATCGTCCGGCTGTTCGGTCTGGCGGCGCTCGCCTGGTGCCTCGGCTTCGCGGCGTTCATGCTGATGCTGCCCGGACCGCTCGCGCCCAACACCACCGACGCGATCGTCGTGCCGACCGGCGGCGCGGGACGGATCGATCGCGGCATCGCGCTGCTCCAGGCGCGGCAGGCGCGGCGGATGCTCGTCACCGGCGTCGCGCCGGGGGTGCGGCCGATCGACCTCGCGCGCGAATATAAGGCGCCGGTGGCGCTGTTCAGCTGCTGCATCGATCTCGGCGCCGACGCGGTCGATACGCGCTCCAACGCCGAGGAGACCGCCGCCTGGGTCAAGACGCACGGCTATCGCACCGTCCGCCTCGTCACCTCCGACTGGCACGTGCCGCGCGCGCGGATGGAGCTGGCGGCGGCAATGGGGCCGCAGGTACTGGTGCTCGGCGACGGGGTACGCAGCACGCCGCGGCTCGCGACGCTGGTCAACGAATACAACAAGCTGATCCTGCGGCGTGTCGCGCTGTGGCTGGGGGTAGGGGGATGAACCGGTTGCGCACCTTGCTGTTCACAATGCTGTTCTATGCGCTGTCGGTGCCGATCGTGCTGAGCGTGCCAGTATCGGCGCTGTTCGGGCGGCGCGCGGTGATGCGGCACGCGCATATCTGGGCGCAGATGCACCGGCTGCTCTACCGGACGATCATGGGCATCCGGGTGCGGGTGGAGGGGAAGGTGCCGCCCGGCACCTATTTTTTCGCCGCCAAGCACCAGGCGATGTTCGAAACGCTGGAGCTGCAATTGCTGCTCGGCGGCCCGGCGATGGTGATCAAGCGCGAACTCAGCCGCATCCCCTTCTGGGGCTATGCGGCGATGCGCTACGGCGGGATCATCGCCGACCGCGAAGCGTCGGCCAGCGCACTGCGATCGATGATGCGCGCCGCCAAGGCGTTGAAGGACGAGGGCCGCTCGATCCTGATCTATCCCGAGGGCACGCGCGTCGCACCGGGCGAGCAGCCGCCGCTGCAATCGGGCTTCGCCGGCCTGTATCGCGCGCTCGGCCTGCCGGTGATCCCGGTCGCGCTCGATACCGGCACGGTCTGGCCGAAGCACGGGCCGAAACGCCCCGGCGTCGTCACCATCCGCATCGGCGAGGTGATCCCGTCCGGCCTGAGGCGCGAGGCGATCGAGGCACGCGTCCACGCCGCGATCAACGCGCTCGAACCGGCCGCATCGGAAGAGGTGGTGAAAGCGTCGTCCGCGGCGTAGGATGGCCGGGTCAACGATAAGGTGACCCATGTCCGACGAATTCTACCGCATCAAGCGTCTGCCGCCCTATGTCATCGCCGAAGTCAACGGCATGCGGGCCGCGGCACGTGCGGCGGGCGAGGACATCATCGATCTCGGCATGGGCAATCCCGACCTGCCGCCGCCCGCGCACGTGCTCGACAAATTGATCGAGGTGACGCGCAAGCCCGATGCGCACGGCTATTCGCAGTCGAAGGGCATCCCCGGCCTGCGCCGCGCGCAGGCGAATTACTACGGCCGCCGCTTCGGCGTCGATCTCGATCCCGAGACCGAGGTGGTGGTGACGATGGGATCGAAGGAGGGGCTCGCCAGCCTCGCCACCGCGATCACCGCGCCGGGCGACGTCGTGCTCGCGCCGAATCCGTCCTACCCGATCCACACCTTCGGCTTCATCATCGCCGGGGCGACGATCCGCGCGGTGCCGACGACGCCGGACGAAGCCTATTTCGAAAGCCTCGAGCGCGCGATGGCGTTCACCGTGCCGCGGCCGTCGGTGCTGGTGGTCAATTATCCGTCCAACCCCACCGCCGAGGCGGTCGACCTCGCCTTCTACGAACGGCTGGTCGCCTGGGCGAAGGAGAATCAGGTCTGGATCATCTCCGACCTCGCGTATTCCGAACTCTATTATGACGGCAATCCGACGCCCTCGATCCTCCAGGTCAAGGGCGCCAAGGACGTCGCGGTCGAATTCACCTCGCTCAGCAAGACCTACAGCATGGCCGGCTGGCGGATCGGTTTCGCGGTCGGGAACAAGCAGCTGATCGCGGCGATGACGCGGGTGAAATCCTATCTGGATTACGGTGCCTTCACCCCGATCCAGGCGGCGGCCTGCGCCGCGCTCAACGGGCCGCAGGACATCGTGGAGAAGAACCGCCAGCTCTACCACAAGCGCCGCGACGTGCTGGTCGAGAGCTTTGCGCGGGCAGGGTGGGAGATTCCAGCGCCGCGCGCGTCGATGTTCGCCTGGGCGCCGTTGCCGCCGGCGGTGGCGCATCTCGGCAGCCTCGAATTCTCGAAGCAGTTGCTGACCCATGCCCAGGTCGCGGTGGCGCCGGGCGTCGGCTATGGCGAGAATGGCGAAGGCTTCGTCCGCATCGCGCTGGTCGAGAACGAGCAGCGGCTGCGGCAGGCGGCGCGCAACGTGAAGCGCTACCTGCAATCGATGGGCGTCAACACGCCGAGCCGCACGGCGGGGTGACAGCCGGCGCGCCGCCGGCCGGCTGAACGGTTCGCGCGGGTGGGTCGATGTCAGGCTTCCACCAGCCTCCCGCCCGGGGAGAGGTGGGTTGCGACAGGCTCGGCCCGAACGGGGTCAGGGGGCGGTGCGCGCCACGCCGCTCCCCCACCGTTCGCCCTGAGCTTGCCGAAGGGCAATTTTCCCCGGCAGCATGCGGTCCGGGGAGAAGCGGGCCTTATCCGCATAGCCCGAACGGCGCGCGGGGGCAGCGCCCCTAGCGCGCGCCGAGCATCAGCGCTGCCGTCGCCTTCGCGCTGCCCACCACGCCGGGGATGCCCGCGCCCGGATGCGTCCCCGCGCCGACGAAATACAGATTGGGGATATGATCGTCGCGATTGTGGACGCGGAAATAGGCGCTCTGCGTCAGCACCGGTTCGAGGCTGAACGCGCTGCCGAGATGCGCCTTCAGATCGGTCGCGAAATCGTGCGGCGCATAGCTGAACTTGGTGACGATCCGCTCGTGGATATCGGGGATCAGCCGCCGCCCGACCTCGTCGAGAATACGCTTTTCGAGGATCGGGCCGACCTCGTCCCAGTCGACCGGGAATTTGCCCATGTGCGGCACCGGCGCCAGCGCATAGAAGGTCGAATGCCCCTCCGGCGCGAGGCTCGGATCGGTGACGGTCGGGTGGTGCAGGTAGAGCGAGGAATCCTGCGCGAGCACGCCGTGATCGTAGATGTCGGCGAGCAGTTCCTTATAGCGCGGGCCGAACAGGATCATGTGGTGCGGAATGCCCGGCCACGTGCCCTTGATGCCGAAATGGACTACGAACAGCGACGGCGAATAGCTCTTGCGCTCCAGCCGCGCCTTGGTGCGCTGCGCGCTGCGCGAACTGTTCAGCAGGTCGCGATAGGTGTGCATGATGTCGCTGTTGGCGGCGATCGCATCCGCCTGCGCTTCCCAGCCGCTCGCGCAGCGCACGCCGGTGGCGCGGTCGCCGAGCGTCTCGATCGAGGCGACCGGATCGCCGAGCCGCAGCGTGCCGCCGAGCCGCTCGAAATGCGCGACCAGCCCGGCGACCAGCCGGTTGGTGCCGCCGCGCGCGAACCAGACGCCGCCGTCGCGCTCCAGCTTGTGGATCAGCGCATAGATCGCGCTGGTCGTCATCGGATTGCCGCCGACCAGCAACGTGTGGAAGCTCAGCGCCTCGCGCAGCTTCTCGTTCTGCACATATTTCGACACGATCGAATAGACCGACCGCCACGCCTGATATTTGGCGAGCGCCGGCGCCGCCTTGATCATCGTCGCAAAGTCGAGGAAGGCGACGTGGCCGAGCTTCTCATAGCCTTCGCGATAGACGCCCTCGGCATATTCGAGGAACTTGTGATAGCCGGCGATATCGGCGGGGTTGAGCTTGCCGATCTCGCGCTGGAGCAGCGCCTCGTCGTTGGTATAGTCGAAATTGGTGCCGTCGACCCAGTTGAGCCGGTAGAAGGGCGTCACCGGCTCGAGCGTCACGTCCTCGGCCATGTCGCGTCCGCTCAGCGCCCATAATTCCTGCAAACAGGCGGGGTCGGTGATCACGGTCGGCCCGGCGTCGAAGGTGAAGCCGTCGCGCTCCCAATAATAAGCGCGGCCGCCCGGCTTGTCGCGCGACTCGACGATCGTCGTCGCGATCCCGGCCGATTGCAGCCGGATCGCGAGCGCCAGCCCGCCGAATCCTGCGCCGATGACGATCGCCGACTTCATCCTGTCCATCCCCTTGCTGCCGCTCACCGCCATGCCGTCGTGCGCAGGACGCGGATCGCGCTGCGCACCGGCACCGGCGGTTTGCCCGTCAGTATCCGCATCTTGTCCTTGAGGCTCGATCGCCCCGCATAGAAACGGGTGATGAGCGTCGGGTCGAGACGGTAGAAGCGCTCGATGATGCGCCAACGTTCCGCCGGATCGCCCGCGCGGAACATCATTGCGCTGAGCATGCGGTAGAAGGCGCCGCGCTTCCAGGCAGCACGGGCGTAATCATGCGTGAAGCGCGCCAGCGCCTTGCCCGACAGGTCGCTCTGCCCGGCGAGCGCCACCGCCAGCCGCACCGCATCGGGCAGCGAATAGCCGGTGGTCGGCTGGAACAGCCCGGCGCGCATCCCCGCCTTGGCGACATGCGCGCCGCTCGACCGCCAATAGGTTTCGAAATCACCGCCGAGCGTGATCGGCAGCACCCCGGCCTCGGTCCGCATCACGCTGTCGACCAGCCAGCCCCGGCCGGCGGCATAAGCGGCGATGCGGGTCCCGAGCGCGGCGCGGTCGATCTGCGGCGTATCGCTGTAATAGGTGTCCTCGACGAACATCCGGTCGTCGGCGAACGGCAGGCAATAGACGAAGCGATAACCGTCGATCTGCGCGACCGTCGCGTCCATCACCGTCGGGATCGGCTTGCCGTGCGGATGGTGGAGCAACAGCTCCTGCCCGAGGAACTTCTGCCAGCCGAGGTCGAGCACCGACAGATCGCCGGGGCCGCGGCAGTCGATCACGCCCTTGGCGGCGATGCGGTCGCCGTCGGCGAGCACCACCGCGGTCGCCGAGACGGCGAGCACCTTGCGCCCGAGCAGGAACGCCCGCTCGGGCAGCTGCGCGCGCAGCACCGCGTGCAATCGCTCGCTCGTCACCGAATGATAGGTCGCCGCGATCGGCCGCGCGAGATCGGGGAAGGCGACGTCATAGCCGGTCCAGTCGTGGACGACCAATGGCGCGACCAGCCAGCGGTCCGCCGCATCGACGTCGCTGCCGAAGAACGACCAGACGTGATCGCCGCCGAGATGCGGCGCCGCCTCGATGATCCGCACGTCGAGGTCGGGGCGGCGGCTGTGCAGTGCGAGGGCGATCAGCCCGCCGGCGAGGCCGCCGCCGACGATCGCAACATCGCAAGGGATGGTGGAGCCCATGGCTGCGCCTACCGCAAAGCGTCGCGCGCGAGAACTGCCATTTTCGACTCGCCCGCGCCGCGCTATCCCCAGCGACGATGACCCCGCCGCAGCTCACCACCGACCGACTGACCCTGCACGTCCACCGGCCGCAGGATTGGGCCGAGCTGGCGGCGATGTGGGCCGATCCGGCCGTCTACATGCGGATCGGCGGCGTCGCGCGTCCGCCCGAGGACGTGTGGCTGCGGCTGTTGCGCAGCATCGGCCAGTGGCAGGCGTTCGGCTATGGCAGCTGGGTGGTGCGCACGCATGACGGCGCGTTCGTCGGCGAGGCGGGGCTGCTCGAATCGCGGCGCGCGATCGAGCCGCCGCTCGCCTGGCCGGAGGCGGGATGGACGCTCGCACCCGCGCAGCATGGCCGCGGCTATGCGCAGGAGGCGATGACCGCGGCGCTCGACTGGGCGGCGGCGCATGGTGCACCGCGGACGACCTGCATCATCGATCCCGCCAATGCGCCGTCGCTGCGCCTCGCCGCCAAGCTGGGCTATGAAGCGGTGCGTGAGGCGTCCTATCATGGCCGCACGGTGCAGGTGCTGGAGCGCGGCGTCCGCGATTAACGCTGCCCCCGCGCACGGAAATCCGCTACATCCGTCGCCATGCTGCTCGCCGTCACCCTCTCCGCGCTGGCGATGACGTTGATCGTCGGCGTGCGCTATCTGATCGTTTCGGGCGCGTTCGCGGCGGCGACGCGGCTGCGGCATCCCGGCCTGTATCGCGGGCTCGATGCGCAGATGCGCCGCGAGGTGGCGTGGAGCCTCGCCTCCGCGGCGATCTACGGCATTCCGGCAGGCGTGCTCGCCTGGGGCTGGCAGGCGCATGGCTGGACGCGCGTCTATCGCGATGTCCACGCTTATCCCTTATGGTATTGGCCCGTCTCGATCCTCGTCTATCTCGTGCTGCACGACACCTGGTTCTACTGGACGCATCGCTGGATGCACCGGCCCAAGGTGTTCAAGGCGGCGCATGCCGTCCACCACGCCAGCCGCCCGCCGACCGCCTGGGCGGCGATGGCCTTTCACCCGATCGAGGCGCTGACCGGTGCTGTGGCAATTCCGGCACTGGTGCTGGCAATTCCGATCCACGTCTCGGCTCTGGGCTTCGTGCTGATGATCATGACGGTTATGGGCGTAACCAATCATATGGGCTGGGAGGTTTTCCCGCGGTTCATGTGGCGGGGGCCATTGGGGGGCTGGTTGATCACCGCCAGCCATCATCAGCGGCATCATGAACTCTATGGGTGTAATTATGGGCTCTATTTCCGGTTCTGGGATCGCCTGTGCGGCACCGATCGCGGCGTCGGCGATTTCGCGCGCAGCCATGCGCGGGCCAGGGCGCAGGTCGCGGGCGGCGGCGATCGCCGCGCTGGTGCCGGCGGCCGCGCTGGTCTTGGGCGCGGCGCCGATCGCCCGGCTTGACGTCTCGGTCAGCCAGATGCGCTCGGCCAAGGGCATGCTGCGCGTCTGCCTGACCGCCGACCCGGAGAATTTCCCGGCCTGCGTCGACGATGCCGATGCGATCACCCGCTCGGTACCCGCCGATGCGCATGCGATGCGGTTCGAAGGCCTGCCGCACGGCCAATATGCCGTCGCGGTGATCCACGACGAGAACGGCAATCGCAAGCTCGACACTTTCGCCGGCATCCCGCGCGAAGGCTTCGGCTTCTCGCGCAACCCGCCGATCCGTTTCGGCGCGCCGCGCTTCGCCGCCGCGCGTTTCGCGATCACCGGTGATGCAAATCAGCAACAGATCAAGATGCATTACATGCTCTGATCGGTCGGGCAGGGATAGCAAAAGCGGTTCACCGCGTTACGCCGTCGTAACAGGTTTGGAGCCGTAGCCGTGTCGCTCAAGTTTCTCATGCCGCTCGCGCTCGCCGCTGCCGCCATCACCGCCGCCCCGGCCCAGGCGCAGGAGGCCGCCGCACCGGGGCCGACCGATTTCGACTTCAACCGCGACACCGTCACCGTCGGCGCCGGCGGCGTCTATCTCAGCGACTACGAAGGCTCGAACGATTATCGCTTCACCGCGGCGCCGGGCGCGGTCGGCTCGATCAAGGGCTATGGCTTCATCATCGCCGGCAACCGGTTCAGCGTCGACCTGATCCGCGACAAGCCGGGTCCGGTCTGGGACGTGCAGGCCGGCCCGATCGGCGTGGTCAACTTCAACCGCAGCAGCCTCAAGAGCATCGACGATCCCCGCGTCCGCGCGCTCGGCAAGGTCGATACCGCGATCGAACTGGGCGGTTATGTCGGCATCGGCAAGACCGGCGTGATCACCAGCGATTACGATCAACTCGCGGCGACGGTCAGCTATCGCCACGACGTCGCCGGCGCGCACGACAGCGGCATCTGGCAGCCGAGCGTCAGTTATCTGACCCCGCTCAGCACCAAGATGGCGGTGGCGCTGTTCGCTTCGGCCGAACATGCCGGCCGCGGCTATGCGACCACCTATTTCTCGGTATCGCCGACGCAGACGCTGGCGAGCGGACTGCCGACCTACAATGCGCGGTCGGGCTGGAAGAATTATTCGCTCGGCGGCCTCTATACCTATGCGCTGACCGGCGACCTGCTGCACGGCTTCAAGATCGTCGCCGGCGGCACCTATGTGCGGATGCTCAACGGCTTCGCCGACAGTCCGCTGGTCAGCGTCGCAGGTTCGCGCAACCAGTGGCTCGGGGCGGTCGGGCTCGCCTATACCTTCTGATCAGCCGGTGAGCGTGCCGGTCGCGACCACCGGTCCGGTCGGCAGCCCGGTCGGTGAGCCGCCGACCGGTTCGATCGAGATCGCCAGCACCGTATCGGCGGCGATCGCCTGCCGCGCCGCCGCGGGGACGACGAGCCGCGTCGGCCCGCCCGCCACCAGGCCGAGCGAGCGCGGCGCCTCCTTGCCGCGGATCGCCCACAGCTCGGCGGAGCGTCCGGCGGGGACGGGGAGCGCGCCGGTGATCCGCACCGTCGCCCGGGCGGGATCGTAGGCGGCAGCGAGCGGCGCCCCGCCGCCGGTCGGCGCGATCGCGGCGAGCAAGGGGGCGGGGGCCGGCGCCGGCATGCGCACCGCGATCTGCACCGGGGCAGGTAGCGGGCGCAGCAGCTCGAACATGGTGACGCCGAGCAGCAGCAGCGCAGCAAAGCTCGCCACCAGCGCGAGACGGCGCCATGCCATATTGTCGTTGGCGGGCGTCGCCGCCTTGCCGTCCAGCGACGCCTCGATCCGCGACGCCAGCGATTGCGGCGCCGCCACCTCGGGCCAGTCGGCGAACAGCGCGCCGAACCAGTCGCGCCAGCGCTCCACGTCCGCGGCAAAGTCCGGATCGCGCGCCAGCCGGCGCAACGCGGCGGTACGCTCCTCGCCGTCGAGCAGGCCGAGCGCGAGCTCCGCCGCGGCGATATCGGGTTCGTCAGGCGGCGGCATCGAGGCACCCCCGTAACGCGAGCAAGCCACGCCGCACCCAGCTTTTCATCGTGCCGAGCGGCACCGCCTGCGCCAGCGCCAGCTCGGCATAGGTCAGCCCGCCGAAGAAGGCGCTGCGGATCGCGCTGCGCTGGCGCGGCTCGATCGCCTCGAGGCAGCCATGCAGGCGGCCGTGCAATTCGTCGGCGATCAGCGTCTCGTCCTGCGCGCGCGCCGGATCGGCGAGCGCGTCGGCGGCCTCGACCGGGGCGGCGCGCGCCCGCGTCTGGCGACGGCGCCAGTCGATCGAGCGGTTGCGCGCGATCGTCGCCAGCCAGGCGATCGGGCTCGCCCGTTCCGGTCGATAGGTGGCGGCGCGATGCCAGATGGTGAGATATACGTCGTGCAGCACGTCCTCCGCACCTTGCCTGTCTTCGCAGATACGCAGGCAGATGCCGAAAAGCTTCGCAGAGGTGAGTTGATAGACCGTACGGAAGGCGTCGCGATCGGCATCACCGGTGCGGATCAGCGCCTCGACCAGCGCGGCGCGTGCGGCGTTGGCGGAGGAGGGATCGGGGGATGACACGCGCGAAGGCTAACCGTCCGTCGCCTGCCCGGCAATGGTCCGCCGACCCAAATGATACCGAAGCGAATGTTTTTTGCCACAAAGACACATTGTTGCGGGAGTCGCCGCATCTTTCGGGATGGCACCGACGTATCTGACCGACGGCCGCCCGCTCCGGTGGGAGCGTAACCGGCGGACCGTGACACGGTGAGGGAGGTTGCTACCGATGGCCGAGACACAGCAGATCATCGAGGCGTTTGATGCGCGCGCCCGGCGGCGCGAGGAGCGCCGCGAATTCTTCAAGAACGCGATGGGCCTGGCCGCGGTGACCGCAGCCGGCGCGGCGGCGATGTCGTTCACCGGCGAGGCCGCGGCGCAAACCGCCGTGTCCGAGGTCGACGTGCTCAACTTCGCGCTCAACCTCGAATATCTCGAAGCGCAATTCTACAGCTATGCCGCTTATGGCGTCGGCCTGCCCAACAACCTGCTGACCGGCGGCGTCGGCACGCAGGGTTCGGTGGTGACCGGCAGCGGCACCGGCATGGCGCGCCAGGTGCAGTTCAGCGACGCCGGCATCGCCGCCTATGCGCGCGAGATCGCCGCCGACGAGGTTGCCCACGTCACCTTCCTGCGCGCCGCGATCCGCGGCACCGGCACCAGCGATTCGCTGATCGCGGCGATGCCGCAGATCGACATTTCCGGATCGAGCGGCGGCGCCTTCGCGGCGGCGGCCTCGAGCACCAGCCCGTCGCTGGCGGGGTTCGACCCCTATGCCAATGACGACAGCTTCCTCATCGCGGCCTATGTCTTCGAGGACGTCGGCGTCACCGCCTACAAGGGTGCGGCCGGCGCCTTGATCAACAACAAGACCTATCTGGAGGCGGCCGCCGGCATCCTCGCGGTCGAGGCCTATCATGCCGCGATCGTCCGCGGCGCGCTTTACGCCCGCGGTATCGCGACACCGGCGATCAGCACCGCGCAGAGCGACATCACCGCGGCGAACGCCATCTCCAACCTGCGCGATTCGGTCGACGGTTCGAGCGACCTCGACCAGGGGCTGACCACGAGCAGCAGCAGCGCCGGCACCGTGTCGAACATCGTGCCGCTCGACAGCAACGGTCTCGCGTTCAGCCGGACCCCGGCGCAGGTGCTCAACATCGTCTATCTGAATCCGAAATCGGTGACGGCGGGCGGCTTCTTCCCGAACGGCATCAACAACGGAAACAGCGGGCTGCGCAGCAGCGCCGCGAACTGAGCAGGGGTGGATCTATGACACACGAAACTTCCGTCCTCGCCATCGTCGAGGCCGCCGTCGCCCGTCGCGCCGCGCGTCGCGCCTTCATGAAGACCGCCGCCACCAGCGTCGCCGCAGCGGGTGGCCTCGCGCTGCTCGCCGGCTGCAACGACGACAACAATCCCTCGCCGGCCCCGACGCCCACGCCGACGCCGACCGCGACCTCGGTCAGCACCGATGCGGCGGTGCTCAACTTCGCGCTCAACCTCGAATATCTCGAAGCGCAATTCTACAGTTACGCCGCATTCGGCGTCGGCCTGTCGGCCTCGCTGCTGACCGGCACGGGGACGCCCGGCGCGGTGGTGACCGGCTCGGGCGCCGGTTATCCGCGCGCGGTCGATTTCAGCGGCGATCCGCTGATCGGCCAATATGCGCGTGAGATCGCCCAGGACGAGATCGCGCACGTCACCTTCCTGCGCACGGCGCTCGGTGTCGCCGCGGTGGCGCAGCCGGCGATCGACCTGTCGGGCACGTCGACCGGCGCGTTCACCGCGGCGGCGCGCGCCGCCGGGGTGGTCGGGTCGACCGGGCTGTTCGATCCCTATGCCAGCCCGACCAACTTCCTGCTCGGCGCCTATATCTTCGAGGATATCGGCGTCACCGCCTACAAGGGGGCGTCGCCGGTGATCTCGGCGACCTATCTCGACGCGGCGGCAGGGATCCTGGCGGCGGAGGCCTATCACGCCGGGCTGGTCCGCTCGATCCTCTACACGCGCGGCATCACCAACGCCGATATCATCACCGCGACCACCAAGATCTCGGACGCGCGCGATCTGCTCGACGGCACCAGCACCGGCACCAACGGCGACGACGATCAGGGGATCGCCGGCACCAATATCGGCCAGGCGAATGCGATCTCGAACATCGTCCCGACCGATGCCAACGCCATCGCCTACAGCCGCAGCGTCCAGCAGGTGCACAATATCGCCTATCTGAACGTCAGTGGCAGCAACCGCACCCGCGGCGGCTTCTTCCCGGCGGGCACCAACAATCCCGATCCCAACTACACCGTCGGCCTCGGCTGACGGGTCGGTCCGCGGCCGGTCGACTGCCCCTTCCCGGCCGGCCGGCGCACGGGTCCTCCCTCGGTCTTGCGACCGGGGGAGGATTTTCGTTTCCCGCGGGTGCCGCTTCCGTCGCATCATGGGCGTTTTCCGCCGCGATGGGCTTGACGCCTCCGGCGGGATGCGGAACGGCAAGCCATCCAGGGGCGACGGCTGCGCCGCCCGCGCGTGGGGAGATCCCGAGTAATGACCGCCCAGACCGATACCGACAGCGCGATCGCCGCCGCGTTCGACGCCCGCGTCCAGCGCCGCACCGAACGCCGCGACTTCTTCCGCACCGCGATGGGTGCGATGGCGGTCACCGCCGGCGTTTCGGCGCTGACCATGGCGGGATCGGCCGAGGCGCAGACCACCACCTATGCCGATGCCGACATCCTCAATTTCGCGCTCAACCTCGAATATCTCGAGGCGCAATTCTATGCCTATGCGACCGGCGGCGCCGGCATCGCCGCCAACCTGCTGACCGGTGCCGGCACGCAGGGCGCCGCCAATTTCAGCGGCGCGCGCGCGGTGACCTTCACCGATTCGGTGCTCGCCCGCTACGCCCGCGAGATCGCCGCGGACGAGCTCGCGCACGTCACCTATCTGCGCACCGCGCTCGGCAGCGCCGCCGTCGCGCAACCGGCGCTCGATCTGTCGGTGAGCCCGACCAGCGCCTTCTCCGCCGCCGCGCTCGCCGCCAAGCTGATCAACAGCGGCGACAGCTTCAATCCCTATGCGAGCGAGGATGCCTTCCTGCTCGCCGCCTATCTGTTCGAGGACGTCGGCGTCACCGCCTACAAGGGCGCGGCGCCGCTCCTCACCACCACCTATGTCGAAGCGGCGGCGGGTATTCTCGCGGTCGAGGCCTATCATGCCGCGACGATCCGCGGCGAGCTGTTCCGGCGCGGATCGGCGAGCGGATCGGCGCTGATCGCCAGCGCCAGCGCGATCTCCGACGCGCGCGACAGCCTCGACGGCGGGACCGACATCGACCAGGGGATCACCCCCGGCACCACCGTCGCGCCGGGCCAGGCGACGCCGACGCCGACCCCCACCGCGACGGCGACCGCGACGCCGACTCCCACGCCGACCGCGACCGCGACGCCGACGCCCACCTATGCGGTGTCGAACATCGTCCCCACCGACGCCAACAGCATCGTCTACACCCGCACCCCCAATCAGGTGCTCAACATCGTCTATCTCAACGCCGCGGCGGCGAGCGCGGGCGGTTTCTTCCCCGCCGGCCTCAACGGCACCATCAAGGCGGCGGTCGCCTCCTGATCCCGCCCGAATCCGAACGCTTGCAGGGGTAGCCCCGATGACCGACCTTCCCACCGACACGATCCTCGACGCGATCGCCGATCGCCGCGCCGAACGGCGCAACTTCCTGCGTTACGCCGGCGGCGCCGCCGCCTCGGCGGGCGCGCTCTCGCTGCTCGCGGCCTGCGGCGGCGATAGCGGCAGCGATACGCCGACACCGACGCCGACCGCGACGACGCCGACGCTCGCCGCCGATGCCGACGTGCTCAACTTCGCGCTCAACCTCGAATATCTCGAGGCGAGCTTCTACAGCTGGGCGGCGTTCGGCCAGGGGCTGACCAGCGGCATCGTCAGCGGCGTCGGCACGCTCGGCAGCGTCACCGGCGGCGCGCTGGTGCCGTTCCAGGACCCGATCGTGGCGCAATATGCGCGCGAGATCGCCAATGACGAGGTCGCGCACGTCACCTTCCTGCGCTCGATCCTGAGCAGCTCGGCGGTGGCGATGCCGGCAATCAACATCTCGGGTGATGCGAACGGCGCGTTCACCGCCGCGGCGCGCGCCGCCGGGGTGATCGGCAGCAGCGACGTCTTCAATCCCTATGCCGACGACATCAGCTTCCTGCTCGGCGCCTATCTGTTCGAGGATGTCGGCGTCTCCGCCTACAAGGGCGCCTCGCCGCTGATCGTCAACAAGGTGTTCCTCGAAGCCGCGGCGGGTATCCTCGCCACGGAGGGCTATCACGCCGGACTGATCCGCTCGGTGCTCTACCGCAAGGGCGTCGACCCGGCCGAGACGCTGGCCGGCGCCTCGACGATCCTCGCCAACACGCAGAAGATCTCCGACGCGCGCGACAGCCTCGACGGCAGCAGCGACGACGATCAGGGGATCGGCGACACCACCACCGCCAATGTCGTGCCGACCGACAGCAACGGCGTCGCCTACAGCCGCTCGACCGGGCAGGTGCTCAACATCGTCTATCTCAACAAGACCGCGGTGGGTTCGGGCGGCTTCTTCCCGGCGGGGCTCAACGGCAATATCCGCACCTCGGCGGCGAGCGGTTGATCGCGCCCGCCAAGCGCGTATAACGACGACATATTCCCCGGGGGAGCGCTGACGCAGCGCTTGAGAGGAGGGCCGCAGCCCTCGACCCGCTGAACCTGATCCGGTTGATACCGGCGGAGGGAGGGAGCGGTTTCATCGGGAAATCCGCATTCTCTTTCCGCGCATGGAGAGAGACAGATGGCCGACCGACCCGCCCCCGCCGCCACCAATACGATCGGCGTCACCACCGGCGCGATCCGGGGATCGCGCAAGATCCACGTCGGTCCGCTCGCCGTCGCGATGCGCGAGATCGCGCTCGACCCCGCCTCGGGCGAGCCGCCGCTGCGCGTCTACGACACCTCCGGTCCCTATACCGATCCGACCGCGACGATCGACATCATGGCCGGCCTGCCGCCGCGCCGGGCGGCATGGATCGCCGGGCGTGGCGACGTCGAGGCCTATGACGGTCGCGCGATCCGCCCGGAGGACAATGGCCAGCTCGGCCCCGACCGGTCGGGCGGCGTCGCCCAATTCCCGCGCGCCGGCCTGACCCGTCCGCTGCGCGCCAAGGCGGGCCACAATGTCAGCCAGATGCATTATGCCCGGCGCGGCATCGTCACGCCCGAGATGGAATATGTCGCGACGCGCGAGAATCTCGGCCGCGAGCGGCTGGCGCAGTACGTCCGCGACGGCGAGAGCTTCGGCGCGGCGATCCCCGATTTCGTCACGCCCGAGTTCGTCCGCGACGAGGTCGCGCGCGGCCGCGCGATCATCCCGTCCAACATCAATCACCCGGAAAGCGAGCCGATGGCGATCGGCCGCAACTTCCTGGTCAAGATCAACGCCAACATCGGCAATTCGGCAGTGGCGAGCGACGTCGCGGCGGAGGTCGACAAACTGGTCTGGGCGACGCGCTGGGGCGCCGACACGGTGATGGACCTGTCCACCGGCCGCAACATCCACGACACGCGCGAATGGATCATCCGCAACAGCCCCGTGCCGATCGGTACCGTGCCCATCTATCAGGCGCTCGAGAAGGTCGGCGGCATCGCCGAGGACCTGACCTGGGAGGTATTCCGCGACACGCTGATCGAACAGGCCGAGCAGGGCGTCGACTATTTCACCATCCATGCCGGCGTGCGCCTCGCCTATGTGCCGATGACCGCCAAGCGCGTCACCGGCATCGTCAGCCGCGGCGGCAGCATCATGGCGAAATGGTGCCTCGCGCATCACAAGGAATCGTTCCTCTACGAGCGGTTCGACGAAATCACCGAGATCATGAAGGTCTATGACATCGCCTATTCGCTCGGCGACGGCCTGCGCCCCGGGGCGATCGCCGATGCCAATGACGAGGCGCAATTCGCCGAACTCCATACGCTCGGCGAGCTGACCCACCGCGCCTGGGCGCAGGACGTGCAGGTGATGATCGAGGGGCCGGGCCATGTGCCGATGCACAAGATCAAGCAGAACATGGACAAGCAGCTGGAGGCGTGCGGCGAGGCGCCCTTCTACACGCTCGGGCCGCTGACCACCGATATCGCACCGGGCTACGACCATATCACCAGCGGCATCGGCGCGGCGATGATCGGCTGGTTCGGCTGTGCGATGCTCTGTTACGTCACGCCCAAGGAACATCTCGGCCTGCCCGATCGCGACGACGTCAAGACCGGCGTCGTCACCTACAAGCTCGCCGCCCATGCCGCCGATCTCGCCAAGGGGCATCCCGCCGCACAGCTGCGCGACGACGCCTTGAGCCGCGCACGCTTCGACTTCCGCTGGCGCGACCAGTTCAACCTGTCGCTCGATCCCGACACCGCCGAATCGTTCCACGACCAGACGCTGCCGGCCGAGGGCGCGAAGACCGCGCATTTCTGTTCGATGTGCGGGCCGAAATTCTGCTCGATGAAGATCACGCAGGAGGTGAGGGACTTCGCGGCGAAGCAGAACGCGCCGGTGGCAAGCTTCGTCGCCGCCGCGGAGGCGGAGGCCGGCATGGCGGCGATGAGTGAGCAGTTCCGCGCGCAGGGTGGCGAGGTCTATGTACCGGTGGGATAAAGACTTTTATTGTTCGGACTGAGCCAAGACGATTGCTGCCTGTTTGCGTCCCGCAGACAGATCTATTGTGCATCAGGGACATAGTTGATCGGACTTGATCGATGCAGGTGACGGTTTAATCTTCCCGCATCGATCGGGATGACGGACGTGCGAGGGATTGGGCCACTGTCCTTGCTGTGCCTTTCGCTGGCGTGCTGCTCGGCAGCGCCGGCGGAGGACAGGTTCGCCCGCGACATGGCGCAGCGGTTCCGCGACGCAAAGCCGGGTGTCTCCGTCACGATCGACCCGCGGGATGCCTTGACGTTGCGCGTCACGATGCCCGGGCGGGAGCCGATGACGGTGATGCTCGACCATCTGCGGCACGTCTGTTCGCACTCGACTCCGGCGGACTGTGCGTCGACGAAAACAGAATTCGTCGAGAACACGCTGGCTCTTCCTCCCAAACCGCAATTCAACCGTAGCCAGTTGCGGGTCGTGATCCGCGGCAAAGACTATGTCGATTACGTCAAGTCGACGATGGCCGGAGAGCGCTTGCCGGTGATGCATCCGGTCGGTGAGGATCTGTTTGTGATCGTGGCGGCGGATACAGCAAAGACAACGGTGCTGATGTCGCCTGCCGGGCTCCGGGACTTGGGACTGAATCCCGCCGACGGCTGGACGTTGGCGTTGCGTCAGACTCGGGCGACGCTTCCGAAGCTACCGACGGTCGCCGCTCTCCGAAACGCGCCGATCGTTTTCGAGCACTGGCCGTTGGCCGCGGCGCTGTTGATCGACCTTCCCGGCTGGGCGCGTCTATCGGCGGCGATCGGGCCTGATCTGTTCGTTACCGTCGTTGCCGACGATTACGTCTTCGTCGCGACCAAGCCGGATGGCGTCGACTTCGACGGATTCAAGGCGGCGGTCGTCGAAGATTGCGAGCAGCAGTCACGGTGTGTCTCGCCCAACGTCTACCGCTTTCGCGACGGTATGTGGCGGATCGCAAGATAACCGCTGCCCGCCCGGTGCGACACCGAAAGCCAGCAATACCGCCGCGGTGCGGCGTCACAGATCGGATGGACCAGCAACCGGGGGTTAGGCATGGCAGTAGCGATCGTCATGGCTCAGGCGGCGGAACCAGCGGTCGATCTTGCCACGGTGTCGTCGCGGGCGAAGGCGCGGGTGTTGGCGATGCGCGGGGCGCTGGTGCAGACGTGGCTCGTTCCGCGGGACCTCGGCGGTTCGGCAGATCGCGTCAACGAACTGTTCGTCCCGCCCGAGGCGGCACGGCGGATCGCCGCGGTGACGGCACGGCTGATGCTGCTGGCCGTAGGCGGCGGCAGGCGGCGCACCCTGACGGTCGTCCCCACCTATCGCGGCGCGAGCATCGTGCCGGCCAGCATCACCTATGTCGTCCATCCCGACGAGGAACGGGTGACGGTGCCGATCTGGTGACCGGTCACCGGATTTCGACGCCTTTCCAGAAGGCGATCCGGTCCTTGATCTCGCGCGCCGCGTCCTTGGGCTCAGGATAATACCAGGCGGCGTCGCGATTCTCGGCGTCGCCGACGCGTAGGCTATGGTAATGCGCCGTGCCCTTCCACGGGCAGACGCTGGTCGTCGCGCTATCGGCCAGCACCGCCGGGTCGACCGCATCGCGCGGGAAATAAGCATTGCCCTCGACGGTGACGATATCGTCGCTCGCCGCGATGCGCGTGCCGTTCCAATAGGCTTCGGTCATGTCCGGCTCTCCTTCGTGCTGCCAATCGCACGGGGCCGACAAAGGATGCGACG
The DNA here is from genome assembly GCF_000632225.1 of Sphingomonas sp. RIT328. Classification (GTDB taxonomy): domain Bacteria; phylum Pseudomonadota; class Alphaproteobacteria; order Sphingomonadales; family Sphingomonadaceae; genus Sphingomonas; species Sphingomonas kyungheensis. Next base: position 101,843 of record NZ_JFYV01000053.1, read on the forward strand.
GAGCATCAGTAATGATAGCGGCATTGCGCGACTTGCAGCACCTGCTCCTCGCCGTGACCCGCGACGCGATAGACGAGCCGATGTTCGTGGTTGATCCGGCGTGACCACCAGCCGGTCAGATTACCGCCAAGCGGCTCGGGCCGGCCGATACCGGAAAACGGATGGCGACGACATTCTTCGATCAGCGCGTTGATCTTATCGACTGCCTTCGCATCCTGCTCCTGCCAATGGCGATAGTCATCCCACGCCGTCGGCCAGAAACTGACGTTCACGAAAACGGCACACCGTCTTCGCCGCTCTCGAAGCCCCGCACCGCCTCCAGCAAGCGCTCCGCATTCTTGGGCGAGCGCAGCAGGTACAGTGTCTCCTCGATCGAGGCCCATTCACTTGCCGAAACCAGCACTGCGCCTTCACCCCGCTGCCGGGTGATCGCCAACGGCGCCCGATCGGCGACGACCTTGTCGATCATCGCCTTGAGGTTCTCGCGCGCATCGGAATAGCTGACGGTATGCATAGCGTCTCATTGGACAACAACCTGTCCAATGTCAAGATTCGACCATCTCCGGCAGCGCCCAGTCGATCGGCGCAGCACCATGCGCGACCAGAAAGGCATTCGTCCGGCTGAACGGGCGGCTGCCGAACCAGCCCTTGTAGGCGGACAGCGGCGAAGGATGCGGCGCGGTGAGCACCAGATGCGTGCCATCGTCGGGCACGAACGCCGCCTTCGCCTGCGCATGCGCGCCCCACAGCAGGAAGACGATCGGGCCGGGCTGCGCCGCGACCGCGCGGATCACCGCGTCGGTGAACGCCTCCCAGCCGCGATTGCGGTGCGACGCGGCGCGGCCGCTGGCGACGCTCATCACCGTGTTGAGCAGCAGCACGCCCTGCCGCGCCCAATGGTCGAGGAAGCCGTGTCGCGCCGGAGCGATGCCGCAATCGGCCTGCAACTCCTTGTAGATGTTGACGAGGCTCGGCGGCGGCTTGACCCCGGGCCGCACCGAGAAGGCGAGGCCGTGCGCCTGGCCCGGCCCATGATAGGGGTCCTGACCGAGGATGACGACACGCACCCGGTCGAGCGGGGTCAGCGCGAGGGCGCGAAACCGCTCGTCGGCGGGCGGGAAGATGATCTCGCCCGATGCCGCCTGCGCCGCGAGGAAGGCGTCGAGCGCCGCCATCGCCGGGGTGGCGAGCGCCCCTGCGAGCGCCGCCTGCCAGCTCGGATCGATCGCCGGCGTCACCTCAGCGCTTGCGGACGAATTCGGCGCGCAGCACCAGGCCCTTGATCCCGTCGAACTTGCAGTCGATCTCCTGCGCGTCGCCGGTCAGCCGGATGCTCTTGATGAGCGTGCCGCGCTTGAGCGTCTGTCCGGCCCCCTTGACGGTGAGGTCCTTGATCAGCGTCACCTGATCGCCATCGGCGAGCAGGTTGCCGACCGAGTCGCGCACCTCGACCATCTCCCCCGCGCTGCTCCCGGCCGTCGCCGCGGCGGCATCCGCCGCGCTGATCCATTCGCCCGTCGCCTCGTCATAGACGAAGCTGTCATCGTCGTCCTGCATCGCATAGCCCCCAAGGTTGAGGCGACGCCCATACCGGCTGATGACCGGGTTAGAACAGCCCCGGCACCTCGCGCTGCGCGGTGGAGATGCGCGGACCGACCGGTTGCAGCGCCTCGCGCGCGGTCGCCACCGACAGCGCGCGTGCGTCGGCGCTCGCCGAGCTGCCGATCCGCGTACAGCTCTTGCCCTCGAGGAAGTCGAGCGCGGCGCGCGTCGACGCCTCGCGCGGGTCGCCCATCGCGTAACCGATGTCGTCGCCGGCGCTGCAGCTCGCCTCCACCGTGTTGGCGAGCCCGGTATAATACGCGCCCTGCCGCGCCGAATTCTGCAAGGCGAAGGCGATGACGCGCAGCCGGTCGTCGCAGGCCGAGCGGTCGAGCGCGATCTGGCCGACCGGCTTGCCATAGGTGTTGGTGCCGATCAGCCCGGCGTTGGCGTGCAGATAGGGAATATAGGCGTTGATGACATATTCGCTCGCCGAGGCGGTATTGTGGCTGCCGATAAAGGCGATTTTGGTCGCCGCCACCGATTGGGGTTGCGGGGCGAAATAGGCGGTCTGGTTCTCCGCCGATTTCTCCGGGCGGAACGTGGTGTAGCTCTGCACGTCGGTGGTCGCGCGATTGGCGCCGAGCAGGTTGGTGAGCAGCTGCGCGGTCGAGAGCAGGCCGCCGCCATTGTAGCGCAGATCGACGATGATGTTGGTGACGCCGGCGGTGCGGAACTGGTCGAACGCGGCGCGCAGCTGCGCATCGGCAGTCGAGATGAAGGTGCGCAGATTGACGTAGCCGTAGCGCTGGCCGGCATCGGTGATGATCTGCGCGCCGTAGCGGCTCGACACCGGGCTCAGCGTGAAATCGGCCTTGGTGACCGAGACGGTGCGCGTCCCGCTCGCGTCGCGCACCTGGAAGTAGCGCGTCGTCCCCGCGGTGTCCGAACCCAGCGCGGTGTTGAGCGCGGTGCCGTTGTTGTCGACCTGGTAGAGCGCCGAGACGGTCTGCAGGTTGCTCGCGCTGGTGCCGATCGCGAGGATCTCGGCGCCGCGGTCGACCCCGGCGGCGAGGCCCGGCGAGCCTTCGAAGGCTTCGGTGACGTAGAGGTGGAGATCGCTGGTCAGCCCGAACCGCCAGCCGAAGCCGGCGGTCGAGCCGGAATTATAATAAGCGTCCTCTTCCTTGATCGAGGTGAGATAGGTGAAATAGCGATCCTTGCTCTGCGACCGCGCCGTCGCGGTGAGCGCGTCGAGATAGCTGTCGACGGTCGTATAGGGCGTCGGGTCGAGGCTCGCGGGCAGCGTGTCGTAGAACAGATACCATTCGCGCAATTGCGCCGCGACCCAGTCCTGCCGGTCGCGCAGCGAACAGCCGGTCGAGGCGGTCGGCGTCGGCGTGGCGGTCGCCGTCGGGGTCGGCGTGACGCTGCCGATCGACCCGGTCGAGCCGCCGCCACCCCCGCCGCCGCAGCTCGCCAGCATCGCCGCCATCGCCACGCCCGTCACCGTCCGCCGTATCACCACCGGTCGAATCCCCCTTATGTCTTCGCAAGCCTAAGCTTGGTTTTCGGCGGCGGCAATCGCGATTGCGACCAATAACGGATGGAACTCAGCGACTTATTACTTTGACTTCATTTTGCGACGACTCGGCGGCCGCCTGTTGGTGCGGGCTCGAATTTCTATCGGGACGTAGGGACGTGCCGCCCCGGCGCGCGCCTCAGCCGAGGCTCTTCGTCGCCTGTTCGAACACATCCTTGGACAGGCCGGGCGCGGCGACGATCCGTTCGAGCTCGGCACGCATCAGCGCGGCGCGGCCGGCGTCGAAGCGGCGCCAGCGCGCCAGCGGCGGCAACAGCTTCGCCGCCGTCTGCGGGTTGAGCCGGTCGAGCGCGATCAGCTGGTCGGCGAGGAAGCGATAGCCGCTGCCGTCGGCGGCGTTGAAGGCGCGCTGGTTGGCGCCGAACGCGCCGACCAGCGACCGCGCGCGATTGGGGTTGGCGAGCGTGAAGTCGGGATGCCGCGCCAGTTCGGCGACCAGCCGCCCGGTATCGTCGCGCGACGACAGCGCCTGCGTCTGGAACCATTTGTCGATGACCAGCGCATTGCCGGCATAGCGATGGTAGAAGATGTCGAGCGCCGCCTCGCGCTCGTCCGAATAGCCGTTTGCGAGCGTGCCGAGCGCACCCTGCCGGTCGGTCATATTGTCGGCGCGCTCGAACTGGCGGAAGGCGATCGTCGCGGCATCGTCGGCACCGCTCGCCGCGATATAGCCGAGCGCGACGGTGCGCAGCCGGCGGTGGCCCTTGGCTGCGGGGCTGTAGACATAGGCGCCGTCCGGCGCGCCGTCATAGGCGTCGCGCCAGCGAGCGGCGAGGCGCAGGCCGAGCGCCCGGCGCAGACCTTCGCGCGCGCGGAAGATCGCCTCGGGATCGACCATTGCGAGCTGGTCGCCGATGAAGCTCTCCGAGGGCAGCAGCACCGCCTCGGCGACGAAGGCGGGGTCGAGCGCGCGGTCGTCGAGCGTATTGGCGACCGCGGTGATCACCGCATCGTGATCGGCCCGCCCCTCGACGGTGGCGGCGACCAGCGTGTCGAGCATCAGCTGCTGCATCGCCTCGTAGCGCGCGAACGGATCGTCGTCCTTCGCGCTGAGGAAAGCGAGGTCGGCGGCCGAACGGTCGCTTTCGATGATCACCGGCGCGGAAAAGCCGCGGTTGACCGACAATACCGGGCGTTCGGTGATGCCGTCGAACACGATCGTGCTGGCCGGCTGGTCGAGCAGCACCAGCCGTTCGTCGCCGAGCGGCTGGCCGGTTTCCGCGCCGAACAGCTTGATGCGCAGCGGCAGCACCATCGCCTGTTTGTCGGGCTGGCCCGGCGTCGCGGGGATGTGCTGGGCGAGGCGCAGCGTCGCGCGGCCCTCGCCCGCCTGATGCGACAGGCTGGCGGCGACGCGCGGCGTGCCCGCCTGGCTGTACCAGAGGCGGAACTGGCCGAGATCGCGACCGCTCGCCTCTTCCATACAGGCGACGAAATCCTCGCAGGTCGCCGCGGTGCCGTCGAAGCGGGTGAAATAGAGGTCGGTGGCGGCGCGGAAGGCCTGCGGGCCGAGGATCGTCGCCATCATCCGGATCAGCTCGGCGCCCTTGTTGTAGATGGTCGCCGTGTAGAAGTTGCTGATCTCGATATAGCTTTCCGGGCGGACCGGATGCGCGAGCGGCCCCGCATCCTCCGGGAACTGGGCGGCGCGCAGGCCGCGGACGTCTTCGATCCGCTTGACCGCCGCCGAGCCCTGATCGGCGGAGAAGCCCTGATCGCGATAGACGGTGAAGCCTTCCTTGAGACTGAGCTGGAACCAGTCGCGGCAGGTGATCCGGTTGCCCGACCAATTGTGGAAATATTCGTGCGCGACGACCGCGGCGATCGCGTCGTAATCGTAATCGGTCGCGGTATCGGGGTCGGCAAGGATGTAGCGGCTGTTGAAGATGTTCAGCCCCTTGTTCTCCATCGCGCCGAAGTTGAAGTCGTCGACCGCGACGATGTTGAACACGTCGAGGTCATATTCGCGGCCGTAGACGCGCTCGTCCCACGCCATCGACAGTGTAAGCGCGTGGAGCGCATGGTCGGTCTTGGCGACGTCGCCCGCCCGCACCCAGATGCCGAGCTGCACCTCGCGGCCCGACATGGTGGTGAAGCTGCCGCGGTTGACCGCAAGGTCACCCGCGACGATCGCGAACAGATAGGAGGGTTTGGGGAAGGGATCGTTCCATTCCGCCCAATGGCGGCCGTCCGCCAGCTCGCCCGCGTCGACCGGATCGCCGTTGGCGAGCAGCACCGGATAGCGCGCGCGATCGGCGACCAGCCGCACGCTGTAGCGGCTGAGCACGTCGGGGCGATCGGGGAAATAGGTGATGCGGCGGAAGCCCTCCGCCTCGCATTGCGTGCACAGGATACCGCCGCTGGCATAGAGGCCCATCAGCTGCGTGTTGCGCTCGGGCGCGATCTCCACCTCGGTCTCGACCGTATGTGCGGTCCCGGTGAGCGGGATGACGAGCTGTTCGCCCTCGATCCGCCAGGCGTCGGTCGCGACGCCGTCGATCCGCACCGCCAGCGGCGTCTGGCCCGCGCCGTCGAGCCGCAGCGGTTCCTCGCCATGCTGCCGCGTGACGTGCAGCGTCGCGGTGACGCGAGTCGCGGCGGCATCCAGATCGAACACCAGCCGCGTTTCCGGCACCAGCCAGGCGGGCGGGCGATAGGCATGGCGGCTGATCGCGCCGGGGGCGTGATCGGGCTGGGCGATGGCATGCGAGATGTCGAGCATCCGGCCTTTATAGGACCGCCCGGCGGCGCTGCCAGTCCCTGCGGGTGGCGGCGATCGTGGAACGGCGACATAATGCCGCCGTTCAAGCCACATGGAGGCACGATGCTGCTGATCTTCGGCCTCGGTTACACCGCCACGCGGATTGCCGCGGCATGGCCCGGCGCCAGCGTCGGGACGACGCGCGACGGTCGCGACGGCACGTTGCGCTTCGACGATGCGGCGGCGGTGCAGGCGGCGATCGGCGCGGCGACGCATATCCTCTCCTCGGTGCCCCCGGCGGACGAGGTCGATCCGGTGCTGAGCCGATATGGCGAGGCGCTCGGCAGGCGCTGGCTCGGTTACCTGTCCTCGACCGGCGTCTATGGCGATGCGGCGGGGGCTTGGGTGGACGAACAGGCGCCGACCGGGCGCGGGCGGCGAACGGCGCGCGCCGCCGCCGATGCGGCGTGGCTGGCGCGCGGCGCCCGCGTGCTGCGGCTGCCCGGCATCTACGGTCCGGGGCGCTCGCCGCTCGATCGCGTCGCCGGCGGCAAGGCGCATCGCATCGGCCCCGCCGATCAGGTGTTCAGCCGCGTCCATGTCGACGATATCGTCAGCGGCGTGCTTGCCGCACGCGACGCGCCGGCCGGGGCCTACAATCTCGCCGACGACCGGCCGTGCGCGCAGGATGACGTCGTGACCTTCGCCGCGCGGTTGCTCGGCCTGCCGCCGCCGCCGCTGGTCGCGCTCGACACGCTGTCACCGATGGCGCGCGGCTTCTATGCAGAGAACCGCCGCGTCGCCAACGGCAAGGCGAAGCGCGTGCTCGGCTGGCAGCCGGCCTATCCCGATTATCGGTTCGGCCTGCGCGCCCTCAATGCGATGACCAGCCCGATCGCGGCGAGCACGCCCCCCGCCGCGGCGAGCAGCGACCAACGATAGCCTTCGAACAGCGTCGACAGCAGCATCGCGATCACCGGGACGATGACGCTCGAATAGGCCGCCTTGGCCGGGCCGATCTCGCGCAGGATGCGATAATAGAGCGGGAAGGCGATCGCCGAGCCGAACACCGCCAGATAGGCGATTCCCGCCCAATAGCCGGGCCGCGTCTCGATCACCGGCGGCCCGGTCAGCGTCCAGGCGACGAGACCGTCGACGATCGCGCCAATCAGCATCGACATCGCGAGCGTCGCCATCATCGGATAGCGTTTGGCGGTCTGCGTCGCCTGCAAGACGTTGGCGAGCGAGGCGGAGACGATCGCGACCGCGGTGAAGCCGATGCCGGCGAGCGTCGCCGCCGCGCCGGTCGGCCCCTCGCGCGCTTCGTGCAGGAACAGCAGCGCGATCCCCGCCATCGCCACCGCCGAGCCGGCGATCAGCTGGCCGCCCATCCGCTGGCCGAGGAAGAGCCGCGCGAATAGCGCATTCGGCACCAGCAGGATCGCAAACACCACCGCGACGAGCCCGGAGGTGATGTACTGTTCGGCGCGATAGACGAAGTTGAAGTTGAGGCAGAATTGCAGCACGCCGACCGCCGCGGCAAAGCCCCAGCCGCGGGCGTCGAGCGTCACCCGCTCGCCGCGCCACCATGCCACCATCGCCATCGCGACGCTCGCGGCGAGGAAACGATAGGTCACCGACCAGCCCGGCGGCACCACCGCGATCTGGTCGCGGATCACCAGCCACGTCGATCCCCAGATCAGCGTGACGAGGGCGAACGGCACCAGGATCGCCGCGCGCGTCGAGCGCGGCGGGGCCTGCGTCACAGCGCGGCGATCGCCGCGGCGAGCCGCGCGACCTGATCCGCCGGACTGTCCCAGGCGGTGACCAGCCGGATCTCGCCCGCTGCCCAGTCATAGAAGTCGAAGCCCGCGGCGCGCAGCCGGGCGGCTTCCTCGGGCGTGGCGTGGAGGAACACCTCGTTCGCCTCGACCGGATGGACCAGCCGCGCCCCCGCCGCCGCGGCGAGCTCGGCGGCACGCGCATTGGCGGCGCGGCCGTTGTCGAGCCACAGATCGTCCTCGAGCATCACCAGCACCTGCGCGGCAAGATAGCGGCCCTTGGAGAGCAGCAGCCCGGCGCGCTTGCGGCGGTACAGCGTCGCGGCGGCAAGCGAGGGGCGAAAGAAGACGAGCAGCTCGGCGCTCATCGCGCCGTTCTTGACGAAGCCGAAGCTCAGCGCGTCGACCCCCGCCTGCCACGTCACCGCGGCGGGCGAGCAGCCGAGCGTCGCCACCGCATTGGCGAAGCGCGCGCCGTCCATATGCAGGCCGAGGCCGCGGTCGCGCGCGAGCGCGCCGATCGCGGCGACCTCGTCGGGCGAATAGACGCGGCCATATTCGGTGGCGTTGGTGATCGAGATTGCATGCGGCTGGACGCGATGGACGTCGTTGGCGATGCCGTCGACCACCGCCGCGATGGCCGCCGGGGTAAGCTTGGCGCCCTCGCCGTCGGCAAGGTACAATTTGGCGCCGTGCGTGTAGAATTCGGGCGCGCCGCCCTCGTCATTCTGGATATGCGCGTCGCGATGGCAGACCACCGCGCCGTGCGGCGGGCAGAGCGCGGCGAGCGCGAGGCAGTTCGCCGCGGTGCCGGTCGGCACCCACAGCGCGGCGACCTCGGTACCGAACAGCTCGGACAGGCGCCCGTCGAGCGCGCGCGAGCGGGCGTCGCCGTCATAGGCGGTGTCGAGCGTGTCGGCGGCGGCGATCGCCGCCATCACCCGCGGGTGGACGGGGGCGGCATTGTCGGAAAAGAAGCGCATCGCCCAGGGTCTTGCGGCGCGGCGCCGTCACCGTCAACCGCCGCGACTGCTCACCCCATCCGTTCGGTGAGGACGATCTCGCCCTCCACCTCGATATCCTCGTCGCCGTCGAGATCGGCATCCTCGGGCATGTCGAATTCGGCGCTCCAGTCGTAGATCTTGGCGGCGCCGCCCTCGACCCAGACGCGCACCGCGCCGCTGGTGATCTCGCCGCCCATCGCGCCGACGAAATCGGTGACCAGCGCATCGGCGGCGCTTTCGTGATCGGTCACGCCGGGGATGCTCGCGGCGGCGATCTCCTCGTCCATCTCGATGATCTGCGCCCAGAATCGTTTTGCCATGTCGCTGTTCCTGAAAGTGTCGGAGCCTGTTGCCAGATCGGCGGCGAAAAGGCTTCGGTTAATGCCGCACGTAGAACAGATGCGAGCGGACCCGCGCGACCTTGACCAACGTGTCGCGCCAATAGGGCACCATCCAGTCGGTATGGTAGTGCGTCGCGCGGCCGACCGGCGCGAACACCCGGCCGCGCAGCGCCGCCCGCGCCGCCCGCCGCGCCGCGCCCCAGCCGAGGTGGATCGGCCGGCGTGCGATCGAGCCGTCGCAGGTGAAGGAGAATTGACAGCCGGTGACGCGATCCGAACCCTGATAGACGACGCCGCAGATCGTCTTGGGGAAACCCGGCGCGCGGACGCGATTGAGGATCACCTGGATCACCGCCTGCTGGCCGCGGGCGTCGTCGCCCGCCTCGTAGAGCGCGGCGGTGGCGAGGCATTCGGCGGCCTGTTCGCGCGCCGCCGCGCCGCCCTGGAAGCGATAGGGCAGGGCGCGCAGCCGGCGGCTGGCGTCGATCGGCACCGCGGCGTTGGAGGCCCGCGCCTCCGCCATGGTGAGCGGCCTTGCGGTGCGCGGCGCCGGCGGCGCGGCGAACGGCCACGGCCCGATCGAGCCGGCGACGACCGCCACCACCGCGACGACGCCGAGCAGCAGCAGCCAGCGTTCGCTCGTCAGGTCCTGACGGCGCCGCCGGGCGCGGGAAGGGGAGCGTCGCTGCGCCATCGTGGCATCCGTCTAGCGCAGCCGCGGCGGCGATGGCAGGGCGCTACTCCTCGCCGTCATCCTCTCCGCGCCGATCGCGCGGCGGCGGGGCGTCGGGCGGCGGCGGACCGCGATCGCGGCTGGGCGCGATGCTGATGCTGCCGTCGCGGCCGAGCTTCATCTGCATGCCGAGCCCGTCGATCGTCCCCTCCGGAATCGGCAGATCGCCGATCGGCGCCTCGATCCCCTCCTCGGGGCCGACCACCGCATCGGGGTCCATCGCATTCTCCTCGACCACCACCGGCGTCACCACCGGCGCGATGTTGAGCGCGGAGACCATGAACTGGCGCCACATCTGCGCGGGGATGCCGCCACCGTGCAGCCCGGCATTGGGCGAGCTGTCGTCGTTGCCGACCCAGACGCCGACGACCAGATCGCCGGCGAAGCCGATGAACCAGGCGTCGCGGCTCTGCTGCGACGTCCCCGTCTTGCCATAGGCGGGCAGCGTCAGCACCGCGGCGCGGCCGGTGCCGCGCAGCGACGCGCCGAGCAGGTCGAGCATATGGTCGCGGATGCCGTCGGGCATGCGGCGCGGGCCGCCGGTCAGCGATTGCAGCCAGCTCTTGCTCGCGCCGCTGTCCTCCAGCCCGCGCGGATGGACCGGATAGCTGCCGTTGGCGACCGCGGCGTAGGCGGCGGTGAGTTCGAGCAGCGAGACCTCGGCGGTGCCGAGCCCGATCGTCGCCTCATTGGGGATCGGCGTCGAGATGCCGAGGTCGCGCGCCGCCTTGATGACGTTGCGCACGCCGACCTCCTGCGTCAGCCGCGCCGCGACGACGTTGCTCGACCGGGCGAAGGCGCGGCGCAGCGGGATCTGGCCGAGATAGCGGTTGTCGTCGTTCTTGGGCTTCCAGCCGGCGATCTCGACGCGGCTGTCGTCGGCCATCGTGTCGGGGGTCATGCCGGCGCGCATCGCGGCGAGATAGACGAACAGCTTGAAGGTCGAGCCCGGCTGGCGGCGCGCCTGCGTGGCGCGATTGAACGGGCTCTTCGCGTAGTTCTTGCCGCCGACCATCGCGACGACGCGGCCGTCCCGCCGCATCGCGACGATCGCCACCTGCGCCTGCCGCAGCCCGGCCTGGCGGACGACGCGCTCGGCGGTGTTCTGCAGGCGGCGGTCGAGCGTCGTCTTGACCGTCGCCTCGGTCTTGATCTCGCCGGCCTGGTCGCGCGCGTCGGGCAGCACCCAGTCGGCGAAATAGGTACCGCTCGGCAATTGCTCCGGACGACTGGCGAGGACGCGTTGCGGCTCGACGCCCGCGGCTTCCGCCTTGGTGATGAAGCCGGCGTCGGCCATCGCCTTGACCACCAGCATCTCGCGCTTGCGCGCGCCCTCGAGATTGCCGGTCGGCGCGAGCCGCGACGGCGCCTTGACGAGGCCGGCGAGCATCGCCGCCTGGCCGATGTTCATCTTGTCCGGCTCGCGCCCGAAGTAATGTTTCGACGCGGCGCGCAGGCCATAGACGTTGTCGCCGAAATAGACGTTCGACAGGTAGCGCGACAGGATCTCGTCCTTGCTCAGCCACGCTTCGAGCCAGAAGGAGATCATCACTTCGCGGATCTTGCGCGCGGCGGTGCGGTCCGAATCGAGGAAGGCGTTCTTGGCGAGCTGCTGGGTGATCGTGCTGCCGCCCTCGCGCACCCCGCCCGAGCCGACGTTGTGGACGAAGGCGCGCAGGATGCCGCGCGGGTCGATCCCCCAATGCGAGCGGAAGCGGCGGTCCTCGATCGCCAGGAAGGCGTCGGTGACATGCGCGGGCAGCTTCGCCGCATCGACCGGCGCGCCGATGATCGCGCCGCGCCGCGCAATCGGCGTGCCGTCGTCGGCGGTGAGCGTGATCGACGGCGGCGTCGGCGGTTGCAGCGACTTGCTGAGCGGCGCGGTGATCGCCAGCCAGCCGATCGCGATGACGAGCAGGATGATGCCGACGCCGAGGCCGCGGACGATCCAGCGGCCGAGGTTGCGCGGCCGGCGCGGCGGCGGCGGCTCGCCCGCCGGATCGCCCGGCGCGACGAAATCGTCGAAACGCCCGGAGAAGCGCGCGTCGTGCGGGCGGTCATCGTCGAGCAGATAGCGTTGGCCGATCGCGCTGCGGCGGGTAGAGTCTTGGCGCATCGGCTCGTCCCAGCGGTCGGCCATGAGGTGTATTACTATCCTAAAGCGGCGGTGGCAAGCGCGGGGCGGATCGGGCGGAGCGGTCTACCTTGGCTGGCGCCGTCCGTCGAGCCGCGCTATCGCAGCGGCCATGGTCGATTCCGCCTCCTCTCCGCTCGTCGTCGGCATCGGCGGTACCATCGGCGGCGTCTCGTCGACCGAGCGCGCGTTGCGCATCGCGCTCGATGCCGCCGAGCGCGAAGGCTTCCGCACGCGGATGTTCGGGGGCGCCGACATGGCGCGGCTGCCGCTCTACGACCCGCGCGCGACGCAGCGCACCGCCGACGAGGAGGCGTTCGTTGATGCGGTGCGGCAGGCATCGGCGGTGATCATCGCCAGCCCGGGCTATCACGGCAGCATCTCGGGCGTGGTCAAGAACGCGCTCGACCTGCTCGAGGAGACCGCCCGGGACGCGCGGCCGTATCTCGCCGACATGCCGGTCGGGCTGATTGCCACCGCTTATGGCTGGCAGGCGACCGGATCGACGATCGCGGCGCTGCGCTCGATCGTCCACGCGCTGCGCGGCTGGCCGACGCCGTTCGCCGCGGCGATCAACACACAGGTCACCAAGTTCGACGCCGAGGGCGGCGCCAGCGACCCCGCGGTGGTCGAGCAGCTCGGCCTGATCGGCCGGCAGGTGGCGCGCTTCGCACCGCTCGCGGCGGGCGAAGTCGTCGGCATGTGACATCGGTCGGGCGAAGCATCGAGCCAGCGGCGAGCCGATACGCCGATGCCAGACCCTACTGACCACCCCGGCGGAGGCCGGGGCCCAGTTGGGACACGTTCGTTAGTCTTGACAAAGATCCACCCAACTGGACCCCGGCCTGCGCCGGGTTGGTGCGGTGAGGATGAGCGTCGACGTTCGCCACCGTCTCGATCCTACGGAAGCCTAGCGTCTCGGCAGCCGCAAGCCGGCGCGCGCGCCGATCGCCACGTCCCCGCCGGCCGACGCCCTTCAGGCGAACGCCGGCTCCGCCTCGACCAGCGTCCCCCCGAGCAGTCCCTGCCGCTTGGCGACGATCGTCGGGATCAGCGCCTGCCCCGCGACATTGACCGCGGTACGGCCCATGTCGAGGATCGGGTCGATCGCCAGCAGCAGCCCGGCGCCTTCGAGCGGCAGGCCGAGCGTCGACAGCGTCAGCGTCAGCATCACCAGCGCGCCGGTCAGCCCCGCGGTCGCCGCCGAGCCGAGCACCGAGACCAGCACGATCAGCAGATAATCGACCCCGTGCAGCGGGATGTTGTAATATTGCGCGACGAACAGCGCCGCCACCGCCGGATAGACCGCGGCGCAGCCGTCCATCTTGGTCGTCGCGGCGAACGGCACCGCAAAGGCGGCATAGCTGCGCGCGACGCCGAGCCGCTCGACCACCTGCTCGGTCACCGGCAGCGTCGCGATCGACGAGCGCGAGACGAAGCCGAGCTGGATCGCCGGCCAGGCGGTGGCGAAGAACCGCCGCGGGCTGATCCCGTTGGCGAGCAGCAGCAGCGGATAGACGACGCCGAGCACCAGCGCGAGGCCGAGGTAGATGGCGATCGCGAAGGTGCCGAGCGCCGACAGCGACTGCCAGCCGTAGCGGACGATCGCACTGCCGAGCAGCGCACCGGTGCCGATCGGGGTGAGGCGGACGACCCAGCGCAGGATGCGGCGGAAGATCGCCAGCGCCGAGGCGTTGAACGCGAGGAAGGGCGCGCCCGCCTCACCGCTGCGCACCGCGGCGACGCCGATCGCGATCGCGACGACGATCAGCTGGAGGACGTTGAACGACAGGCCGGTCTTCGCCACGCCGTCGGTGAGCCGGGTCGAGGCTTCGAGGCCGAAGATATTGGCGGGAACCAGGCCGCGCAGGAAATCGAGCCAAGATCCCGCGGTATCCGGCCGCACCGCCGCCGCGGCGCTGACCCCGGCATGCGCGCCCGGCTGGAGCAGGGTGCCGAGCGTCAGGCCGATGCTGACCGCGATCAGCGCCGATAGGCCGAACCACAGGAAGGTGCCGGCGACGAGCCGCGCGGCATTGTGCAGATCGCGCAACGCCGCGATCGACGCGACGATTGCGGTGAAGACGAGCGGCACGACCAGCGCTTTGAGCAACTGGACGAAGATGTCGCCGACGATCTTCAGCCCCTCGGCGAGACCGGCCACGTCATAGCGGCGCGCGGCGAAGCCGAGCGCGAGGCCGATGGCCATGCCGATGAAAACCTGCACACCGAACGGGGGGCGGGTCATTGCGCGAGCGTCCTGTTCATCGCGGGCATGTAGGGGTGGCGAAGGGCGCATGCGACGAAAGAATTGATCGTCGCGGGTAAAGGTAGGTTGGGGCGCCTGCGGGTGGAGCGCGGATGGAGGCGACCCCGTCGGTTGAGCTAGATACGGTCGCCGGGCCGCAGCGTCTCTTCCAGCACGCCGGCGGAGATCCGCGCGGGGCCGGCAAGACGGACGGGCTTGACGACCGCCTCATGGTCGCGCTGCGGCAGATAGGGCTGCAGCGGCCGCGGCAGCAGGATCGCATCGTCGCGCGCGCCCCGCATCAGCCCGTTGCCGAGCCGCTCGTAGAAGCGGCAGACGTCGCGCAATTCGGCGGGACCGGGGGCGAGGCGGTCGCCGAGCGGATAGCGGCGCAACGTCTCGCCCGCGGTGCCGCGCCAGCCGGCCGTCATCCCGTCGCCACCCGCTATGTCGGGGCGGCGGACCAGTCCGTTGCAATGGATCAGACAGGCGCTCGACCGGCCGAGCGCGAGCAGCCGCAGGCGGTCGGCACCCGCGGTCAGCGCAGGGCCGCCATAGTCGCGCAGCTTGTTGGCGGTATTGCGCTGCTCGCGATCGACTCTCTGCCCCGCCGAGCTGCCGAGCTCGTCGAGCAGCGTGTGGAGGAACCGGTCGAGTTCGCGCAGGCAATTGGCGACGAAGCGCGCCCGCGGTCGCGCCGCGGCGCCATCGGGCCAATGTCCTGCCAGCATCGGCCGGTCGGCGAGCGCGGCGAGGAAGGTCGCGCCCCGGGTCAGCGTGGCGTGCGCCGCCGCTGCCCCCTGCAGCGGCGCGGCACGAAGCGGCCTCACGCCTGGGTGGCGACCGGATCGTCGGTTTCGGCGAGCACGCTGGCGGCGCGGGTCGCGGCGGCGCGCTGGTCGCGCATCGCCTCGGTGCGCTCGGCGCGGGCGGCCATCGCCTCCCATGAGCGGGCGGCGCGCTCGCACCGGTCGCGGACGTTGGCGAGATCGGCCTCAGAGGCGTTGCTGCGCTCCTGCACGGCCTGTTTGCGGAAGAATGTGGCGTCGCTCGACATCGGGTACCTCGTCAGCGGAAAGGAGAGGCAGGGAAGGGCGAGCGGCACGGCGTCAGGCCGGGTCGGTCCGTCGATATGCGACTGTTCGAGACACATAGATGGGGGCGGCACGGCCAGAAGGCAAGCCGCGCCGCCGGCGCCGGGCGGAGGGGGCCCGGCGACGACGGCGCGAAATACGCGCTTACTGGGTACGCCTTACCGGCGGCGGATCGCGATACGCCCGACCCGCCGCGACTGTTCAGCGCCGGCGGCGGGCCGCCGCGGTGGCGCCGAAACCGGCGGCACCGGCACCGATCACCAGCGCCAGCACGAGGAGGAAGGAGGTGCGCGACGCGGCGCCGGCGGCGGCGTCGGTCGCCTGCTTGGCGGTGGCGATCGCCTGCGTCTTGGTGCGGACGACATCGGCCTTGGCGCGGCTGACCTGCGCCTGCGCCTCGGGGCGGCTGATCTTGCGCTGCGCGGCGACGATGTCGACGACGCGCGCTTCGGCCTGAGCGCCGTCGCTGCCGCCGCGGGCCATCGCCGGCAATTGCTTGGCGATTTCCTTCTGCGCCTGCTCGGGCGTCATCTGCGCCGGGTCGGCCGGCGCGTTCGACAGATAGGCGGAGGCTTCGTCACGGACGTCGCCCGCGTCGACGCCGGCGATCTGCGCGGCGCGCGGTGCGGCGGCGCTGATGCCGCTGCCCGCCGCGCCGGCGACCGCGCCGACGGTGCGGAAGGCGCCGCCGATGATGCCGCCGACCGCCGAAGTGAGCAGATACAGCGTCAGGATCAGCGTCACGCCCCAGACGGTGAGGCCGTGGACGAGCGCATCGAACCGGTCGTGCGCGCTGCTGACGCGCGCCGCCGCATAGCCGCCGGCCCCGAGCGCGATCACCGTGGTGATCAGCCAATAGATCCCCGCGCCGATGCCGAAGCCGGCGGCGCCGGGCGTCGTCCCCTCGACCGGGTCGACCATCGCCAGACCGATGCCGGTGCCGAGGATGCCGAGCACGAGCCGCACCGCGATCGCGATGACCACCCCCGCGAACACCGCCCCCCACGACAGACGCTTGCCGCGCACCCCCGCCTGATCGGCCGGGAACGTCCCGGCCGTCGCATGTAAAGCCATATATACTCCTGTGGTTATTCTGGATCTTTGGGATCGGTCGGATCAGGCCGGTCGCACTGCTCGGCGCGTCCCTTGCGCACCGCCGCATCGTCGCCGAGCAACTTGCCGATCGTCTCGCGCGCCGCGCCCTTGGCGGCGCGGGTCGTGGCCTTGACGGGGGGCTTGCTCATCCGCCGCGTCCCGGCTGCAGCGCGATCGCGCCGTCGTCGAAGCCGCGCGCGCGTGCCCAGGCGGCGGCGGCGGTGCGGCGGTTGACGCCGATCTTGGCGTAGATCCGCGCGACATGGTTGCGCACCGTATTGCCCGAGACGTCGAGCGTCCGAGCGATGCTCTTGTCGTCGAGCCCGCGGCAGATCAGCGCCAGCACCTCGCGCTCGCGCGCGGTGAGCGCGTCGAGGCCGGGGCCGTCGCTGTTGGCCTGCGGTGCGCGCAGCCGGGCGAGCTTGTCCATGATCGAGCGACTGAACCAGCTCGTATCCTTCATCACCGCCTCGATCGCCTCGACCAGTTCGAGTTCGGTCGCCTTGCGACGGGTGATGTCCTGGAACGCCCAGAGCAGGCAGGTCGCCTCGCCGACGGTGATCGTCTCGCTCGACACGACGCAGTCGATCGGATGGCCGTCCTGCGTGGTGATGCGCGCTTCGTGGTTGCGCAGGTCGCCGCCGGCGGCGAGCGCCGCCTCGACGCCGGCGCGCACCGTCTCGTCCGTCCACAGGCCGAGGTCGGCGAGAGATTGGCCGACGATCGCCTCGGCCTCATAGCCGGTGAGCGCCGCAAAGCTCGCGTTGATCTCGCACAGCACATGGCCGTCGCGCGCGCCGATCGCCATCGCGACGGGGGCGAGCTGGAAGGTGCGGGTGAAGCGTTCCTCGCTGTGGCGCAGCGCCGCTTCGGTGCGGCGCCGCGGCTCGAGGTCGGCGAAGGTGAACAGCATGCACGGCTGATCGTCGAGCTCGATCGGCTGGCCGGCGACGATCACCAGACGCGTGCCGCCGCCGGGAAGCTGCAGCTCGGCCTCCATCTGCGGGATCGTCCGCCCCTCGCCGAGCCGCTGCTTGGCGAGGTCGCGGTCGCGCGCCGCGTGCAGCACGTCGATGTCGTAGACGGTGCGGCCGAGCACCGCCTCGCGCTCGACGCCGAGCATCTCGAGGAACCCCTGGTTGACCTTGACGAAGCGCAGGTCGGCGAGGCGGCAGATCACCGCGGGCGCCGGATTGGCGTTGAACGACTGTTCGAACCGCTCCTCCGCCTCGTAGCGCGCGGTGACGTCCTGTATGATCATCACGACACAGGTGGGCGCGTCCTCGTCGGCGTCGTTGAGCACCAGGCTGCGCACCTGATGGACCCAGCGCGCCTCCTCCTCGCCCGCCACCGTCACCTCGACGACGACCTCGGAGAAGGCCTCGCCGGCGACGACGCGCTCGATCGGATAATCGTCGGCGGCAAGGCGGTGGTTGTTGCGATAGCGCAGGCGGAACCGCGCACGATAATCGTCGACCGTCTCGCCCAGTTGGTCGAGCCGTTCGACGCCGTGCATCGCCAAGGCCGCATCATTCGCCCAGAGCAGGCTCTGGTCGGGGTCGATCAGGATCACGCCCTCGTCGAGCCCGGCGATGATCTGGCGCAGGTGACGTAGGTCGCTGGTCGCGCGCAGGCTTTTGGGCAGCGTCGACATCGCCGGGCGCGCGTCGCTCACCCGTGGCGGCCGTGGACCAGCCAGCCGAGCGCATAGCCGGCCGCGGCGGCGGCAAGCGCCGCCCAGACCGCCGGGTGATCGTCGAGGCTGCGTGCCGCGACGGCGCGGCCGTGCTGTGCCGCCTCGCCCGCGCGGTGGCCGGCATCGGTCAGCGCCCCGCGTGCCTTGTCGGCGAGCGGCGGGATCGCATCGGCCACATCGCCGACCTTCTCCTGGGCGCGGCCGTAGAGGTTCTCGGCGGCACCGGCGACCTGATCGACGATGCCGTCCGCCTGCCACTCGCGCCTGTCGGCCACGTCGCCGACCGCTTTCTCAACCTTGCCGCCGACATAGCGGGCGCCACCGTGCCATTCATGGGTGTTCATACGTTACTCCGGTCGCACGACCACCGGTCCGGCGCGACGGGCGACGGAGGCAGCCGGGCGGATTGCCGTGGTTGCAGGGATGCGGCCAAAGGGCCGTTATGGTCCTACAACCTGGGTTAAGCTGATAAGTTCCTGGTAGCTTTCGGCCGTCGGATGGAGCGGCTTGTACCATGAGGGGGTACAGACGCGGTTTGTGCGGCTCGGATGAGCCATGTCGCAAAACCGCGATGCAAACGTCATACGTCCGAAACGAACCGACCGCATCGGGCCCGGCAATGGTTCGCCATCAACGGGGGAAAATCTGATGTTCGTCACGTCCAAGGCCGCGCTGCGGCTGCTCGCCGCGAGCGCTTTGTCATCGACGCTGCTCGTCTCGCCGGCGCTCGCCGATCCGCAGGCGGTCGCCGCCGCGGCCAGTGCCGAACCGGCGCAGACCGCCGACCAGCTCGGGGACATCGTCGTCACGGCCGAGAAGCGCCCGCAGAATGCGCAGAAGACGCCGATCTCGATCAGCGTGATGAGCGGCGACGACCTTGCCAACCGCCATGTCGTGTCGCTGGTCGACCTGGGGGACGGGGCGATCCCGTCGCTCAAGGTCGCGCCCTTCTACTCCCGCAATTCGGCACTGATCGTCAACATCCGCGGCGTCGGCGTGCTCGGCGACAGCAACCAGCCGGCGCGCGACCAGGGCGTCGGCGTCTATGTCGACGGCGTCTATCTCGGCCGGGCGCAGGGCCTCGGCACCGCCCTGTTCGATATCGACAATGTCGAAGTGCTGAAAGGACCGCAGGGAACGCTGTTCGGTCGCAACACCGAAGGCGGTGCGCTCAACATCGTCACCAAGCGGCCGAGCGGCCATTTCCATCTCAACACGATCGCCGGCGTCAGCAATTATGGCGGAGCGAAGGGAGAGGTGCATCTCGATCTGCCGGCCGTTAACGACCTCAGCGTCAAGATCGACGCGGTGGTCGCGCACCGCGGCCCGCTGGTGCGCAATCCGCTCGACGGCGCGGAGGGGTTCAACGCCTATGACAAGCGCGGCCTGCGCTACGAATTGCTGTGGAAACCGGCGACGGGGTTCAGCGCCGATTACGCCTTCGACACCTCCTACGACGCGTCGACGCCGCTCTACCTGCAATTGCTCGCGCCGGGCAGCTACACGCAGGCGCCGCTCGGCGTGGTGCAGGGCCGGCGCGCCCGCAACGCCGCGGTCGGCGTGCCGCAGCAGCCGAGCGTCGGCAAGGTCCGCGGCAACCAGCTGACGCTCGCCTATGAGCCGGCGGCGTCGCTGACCGTCAAGTCGATCAGCGCCTATCGCACGATGACGCAGACCCAATATGACAATGGCTCGGCATCGACGACGCTGTCCGCCAAGGACGGGGTCTTCACGACCAAGGACGCGCGGGGCAATACCATCCCCTGGGTCTTCGCCCGCTACAGCCTCGCCGATTTCCGCCAGAACCAGTTCAGCCAGGAAGTGCAGCTGATCGGCGACCTGCCGGACATCAAGTTCGTCGCCGGCGCGCTTTATTACCAGGAGCATGTCGAGGATAACGCCCGCGCCTTCTACACCGATCAGTGCAGCAATGCGCGGTGCACGGGCTATGTCATCCTGCCACCCAATTTCCGCACCGACGTGATCAATTATGCCGCGCTGCCGCTCGACTATACCGCGCAACGGATCGACCGGGCGAGCTATGTGACGACGCGCAGCATCGGCGCCTTCGGTCAGGCGACGTGGTCGCCGACGGCGCTCGACGATCGCGTCCATGTCACCGGCGGGCTGCGCTGGACGCGGGACAGCAAATTGGGAACCTTGCTGACCGTCAACGGCAAGCTGCCGGTCGACCGCGCCGGCGTGTCGCGGCAATTGCCGCTCGATGCGCACTGGTCGCGGATCGATCCGATGGTCAATGTCGCGGTCGATGCGACGCGCGACGTCCATATCTACGGCAAGTGGAGCACCGGCTATAAGTCGGGCGGCGCCAATTCGCGCAGCCAGGAATATGATGCCTTCAATCCGGAAACGGTGTCGGTGTTCGAGATCGGCGCCAAAACCGAATTCCTCGATCATCGCGCGCGCTTCAACCTCGCCGCTTATGCTGGGACGTACAAGGACATCCAGGTCGACTTCCAGCGGCCCTATATCGACGGCAAGAACGGCGCGACGACGCGGACGACGATCGCGACGCTCAACGCGCCGGGCACCGGCGGCATTCATGGGCTGGAGGCGGAGCTGACCGTGCTGCCGGCGCGCGGGCTGACGCTGCACGGCAGCTATGCGCATACCTATGTACATATCCCCGCCGCGGTGAACCCCTATCCCAACGCCAAGGGCGACGTCAGCGCGCTCGCGGTGCCGATCTACCAGCCTTATACGCCGAGCGATTCGGCGAGCGTGGCGGTCGATTACGAAACGCCCGTGCCCGGCGCGACGCTGCGCGCGCATCTCGACGGCAATTACGATTCGGGCTTCTTCAGCGACTCGAAGGACCCGGTCTATGTCGGGCCGGGTGCCGCGGCGAACGTCTATCAGCCCAAGGGCGACAGTGCCGTCCTGGTCAACGGCACGCTCGGGCTGGCGGACATCGCGATGGGGCAGGGCGACGCCCGGCTCGCGGTGTCGCTATGGGCGCGCAACCTGCTGAACGAACAGCATGTCTTCTACAAATCGCTGGCGGTGACCACCGGCCTGTCCGGCTTCTATAACGAGCCGCGCACATTGGGCGTGCAGGCGCAGGTGACCTTCTGATGAGTCGGCGCGGCGTGATCGCGCTGGCGCTCGTCGCCATGGTGCACGCCGCGCCGGTGGCGCCGGCGCCGGCGCAGGTGCGTCCGGCACCGCCCGCCGGGCCGGTGTCGCAACGCCTGATCCCCTTGCAGGGCGGGCGCAATTTTCGCGATCTCGGCGGCTATCGCACCGCCGACGGGCGGCAGGTCCGCTGGGGGCTGCTCTACCGGTCGGGATCGATGCACGGGCTGACCGCGGCGGATTTCGCCGAGCTGCGCCGGCGCGGCATCCGCACCGTCTGCGATCTGCGCGACAGCCGCGAACGCGGCGCCGAGCCGGTGGCATGGCCCGCGCCGGCGCCGCGGGTGCTGAGCGACGATTATGCGCTCGACATGTCTGACTGGCTTCCCGCCGGGCCGATGCGGGGCTGGACGGCGGAGGCGGCACGCGCGGCGATGACCGCCAGCTATCCGCGGCTGCTCGACCAGTTCCGCGGCCAGTATCGGCGGATGTTCGCCGAATTGCTCGCCGGCCATGTGCCGCTCGCCTTCAATTGTTCGGCGGGCAAGGATCGCACCGGCGTCGCCGCGGCGCTGCTGCTCACCGCGCTGGACGTGCCGCGCGAAACGGTGATCGCGGATTATCTGCTCACCAACCGCTATCTCGACGCCGCGACGCTCGCCGCCGCTCCGGCGAGCGCCGGCTGGTCGCAGCTGCCGCCGGGAGTGCTGACGGCGATGACCGCGGCGGACCGGCGCTATATCGAAGCGGCGCTGGCGGTGCTCGACCGCCACCCGGGTGGCGCAACCGGGTGGTTGCATGAGGCGATGGGGCTGAGCGACGCGGATCTCACACGGCTGCGTCTGTTGTACCTCGAGTAAGGCGCGCGCCGGCCCGACCGAGCGGCTGACGCGCCGCCACCAGCAGCAGCGCCAGCGCCGCCGCCGCCGTCGCCGCGCCCGCCAGTGCCACCGCCGGCAGGCCGAGCCCGGCGGCGATCACCCCGCCGCCCAAGGCCGCGCCGATCGCATTGCCGAGGTTGAACGCGCCGATGTTCATCGCCGAGGCGAGGTTGGGCGCCTCGCCCGCCGCCGCCATCACCTGCATCTGCAAGGGCGGCACGGTCGCGAAGCTGGCGATGCCCCAGATCAGGATCGCGGCGGCGGCGGTGAGCGGGGCGTGCATCAGCCAGGCGAAGGCGAGCAGCACCAGCGTCAGCAGCCCGAGCATCGCGGCGAGCGCGCGCGTCACCGATCGGTCGGCGAGCCGGCCGCCGAGCGTGTTGCCGATCGTCGCGCCGACGCCGAACAGCATCAGCGACACGGTGACCATCGCCGTCGAGGCGTGGGCGACATCGCGCAGGATCGGCACGATATAGGTGAAGACGGTGAACACCCCGCCGAAGCCGAGCGTGGTCAGCGCCAGCGCGAGCAGCACGCGCGGGCGACCGAGCACGCGCAGCTCGGCGGCGAGGTCCACCCCCGCCGGCGCGGGCAGCGGCGGCAGCGCGAGGCGCAGCGCCGCCATCGCCACCGCGCCGATCGCGGCGATGCCGGCGAAGGCGGGACGCCAGCCGATCGTCTCGCCCGCCCAGGTGGCGAGTGGCACGCCGCCGATCGTCGCCACCGTCAGCCCGGTGAACATCGCCGCGACCGCGCCGGCGCGTCGCTCGGGCGGCACCAGCCCCGCCGCGACCACCGCGCCGACGCCGAAGAAGGCGCCGTGGTTGAACGCGGTGACGACGCGCGCCGCCATCAGCAGCGCATAGCCGCCGGCGAGCGCGGACAGCGCGTTGCCGAGCGTGAAGATCGCCATCAGCGCGATCAGCAGCGTGCGGCGATCGAGTCGCGCGGTGGTCAGCGTCATCAGCGGCGCGCCGATCAGGACGCCGAGCGCATAGGCGCTGACCAGCAGGCCCGCCGAGGGGATCGAGACGTGCAGGTCTGCGGCGATCACGGGCAACATGCCCATCGGCGCGAACTCGGTGACGCCGATGCCGAAGGCGCCGATCGCCAACGCGAGGAGGCCCGGATTGAGCTTCATGACCGGCCTCCGCTCAGACCAGCCGCGGCGCGAGGCGGGCGAAGCCCTCCTGCTGGCGATAGGGCGTGTGGGGATAGGGCGGGAGCTCCTCGCTCGCCGCGTCGAGTGCGGCGATCTGCCCGGGGCTGAGCGTCCAGCCGACCGCGCCGAGATTGTCGCGCAGCTGCGCCTCGTCGCGCGCGCCGATGATCACCGAGGCGACCGTCGGCCGTCGTAACAGCCAGTTGAGCGCGACCTGCGGCACCGTCCGCCCGGTCTCGGCGGCGACCGCCTCGAGCGCATCGACGACGCGGTAGAGATGCTCGTCCGCGACCGGCGGCGCGAAGGCGGCGGTGTCATGCAGGCGGCTGTCCGCGGGGATCGGGCGATCGCGACCGATCCTGCCCGTCAGCCGGCCCCAGCCGAGCGGGCTCCACACCAGAGCGCCGACGCCCTGGTCGGCGGCGAGCGGCATCAGCTCCCACTCATAGGCGCGGCCGATCAGCGAGTAATAGACCTGATGCGCGACCAGCCGCGGCCAGCCGTGGCGATCCGCGACCGCTTGGGCCTTCATCAGCTGCCAGCTGGGATAGTTGGAGACGCCGGCGTAGCGGACCTTGCCCGCGGCGATCAGCCGGTCGAGCGTCGCCATCAGCTCCTCGGCCGGGGTGTGCGCGTCATAGGCGTGGAGCTGGAGCAGATCGATGTGATCGGTGCCGAGCCGCCGCAACGAGTCCTCCACCGCGCGGATCAGCCGCGCGCGCGAGGCGCCCCAGTCCTGCGGACCGTCGCCCATCGGCAGGCCGGTCTTGGTCGAGACCAGCACCGCGTCGCGCCGGCCCTTGATGGCCGCGCCGAGCACCTCCTCCGACGCGCCGTCCGAGTAGACGTCGGCGGTGTCGAACAATGTGACGCCCGCGTCGAGGCAGATGTCGAGCAGGCGGCGCGCCTCGGCGGCGTCACTCTGCCCCCAGGCGCCGAAGAAGGCGCCCTTGCCGCCGAAGGTCGCGGTGCCGAACGACAGCGCCGGCACGCGCAGCCCCGACGATCCGAGTTGCCGATAGTCCATCATTCACCTTTTGCTGTCCGTTCCGAAGCGGCTAGGTGGCGCAGGAGAAGGCGGTGGAGAACCGCCGCGGCAGGCGAAGGATCTGTGCGATAGATGCAAAGCTGGCGGGTGGCAGTGACCGAGCGCGCGCGCTGGCGCTGTTCGTCACCGTGGTCGAGGCGGGGAGTTTCTCCGCCGCCGCTCGCACCTTGGCGCTGACGCCCTCGGCGGTGGCGCGTGCGGTCGACCGGATCGAGGCGCGGCTCGGCGTGCGGCTGCTGCTCCGCTCGACGCGCGCGCTGACGCTGACCGCGGAGGGGCAGGCCTATCTGCTCGCGGCGCGGCGCATCCTCGCCGACCTCGACGATGCCGAGCAGCAGATCGCCGACCAGGGCAGCCCGCGCGGGCGGCTGCGCGTCTCTGCGGCGTTGTCGCATGGGCGGCTGTGCGTCGTGCCGCTGCTCGGCGACTTCGCGCGCGCCTATCCACACATCCTGATCGACATCGCGTTGACCGACACGTTGGTCGACGTCGCGGCGGGGCAGGCGGACGTCGCGGTGCGCTTCGGCCCGCTCGCCGACAGCGCGCTGACCGCGCGCAAGATCGGCCAGAGCGGGCGCGTCATCGTCGCCGCGCCCGACTATCTCGCGCGCCACGGCATGCCGGCGGTGCCGGAGGACCTGCACGCGCACAACTGCCTCAACTTCAGCTTCCGCCGCGCCGAGCCGACCTGGCCGTTCCGCCGCGACGGTGGCGACTTCACCCTGTGCGTCGAGGGCGGGATCGTCGCCAACAACGGCGAGACGCTGGGTCAGCTCGCCGCGGCGGGCGTCGGCGTGGCGCGGGTCGGGCGGTTCAGCGTCGAGCGCGAGATCGCCGACGGGCGGCTGGTGGCGCTGCTCGAGGACTATAATCCCGGTGACATCGAGCTGATCCACGCGGTGTTCGTCGGCGGCGCGCACCTGCCGGCGCGGGTGCGCGTGTTCGTCGACTTCCTCGCCGAGCGGTTGGCCGGCTGATGCCGCTATAAGGCTAAAGGGGGCGGCATGTGCCGCGATCGCCGAGGGAGGTGACGATGGCAGATGAGGGGTTGCGCGCGGGCCGCGACCGATGCGGAACGCGGGCATGACGCGTTTCGTCGACGGCGAGCGCGCGGAGAGCCGCGGCGACCGGCTGACCGAGGCGGCGCTCGCGATCCTGGTCAACCGCCGCTCGCGTTACGGCCTGCTGCCGACCGAATTGTTCGGCGAATGGCCGTGGGAGATGCTGCTCACCCTGTTCATCGCCGATGCCGCCGGCAAGCCGCTGACCGGCGGCATGGTCGCCGCGAATCTCGCCTGCTCGGGGCCGACGGTGGCGCGGTGGTTGCAGCATCTGACGCACAGCGGGTTGGTGCTGCCCGCCGATGCGACGCTCGACGATACGATCGTGCTCGCCCCCGCCGCAGTGACCGCGATCGAAATCTATCTCGCGACGACGATCCGCACGGTGCAATTGCTCACCGAGTGAGGCGCCGGGCGGCTTGCCACCGCCGTTGCCGCCCCCATGTTGGCGACATGAGTGATGATCTGTTGCGCCTGGGCCTGCTCGATGACGAGGATATCGTTCTCGACCACGCCGCGCTGGCGCTTGCGCTGCTCGACCACGCCGAAGGTGACGACGATCCGGCGCGGGCGGTGATCGATGCCGTCGCCGACCGGCTCGACGAACTCGCCCCCGTCGCGCGCGACGCGCAGACCCAGGCCGAGGTCCTAGCGCAGGTGTTCGCCGACGAATTCGGTTTCAGCGGTGATTCGGACAGCTATGACGATCCCGCCAACGCTGATCTGATCCAGGTGATCGCACGGCGGCGCGGGCTGCCGGTCAGCCTTTCGATCCTCTACGTCGCCGCGGCGCGGCGGCTCGGCTGGAGCGCGCATGTGCTCGACGTGCCCGGCCATGTGCTGGTGCTGATCGGCGGCGAGGCCGCGCCGGTGATGATCGATCCGTTCCGCGACGGCCGCTTCGTCGATGCCGCCGAACTCGCCGCGATGGTGCAGGGCGTGGCGGGCGGTCGCGCGCCGGCGGTGAGCCATGTCGCGGCGATGCCGAATCGCGCGGTGCTGGTGCGGCTGCTGCTCAACCAGGCGACGCGTGCCGAGGCGGCGGGGGCGGCGCGGCGGGCGCTGATCCTCTACCGGCGGATGACGGTGGTCGCGCCCGATTACGGCCACGGCTGGTGGGAGCGCGCCCGGCTCGAACTCGCCGACGGCGACGTCACCACCGCGCGCAGCAGCCTCGCCGCGATGCTGGAGATCACCCGCGACACCGCGCTGCGCGCGCGGATAGCGACGCTGCTCGCCTCGCTCGCGGCGGTCTAGGGCGTCCGGAGGGACGTCCTGTCGGTTTCGTGATGTCTGGGAAGACTGGAGCGGGCGAAGGGATTCGAACCCTCGACCCCAACCTTGGCAAGGTTGTGCTCTACCCCTGAGCTACGCCCGCTCTGGCGCCTTGAAACGGCTGCTCTGGCGAGCCACCGTTTGGGTGAGGCGCGCCACTAGCAGCGCTCTGCGAGGGCTGCAACAGCAAAGACGAAAAAAGCGCGAATGATTTCGCATCTGGCGGATGCGACGGGCGAACATTAGAAGAACGGGGGTGAGCGACTCATCCGCCTCGCGCTGTCTCGCGCTCGTTTTCCCGTGGCTCGCGGTCGATCGGCTGCGGCTGACGCGGCCGCATCTGTTTGCCGGGCGCGCGGCGGCGCCGGTCGCCTGCGTCGAGGGCAAGGGCGCGGCGCAGCAGCTCAGCGCGATCGATGCGGCGGCGGCGCGGCTCGGGCTGACGGTGGGTGCGACTTTGGTCGAGGCGCTGCGGCTCGCGCCCGATCTCGAGACGTTTCCCGCTGATCCGCATGCCGACATGGACTGGCTCGACCGGCTTGCCGAGGAGGCGAGCCGCTATGGCGATGCGCTGGCGATGCCGCCGGACGCGGTGGTGGTGGTGATTCGCAGCGCGGACGAGCGGGCGCTGCTCGCCGAGGTCGAGGCGCGGCTGGCGCGGCGCGGCGTCGCGGCGCGGGTGGCGCTCGGCGATACGCCTGCGATCGCCTGCGCCCTCGCCCGCCATGCCGGTGCGCCGGCCCCCGACGAGACGCGCGCAGTGCGCCGCCTGCCGGTCGCGGCGCTGGGGCTCGAGGCGGAGACGGCGGCGGCGCTCACCGCGGCGGGGCTGCGCACGATCGGCGAGGTGATGGCGCGGCCGGCGCGTGAGCTGGCGGCGCATTTCGGTGCGGAGGTCATCACGGCGCTGCACGCGCTCGATGCGCCGGCGCGGCCCTGCATGCGGCGGGCGGTGTCGTCGCTCGACCGGCGCTTCGACGCGCCGCTCGCCGGGGAGGCGGTGGCGGCGGCGCTCGCGGCTCTGGCGGACGAGGCGGCGGCGATGCTGGCGGCGCGCGGGCAGGGCGGGCGACGCTGGCAGGCCTGGCTGTTCCGGTCCGACGGGCCGGTGCGGCGGCTGCACGCGGAGAGCGAGGCGTCGCGCGATGTCGCGTCGGTGGCGCGTCGTCTCGCCGAGCAGGTCGGGACTGGCGGGGCGGGAATCGAGCCGGGCTATGATCACGTGCGGCTGGAGGTGACGCTTGCCGACCGGCTCGATGCGGCGCTGCTGCGGCTCGATGGCGGCGACGCGGGGGCGCCGGTACCGCCGGTCCGCCGCAAGGCGCGTGGCGGCGGGCGGTCGGTCGACGGGCAGGCCGAGCTGCTGCTGCTGCCCGCCGCCGCGCCGGTGGGGGCGATCGCCGAGAGCGACGCGCGGCCGATCCATCTGTTCGACCCGCCGCAGCGGATCGAGGGCGTGCTCGATTCGCCTGAGGGCGCGCCGCTGCGCTTCCGCTGGCGACGGCGCGTGCATGACGTCGCACGCGCCGCCGGGCCGGAGCGGATCGCGGGCGAATGGTGGCGGCACGACGCCGCCGGACTGCGCGA
The DNA here is from genome assembly GCF_000632225.1 of Sphingomonas sp. RIT328. GTDB lineage: Bacteria > Pseudomonadota > Alphaproteobacteria > Sphingomonadales > Sphingomonadaceae > Sphingomonas > Sphingomonas kyungheensis. The sequence continues at coordinate 129,925 of NZ_JFYV01000053.1, forward strand.
TTATTACCGCATCGAAGATCGCCGCGGCCGCCGCCTGTGGATCTTCCACGCCGCCGACGAGGGTGCGCGGGCGTGGTACGTGCATGGCGTGTTCGCCTGAGGGGCGTGCGCGATCGTCGCGTTCCCCAGGTAGATGTCGCGCGGAGGCGCGGAGGGCGCGGAGGGGAGCGGCGAGACGTTCGGATCGTCTTCGGCGAATCAGGTGGGTCTTGGGTGGCCACGTTCATGGTGGGGCGTCTGCTAACGACTGCGCCGCAGCGAGCGGTCGGCTTGATCAGCAGCGATACGCCGGCGGCACGCTCGGCCTCACCCAAAAGTGCGTCGTCACCCCGGACCTGTTCCGGGGTCCATCGTGCCGCGACAATACCGTCTTCCGCACATGCGGAACCGTGGATGCCGGAACATGTCCGGTATGCCAGAGAGTGTGTCGCAGAGGTCTCGTCGAAGTGGACGTGGCGCGCGTGAGCCACTTGGTCGTTGGTCGCGCGGAGCGAAGGCGGTTTGGCTCGCCGGGCCCAAGGCCATCGCGAGCCAGTCCGACGCCGGCCCCGGACGGTGCCTCTCCGCGCCTCCGCGCCTCCGCGTGAACCCATCCGGCGCCGTCGCCTGAGACAGCACGCGCTGCAATACGGGCTGCACCCTCTGCACCCTCTGCACTCTCCGTGCGCACCAACGATCCGCCCGCAGGCGCCGTCAGTGCGTCCGGCCGAAATCCGGTTTGGCGTCGTCCTGTCCCTGTTCGATGATCGAGCGGCGGATCGCGCGGGTGCGGGTGAACAGGTCGAACAACTGGTCGCCGTCGCCCCAGCGGATCGCGCGTTGCAGCATCGTCACGTCTTCGGTCAGGCGCTGGAGGATCTCCAGCACCGCCTCGCGGTTGTTGAGGAAGACGTCGCGCCACATCACCGGGTCGGAGGCGGCGATGCGGGTGAAGTCGCGAAAGCCGCCGGCGGAGAATTTGATCACCTCGCTCTGCGTCACGCCTTCGAGGTCGCTGGCGGTGCCGACGATCGAATAGGCGATGAGGTGCGGCACGTGGCTGGTCACCGCGAGGACGAGGTCGTGGTGGCGCGGCGTCATGATCTCCACTTGCGCGCCGAGCGCCTCCCAGAACGCCCGCAGCCGCGCGACCGGTGCCTCGGCGGTGCCCTCCTCGGGCGTCAGGATGCACCAGCGGCCGCGGAACAGCGTCGCGAAGCCCGCTTCCGGCCCGCTATGCTCGGTGCCGGCGACCGGATGACCGGGGACGATCGTCGCCTGTGGCAGCACCGCGCGCAGCGCCGCGATCACGCTCGCCTTGGATCCGCCGACGTCGCTGACGATCGCCTCGGCGGGCAGGTCGTCGGCGAACTCCGCGGCGACCGCGCCCATCGCGCCGACGGGGACGCAGAGCATCACCAGATCGGCATCGATCACCGCCGCGCCGGCGCTGTCGGCGACATCGTCGGTCAGGTCGATGCGCACCGCGGTGGCGCGTACCGCGGGATCGGCGTCATAGCCGGTGATCCGCACCGTCGGCATCGCCTGCCGCACCGCGCGGGCGACCGACGAGCCGATCAGCCCGAGGCCGATGATCGTGACGCGCGCGAAGGGCAGCATCAGCCGGCGCGCTCGACCTCGGCGCGCAGCACCGCGACCACGTCGCGCATCTCGCTCTCGCTGCCGATGGTAATGCGCAGCGCCTGCGGCAGGCCCTGGCCGGGCAACCAGCGCGTCGCATAGCCCGCCGCCATCAGCGCCTTATAGCCATCCTCCGCGGTGAGCAGGCCCTCGAACAGCACCAGCACGAAATTGGCCTTGCTCGGCACCGCGCGCAGGCCGGGGATGGCATCGACCTGATCGCTGAACCACTGCCGCCACGTGCGGTTGTGCTCGCGGCTGCGCGCGACGAATCCATGGTCGCCGAGCGCGGCGATCGCCGCCGCCTGCGCGCCGATGCTGAACGCGAAGGGCGCGCGGATGCGATGCATCGCCGCGATGATCTCGGGCGCGGCATAGCCCCAGCCGACGCGTTCGGAAGCGAGCCCGAAGATCTTGGAGAAGGTGCGCGTCACCAGCACGTTGGACGCGGTGCGCGCGAGTTCGAGGCCGCCGTCGTCATCCTCGGGATCGAGATATTCGGTATAGGCCTGATCGAGCACCAGCAGCACCGAGGCAGGCAGGCCGGCGTGCAGCCGCGCGATCTCCGCAGCCGTCGCATAGGTGCCGGTCGGGTTGTTGGGATTGGCGACGAAGACGACCTTGGTCCGCTCGGTGACCGCGGCGAGGATCGCGTCGACATCGGTGGCATAATCGCGGTCGGCGACGATCACCGGCGTCGCGCCGACGCGGCGCGTCGCGATCTCATAGACCGCGAAGCCGTAGCGGACGTGGATGATCTCGTCGCCCGGCCCGGCGAAGGTGCCGGCGGCGAGGTGGAGCACCTCGTCCGATCCGGTGCCGTAGATCAGCCGCTCCGCCTCGACGCCGTAATGCGCGGCGAGCGCGGCGCGCAGGTCGACCGCGGCGGCGTCCGGATAGCGTTCGAGGTGATCGGCGGCGGCGCGATAGGCGGCGCGCGCCGGCTCGGGCGTGCCGAACGGATTTTCGTTGGACGAGAGTTTGACGACCTTGCGGCCGTCCTCGCTGGTGGCGCGGCCGGGAACATAGGGCGCGATGCCGAGAATCCACGGCTTGGGAGCAGGTGCGGTCATGCGCGTGGCTGTAAGCGGGAATGGCGGGCAAGCCAATCCTGTGGCCTGCACCGGCTCTGCGCCTTGCGCGCACAAACCGCCTGCACCCGTGCCCAGAGACGGCGGTTGTATTGTCGGGCGCAGCGCCGTAGCGACCGGGGGATGACCGCGGATGACCGTTTCGGATGCAATCGGCTGGCGACGCTGCCGGGGCCGCTGCGACTCGACGGCGGCGTGCTGCTGTCGCCGGTCGAGATCGCCTATCAGACCTATGGCACGCTCGCGGCGGACGGTGGCAATGCGATCCTCGTCTGCCATGCGCTGACCGGTGACCAGCATGTCGCCTCCGCGCATCCCCGCACCGGCAAGCCGGGCTGGTGGACGCGGCTGATCGGGCCGGGCAAGCCGATCGATCCGGCGCGCGACTTCGTCATCTGCACCAACGTGATCGGCAGCTGCATGGGATCGTCCGGGCCGGCGAGCGTCAATCCGGCGACCGGGCGGCCGTGGGGGATGCGCTTTCCGGTCATCACCATCCGCGACATGGTGCGCGCTCAGGCGATGCTGCTCGATCATCTCGGCGTCGCGCGGCTGAAGGCGGTGGTCGGCGGATCGATGGGCGGTATGCAGGCGCTGAGCTGGGCGGCGACCTTTCCCGATCGCGTCGCGGCGGCGGTGGTGATCGCCTCGACCGCGCGCCATTCGGCGCAGAACATCGCCTTCCACGAGGTCGGGCGACAGGCGATCATGGCCGACCCCAAGTGGAACGGCGGCGACTATTATGGCGGCGAGCCGCCGGCCGCCGGCCTCGCGGTGGCGCGGATGGCGGCGCATATCACCTATCTGTCGGAGGCCGGGCTCACCGAGAAGTTCGGCCGCCGGCTACAGGCGCGGGAGGCGAAGAGCTTCGGCTTCGACGCGGACTTCCAGGTCGAAAGCTATCTGCGCCACCAGGGGCTGAGCTTCGTCGACCGGTTCGACGCCAATTCCTATCTCTACATCACCCGCGCGCTCGATTATTTCGACCTTGCCGAGGAACATGGCGGGCTGCTCGCCAACGCCTTCCGCGGCGGCACGACGCGCTTCTGCCTGGTCAGCTTCGATACCGACTGGCTGTATCCGACCCTCGAATCGCGCAACATCGTGCAGGCGCTCAACGCCGCCGGCGCGCCGGTCAGCTTCGTCGAGCTGACGAGTCCCTATGGCCATGACGCCTTCCTGCTCGACGCGCCCGAGATGAACCGCGTGGTCGACGGCTTCCTGCGCGGCGGGCGATGAGCATGCTGCGCCCCGACCTTGCGGTGATCGCCGATCATGTCGCGCCGGGCAGTCGCGTGCTCGACATCGGCTGCGGCGACGGCGCGCTGATGGCGGCGTTACGCGACGCGCATGGCTGCGACGCGCGCGGGCTGGAGATCGATCCCGGCAACGTCGCCGCGGCGGTGGCGCGCGGCCTGTCGGTGATCCAGGGCGATGCCGACGTCGATCTCGCCGGCTATCCCGACCAGAGCTTCGACTATGCGATCCTCAGCCAGACGTTGCAGACCGCGCGCGCGCCCGACGTGGTGCTCGACCATCTGCTGCGCATCGGCCGGCGCGCCTTCGTCAGCTTTCCCAATTTCGCGCAATGGCGGGTGCGCGTGTCGTTGCTGTGGGGCGGGCGGATGCCGGTGACGCGGCAATTGCCCGAACAATGGTATGACACCCCCAACATCCACCATGTCACGATCGACGATTTCCGCGCCTTCCTGCGCGACCGGCGGATCACGGTCGAGGGGGCATGGTTTCTGTCGGGCGATCGCCAGCGCAGTTCGGCGGCGGCCAATCTGCTCGCCCAGCATGCGATATTCCTGCTGCGACGCTAAAGGTCGGTTCATTTCGGCCGTAACAGGGTTAAGGCGGGAACAATCCGGTGGAACAGAGGTTTGGCCTTGCCAATACCGGGACGTACGATGACCAAGACCGTGCTGATTGTCGAAGACGAGATTTTCGTGGCACTCGACCTCGAGCGTATCCTGCTCGACGCGGGCTATACGGTCGCGGGTATCGCTGCCGACACCACGAGCGCGCTCGCCGCGGCGCCGCAATGCGGCTTCGCCTTCGTCGACGTCAACCTGCGCGACGGGGCGACCGGACCGGGGATCGCCGAGCAGATCGCCCGCGAACATGGCGTCAAGGTGGTGTTCGTCACCGCCAACCCGGCACAGATCGACAAGGGGCTCGACTGCGCGCTCGGCTACATCCGCAAGCCGTTCAGCGAGGCAGCTATTCTTGCCGCGGCGGCCTATGCGGCCGATGGGCAGAAGCCCGCCAACGACGATATCGTCGTGACCGAACGGGATCGCGCCTAGCTCAGTCCCGCCGGAAGGCGGCGAGCGGCACCGTCACCGTCATCACCAGGCCTTCGGGCTGCCAGTCGCGACGGATGCTGCCGCCGAGCTGCCGCACCGCGGACAGTTCGATGAGCTGACTGCCGAAGCCGTCGGCGCCGGTGGGCGGGGTCACTTCCGGGCCACCGCGTTCGGTCCAGCACAGCTCGGCCGTGTCGGCGCCGCGCCGGATGCTGACCTCGACCGTGCCGGCGTCGGTGGCGAGCGCGCCATATTTGGTCGCATTGGTGGCGAGCTCATGGAACAGCAGCGCGAGCGGTGTCGCCGAGCGGTCGTCGATGGCGATCTCGTCGCCGGTGATGCGGATCGGCGGCGCGTCGTCGCGGCGATAGGGTTCGAACAATTCGCCGAGTAGGCCGTGCAGACTGTCCTGCTGCGCGTTCGGCCGCGACTGGGGGCTGTGCGGGCGGACGAAGTCATGCGCGCGGCCGAGCGCGGTGATCCGCTCGCGCAGGTCGGCCGCGATCGGCGCGAAGCCCGGCTTGCTGCGCGCGGCGAACGAGATGAGTCCCGAGATCACCGCGAAGATGTTCTTGATCCGGTGCGACAGCTCCTGGCTGATCAGCTCGCGTTCGTGCAGTGCCAGTTTCTGTTCGTGGATGTCGGTGCAGGTGCCGAACCAGCGGGTGACCTGCCCGGCGGCGTCGCGGATCGGGAGGGCACGGCCGAGCACCCAGCGATAGGTGCCGTCGAAATGGCGCAGCCGATATTCGATCTGATAGGGATCGCCGCTGGCGAGCGACTGCCGCCAGACCGCCCAGGCGCGCGCCTGATCGTCGGGGTGGAAGACGTCGTTCCAGCCCTCGCCGTCGGTCGAGCCGGGCGGCGTGCCGGTGAATTCATACCAGCGCGCATTGTAATAATCGTGATAGCCGTCGGGCAGCGTCGACCACACCATCTGCGGCATCGTATCGGCGAGCGTGCGGAAGCGATCCTCGCTGTCGGTGAGCTGGCGGCGTGTCGCGCGCTCGGTCGCCCGCCAGGCCGCCGCGTCGCGGCTGTCGCGCAGCCGCGCCATGACATTGTCGGCGAGCACGCGCAGCCCCTGGCGCTGCAATGCCGTGAGTCCCCGACGCGGAATCGTGTCGATCACGCATAGCGAGCCGAGCGGCACACCGTCGTCCGAGACGAGCGGTGCCCCGGCATAGAAGCGCAGGTGCAGATCGCCGGTGACGAGCGCATTGTCGATGAAGCGCGGATCCTGCGTCGCGTCGGGCACGACCATGATATCCGGTTGCAGCATCGCATGCTGACAGAAGGACATCTCGCGCGGCGTCTCGGTCAGCGTCAGCCCGGTGCGCGCGAGGAAGACCTGTTCGTGCTCCTCGACCAGGCTGACCAGCGCGACCGGCGTGCCGCACAATGCCGCAGCAAAGTCGGTGATCTGGCGCAGCGCCGCGCCGTCGCGCAGCGAGTCGAGATCATAGGCCTCGATCGCGGCGCGGCGTGTCGCCTCGTCGACGCACCAGCCGGCTGCCGGCGTGGCGCAGGGCAGGGATGCAGGATCGCTCAGAACGGCACGTCGTCGTCGAGATCGTCGGCGAAGCCTCCCGTCTGGCCGAAGCTGCCGCCGCCGCGGCTGCCGCCCGACGCGCCGCCGGTCCGGTTGCCGCCGCCATAGCCGCCGCCCGACGCACCGCCGAAGTCACCGCCACCATAATCGTCGCCGCCGCGGCTACCGCCGCCGCCGGCGCCGCCGCCCTGGCCGCCGCCGGGACCATCGAGCATCGTCAGCACGCTGTTGAAGCCCTGCAGCACGATCTCGGTCGAATATTTGTCGTTGCCCTGCTGGTCCTGCCATTTGCGCGTCTGCAACGCGCCTTCGATATAGACCTTGGAGCCCTTGCGCAGGAAGCGCTCGGCGACATTGGCCAGCCCTTCGTTGAAGATCGCGACCGAATGCCATTCGGTCTTCTCCTTGCGCTCGCCGCTGTTCTTGTCCTTCCAGGATTCGGACGTCGCGATGCGCAGGTTGACCACCTTGCCGCCGTTCTGGAACGACCGCGATTCGGGGTCGCGCCCCAGGTTGCCGACGAGAATGACCTTGTTGACGCTACCCGCCATGAACTGCCCCGAAAATGCCTACAGGCCGGCGAACACCGCCAGCCAATATGTGATCCCGGCCATGATGTAGGCGGCGGCGAACAAATAGCCAACCATGAACAGCGGCCATTTCCAGCCGTTGGTCTCGCGCCGGGTCACCGCGATCGTCGAGATGCACTGCGGCGCGAAGACGAACCACATCAGAAAGGCGAGCGCGGTCGGCAGCGTCCAGCGGCCGCGGATCTGGTCGGTGATACGGTCGGTGCCGCCGTCCTTGTCGTCGATCGCATAGACGGTGCCGATCGCCGACACCGCGACCTCGCGCGCCGCCATCGCCGGCAGCAGCGCCAGCGCGATGTCGCGGTTGAAGCCGATCGGCTTGACGACATATTCGATGCCGTGGCCGATCCGCCCGCCGACCGAATAGTCGACCGGGCTGATCCCGCTGCCCTCGGGCGGCTTGGGGAAGCTGAGCAGCAGCCACAGCACCACCGTCGTCGCGGCGATGATCGTGCCGGCGCGCTTGAGGAAGATCACCGCGCGCTGCCACAGGCCGAGCAGCACGTCGCGCAGCAGCGGCACCTGATATTTCGGCATCTCCATCATGAAGCCCGACGAGGCGCCCTTGGTGACGGTGCGTCGCAGCACCAGCGCCGCGACATAGGCACCGGCGATGCCGATGACGAGCAGCCCGAACATCACCACGCCCTGCAACCGCACGAAGGGCAGCAGCGGCGTGTTGGGGATCATCGCGCCGATGATGAGGGTGTAGACCGGCCAGCGCGCGCTGCACGTCATCAGCGGCGCGATCAGGATCGTCGTCAGCCGGTCCTTCTCGTCCTCGATCACTCGCGTCGCCATGATCCCCGGCACCGCGCAGGCGAAGCTCGACAGCAGCGGGATGAAGGCGCGGCCCGACAGGCCGACCGTCGCCATCAGCCGGTCCATCAGGAACGCCGCGCGCACCATATAGCCGGAGGATTCGAGGATCAGGATGAACAGGAACAGGATCAGGATCTGCGGCAGGAAGACGATCACCGCGCCGACCCCGGCGATCAACCCGTCGGTGAGCAGCGAGCGCAGGAAGCTGTCGGGCATCGCCGCCTTGATCGCGCCCTGCAAGGCGGCGAAGCCGGCGTCGATCGCATCGGCCGGCACCGCCGCCCAGGTGAACACCGCCTGGAACATGACGAACAGGATCGAGACGAGCAGCAGCGGCCCGGCGATCGGGTGCAGCGCGACCGCGTCGAGCCAGTTCGCCCAGCGCCGCGCCGCGGTTTCCGATACGGTGGCGGCGGCGGCGATCTGGCGCGCGCGGCGTTGCAGCGCGACGATATCGTCCTGCGTTCCCGCGCCCGCCGCCGCGGGACGCGCGGCGCTGCCGATCGCATCCGCCACCATCGCGCGCAGATCGTCGAGCCCGCGCCGCCGGACCGCGACGGTCGGCACCACCGGCACGCCGAGTTCACGGGAGAGCACGGCGGCATCCAGCGTCAGCCCGTCGCGCTCGGCGAGGTCGACCATGTTGAGCGCCACCACCACCGGCAGGCCGAGTGCGATCAGCTGAAGCGTGAAGCGCAGATGATTGTCGAGATTGGCGGCATCGACCACCACGACCAGCGCGTCCGGACGCCGTTCGAGCGTGCTCGCGCCGGTGACGACGTCGCGGGTGACGCGCTCGTCGGGGCTGGACGGTTCAAGGCTGTAGGCGCCGGGCAGGTCGAGCAGCTCGACCGGTCGTCCGTCATCGAGCACCCAGCGGCCCGAATGGCGTTCGACGGTGACGCCGGGATAATTGCCGACCTTCTGCCGCGCGCCGGTCAGCGCGTTGAACAGCGCGCTCTTGCCGGCATTGGGATTGCCGACCAGCGCGACCAGCGGGGCTGCATGCACGATTAGTCGGCGGTGGCTGGCGCCACATGCACCGCGCCGGCGACCGCGCGACGCAGCGCCACGGTCATCCGGCCGATCCGGCAGGCGATCGGCCCGCTGCCCAGCGAGGCGCGATGCAGCACCTCGACCGGCACGCCCTCATCGAAGCCGAGTTCGCGCAACCGTCGCGCTTCGGGCAGCGCGAGACGGGTCCAGTCGATCGCCGCGACCGTCGCGCGCTGACGGCGCGGCAGGGAGACGAGGTCGAGGGCAGGAACGACGGTGCGCGACATATCCATGATGCAAGTGATTATCATTTACCCAGGGGGGAGTAAAGTGGCGGTGGCCGGATTCGACCGGTGGAAAGCGTCCGGTGGACGATTAATCTTTTATAGAGGCGTGAGCGGGAAGGGCAGTCGAAGGCAGCGGCTTTTTCTGCCGGCTCCGATCGCGGCGCGATTCGCCGCCGCCCTATCGCCGGCCTTCCACCCGCAGCGGGTCTATGGCAGGGCGGTTGCCGCAAATGCCGGCCGATCATATCCTTACCTTTGCTCAGGACCTGGCTGGCGGTGGCGTCGAGCGGGCGCAGCTCCGCCTCGCAGGCGCATGGCTGGCGGCGGGGCGGCGGGTGACGCTCGTGGTCGGCGACGCGCGCGGACCGCTCGCCGCGGAGGTGCCGGCGGGGATCGACGTCGAGTCGCTCGGCCAGCGCAACTATCTCGCCCAATATCGCCTCGCCGCGATCACCCGGCGGCTGCGGCCCGACGTGATCTTCTGTGCCGGCAACCATTATACGCTGGTCGCCGCGTGGCTGCGCTGGCGGCTCGGTGCGGATTGCCCGCCGATCGTCGCCAAATTGTCGAATGCGATCGATCGCGCCGATCACGGCCGGGTGATGGATGCCGGGCATCGGCTGTGGCTCGCGCAGCATGGCCGCTTCCTCGATCATCTCGTCGCGATGACGCCGGCCACCGCGGCGGTCGCGGCGCGGGCGATGCGGATGGAGCGACGCACCAGCGTCATCCCCAATCCGCCCGCCCCGCCCGCGCCCGGCGCGCCGGGGATCGCGCTGCCGGCGGGGCGGATCGTGCTCGGCGTCGGGCGGCTGGTCGCACAGAAGCGCTGGGACCGGCTGATCGCCGCGGTGCCGGCGCTGCCGGCCGACGTCACGGTGGTGATCCTCGGCGAGGGCGATATGCGCGATGCGCTCGAACGGCAGATCGCCGCCGCCGGGCTCGGCGATCGCGTACGCCTGCCCGGCCATGTCGCCGATCCGCTGGTGGCGATGGCGCAGGCGGCGCTGCTCGCGCTGCCGTCCGATTACGAGGGCGTGCCCGGCGTGCTGCGCGAGGCGCTGTCGGTCGGCACGCCGGTCGTCGCGACCGCGTCGAGCCCGTCGGTGCGCGAGATCGTCGGCGACGCGCGGCTCGGCAGCGTCGTCGCCTGCGACGATGCGGCGGGCTTTGCCGCCGCGCTCAACCATTGGCTCGATGCGCCACGCCCGGCGCCGGTGCCGCAGCCGGGCGCCGACTCGGCCGCACGCTATCTAGCGCTGTTCGACCGGCTCGCCTGATCCGTCGCGCTCGCCCTCGCGCTCGCTGCTGCGTTCGAGCGCGCTCTTGATCATCGCGGTCATCGGATCGGCGAGTGCCAGCCCGAGGATGCCGAACAATGCGCTCGCCAGGATCTGCGCGCCGAGCGTCAGCGCCGGCGGCAGGTCGACCGTCTTCTTGGCGACGATCGGCAGCAGCACATAGCCGTCGAATCCCTGCACGATGACATAGGTGCCGATCGCCCAATAGCCGACCTCGGTCCCCGCCGAGAACCCGACCGCGATCATCAATGCGCCGCTGATGAACGCGCCGATATTGGGGATGAAGGCAAGCAGCCCGGTGAGGATGCCGAGGATCATCGCCATCGGCACGCCGCCGATGCGGAGCGCGATGCCGGTCAGCACGCCCTCCGCGACCATGCCGAGCAGCCGCCCGGCGAGCAGCCGGCGCAACGTCTGCCCCATCCGCCCCGTCACCGTCGCGAATTCCGCACGGTGGCGGCGCGGCACCAGCCATTCCGTCCCGCGCCGGTAGGTGCCGGGATCGATCGCGACGAACAGGCCGATGACGAGGATCATGAACATCGTCGTCAGCGCGCCGAACGCCGTCCCGACCCAGGCGGTGATCCGCCCGACCGATCCCAGCGCCTGGCGCGCGATGCCGCTGACGTCGGACGCACCGGGCATCAGGCCCTGCCGGCCGAGCCAGCCGGCGAGCTTGCCCGCCTGCGATTCGAGCGTCGATCGCAATTGCGCGAACTGCTCGGCGACCTGGACGCCGGTCAGATAGAAGGTGCCGAGCAGGAAGACGACCGTCAGCAGCACGACGATCAGCAGCCGCCAGCCGCGTCCGATCGGCAGCACCCGCCCGAGCAGCCGCACCCCGCCGTCGAGCAGCGCGGCGAAGACCAGCCCGGCGAAGATGATCAGCAGCGGCTGGACGAGCAGCACCACCAGCGCGATCGCGCCGGCGAGGCCGAGCCACACCGCGGCCCGGGTCAGTTCGCGGCGGACGAACGGGTCACGCAGTTCGGCCGGGCTCGGCGCACGCGGCGTCCCGCTCATCTTACTGTCCGCTTGCCGGGTGGAGCGACAGGCCGGCGCGATCGGCGCGGAGCGATCCCCACCAGGTCAGCGGGTTGAGCGTCGCATCGCCATCGAGGCTGAAGGTCAGGAATTCGGCGCGCCCGCCGAGATTCTCATAGGGCACCGGCCCGCCGAGCCCGAGCTGCGCGAGCGGGAAGCGACTGTCCGCCGAGCGATCGCGATTGTCGCCCATCAGGAAGACGTGGTTGGCGGGGATCGTCACCTGCGGATAATTGTCGCCCGGGCTGTCGGGTTCGAGGTCGACGGTGTCGTAATGGCGACCGTTGGGCAGCGTCTCGGTGACGATCGGCAGATGGCAGACATAGCCGCCGCCCGGCGCCGGCCGGCGCGCGCCGTAATAGTCGCGGTCGCTGCACGGGCTGTTGGTGTCCACCGGCAGGTCGACGTAATGCATCGGCCCGCGTGCGATCGGCTTGCCGTTGAGGATGACGACGCCGCCGCGCACCGCGAGCGTATCACCCGGCAGGCCGATGACGCGCTTGATATAGTCGTTGCGCGTTCCCGGCGGCGTCACGATCACCACGTCGCCGCGCGTCGGCAGGCTGCCGAACAGGCGGCCGTGGATGAAGGGCAGGCCGACGCTCCAGCTCTCCTCGGGCTGGCGCAGCACCACGCCCTTGAAGATCGCCACCGGATTGGGGATCGTCGGCGAGACGAACGACCAGCCGTAGGCGAATTTCGACACCACCAGCCGGTCGCCGATGCGCAGGCCGGGCAGCATCGATTCGGAGGGAATGTAGAAGGGCTTGGCGATGAAGCTGTGGAAGCCGAGGACGATCAGGATCAGCCAGAAGATGCCCTTGATCTCCCCCCACCAGTCCGTCTTCTTCGTCGTCGGCGCTGCCGGCGCGGGCGTAGCCGGCGCGATCGGGGCCGCCTCGGTGGACTTGCTGCCGTCCAACACCGCTTCCTTCATGGCTTGGGGTTCGCAATTGCCTCGATGATCACAAAGGCTTGCGCCCATGGATGATCGTCGGTCAGGGTCACATGTAAGCGTGCGACGTGGCCTTCGGGGATCATCGCGTCAAGCCGTTCCTTCGCGCCGCCGGTCAGCGCCAGCGTCGGCGCGCCCGAAGCGGCATTGACGACGCCGATGTCCTTCATGAACACGCCCGCCTTGAACCCGGTGCCGACCGCCTTGGAAAACGCCTCCTTGGCGGCGAAACGCTTGGCGAGCGTGCCCGCCTTGGTGAACGGCCGCCGCGCTGCGCGCGCGCGTTCGGCGTCGGTGAACACCCGCGCCTCGAACCGCTCGCCGAACCGCTCGAGCGATGCCGCGATCCGCTCGATGTTGCACAGGTCGGAGCCGAGGCCGACGATCATGCCGCGCCGCCCGAGCGGCGGGACGATGGGGCCGGGCGGAACGGTGCGCGCATCATGTTGCTCTCTTACGCGGCGGGGGTCGGCAGGGAAAGCAGCGCATCCGCGTTATTCGCCGCCGCTTGCCGCTATAAGGGTGAAGGATCGCGGCAGGGGGGGGCTCAAGGATGCGGGCGGGGTGGCTGTCGGCCTCTATCGCGCTGCTGATGCCGACGCCGGTGCTGGCCGGGACGGGCGATGTCGGGCGGCAGCTGTACGAACAGCGGTGCGCCATCTGCCACGGTGCCGACCTGCGCGGCACCGGCCCGCTCGCGCACAAGAGCAACCCGCCGACCATCGACCTGACCGCGCCGCCCTTCCGGCGGCGGCTGGCCACCTATCCCGGCGTCATCGTCGCCTCGGTCGTGCTGCGCCCGAATGGCGACCTGATCCCGCGGGTGCTGCGTGAGAACAACGTCCACATCCCGCCGCATCGCTGGACCGCCGACGACCTGCGCGCCGTCGACGCCTATATCAGGGGCTACCTCCGCCAGCACCGGTGACGCGCAGCCTTTCCGGCAAACCGGCCCAGCTTCTTCCTCCGCGCCTCCGCGCCTCCGCGCCTCCGCGTGAACCCTCTTCGTGCCCGCACGCTACGCCTCGCCTCTGCTGGTGCATCTCCGCAAGACGATCGAACACGCGGAGGAAGGGCGAGGACTTTGCCCGGTGCGGTTACGGGGGGAATACCGAGCAGCGCTAAACGTCAGTCCGTCGTCACCCTCGCGCCGCGTCCATCTCCTCGCGCATCCGCCGGACCGCCGCGTCGAGGCCGACGAACAGGGCCTCGCCGACGAGGAAGTGGCCGATGTTGAGCTCGCGCACCTGCGGGATGGCGGCGATCGGCCCGACATTGTCGAAGGTGAGGCCGTGGCCGGCATGGACCTCGATGCCATTCTTCGCCGCCAGTGCCGCGGCGTCGGACAGCCGGCGCAGCTCGGCGGTGCGCGCCTCGCCATCGAGTTCGGCGTAGCGGCCGGTGTGGAGTTCGACCACCGGCGCGCCGAGCCGGATCGCCGCCTCGATCTGGCGCGGATCGGGTTCGATGAACAGCGAGACGCGGATCCGCGCCGCGCCGAGTTCGCCGACCAGCGGCGCGAGCCGGTTGTGCTGGCCTGCCGCGTCGAGCCCGCCCTCGGTGGTCAGCTCCTCGCGCTTTTCCGGGACGATGCAGGCGGCATGCGGGCGATGGCGCAGCGCGATCTGCAGCATCTCGTCGGTCGCCGCCATTTCGAAGTTGAGCGGGATGGTCAGCGCCGCCGACAGCCGCGCGATATCGTCGTCGGTGATGTGGCGGCGATCCTCGCGCAGATGCGCGGTGATGCCGTCCGCCCCCGCCTCGGCGGCGAGCAGCCCGGCACGCACCGGATCGGGATAGCCCGCGCCGCGCGCGTTGCGCACCGTCGCGACGTGATCGATGTTGACGCCGAGGCGCAGCGGCGCGCTCACGCCGCGCGGCTCCCCGGCTTGCTCGCCGGGACGGCGGCGAGCTCTGGCGGCAGCGCGTCGGCGGCATAGGTCGGGACGTCGAGCCGGATCAGCGGAAAGAACGGCACGCCGAGATCGACGCTGCCGTTCGACCGGTCGACCAGCGCCGCGCCGGCGATCACCGTGCCGCCCGCCGCCTCGATCGCGCCGATCGCCTCGCGCGAGGAGAGGCCGGTGGTGACGACGTCCTCCATCATCAGCACCTCCTGTCCTGCGGCGAGGCGAAAGCCGCGGCGCAGCTCGAACGTGCCGGTCGGGCGTTCGACGAACATCGCCTCGACGCCGAGCGCGCGCGCCATCTCATGGCCGGCGATCACCCCGCCCATCGCCGGCGACACCACCGCCGCAATCCGTGTGCGGATCGAGTCGGGAATGCGCGCCGCGAGCGCCTCGGCAAGCCGCGCGCCGCGGCGCGGGTCCATCAGCACGCGCGCGCATTGCAGGTAGCGCGAGCTGTGCCGTCCCGACGAGAGAATGAAATGCCCCTCGAGCAGCGCATCGGCGGCGCGGAATTCGGCCAGCACGTCGTCGTCGGTCATCGGCGGTCCCGGGATGTGATCGGATGCCGCCGCTCATAGAAAGTCGCCGCGCCGCCGCCAAGCGGGCGGGGACGATAAAGATGGGCGCTTGAGGCCGGGCCACCCCCCGCGTATAGGTCGTGGCAAAAGGGGCGTACCTTACGCCTGACATCGGCCCTTTGGCCGGGCGGCGAGGGGATCTGGACGGGGTGACGACACACATGCGCAGACGCTTACATGGGATCGCACTGGCTGCCGGGCTGGCGCTCGCCGCAGCCGCGCCGATCGCCGCCGCTCCCACGCCGCAGGGCGCCGCCGCGCCGGCCGGCGTATCCAACATCGCGCCGACCACCGCCAGTGCCACCGCGCCGGCCGCGCCGACCTCGCCGTTGCTGGCGATGGACGGTGCGCCGGCGATGACCGCGGAGGCCGGCATCGGCCATCCCGTCGCCGGCCGCTACGGCCTGCAGCCGCAGGTGACCAACAATGGCCGGTTCGCCCACTGGTTCCACGATTCGATCCTGGTGCCGCTGATCGTCGCGATCTGCGTGCTGGTGCTGCTGCTGCTGCTCTGGGTCGTCTTCCGCTTCCGCCGGGCGGCCAATCCGGTGCCGTCGAAGACCAGCCACAATACCGCGATCGAGATCATCTGGACGCTGGCGCCGGTGCTCATCCTGGTGCTGATCGCGGTGCCGTCGATCGGACTGCTCCAGGCGCAGTTCAAGCCCGCCCCGGCGGGCGCGGTGACGCTGAAGGCGATCGGCAACCAATGGTATTGGTCCTATCAATATCCCGATAACGGCGGGTTCGAGATCACCGCCAACATGCTCAAGGAAAAGGATCAGGTCGCCAAGGGCGAGCGGTTCCGCACCGATGCCGACGGCCCGCGCCTGCTCGCCGCCGACAATCGCGTCGTGCTGCCGGTCGGCGTGCCGATCCGGTTGATCACCACCTCGCAGGACGTGATCCACAGCTGGGCGATGCCCGCTTTCTGGATCAAGCTCGACGCGGTGCCGGGCCGGCTCAACGAGACGAGCTTCACGATCGAGAAGCCGGGCCTCTACTTCGGCCAGTGTTCCGAATTGTGCGGCGCGCGCCACGCCTTCATGCCGATCGCGGTGGAAGCGGTGCCGCCGGCGCAATTCGCCGCCTGGGTGCGCGCCAAGGGCGGCACGATGCCGACCCCGGGCAAGCCGTCCGACAAGGTGATCCCGCAGCCGGGCGCCGAAGGCTCCGCCGCCAAGCAGGCGGAGGGCAATGCCGCCGACGCCGCCACCGGCCCGGTCGAGAATGTGACGACCGCCGCTCCTTCCTCTTCGCAGGGTGCAACCGGCAATCCGGCCACCGGCAACGCGGGACAGTAAGATGACCGATACCGCCCTCCACCCCCATGCCTTCGTCGCGCACGACGATCATGCCCATAGCGATGCGGACCATAAACCGGGCTTCTTCGCGCGCTGGTTCATGTCGACCAACCACAAGGACATCGGGACGCTGTACCTGATCTTCGCGATCATCGCGGGGATCATCGGCGGCGCGATCTCGGGCCTGATGCGCGCCGAGCTCGCGCAGCCGGGCATCCAGTATCTGGTCGGCTGGGCGAACTGGCTGCCCGGCGGCGACGGCGGGCTCGACCATGCGCTCCACCTGTGGAACGTGCTGATCACCGCGCACGGCCTGATCATGGTCTTCTTCATGGTCATGCCGGCGATGATCGGCGGCTTCGGCAACTGGTTCGTGCCGATCATGATCGGCGCGCCCGACATGGCCTTCCCGCGGATGAACAACGTCAGCTTCTGGCTGCTCATCCCGGCATTCACGCTGCTGCTCGCCTCGCCCTTCTTCGGCGGCGCCGGCACCGGCTGGACGGTCTATGCGCCGCTGTCGACCTATGGCGAGCCGGGGCCGAGCGTCGACATGGCGATCCTCGCGCTCCACCTCGCGGGTGCCTCGTCGATCCTCGGCGCGATCAACTTCATCACCACCATCTTCAACATGCGCGCGCCGGGCATGACGCTGCACAAGATGCCGCTGTTCGTCTGGTCGGTGCTGGTCACCGCCTTCCTGCTGCTGCTCGCGCTGCCGGTGCTCGCCGCGGCGATCACCATGCTGCTCACCGACCGCAACTTCGGCACGACCTTCTTCGATCCGGCCGGCGGCGGCGATCCGATCCTCTACCAGCATCTGTTCTGGTTCTTCGGTCACCCCGAAGTGTACATCATGATCCTGCCGGGCTTCGGCATCGTCAGCCAGATCATCGCGACGTTCAGCCGCAAGCCCGTCTTCGGCTATCTCGGCATGGCCTATGCCATGGTCGCGATCGGCGTGGTCGGCTTCGTCGTCTGGGCGCACCATATGTTCGTCACCGGCCTGTCGGTGAACGTGAAGATGTACTTCACCGCCGCGACGATGGTCATCGCCGTGCCGACCGGCATCAAGATCTTTTCGTGGATCGCGACAATGTGGGGCGGATCGCTGTCGTTCAAGACGCCGATGGTCTGGGCGATCGGCTTCATCTTCATGTTCACGGTCGGCGGCGTCACCGGCGTGGTGCTCGCCAACGGCGGCATCGACGATTACATGCAGGACACCTATTACGTCGTCGCGCACTTCCACTACGTGCTCAGCCTCGGCGCGGTGTTCGGCCTGTTCGCCGGCTTCTATTACTGGTTCCCGAAGATGTTCGGGAAGATGTACAACGAGCTGCTCGGCCAGCTGCACTTCTGGGTGTTCTTCGTCGGCGTGAACCTGCTGTTCTTCCCGATGCACTTCCTCGGCCTGCAGGGCATGCCGCGGCGCTATCCGGACTATCCGGACGCCTATGCACATTGGAACGCGCTGGCGAGCCACGGATATGAGATCATGGCCGCGGGCATGGTGATCTTCTTCGTCAACGTCATCTACTCGCTGATTGCGGGCCCCAAGGCGCCCGACAATCCGTGGGGCGAGGGCGCGACGACGCTGGAATGGACGCTGTCCTCGCCGCCGCCCTATCACCAGTTCGAAACGCTGCCGAAGATCGACTAACGAAAAAGCCCCGGGGTCTCCCCCGGGGCTTTTTGCTGGACCCTGCCGTCCGACGGGATCGTCGGGCTCAGGCCGCCGCCGTCTCCAGCGCCGGATAGTCGGTATAGCCCTGCGGCCCCTTCGTGTACCAGGTCGCCGGATTGTCCTCGGCGAGCGGCGCGCCCTGGCGCAGCCGTTCGACCAGATCGGGATTGGCGATGAACTTGCGGCCGAAGGCGATGCCGTCGGCGCGGCCCGATTCGACATCCGCCGCCGCCGCCTCGGCGGAATAATCCTGGTTGAGGATCAGCGGCCGCTTGAACACCTCGCGGATCTGCGGGCTGAGCTTGGGCACGTCGGTCCGGCCGAAGGTGCCGTCGGGCGCCTGTTCGCGCAGCTCAAGGAAGGCGATGCCGAGCGCGTCGAGCGCCGCCGCGGCGGGCACGAAGACGCTCGCCGGATCGCTGTCGTCGGCGCCCTGCGTCTCGCCATTGGGCGACAGGCGGATCGCCGTCCGCCCCGCGCCGATCGCATCGGCGACGCGCGCCACCGTCTCGCGCATGAAGCGGATGCGGTTTTCCGGGCTGCCGCCATAGTCGTCGTCGCGCAGGTTGGTGTTGTCGCGCAGGAACTGGTCGATCAGATAGCCATTGGCGCCGTGGATCTGCACGCCGTCGAAGCCGGCGCGGATCGCGTTGCGCGCCGCGGTGGCATAATCGTCCTGCGCGCGGGCGATATCGTCGAGCGTTGCCGCCTGCGCCTCGACATAGGGATTGTCCTCCTTGTGATAGGGCGCGCGCGTCGCCGACGAGGACAGCGGCGTCATGCCGATCACCTCCGGCCGCGACAGCCGGCCCATATGCCAGATCTGCGCGACGATCC
Organism: Sphingomonas sp. RIT328; assembly: GCF_000632225.1. Classification (GTDB taxonomy): domain Bacteria; phylum Pseudomonadota; class Alphaproteobacteria; order Sphingomonadales; family Sphingomonadaceae; genus Sphingomonas; species Sphingomonas kyungheensis. Next base: position 148,811 of record NZ_JFYV01000053.1, read on the forward strand.
GCCCGCCCGCGGCATGGACCGCGTCGGTCACCGGCTTCCACGCCTCGACCTGCGGTTCGGTCCACAGCCCCGGCGCATTGGGCCAGCCGAGCCCCTGGCGGCTGACGCCGGTGCCCTCGCTGATGATCAGTCCGGCGCCGGCACGCTGGCGGTAATAGTCGATCATCAGATCGGTCGGCACGTGATCGTCGGTGGCGCGGCCGCGGGTCAGCGGCGCCATCAGGATGCGATTGGCGGCGGGGATATCGCCGAGTTGGATGGGATCGAAGAGACTTGGCATAGATGCTCCAAAGGACCTGACGCGCTCAAGATAGGGCGCTACAGCGCGGCATGCATCGGCCGCCGTCGCCAAGAAAATCTGTCGTGCCGCCAACGCAGGATCAGGGAACCGCCTTCGTCGCGCTGGTCGTCGCCAATGTCGCGCTCGCCTTCGGCCCGTGGTTCGTGCGGCTCGCCGACGTCGGCCCGGTCGCGGCCGGTTTCTGGCGGATCACGCTCGCGGTGCCGATCCTCGCCGCGCTCGCGCTAGGCGGCGGCGCGCGGCCGGGGCGGATCGGGCCGCTGCTCTGGGTGTTGATCGTCGCCGGCGGCATCGCCTTCGCCGCCGATCTCGCCAGCTGGCACCTCGGCATCGTCCGCACGACGATGGCCAATGCGACGCTGTTCGGCAATTCGGCGATCCTGATCTATCCGCTCTACGGATTCCTCGTCGCGCGGATCTGGCCGACGCGGACGCAGGGGATCGCGCTGCTGCTCGCAGCCCTCGGCGCGGCGCTGCTGATGGGACGATCGTACCAGCTCGATTCGCGCAATCTCGCGGGCGACCTGCTCTGCATCCTCGCCGGCATCCTCTACACTGTCTATATCGTGATGATGGCGCGCGTCCGCCGCGCGTTGCGCCCGCTGCCGACGCTGGCGCTGGCCAGCGCCGCGACGGCGCTGCCGCTGCTGCTGTTCGCCGGGCTGTTGGGAGAGGCGATCCTGCCGCAGCAATGGACGCCGCTGCTCGGTCTGGCCCTGGTCAGCCAGGTGATCGGTCAGGGGTGCATGATCTATGCGCTCGGCCGGCTGTCGCCGCTGGTGATCGGCATCGCCTTGCTGATCCAGCCGGTGGTCGCCGGCGCGGTCGGCTGGATCGTCTATGGCGAGCGGTTGCAGGGACCGGATTGGCTGGGCGTCGCGTTGGTGGCGCTCGCGCTGGTGCTGGTGCGGCGCGCGGAGGTTGCACCGGCGCGCGCGGCGGCGCAGGAGGCGCAGCAGGAGGTAGAGGCATGACGCAGGACCTGACGCTCGATGAGATCCGCGACGCGCTCGCCGAGGGCATCGCCGCCAATGCCGCGTTCGACGGCTGGGGCGACGCCGCGCGCGACATGGCGGCGGAGGCGGCGGGGATCGATCGCGACGTCGCGCGGCTCGCCTTCGCCGACGGCGCGGTGGCGATGATCGATGCCTGGTTCGCGGCGATCGACCGGCGGATGGCGGAACGGCTGCCGCCCGAAACGCTCGCGGCGATGAAGATTCGCGCGCGCATCTCCGCTCTGGTCGAGGCGCGGCTCGCGATCGTCGCGCCCGATCGCGAATCGCTGCGCCGGGCGCGCGCGATCCTCGCGCTGCCGCAGAACGTGGCGCAGGCGGCGCGGCTCGGCTGGCGCAGCGTCGACCTGATGTGGCGGTTGGCCGGCGATACCGCGACCGACTATAATCATTACACCAAGCGCACGATCCTGCTCGGCGTCTATGCCGCGACGATCACCGTCTTCCTCGACGACGAGAGCGAGGGCTATGCCGAGACGCGCGCCTTCCTCGCCCGCCGGATCGACGGGATCATGCGCTTTGAAAAGGCCAAGGCGGCGTTCGGCAAGCGCTATGAGCATCGGCCGAGCCTGTCGCGCTTCGTCGGGCGGTTGCGCTACCCGGCGCTCTAGCGCGGGCGCTCCGGCGACCGGTGCATCGGCGGTCGGCACGACCCTGTTCGATCGCCATCGGCGCCTCATCGAAGCGGATCCGCTCCGGTCCGTCACCTGCTCCGGCCCGGTCATGGCCGCCGCCGGCCAGAGTGACGGGACAGTGAAGCGAAATTCATGTGCAACATTGGCGCACTAACGCTAAATGATCCCATCGTCATCGTTCGGATCAACGGGTGCAGATCGATCACACCGCCGGCCGCAGTCTCGTCGAGATCGTGCCGCCCTCCCCCGACATCGCGGGACTTCAACCCTTGAAAACCATCAAAAGCCGGTGGCCTGCGATCATCGGCGGGTTGGTGACTCTGGCGATGCTCGCCGGACTGGCGCACGAGCTGCTCGGCTCGGGGCTCGCCGGGCTGAACCGTGTGACGCCGCGCAACCCGTTGTTCTACGTGGCTTTTGCTGCGCTGTATTTCGTGCCGCCGCTGGCCGATTACTGGATCTTCCGCCGCCTGTGGCGCATCCCGCTCGGCGGGCTGGTCGCCTTGATCAAGAAGCGGATCGCGAACGACGTCGTCATGGGCTATTCGGGCGAGGCCTATTTCTACGCCTGGGCGCGCAGCCGGGCGCAGGCCGTCGCGGCGCCGTTCGGCGCGGTCAAGGACGTGTCGATCCTGTCGGCGATCGCCGGCAATGCGGTGACGCTGGCGATGATCGCGGTGGCGCTGCCGGTCGGGCGCAACCTCATCCCGCCCGAGATGATGCGCTACGTCTACGGTTCGCTGGTGGTGATCTTCGGCACGTCGCTGCCGTTCCTGATCTTCTCGCGCAAGGTGTTCTCGCTGTCGCGCGGCGAGCTGTGGGCGATCTTCGGCATCCACTGCCTGCGGCTGATACTCGGCGGGTTCTTCCTTGCGCTCGCCTGGGCGCTGGCGATGCCGAGCGTGGCGATCGGCACCTGGCTGTTCCTGTCGGCGGGGCGGATGCTGTTCTCGCGCCTGCCGCTGTTGCCCAACAAGGACCTGCTGTTCGCCAATTTCGCGATCCTGATGATCGGCCAGGACAAGGCGCTGTCCGAGCTGATCGCCTTCACCGCGGCGGCGGTGCTGCTGGTGCATGCGCTGCTTATCGTCGGCTTCGGCATCCACCATCTTGCGACGCGGAAGCCGGCATGATCACGCGAATGATCCGGGCGGCGCTCGCCGTGGCGGCGATGGCGGCGGCGATGCCGGCGCAGGCACAGATCCTGGGCAGCGATGCCGCGGCCTGTTCGCTCGGCGGCGGGCCGGCGATCCTCGCGCAGATCGCCGGGCTCAAGGATCGAAAGGGGCGGATCAAGCTCGAACTCTATCCGGCGAACGAGACCGACTTCCTCGCTGACGATTCGGTGCTGATCGCGGCGGGCAAGACCTTCCGCCGGGTGTGGACGACGATTCCGCAGTCCGGCAGCATCCAGGTGTGCATCCGCGTGCCGCGCCCCGGCCGCTATGCGCTGCTGGTCACGCACGATCGGGATAACAAGAACAAGTTCAACTTCTTCGCCGACGGCGCCGGCTTCCCCGGTACCGGCAAGATCGGCATGTCCCGCCCCAAGGTCGACCGCGCGCTGGTCGACGTCGGCGAGGGTACGGTCACCCGGACGATCCGGATGCAATATCTGCACGGCCTCGGCGGCTTCTCCCCGACCAAGGACGATTGATGCGGATCGTCGACGTCAACGAGATCTACTCGCCGACCGGCGGCGGGGTGCGCACCTATATCGATCGCAAGATCGAGGTGCTGGCGGGCATGGGGCATGAGCTGATCGTGCTCGCGCCGGGGCGCGAGGATCGGATCGAGGAACGGCCCGGCGGCGGCGCGATCCATTACATCAAGGCGCCGGGCATGCCGTTCGACGCCAATTACGGGCTGTTCTGGGACGCCGCGCCGATCCACCAGCGGCTCGACGCGCTCGATCCCGACGTGGTCGAGAATTGCTCGCCGTGGAAATCCTCGTGGATCGTCGCGCAATGGCAGGGGCGGGCGCTGCGCTCCTATTTCATGCACAACGACAATCTCGAGGCCTATCCGAAACGCTGGTTCAAGCCGCTCGCCTCCGAGCCGCGGATCGAGCGTGCCTTCGCCTGGTACGATCGCTATCTCAACCATTGCCTCGCCCGCTACGACACGGTGGTGACCAACGGGCCGGCGCTGACCCGGCAGCTCGCCGCACGCGGCATCCGCGTCGACGCGACGATGCCGCTCGGCATCGAACAGGCGCATTTCTCGCCCGACCTGCGCGACGAGACGCTGCGCGCCGCACTGCTGCGGCAATGCGGGCTGCCGCCCGAGGCGACGCTGCTGCTCGGCGTCGGCCGCCATCATCCCGAGAAGCGCTGGCCGACGGTGATCGACGCGGTGCATCGCGTCGCGACGCAGGCGCCGGTCGGGCTGGTGATCCTCGGCCAGGGCATGGATACCAAGACGCTCGAACGGCATATCGGCGCGAGCCCGCATATCCGCCTGTTCCGCCCCGTCTATGACCGGCGGCGGCTGGCGACGATCATGGCGAGCGCCGATGTCTACATCCACGGCTGCGGCACCGAGACGTTCGGCCTCGTCCCCGCCGAGGCGCTGGCGAGCGGCACGCCGCTGATCGTGCCGGACGGCGGCGGCGCCGCCGAGATCGCCGAGCCGATGTTCGCCGAAGTCTATGCCCAGCGCGACGTGCAGAGCTGCGCCGACGCGATCGGCCGGATGCTGGCGCGCGACCGCGCGCTCGTCCGCCGCGCCGCGCGGGTGGCGTCGACGCGGGTGCGCAACGACGAGGAACATGCCGCCGATCTGGTCGCGCATTACGCCGCGGCGATCGCGGCGCGCGATGCGCGGCGGTTGCGGGCCTAGATTCCGGCCTCTGGCCGGGCGGTGAATGGCGCGCACAGAGGCGCAGAGGACGCAGAGGGCTTCGCTCGCGACAAGCGCGGCCCGCCAATCACAGGTTCGAGAGGCACGCCGCCGTTCCAGCGATCGCATCTTCTCCGCGCCTCCGCGCCTCCGCGCCTCCGCGTGAAACCTCGGCTTACCCGCCGGTGGCGCTGTACGGATGCGGTCGCAACGCGAGGGCGAGCGGCAATCAACTCTGGTTCACGCGGAGGCGCGGAGGCGCGGAGGGGGTTCGCGAGCGACCGCGTTCGCAGACTAGCTCTTGCCGCGCGATGATGGGAGCCGCTGGCGCGGCGGGTTCTCTGCGCGTCCTTTGTGCCTCTGCGCCAACCGCCGCAAAGATCAGCCGAGCAGCTCCGCATAAGCCGCGGGGCGATGGCGGCGGAAGGCGGCGAAGGTGGCGGTGATGCTGGTGAGCAACGCGGGCACCGTCGTGTCGCCGGGATGGACCGCGATCCGCACGTTGCGCGTCGGCTGGAGCGCGTGGCGCAGCGCGCCGGCGGCAACGAGCGAACTCAACTGGCGCATCCGCGTGCGGCTCGCCCAGGTGATCACCGGCCCGCGCGCGACCACCGCGCCACCGGGTCGCCAGACGCGCGCATGATCCTCGGCGAGCGCGAAGCCGGCATCGGCGAGCGCCGCGCGCGCGCCCTCCGAATAGAGCCACGCCGGCGCGATGAAGCCGGTCGCGGCGCGGCCGGTGATATCCTCGACCAGCGCCTTGCCGCGCCGCATCCGCGCCAGCGCCTCGGCATGGCTGAGGCCGAGGAACTCGCCTTCGCCCGCGGTCATATGCTTGGCCTTGAGCGCGGCGGCCGTGCCGCTGTGGGCGCTGTCGTCGCGATGCGTCCAGCCATGGACGAACATCTCGACGCCCTCGTCCGCCCAGCCGCGCAGCCGCGTCGCATAGGCGGGGGTGATCGGCGCGCTCGACCAGTGATCGGGCACGACGAGCATCGCCAGCCGCCGCCCGACATGCGGGGCGAGATGATCGAGCAGCTGGTCGACCTGCCCCTCGAACCGGGGCGAGACGTCGTGGATCGAGGCGAACAGGCGTTTCATCGCGCGCGATGATAGACGCGGATGATCTCGTTGCCCATCGGCAGCGACGCGGTCAGCCGATAATTGCGCGCCACCGCGGCGGCGACCAGCGCATGCGCGGCTGGGCGCTCGCCGCTGTAGAAGGGACGGATCACCACCACCGCCGGCCGCGCGGCGAGGATGCGGCGGATCTCGGTGTCCTGATCGACGCCGGTCGCGCCCGCCTCGCGCGCGCGGATCAGGTGCGAGGGGACGAGGTAGCGCGACATCAGACAGCGGCCGGTCGCGCTGTAGAGCATGTCGCTGCCCGAATAGACGTAGAGGCAGCCCGGCCCGCGACCGATGGCGTGCGCGACCGCGGCGAGCTGCTTCCCGTCGCCGCGGCCGATACGCTGGACGATCAACACGATCTGCCCGGCGAACGCGGCGGTGAGCAGCAGCGCCGGGGTACGCCAGCGCTGCCACTCGGGCCGCCCCAGCATCCCCGCCGCCGCGGCGCAGGCGGGGAGCAGGATCGGCAGCGCATAATGATCGAACCACGGCCGGAAGATCGCGACGCCGAGGATCGCGCCCGCCAGCCAGAGCGCGACGAAGGTCCGCGGCCGCGACGCGCCGCCGCGCAGCAGCGCGACGATGGCGAGCGCGACCGGCGGCGAGACGATCAGCACGAGCTGGCCGAGATTGCTCGCGAGATCGGTGAGCGGATCGGGGTTGCGGTGCAGGATCGACAGGAAATTGGCGTAGGCGAAGGCATCCCATTGCCCGACCGCGGCATAATATGTGGCCGCGAGCACGGTGGGGAGCAGCGCCGCGACGACCAGCGCGGCGGCATAGGCGATCAGGCGCAGCGGCCGGCGCTGGCGACGCCACGTATCGGCGAGCAGCCAGAGGCCGAAGGTGATGCCTTCGAACACCACCGAATATTTGATCTGCAATGCGATGCCGACCAAAGTCATCGCGACGATGCCGTGCGTCGCGCGCCGCGGCCGCAGCACCAGCGCCGCCGCCGCGAGCATCAGCAGATTGTAGAAGACCGGCGCCTGACCGCCCTGACCGCCGAGCAGGTCGAGCCACAGCAGATAGGCGATGCCGCCCGCGGTCGCGCCGGCCGCGAAGCCGAGCCGCTCGGCCAATTTGGCGATGCCCCAGGCGGTGACGATCGCACTGACCAGCGCGAGCAGCTGATAGGCCCAGATCCCCGCCGGCACGCCGAGTCTCGCGGGAAGCGCGTAGAGCAGGAACAGCCCGACCGGCTTGCGGTCCCAGATATCGACGAAGGGCAGCGCGCCCTGCCACATCCGCTGCGCGGTGACGAAATAGAATTCCTCGTCGACATGGACGACCGGGTTGCCGAAGGTCAGCGCCCGCGCCGCGATCGCGACGAGGACGAGGATCGGCAGGCGCAGCCGCGGATTGGCGAGGGGGGACATGGCGACCCGCGGTAGCGACGGGTGCGCGGCGTGCCAATTCGGGAAATGGCGGCAGGCGCGGATCGCGCCGGTCCCCGCCCTATCCCCGCTTCGCGGTCACGAAATAATCGAGCTGCGTCGAATCGCTCAGCGTGAAGCCGGTCGCGGGCGAGAAGCCGAGGCCGCGCACGTCGGTGACGGTCAGGCCGGCGCGGCGGAGCAGGTCGGTGAGCTCGTCGGGGGTGAGGAACTTGTCCCAATCGTGCGTGCCGCGCGGGATGCGGCCGGTGCCCTCGGCCAGCGTGATCAGCGCGAGGCGCGACAGCGGCGTGCGATTGGGGGTCGACAGCACCAGCAGGCCGCCGTCGGCGAGCGTCTCGGCAAGGCCGCGGACGAAGCCGGCCGGATCGGCGACATGTTCGATCACCTCGAGGCTGGTGACGAGGTCGAACGTCCCGGTCATTGTCTCGACCCCGACCGCGCGATAGTCGATCGTCAGCCCCGCCTCGGCGGCATGCGCTGTGGCGACGGCGATATTCTCCGCCGCCGCATCGATCCCCGTCACCGCCGCGCCGAGCCGGGCGAGCGGTTCGCAGAGCAGCCCGGCGCCGCAGCCGACATCGAGCGCGCGGCGGCCGGCGAGGGGGGTGAAGCTGGTGTCGTCGCCGTCCCAATGCCGGTCGATCGCCGCGCGAATATAGCCGAGCCGGACGGGGTTGAGCTTGTGCAGCATCGCCGACGAGCCCTTCGGGTCCCACCAGTCCTTCGCCATCGCGCCGAAATGCTTCGCCTCGCGCGGATCGATCGTGCTGCTTGCCATCATCATGACCGCTACCTATCAGTGCGGCCCCTTTACCCCAAGGAGTTTGGCGACGCGGCATGGCACGGATCGTGATGAAGTTCGGCGGCACGTCGATGGCCGGGATCGAGCGCATCCGGAGCGTGGCGGCGCGCGTCAAACGCGAGGTCGATGCCGGCAATCAGGTCGCGGTGGTCGTCTCGGCGATGGCGGGCGAGACCGACCGGCTGGTCGGCTTCTGCCGCGAGGCCTCGTCGCTCTACGATCCGCGCGAATATGACGTCGTCGTCGCCGCGGGCGAGCAGATCACCAGCGGCCTGCTCGCGATCGCCCTGCAGGCGGCGGGCGTGCCGGCGCGCTCGTGGCTCGGCTGGCAATTGCCGATCCAGACCGACGCGGCGCATGCCAAGGCGCGGATCGGCGAGATCGCGGTCGACGCGCTCGCCGCGAGCATGGCGGCGGGCGAGGTCGCGGTGATCCCCGGCTTCCAGGGGCTGGCGGAGGACGGCCGCGTCACCACGCTCGGCCGCGGCGGATCGGACACGTCGGCGGTGGCGGTAGCGGCGGCGATCAAGGCGGATCGCTGCGACATCTACACCGACGTCGACGGCGTCTACACCACCGATCCGCGCATCGTGCCGCGCGCGCGCAAGCTCAACAAGGTGACCTATGAAGAGATGCTGGAACTCGCCAGCGTCGGCGCCAAGGTGCTGCAGACCCGGTCGGTCGGCCTGGCGATGAAGGAACAGGTCCGCGTCCAGGTGCTCTCGTCCTTTACCGGGCCGGATGCACCGATGGCGGATACGCTGCCCGGCACGATGATCGTGGGCGAGGAGGAGGCAGGCCAGCAGGAGAATGGCGACGTGGAACGACAGCTCATCACCGGTATCGCGCATGACAAGAACGAGGCGAAGATCACGCTGACCAGCGTTCCCGATCAGCCAGGTGCGGTGTCGGCGATCTTCGAACCGCTCGCCGCGGCGAACATCAACGTCGACATGATCATCCAGAATATCGCGCACAACCATGGCTCGACCGACGTCACCTTCACCGTGCCGTCCGCCGACCTCGCGCGCAGCCTTGAGGCGCTCAACCAGGCGCGCGAGTCGATCGGCTTCGCCGAGCTGGTCCACGACACGCGCGTCGCCAAAGTCTCGGTGGTCGGCGTCGGCATGCGCAGCCATGCGGGCGTCGCCAGCACGATGTTCACCACGCTCGGCAAGCGCGGCATCAACATCCAGGCGATCTCGACCAGCGAGATCAAGGTCAGCGTGCTGATCCACGAGGACGAGACCGAACTCGCCGTCCGCATGCTGCACACCGCCTACGGCCTCGACGCCGCGGACGCCGCGGCGTGAGCGTCGGACAGGAGCGGCTGACCCGCCGCATGGCGCGCGGTGCCGCCTTCCTCGGCAGCGAGGTGGCGATCATGGCCGGCGCGATGTCGTGGGTGAGCGAGCGCCATCTCGTCGCGGCGATGTCCAACGCCGGCGGCTTCGGCGTGATCGCCTGCGGCGCGATGACGCCCGAGCTGCTCGACGCCGAGATCGCCGGGACCAAGGCGCTGACCGACAAGCCGTTCGGCGTCAATCTCATCACCATGCACCCGGCGCTGACCGAGCTGATCGCGGTGTGCGCGCGCCACGGCGTCGGCCATGTCGTGCTCGCCGGCGGTTTGCCGCCCAAGGGCTCGCTCGAGGCGATCAAGGCGGGCGGTGCCAAGGTGATCTGCTTCGCGCCGACGCTGGCGCTGGCCAAGAAGCTGATCCGCTCGGGCGTCGACGCGCTGGTGATCGAGGGGATGGAGGCGGGCGGCCATATCGGCCCGGTCTCGACCAGCGTGCTCGCGCAGGAGATGCTGCCCGAGATCGCCGACCAGGTGCCGGTGTTCGTCGCCGGCGGGATCGGGCGCGGCGAGGCGATCGCGGGCTATCTCGACATGGGCGCGGCGGGGGGGCAGCTCGGCACGCGCTTCGTCTGCGCGACCGAATCGATCGCGCATCCGAAGTTCAAGCAGGCGTTCATCCGCGCCAGCGCGCGCGACGCGGTGGCGAGCGTCCAGCTCGATCCGCGGCTGCCGGTGATCCCGGTGCGTGCGCTCAAGAACGCGGGCGGCGAGCTGTTCACCGCCAAGCAGCGCGAGGTGGCGCTGTCGCTCGACGAGGGTCGCGTCGCGATGACCGAGGCGCAGTTGCAGATCGAACATTATTGGGCGGGTGCCTTGCGCCGCGCGGTGATCGACGGCGACGTCGAACATGGCAGCGTGATGGCCGGCCAGTCGGTCGGCATGGTCACCAAGGAAGAGCCGATTGCCGAGATCATCGCCGCGCTGATCGAGGAGGCGGCGCACGCACTGGACAAGCGCGCGGCATAATTCCGTCCCGTCGCGGCAAGGATGCTTACCAGCCGTTAACCATTGCGGGCGCACATTCCGACCGGCCGGGGGGCTGGAAGGAATCGAGGCGATGCGGCAGATCATAGCGCTTACCGGGATCGGACTGGCCTTGCTCGCGGGCTGTGCGGTGCGGCCCAAGCGGGTCGCGGTGGCGCCGCCGCAGCCCGTGGCGACACCGACGCCGGCGCCGCTGGCGATGCCCAGGGGCGCCTATGTCGGCATGCAGATCCCGGCGCTGATGGCGGATGGCCGTTATGCGACGCCCAATCGCAACCTCTCCGCCGACGGAACCGTGTGGCATCTGCGCGCCGCGCTCAACGTCGCGGCGCTCGCCTGCCGCGGGCCGGACGAGGCGGCGATCATCGCCGGCTATAACGCCTTGCTCGCGAGGCAGAAGGACGGGCTCGGCACGGCGCAGGCGCGGCTGACGGCCGAATACAAAGCGGGCGGCGGCGACTGGCAGGATCGCTATGACGACGAGATGACGCGGCTCTACAATTTCTTCTCGCAGAGCCAGGCGCGCGAGGCCTTCTGCAACGCCGCGGCGGCGACGCTCGCCGATGGTGCGACGATCGCGCCGGCGGATCTGCCGGCCTTCGCCGCGGGCCGGCTGGCGGTGCTCGAAAAGCCGTTCACCGATTTCTACGCCGCCTACGACGCCTGGCGGGCGCAACGCGCCGCCGAGACGCGGATGGCGCTCGCCCCGGTCGCGCCGGCGCCGCGCGTGCTCGCGGTCCAGGCGGTGCCCGCCGCCGCGCCGCCGCCGCGCCCCCGGCTGACGCTCGATCCGAGCGTGTTCGCCGAAAGCGCGGCGACCGTCACGAACTGATTCGGAACAGCGATTCGACCGGCCGCTGTAACGCCGCGGCGAGCTTGAGCGCGAGCAACGTCGAGGGGATGAAGACGCCATTCTCGACGGTGTTGATCGTCTTGCGGCTGACCCCGACGCGCTCGGCGAGCGCCGCCTGGGTCAGGCCCAGCCGCTCGCGTTCCTCCTTCAGGCTGTTGCGCAGCTCGCTCACCGGGCGGCGCGCAGCTCGAGTGTGGCGAAGCTGATCATCGCGGCAAACAGGCCCGCGGTGGCGACGATGCGAGCGACGTCATAGCCGCCGATCATCGCGTCATGCGCAAACGGGGCAGTGACGAGCGCGGCGACAAGGCTGGCCCAGAAGCCAGCGGTGCAGCTCATCCGCCGGTGTTCGCGCACCACTTCGTCTTCCAGCACCTTGTTCAGCGCGCTGTTCGGCTTCAGCCATCGCCGCCACGGCAGCAGCGTGAGCGCGCAGACCAGCGCGACGCCCAGCCAGAACCCGTCGACGAAGTCGCGGCGCAGCAGGATCATGCCGCAGAGTTCGGAGAGCAACAGCATCGCTCCCATCAGGTACAGCATCAGCGCCCAGGCGCGACTGGTGCGTTCCGCCAATTCGATCGTGTCCATCACGCCCTCCTGTAACCTACAGGTGATATGTAACCCATGCGTTACATCCGTCAATAGGGTTTCCCCGGCGGCAAGGTTCGGTTAACGCCGGCCGCGATGACGGACGAGGACCAGCCGCAGGCAGGACGGTTCGCGGGGCGCGAGCACCGGTTCGCCGTGCGCGTCTATTTCGAGGACACCGATCTGTCGGGCGTCGTCTATCATGCCAATTATCTGCGCTACATGGAGCGTGCCCGCTCCGACATGCTGCGGCTCGCCGGGATCGACCAGCGCGCGACGCACGAATCGGGCGGCGGCGCCTATGCGGTCGCCGATCTCGCCATCCGCTATCGCGCGCCGGCGCGACTCGACGATGCCCTGATCGTCGTCAGCCGGGTGATGCGGGTGCGCGCGGCCAGCACCGTCATTCATCACACAGTCAGGCGCGGTTCGCATGTGCTGGCGGAGGCCGAGGTCACGGTGGCGCTGGTCGCGCCGTCGGGGCGGCCGACGCGTCAGCCGGCCGCCTGGACGGATATCTACCAACGCCTGATCTGGCAGGGGACCAACTCATGAATCCGGTGTTCAACATGGATGCGGCGACGCTGTCGCCCGTCGCGCTCTTCCTCCAGGCCGATCTGGTGGTGAAGGTCGTGATGGCGGGGCTGCTGTTCGCCAGCATCTGGACCTGGGCGCTGATCATCGCCTTCTGGCGGCGGCTCGGCCGCATCCGCAAGGGCATGACGGGGTTCGAGCGCGACTTCTGGAAGGCCGAGGATATCGACGCCTTCTACAAGGCGGAGGCGGACAAGGATCTGCCCTCGGCGCGGGTCTTCGTCGCCGGGGTGAAGGAATGGCGCCGTTCGACCGCGGGCGGCGCGATCGACAAGAGCGGCACGCGCGAGCGGCTCGCCACCGCGATGGGCGCGGCGGCGGCGCTGGAGATCGACACGATTTCCGACCGGCTCAACATCCTCGCGACGATCGGTTCGGTCGCGCCGTTCGTCGGGCTGTTCGGCACCGTCTGGGGGATCATGCGCAGCTTCACCGGCATCGCCCAGGCGCAGAATTCCTCGCTTGCGGTGGTCGCGCCGGGGATTGCCGAGGCGCTGTTCGCGACCGCGATCGGCCTGTTCGCGGCGATCCCCGCGGTGATCGCCTACAATCGCTTCAGCCATGGCGTGAACCGGATCGAGGCGGCGCTTAATCGCTTCGCCGACGGTTTCCACACGACGCTGTCGCGTCAGCTCGATTCGGGGCGGTAAGCCGGCGATGAGCATGAACCTGCCCTCCAACCGCGGTCGCGGCCGACGCGCGCCGGTGGCGGACATCAACGTCACGCCGCTGGTCGACGTGATGCTGGTGCTGCTGATCATCTTCATGGTCACCGCGCCGCTGCTCACCGCGGGCGTGCCGGTCAATCTGCCCGACAGCCGCGCCAAGGCGCTCGACCAGGACCAGAAGCCGGTACAATTGTCGCTCGACGCGGCGGGCAAGCTGTACCTCGACGACGAGGAGATCGTCGAGACGGCGCTGCCGCAGCGGCTCGAACAGATCGCCGCGGTGCAGGCGGGCGGACAGCCGCCGCAGGTGTTCCTGCGCGCCGACCGTGCGCTCGATTACGGGCGGGTGATGCGGGTGATGGGCGAGCTCAACCGCGCCGGGCTCAACCGCGTCTCGCTGCTCACCGTCGAAGGCGGAAGCGCGCGCTGATGGATCGGGCGGAGCGGATCGGGCTGGGGATAGCGGTCGTCGGGCACGTCGTGCTCTTCGGCCTGCTGTCGGTCGGCTTCCTCGCCACGCCCAATCCGGAAAAGCTCCAGCAGACGCCGATGGAGGTGAGCCTCGTCCCCGACGTCGCGCTCGAGGCGAGCGCGCCGCAGGCGGTGACGCCGCCGGCGCAATCGGTCGCGCCCGACGCCGGCGCGCCCGAGGATGCCGCGCCGCCCGCTCCCGCCGAGGAACCGGCGCCCGAGCCGGAACCCGCACCGCCCGCGCCGCAGCCCGAGCCGGCCCCGCCCAAGCCGACGCCGCCCAAGCCGGCGCCCGCCAAACCCGCTCCGGCCAAACCGGCGCCGCCAAAGCCTGCGCCCAAGCCCGCGCCCGCCCCCAAACCGGTGCCGGCCAAGCCCAAGCCGCGGCCGGCCGAGGCGCCCGCCAAGCCTGCGCCGGCCAAGCCCGCCAAGGCGGCACCCGCCGCGCCGGCCAAGTCCGCCGCCAAGCCGTCGAGCAGCGCCGCCAAGCCGGCCAAGCCCGCCGCCGCCAAGGGATCGGGCAGCAGTGAATCGTCCAAGGCCGCCAGGCCGCGCGGTTCGCGACTCGGCGACGATTTCCTCGCCGGGCTGAGCAGCGATCCGTCGCCGAGCAAATCGACCGCGCCGCGCGCCGCCAAGATCGACGGCCGCGCCATGGCCTCGATCGTCCAGGCGATCGCGCGCCAGATCCAGCCGTGCGCCGATCGCCAGGTCAATCCGGGGCCGGGCGCGAACGAGATCGTGACGACGCTCAACCTGCGGCTCAACGAGGACGGCACGCTCGCCGCGACGCCGCGCATGGTCCGCCAGTCGGGCGTCACCGATGAGAATGAGCGCTACAAGCAGCGCGTCGTCGATCTCGGCATCGCCGCGTTCAAGGGCTGTGCGCCGCTCAAGCTGCCGGCGGAATATTATTCGACGCCGTCGGGCGGCTGGAACAACATCAACTTCCAGTGGAAGCTGCAATGACGGGGGCGCAGGCGTCCGCGTCCACCGGGCGGGCTGAGCCTGTCGAAGCCGCCGGCGCGATCCGAGGCGGGCGCATGCGACCCACTGCCCTTCGACAGGGTCAGGGCGAACGGGCTAAGGGGGACGGCATGCGTCTCCACGGGACAATCAGGTGCGAAAAGGGTTTGAGGTCATGATCCGGTCGTTGCTCATCGCGCTTTCCGTCACCGCCGCCGTGCCGGCGCTCGCCCAGACCGCATCGGCACCCGCGCCTGCGCCAGCCCCCGCGCCGCAGCAGCCGGCGACCGCGGCGGGGCAGGAGGCGGCGCCGCTCGAGGTCTCGGTCACCGGCGGCGTCTCGGCGCCGCTGCCGATCGCGATCCCGGCGATGCCGACCGCGCAGATCGTCTCGACCCCCGCCGGATCGACCGACGCGCTCGGCCGGCAGATGGCGGAGATCATCGCCAACGATCTCAAGAACTCCGGCCTGTTCTCGCCGCTCGGCGCGGGGCAGTTGCGGCCCGTCGGCTTCCAGGAGGTCAATGCCCCGGCGTTCGATTACTGGGGCGGCACCGGGGCGCAGGCGCTGGTGCAGGGCTTCGTCCGTGCCACCGGCGACGGCAATCTGACGATCGGCTGCTACCTGTATGACGTGTCGTCGAAGATCGAGCTGACCCGCTCGGGCTTCGTCGTCTCGCCCTCCGACTGGCGGCGCGCCGGGCACAAATGCGCCGACATGGTCTATGCGCGGCTGACCGGCGAGGGCCCCTATTTCGACAGCCGCGTCGTCTACGTCAGCGAGACGGGGCCGAAGGGCAAGCGCATCAAGCGGCTGGCGATCATGGATCAGGACGGCGCCAACCACCGTTTCCTCACCAACGGTCAGTCGATCGTGCTGACGCCGCGCTTCGCGCCGAACCAGCAGTCGATCGTCTATATGAGCTACGAGAACGACCGGCCGTCGATCTACGTCTACGATCTCGGCTCGGGGCGGCCGCGGCGGGTGGTGCAGAATGCCGCGCTGACCTTCGCGCCGCGCTTCTCGCCGGACGGGCGCTGGATCCTCTTCTCGATGGCGCAGGGCGGCAATACCGACATCTACCGCGTCTCGGCGCAGGGCGGCACGCCGCAGCGGCTCACCACCTCGCCGGGGATCGACACCGGCGGCAGCTATTCGCCCGACGGATCGCGCATCGTCTTCGAAAGCGACCGGTCGGGCGGGCAGCAGATCTATGTGATGAACGCCGACGGATCGGGCCAGCAGCGGATCAGCTTCGGCGGCGGCCGCTATGCGACGCCGGTATGGAGCCCGCGCGGCGACCTGATCGCCTTCACCAAATTGGGCGGCGCCTTCCGTATCGGCACGATGTCGCCGTCCGGCGGGGGCGAGAAGATCCTCACCGGCGGGCAGGACGAGGGGCCGAGCTGGTCGCCCAACGGCCGCGTCATCACCTTCTATCGCACCGGCCAGGGCAGCGGCGGGCGCGCCGATCTGTGGATGGTCGATCTGACCGGACAGGTCGAACGCAAGATCCCGACGCCGCTCGACGGGTCGGACCCTGCCTGGGGGCCGCTGCGCCCCTGATCCGCGATACGTTCATCATCCACGGGAGATACGACGATGGCCAGACTGACCCACACCCTGCTGACCGCTGCGGCGCTCGCCTCGCTCGGCGCCTGCGCGCACAAGCCCAAGCAGCTGCCGCCGCCGCCGGTCGACCAGAATGCCGGCATGACGCCGCCGCCCGCCACCAGCGGTAATGCCGACGGCGCGATCGTCCCGGGTTCGGATGCCGACTTCCGCCGTTCGGTCAGCTCGAACACGATTCTGTTCGGCCTCGACCAGAGCGACATCGACAGCGAGGCGCGCGCGATCCTCGACAGTCAGGCGACGTGGCTGCAGCGCTATCCGCAGGTGCGGGCGACGATCGAGGGCCATGCCGACGAACGTGGCACGCGCGAATACAATCTCGCGCTGGGTGACCGCCGCGCCAATGCCGCGAAGAACTATCTGGTCGCCAGGGGTATCGACCCGTCGCGGCTGACGACGATCAGCTACGGCAAGGAGCGCCCGGTGGCGCTGGGGTCGGACGAGGCGAGCTGGGCGCAGAACCGCCGCTCGGTGACGGTGGTGCTCAACTGACGCGCATGCCGGTGGGGGCGGGTTCGACGGACCCGCCCGATCTGCCGGCGTGATGCCCTCGCCCCCTGCGCCGCCGCTATAAGGAAGGATGGGCAGCGCGGGGGCGGCGATGGAACAGGAATTGACGCGCTCGAAGGAGCGCCGGGCCGGTGCGACCGGTGGTTACACGATGCTCGCGCTCGTCGCGGCGCTGGCGGTGATCGGCATCGTCGCTATGCCACAGGTGGCGGCAGGGTCGGTGATCGGCGATGTCGTTCTCATCGCGGCGGTCGCCGGGGTGATCTTCGTCGCCAAGGGCTTCTACATGTTGCAGCCCAATCATGCCGCGGCGATCATCGTGTTCGGCCGCTATCACGGCACCGATCGCGTCACCGGCCTGCGCTGGACGCTGCCCTGGGCGACCGCCCGCAAGATCTCGCTCCGCGCCAACAGCGTCCTGTCCGAGAAAATCAAGGTCAACGACCTGCGCGGCAACCCGATCGAGATCGCCGCGCAGGTGGTGTGGCGCGTCACGGATACGGCGCAGGCGCTGTTCGACGTCGATTATCTCCGCGACTTCACGCAGGTGCAGATCGAGGCGGCGGTGCGGACGATCGGCTCGCGCTATCCCTATGACGATCACGATCCGAGCGAGGTGACGCTGCGCGCCGGCCATGCGCAGGTCAGCGCCGCGCTGCGCGACGAGCTGATCGCACGGCTGGCAGTGGCGGGGATCACCGTCGACGAATGCGGCTTCACCCACCTTGCCTATGCCCAGGAGATCGCCGGTGCGATGCTGCGCCGGCAGCAGGCGCAGGCGGTGATCGCGGCGCGCACCGCGCTGGTCGACGGCGCGGTCGGGATGGTCGAGCTGGCGGTGAAGCAGCTCGCCGACAAGAACATCATCACCTTCGACGACGACCGGCGCGCGGCGCTGGTCTCCAACCTGCTGGTGGTGCTGTGCAGCGAGCAGGATACGCAGCCGGTGATCAGCGCGGGGGCGATGGCCTAGATTCGGGTTCGCCCAGTAGCGTCGCGCAAGGCGCTGTGGTTTGTCAGCCGCGACGAATCGTGCGGCGGACCGCGCCTGCCGCACGCGCATCCCCCTCCGCGCCGCCGCGCGACAGCCTCAGCCGAGCGCCTGATCGAGCAGCTTGGCCAGCCGCAGGCCGCCGCGCTCCACCTCCAGCCGCGCGACGGGGACGATCTTCTCGATCGTCGCCTCGTCGAGCGACACCTTGGCAGGCGAGGGCGCGCAGGGGTCGCCGTGCAGCGCGCTCGCATAGACGACGTCATGCGCGACCTGCCACGATTCGCGGCTCCAGTCGGTGACGGTCCCGGCGGCGATGCGGCGCCGCTCCGCCGCCGGGTAGCGGCGCACCAGCGACGGACCGCTGGTGATCGCGCGCTCGGCGAGCGTGCCGTCCCAGATCGAATGCAGGTTGAAGCGCCGCGGGCCATAGCCGCCATAGACGGCGGCGACGTCGTTGCCGCCCTTGTCGCCCTTCTCGCCGGCGTGGAGCGGCTGGTGGAGATCGCCGACGAAGTGGATCAGGAAGACGAGCGCCTGCGCGCGCGCCTTGGCGGGGGCGCGGCGATCCTTGAGGATCGCGACGTCGCGGGTAATCTGCGCGGAGACGCAATTGCCGTCCTTGCACGCCTCTTCGAGCGTGAACGGCTGGCAGATGTTCACGTCCTGAAAGTGCCAGTTATAGGCATAGCCGAAGCGCGACTTGCCGTCCGGCCCCTTGAGCGGCTTGACGCAATCGGCCCAGGTGCTCGCCCCCTCGATCGTCGTCGCCGGACATTCGGGCGTGTCGAGCAGCGGCGTCTCGGCCAGCAGCGTGCGGATCGCCGCCTGCGTGCGCGGCGTGACATTGGCATAAGCGATCCGCGCCACCGTCTGGTGCCCGAATTCCCAATAGGCGGACGCCGGCGCGGCGAAACCCAGCGCCGGCAGTATGGCGGCGACAAAGCGGAGCATTTTCATGGGCGTAGCCCATAGCGGCGGATCGCGACGGCTAGAAGCGCCTTATCTCAATGCGATGCCGGCGGGCAGGGGCCGTAAAGTCGCGCCAGGCGGGCGCCATAGGTTGCGAGCGGCTCAAGCCCCGCCGCGGTGCGATAGGCCTCGACCTTGCCGCGATCCTCCAACGCCTGCGGCTGCGACATGCCATCTGCGCAGGTCCATTGCGTGCCGTAACGCTGCTTCCCGGTCGTCTGCAGCATCACACGATCGTACAGAAGCGCGTAATCGCCGGCCGCAACCTGCCCCGACCGGGCGAGCGGCTCCATCAGCCGCAGCATGCGGAGCTGAAATACCGGATCGTCGTCGGCATGCTGGACCAGCAGCCACGCGCTGTTCGAGGCCTGCGCCCCGACCTGGGCGATCGTCGGCCAGCCGTGCTCCGCTACCACCGTCTTCATCCAGGCGGTATTGGCATGGTCGCGTGCGCGGATCGCCGACCACGTCAACGCGCGGACGATGCCTGCCTCCATCGGATCGAGCGGCGGCGCGCCCTTCTGCTCGCCCGCATTCCATGAGAGCGACAGCCGCAGCACCTGATCGGTGATCGGCCGGGCGATCAATCGGGCCGGCAACGTATCGCCGTTATCACCGACGCCCTGCGCCAGGGCAGCCGACCAGATCAGCGTCGACGCGATCCGTCGCGCGCTCGCAAGTCTGGTCTGAAAGAGCGCCCAGTCTTTCCCCGGGTCGGCCTGCGGATAGGCCATGTCGATCGCGCCACACGGCGCCTCGCCGAACCGACCCGCCGTCACGGCAGGGTCGGTAACCCCCGCGGCGACCAATTGCGCCCGGACCTCCGCCAGGCTGACGGCGCGGCAGTGCTTGAGCCACGCCTGTACCGCAGCCCAGTCCGCCACCTGCGCCGCCGTCGCGCCGTCGAATCGACCGCGCAGATAGCCATAGTCGCCCGGATCGAAGGTGCCGTCTTTCAGATACGGTGTCAGCACCGCGGGCGCCGGCGGCAGCGTCTCTGCGGTGGCGAGGAAGGCGGCGGCGAGCAGCGCGAGTCGGCGGATCATGGCCGTCAGGCTGGCAATCGATCGTGTCCAGATCGTGGCGTCACTCGTCGCCGTAGACCGCCACCTCGCGCAGCCCCGCGGCGGTGGCGCGGGCGCGGTACATGCCGGGGGTGGTGAAGCTCCACACCACCTCGCCGCCGGGGGCGGTGACGATGACGCCGCCGGTGCCGCCGAGCGCGCGCACCTCCGCCATCACCGCATCGGCGGCGGCCTGCGGCGACTCGCCCGACAGGCGGACGCGCGCGCCGATCTCATGGCCGACGCCGATGCGGATGAAATATTCGCCCGATCCGGTGCACGACACCGCGACCGAACGGTCGTCGGCAAAGGTGCCCGCGCCGATCAGCGGCGAATCGCCGATCCGGCCCCAGCGCTTGCCGGTGACGCCGCCGGTCGAGGTCGCCGCGGCGAGACTGCCGGCGCGATCGCGTGCCACCGCGCCGACCGTGCCGTATTTCATGTCGACATCGAAGGCGTCGGCGTTGCGGGCGAGCAGTTCGTCGAGCTGGCGGCGGCGTTCGTCGGTGGCGAACCAGCCGGGGTCGACCGCGGCGATCCCCTGTTCGCGGGCGAAGGCTTCGGCTCCCGCGCCGCTCAGCAGCACATGCGGGCTCGCCTCCATCACCCGGCGGGCGAGGCCGACCGGCGAGCGCGTCACGGTCAGGCCGGCGACCGCGCCGGCGGCCCGGCTGCGCCCGTCCATGATCGCCGCGTCGAGCTCGATCGTCCCGTCGCGGCTGAAGGCGGCGCCGCGGCCGGCGTTGAAATGCGGGTCCTCCTCCAGCACGCGCACCGCCGCCTCGACCGCGTCGAGCGCGCTGCCGCCGTCGGCGAGGATCGCGCCGCCGGCATCGAGCGCGAGGCCGAGCGCGGCGCGGACGCCCTCGTCCTGCGCGGCGGTGAGCCGGTGGCGCTCGATCGATCCGGCGCCGCCGTGGAGGACGAGCGACCAGTCTGGCGTGGCGGTCATGGGGCAACCTCGGGCTTGGGGTGGGGCAACGGGCGCAGGCCGATCAGCGGGCGCAGCCACGCGATCCGCCGGCCGATCCGGTAGAAGGCGAAGCAGCCGAGGATCGTCGCCGCGACGAGCAACAGGAATTCGACGCCGCCCGGCAGGCCCGCCGGGATCAGCCAATAGGCGACGACGACGAGGATCGTCTGATGGACGAGATAGAAGGGGAAGACGGCTTCGGTCAGCGTCGGGCGCAGCCCCGAATCGCGGTTCCAGTGCCGCTCCGCAAAGCCGAGCAGCGCGACGATCGCCCCCCATTGCTGCACCGCATGCGCGGCGCCGTAGACGGGATAGAGCCAGCGCGGCGCGATCGTGCTCTGGCCGAGCTCGATGGCGAGGATGACGCCATAGCCGGCGAGCGCCAGCGCCGCCGCCGGCCACCGCCACCGCACGCAGGCGGCGATCACCGGCGCCGACCCCGCCAGCGCGAAGCCGAACAGGAAGGCGGGGAGATAGAGGCAATGCGCCATCGCATCGTCGAACGGGTTCTGCGTCTCATAGCCCATCGGGAACCACCAGCCGTGGATGCACACCAGCCAAGCGATCGGCAGCACCAGCAGTCCCGGCCCGCCGAAGACCGTATCGAACGCCCGCTGCGCGCCGCGCCAGCGCACCAGCATGACGAGCAGTACGAGGACGACGGTGTAGAGCCACAGGTAGAGGACGAACCACAGATGGTTGACCGCGGGCAGCACGATCCCGCCGAGCGGCGCGAACCGGAAGTAATCGTGCGTCCAGAAAGTGAGGAAGCTGCCGGCATAGCCATGCTGCGTCACCAGCTCGACCCAGGGTTGCGGCGGGACGATGACGGCGATGCCGAAGGCGAGGGGGACGAGCAGGCGCAGGCTGCGCTGGCGCAGGAAGCGGCCGGGACCGGCGGCACGGCCGAGCAGCGCGCGCGAGGCATAGCCGGAGACGACGAACAACAGGCTGAGCCGCCACGCATTGACCGCGAGCATCGGCAGCACCGCCCAGGCGGCGCCATGCGCGCTCTTGGCGTGGAACCCCCAGGGCACGAAGACCATGCCGACATGATAGACGATCAGGATCGCGAAGGCGGCGACGCGCAGCCAGTCGAGGCCATAGTGGCGAGGGATCGGGGCGCGCGGCGTCGTCACCGGGGGACGCCTACACCAGCGTCTTTGAACCGCAACCCGAACGCTGTATATATCCCCCATGTCCTTACGTCCGTGGCGCGATATCATCCGCCGTCCGAGCCGCCAGATCATGGTCGGCACCGTTCCCGTCGGCGGCGACGCGCCGGTCACCGTGCAGACGATGACCAACACGCCCACCCCCGACATCCGCGCGACGATCGATCAGATCCGCCGCTGCGAGGAGGCGGGCGTCGACATCATCCGCGTCTCCTGCCCCGACGTCGAATCGACCGCGGCGCTCAAGCAGATCGTCCGCGGATCACGCGTGCCGATCGTCGCCGACATCCATTTCCACTACAAGCGCGCGCTGGAAGCGGCGGATGCCGGCGCGGCCTGCCTGCGGATCAATCCGGGCAACATCGGCTCGTCGGAGCGCGTCGCCGAGGTGGTGCGCGCCGCCAAGGCGAACGGCTGTTCGATCCGCATCGGCGTCAACGGCGGCAGCCTCGAGAAGGACCTGCTCGAAAAATATGGCGAGCCGTGCCCGGATGCTTTGGTCGAATCGGCGCTCGATCATATCAAGCTGCTCCAGGACCACGACTTCCACGAATATAAGGTCGCGGTGAAGGCGTCCGACCTGTTCCTCGCGGTCGCCGCCTATCAGCAGCTCGCCGAGGCGGTGGATTGCCCGCTGCACCTCGGCATCACCGAGGCGGGGGGCTTCGTCGGCGGCACGGTCAAGTCGTCGATCGGCATCGGCAGCCTGCTCTGGTACGGGATCGGCGACACGATCCGCGTCTCGCTCTCCGCCGAGCCCGAGGACGAGGTGCGCGTCGGTTTCGAGATCCTCAAGGCGCTCGGCATCCGCAACCGCGGCGTGCGCGTCGTCTCCTGCCCGTCGTGCGCGCGCCAGGGCTTCGACGTGATCCGCACCGTCCAGGCGCTGGAGGAACGGCTGCAGCATATCCGCACGCCGATGAGCCTGTCGGTGCTCGGCTGCGTCGTCAACGGCCCCGGCGAGGCGCGCGAGACCGACATCGGCATCACCGGCGGCGGCAACGGCAAGCATATGGTCTATCTGTCCGGCGTCACCGATCATCACGTCCAGGACGAGGGGATGATCGACCACATCGTCCGGCTGGTCGAGGCCAAGGCAGCCGAGATCGATGCGGCGGAAGCGGCGGCGCAGCCGGTACCGGCGGTGGCTGCGGCCTAAGGGGCGATGATCGGCTGTGACCAGCGTGGCGCCGCCGGCGATGTTTGTCACCATGTGGTGGAGCGAGTGCGCTTCTGAACCAGGCCGAAATCGGCGAAAGGGATGGGCATGACTCAGCAGGCACGCGTAAGCGATGGCGGCACGGTGGTTATCCCGGCCGACATCCGGCGTGAGCTTGGCATCCGGCAGGGTGACTGGCTGACGGTCGATCGTAACGACGACGGAGCGATCGTGCTGAAAACGCACGACCAGGTCCAGCGAGAGGTCGAGCAGGTGTTTCGGGCGATGCGGGACAAGGCATTGCCGGGCGGTAGCGTCGTCGATGAGCTCATCGCCGAGCGGCGGGCGGAGGCGCAACGCGAAGCGAAGGAGCGCGGGTGACCGTCATTCTCGACTCGTCGGCGGTGCTGGCGATGGTCTTCGGGGAGCCGGGCGGCGGGCATGTGCTCAGCAAAAGTCGCGGTGCATTGCTGAGCGCGGTGAATGCGGACGAGGTGTTCCACAAAGTGGCTCGCAAAGGCATCGATCGTCGCGACGTCGAAACGCAATTGACGAAGTTGGCCGTCGAGATCACCGCGTTCGATACCGCGCAGGCGCGCCTCTGCGCCGCCTTGCACCCCCGCGTCGCCGGTACCGATACGTCGTTTGCCGATCGGGCCTGCCTCTCACTCGGCATGGCAACCGGTTGGTCGATCCTGACCGCCGACGACAAATGGCTCACGCTCGGTCTCGACCTCGACATCCGCCTGATCCGATGAAGCCCGCCGCTGCCACCCATGCCGCCTTCGCCGTCGCCGCGACGGGGATCGCCGTCTATTCGGCGATGGACACGGTGATGAAGGGGCTGTCGATCGCGAGCGGGGCCTATGCCGCTGTGCTGTGGCGGTCTTTGGTCGGGGTGGCATTGCTCGCGCCGGTGTTCGTCGCGCGGCGGACGCGCTGGCCGGGGCGGCGCGCGCTGCGGCTGCACGTCCTGCGGGGGAGCACCGGGGGCGCATCGGTGCTGCTGTTCTTCTGGGGGCTCGCCCGCGTGCCGATGGCGCAGGGCGTCGCGCTGACCTTTCTGGCGCCGCTGATCGCGCTGTTCCTCGCCGGGCTGGCGCTGGGCGAGCGGATCCGGCGCACGGCGATCGCCGGGTCGCTCGTCGCCAGTCTCGGCGTGCTGATCATCGCGGCGGGACAGGTGCAGGCGCATGCCTCCGACGCGGTGGTGGCGGGCAGCATCGCGATCCTCGCCGCCTCGCTGATCTATGCGGTCAGCCTCGTGCTGCTCCGCCAGCAGGCGCAGGCGGCCGATCCGATCGAGGTGGCGTTGTTCACCAGCCTGGTGCTGAGCGGCTGGATGCTGCTCGCCGCGCCGTGGTTCGGCACCCTGCCGCAGCCGGGGCAGCTGCCGGCGGTGCTGCTCGCCGCCGCACTCGGCTCGGTGTCCGCGGTGGCGCTCGCCTGGGCCTATGCGCGGGCCGAGGCGCAGAGCCTGGCGACGACCGAATATACCGCCTTCATCTGGTCGGCGCTGTTCGGCTGGCTCGTCTTCGGCGAGCGCGTGTCGCCCTATACCGTCGGCGGTGCGCTGTTCATCATCGCCGGCTGTCTCTACGCGGTGCGCCGCCCGGCGCCCGCCCCGCAAACGGAAGCTGCCTTATGATCCGCGCCGCCACCCGCGACGATGTCGCCACCCTCCTGCGCTTCGTCCGCGAACTGGCCGCGTTCGAGCGCGAACCCGATGCCGTGGTGGCGA
Organism: Sphingomonas sp. RIT328; assembly: GCF_000632225.1. Taxonomy (GTDB): domain Bacteria; phylum Pseudomonadota; class Alphaproteobacteria; order Sphingomonadales; family Sphingomonadaceae; genus Sphingomonas; species Sphingomonas kyungheensis. The sequence goes on from NZ_JFYV01000053.1 coordinate 173,639, forward strand.
CCGAGGAGTTGCTGGCGGAGGCGCTGTTCGGCGAGCGCCCGGCGGCGGAGGCGGTGATCGCCGAGGCGGACGGCGTGGCGCAGGGCTTTGCGCTGTTCTTCCACAATTTCTCGACCTGGACCGGTCGGTGTGGCGTTTATCTGGAGGATCTCTACGTCACGCCGGAGGCGCGCGGGCGCGGGGTCGGCGGCGCGCTGCTCCGCCATGTCGCGGGGCTGGCGGTGGCGCGCGGCTGTACGCGCTTCGAATGGTCGGTGCTCGACTGGAACAGCGACGCGATCGCTTTCTATCGCCGCATGGGCGCGATCGGCATGGACGAATGGACGGTGCAGCGGGTCAGCGGCGCGGCGCTGACCCGTCTTGCCGCAGGCGCCGGCTGAACCGGCGCCTGCCCGGGCTTATTCGCGGCCCGGCACTTCGTGATTGTGCGGCTCTTCGCCCTGCGCCTTGGCGGCGTCATAGCGTTCGATCGCCTCGAGCGTGATGCGGCGGGCCTCGTCGCGATCGCCCCAGGTGCCGACACGCACCCACTTCTTCTTCTCGAGGTCCTTATAGTGCGTGAAGAAGTGTTCGATCTGCTCGAACACGATCTCCGGCACGTCGGCGCGGCCGCCGACGTTCGAATAATATGGGAAGACCTGATCGACGGGGACGCAGACCAGCTTCTCGTCGCCGCCGGCCTCGTCCTCGAGGTTGAGCACCGCGATCGGCCGGGCGCGGACGACGCAGCCGGGGATGAAGGGCGAGCGTGCGATCACCAGCGCGTCGAGCGGATCGCCGTCCGGCGACAGCGTATGCGGCACGAAACCGTAATTGGCCGGGTAGCGCATCGGCGTGTGCAGAATACGGTCGACGAACAGCGCGCCGCTCGCCTTGTCGAATTCATACTTCACCGGCTCACCGCCGGTCGGCACCTCGATGATGACGTTGAGGTCGTCGGGCGGGTTCTTGCCGACCGGAATCAGATCGATACGCATGGAGTTCCCTTGTCAGTCGTGTCGGCCGCGGTTCACCGCGGCATCAGAAGCTTGTCGAGACCGGTTTCGCCGGTGCCGGTCTTCTGCAGGTGCGGATACCGCGGGCCACCATGATAGTCGATGGCAACTTCACGATAACGTGGCCCATTCTTGAGCAATAAACGGATCGGATCCTTGGACGTTTGCGCAGTGACGATCGCCGCCTTCATCGCGTCGCCGCTATACGCATTGCCATTGACCGCGGCGATTACCGTACCGACGTCGAGCCCCGCCTTGAATGCGGGCGAATCCCAGATCACCTGCGCGACCTCGCCGTCCTTGGCGATCGACAGGCCGACCGAATAGGTGACGTTGATCGTCCCGCTTTTTTCCGCATTGGTGAAGTATTTGGTCGGCTCGGGACCATAGACGAGCGTATAGCCGTTCATCGCGAAACCGTCGACCGGTGCCCGCTGGCCGGTCTCGGTCAGCCGCTTGGTGAGGAAGCCGGCCCAGTCATAGGGCTGGATCGCGTTGAGCGTCGCGGCGACATCCTCGAAGCGATAGGTCAGCTCGCCCCAGTCGCCGTCGCGCACGCCGAAGAAGGCGCGGGCGAAATCGTCGATCGACTTGGTGCCGCCCGACTGCTGGCGGAGCATCGCGTCGACCTCCATCCAGACCAGCAGGCCTTCGTTGTAATAATCCTCCGACCGTTGCCAGCTCGTCCAGCCCTTCGGCTTGCGCGCGGAGATCACCGGATCGTTGGTGGTGTCGACGAGGTCGCGCCAGCGCCGCGCCGGGGCGAGGTCGTAATTGCCGGCGATGCCCGCATAGGCATCGAGCGTATCCTGCTTGCTGACCAGGCCCGAGCGTGCCTGCAGCACATAGCCCCAGAATTGCGTCTGCCCCTCATAGACCCACAGCAAGGATCCGCGCATCGGCGTGCGGTAATCGGGCGTCCACAGGTCGGCGCCGCGGCGGAACTTGCCGTCCCAGCTGTGGGTGAATTCATGCGGCAGCAGGTTGCGCGCGGCGACGTTGCTGTCCCATTCGGTGAAATAGGTCGGCCGCGAGCCGTTTTCCGAGCTGCGATGATGTTCGAGGCCGATGCCGCCCAATTGGTCGGACAGCGACAGCAGGAAGTCATAATGGTCGTAATGCTGGGCGCCGAAGGTCTTCACCGCCTGATCGACCAGCCGCTTGTGCGCGTCGATCTGCTCGGGCTTGGCGGCGAGCAGGTCGGGCGAGTCGGCGAAGACGTTGAGGTTGACGCGCGGGCTGAGCGGCCAGGTCTTGCCGTAGCGGCCGGCGAGCATCGGCGAATCGACCAGGATCTCGTAATTGGTCTTGTCGTAGGTGTAAGTCGATCCCGCCGCCTTGGACGGCAGCGCGCTCGCCGCGGTCCAGCCGGTCGGATAGGTCACCGTCATCTGCACCGGGATCTGCCGGGTGAAATAGCCCGCCGGATAGAGGCTGACCGAATTGGGCTGCATGCTGATGAGGTTGGGGGTCACCGCGATGCGGCCCTGATCGGGCTTGGTCGCCGACAGGAACTGGAATTCGACGTCCAGCGTCTTCACCGCGGCAGGCACGTCGATGTGGAAGGCGAAGACGTCGACCGGATCGCGCGTCCACGGCAGGATGCGGCCGTTGCCGCGGATCACCAGTCCGGCGAGCTTCTCGATCTCGCCGCGCGGCGAATGCGCGCCCGGCAGCCACTTGGGGAAGAGCAGGGCCATCGCGCCGGCCTGCGCGACGGGGATCGTCTCCTTGACCCGGAAGATGCCGCGATCGGTATCCGTGGCATCGACCGCGACCTTGAGCGTGCCGGGATAGGGGACGTCGCGCGGGGCGGGGATCGTATCGACGAACGGCGCCGGCTGCGGCGCGCTGTTGCCGGCGGGCACCTGGGCAAAGGCGGGCGCGGCGGCGGAGAGCAGGAAGACGACGGCGGACGTGCGGATCATGGAGCGCTTTCAGCTGAAGGAATGGCGAAAGTGTAAGCGCCCAAAAGGTCACCCGTCCAGTCCTTTGCCGATGACGGTGCGGCGAGGACCGGCGGGTGGCGAAGCGCCGGCGGGATCCCCCGTCACGCCCCGGTCGGCGGCCTAATTGCCGCCGCCGCCCAGCACGTTGATCGTGAACGCCAGCACGCCGAGATTGAAGACGAAGGCGGCGAGGCAATGGCCGAGCACGACGCGGCGGATGCGGCGCGAGGTGATCGACACGTCGGAGGTCTGGAAGGTCATGCCCAGCGTCGCGCTGAAATAGAGGAAGTCCCAGTAATTGGGTTCCTTGCACGACGGGAATTCGAGTCCGCCGGCGTCCGCCGCCGCATCCTCGCCATCGGCGAGGTAGAAGAGATGCGCGTAATGCAGCGCATAGACCATGTTGGAGAACAGCCAGGCGAGCACGAGCGTGGTGATGACGAGCGCGATCGCAAAGGCATCGTTGCGGCCCTTCAGCTCGCCTGCCACCGCGACCAGGATCACCACCATCGTCGCCGCGGTGATCGCCAGCAGCAGCGCGCGGTTGGCGTCATTGTCGCGCGCCGTCTGCCGCATCCGGGCCGCCTCGCCATGGCCGAACAGCGTCGAGACGGACAGCAGGAAGACGATCGCGGCGGTATCGAACGACGCCATCGCGCCGCGCCCCGCGCCCAGCCGCGGGATCAGCACCGCCAGGCCGATCGCGAAGACCACGGCGAACAGCGCGAATCGCGGCGGCGCGATGCGGCTGCCGATTCCCCCAAAACGTTGCGGATGGCTCATGCGCGGGTGCTAGCGCTTGGCAGCGGGCTCGCCTAGATAGCGCCCGCATATGGCCCGTATCGAAACGCCGCGCCGGGTGCGCGGGACCCAGGACATCTTTGGCGACGAACAACGCCGCTTCGCGCAGGTGCTCGACACCTTCGAACGCGTGCGGCGCCTGTATTGCTTCGGCCGCGTCGACCTGCCGGTGTTCGAGGCGACCGAGGTGTTCGCGCGCTCGATCGGCGAGACCACCGATGTCGTGTCGAAGGAGATGTACACCTTCCCCGATCGTGGCGGCGATTCGCTGACGCTGCGGCCCGAATTCACCGCGGGGATCGCGCGCGCCTTCCTGACCGAGGGCTGGCAGCAATATGCGCCGCTCAAGATCACGACGAGCGGCGCGGTGTTCCGCTACGAACGCCCGCAGAAGGGGCGCTATCGCCAGTTCCACCAGATCGATGCCGAGGTGCTCGGCGCGGCCGAGCCGGCGGCGGACGTCGAATTGCTGGTGATGGCGGACCAGCTGCTGCGCGAACTCGGGATCGCCGAGGGTGTGACGCTGCAGCTCAACACCTTGGGCGATGCCGAGACGCGCGAGGCGTGGCGGGCGGGCCTCGTCGCGCATTTCGAGGCGCATCGCGGCGCGCTGTCCGAGGACAGCCTCGTCCGGCTCGACAAGAACCCGATGCGCATCCTCGATTCCAAGGACCCGCGTGACCGGCCGATCGCCGATGCCGCGCCCGACATCGATGCCTTTCTGACGGCCGAGGCGCGTGCCTTCTTCGACGCGGTCACCGCCGGGCTCGATGCGGCCGGGGTGGCGTGGACGCGCAATCCGCGGCTGGTGCGCGGGCTCGATTATTACCGCCACACCGCCTTCGAGTTCGTCACCGACCGGCTCGGCGCGCAGGGGACGGTGCTGGCCGGCGGCCGCTATGACGGGCTGGTCGAGAGCCTCGGCGGCGCGCCGACCGCGGGCGTCGGCTGGGCGGCGGGCGTCGAGCGGCTGGCGATGCTGCTCGCGGAGCCGGCGGCAGCCTCGATCGACGCGGTGGTCGTGCCGATGGGCGCGGCGGCGGAAGCGCGGGCGACGGGCCTCGTCGCCGAGCTGCGCCGGGCCGGCGTCGCGGTCGACATGGCCTATAAGGGCAAGATGAAGCAGCGGCTCGCCAAGGCGGACGCGCTCGGCGCCCGCACCGCGATCATCCTCGGCGACGACGAGCTGGCGGCGGGCGTCGCGCAGCTCAAGACGCTGGCGAGCGGCGAGCAGCGACAGGTGGCCTTCGCCGATCTCGCCGAGGCGCTGCGATGACCGCGGGGCACTTCCTCCCCGGCACGGGGAGGTGGCAGCGCGGCGCGCTGACGGTGGGGGGCTTCCGCACTCGCTCCACCGCCCGGAGGATGGGTCGATGACCACCATCTCCCCCGAGCGGATCGCGCAGATCGAGGCGCGGCGCGACGAATTGCAGGCGCTGATGGCGACGGGCGATCTGCCCTCCGACCGCTTCGTCGCGGTGTCGAAGGAATATGCCGAGCTCGAACCCGTCGCGATCGCGGCGGGCGAGGTGCGGCGCCTGCGGCAGGAGGCCGACAGCCTCGCCTATATGGCGGAGGATACCGGCGACGAGGAATTGCGGCTGATGGCCGCCGAGGAGCTGCGCGACAATCGCACCGCGCTCGACGCTGCCGACCGCCGGCTCGCGCTCGCGCTGCTGCCCCGCGACGCCGCCGATGCGCGCGCGGCGATGCTCGAAATCCGCGCCGGCACCGGCGGTGACGAGGCGGCGCTGTTCGCCGGCGACCTGTTCCGCATGTACCAGCGTTATGCCGAGCGGCAGGGCTGGCGCGTCGAGCTGATCAGCGGCTCGTCATCGGATGCGGGCGGGTTCAAGGAGGTGGTCGCCTCGGTCACCGGTACCGGCGTGTTCGCCAAGCTGAAGTTCGAGGCGGGCGTCCACCGCGTCCAGCGCGTGCCCGCGACCGAGGCGGGCGGGCGCATCCACACCTCCGCCGCGACGGTCGCGGTGCTGCCCGAGGCGGAGGATGTCGACGTGCGGATCGACGAGGCGAAGGATCTGCGCATCGACGTCTATCGTTCGTCGGGGCCGGGCGGCCAGTCGGTCAACACCACCGACAGCGCGGTGCGCATCACCCACCTGCCGACCGGGCTCGTCGTCATCCAGCAGGACGAGAAGTCGCAGCACAAGAACAAGGCCAAGGCGCTCAAGGTGCTGCGGACCCGGCTCTATGAGGCGGAGCGCGAGCGGCTCGCCACCGAACGCTCGGGCACGCGGCGGGCGATGGTGGGATCGGGCGACCGGTCGGAGCGGATCCGCACCTATAATTTCCCGCAGGGGCGGGTGACCGACCACCGCATCAACCTGACGCTGCATCGCCTGCCCGAGATCCTCGAAGGCGAGATGGACGAACTGATCGGCGCGCTGATCGCGCAGGACGAGGCGGAACGGCTCGCGTCGCTCGACGGGTGAGGGGCGTTCGGCGCGCGCGGTGTGGTATTCCACGTTCGACACGACCCTCGATTCGTCATCCCGGCGAAGGCCGGGATACATGGTTACGGGCGGCCGATGGTGCGCGTCTCACGTCGTTACCGTGTCCATGGATCCCGGCCTGCGCCGGGATGACGAACTAAGGTGGCCAAGTCACAGACAAGGTCAGGGAAGGGGCCGCAGGTGACACCCGCATGACCGACCTCGCCCGCACGATGCACGCGACGCTCGCCGCCGCCGCGGCGCGCTTCGCCTCGCCGACCGCACGGCTCGATGCCGAGCTGCTGATGGCGCATGCCTTGGGGACCGAGCGGACGCAGCTGCTGCTCGATCCGGCGCGCGTCGTGCCGCCCGGCTTCGCGGCGCTGGTCGAACGGCGTGCGGCGCACGAGCCGGTCGCCTATATCACCGGGCGGCGCGGCTTCTGGACGATCGAGCTGGCGGTCGGCCCCGGCGTGCTGGTGCCGCGCCCCGACAGCGAGACGCTGCTCACTGCCGCTTTGGCGCGGGGCGCGACGCCGCGCACCATCCTCGATCTCGGGACCGGGCCGGGAACGCTGCTGCTCGCCGCGCTCGACGAATGGCCGCAGGCGCGCGGGCTGGGGATCGACCGTTCGCCGGTCGCGCTCGATTATGCGCGCGCCAATGCGGCGCGGCTCGGCCTCGCGTCGCGCGCCGGCTTCGTGCGCGGCGACTGGGCGGCGGCGGTCGATGCGGCGTTCGACCTCGTCCTCGCCAACCCGCCCTATATCGGCAGCGACGAGCCGCTCCCCGACGAGGTGCGCGCACACGAACCGGCGGCGGCGCTGTTCGCCGGCGCCGACGGGCTCGACGACTATCGGATCCTCGCCCGCCAGCTGCCGCGACTGATCGCGGCGAGAGGCTGCGCCGCGGTCGAGATCGGTCATCGCCAGGCGGCGGCGGTGGCCGCGCTGTTCGCCGCGGCGGGGCTGACGGCGACATTGCACCGCGATCTCGGCGGGCGCGACCGCTGCCTGCTGGTCGAGCAGGACGCCGCAGCTTGAAATCGGCACGCATCGTCCGCATATTTCGCTTGTCGGAGCGGCCTTGCGCCAGCTATTGGTCGGGCCGGGGCACGTTGCAGCAGCTTTCGCCATTCGCTTTGGCCGCACCGTCAGGCGCTGACCCCGCATCCTTCGTCATGACGCCACCGTCGCGGTGGCCGTGGCAGGCTCGAGCGTTGCTTTGGCGCGCGGCGACCCGGAAGGGCGCTTGGTTCGACCGGCATGTGCCGGGTCGGGCTGGTCGATGCGGACAGGCCGCGATCGACCGGATTGGTTGTCCAGGGACCATTTAACTCTGATCATGGGACAGTAGCTTGATCAACAATCGGCAGCAGAACGGCCGCCGTCGCGGTCGTGGCGGTAACAATGGTGGCAATAACGGCCCCCGCCAGGGCGGCCAGGGCCGGCCCGACAACGGCAACCGTATCGACAGCCGCGCGCGCGGCAACGCGAACCAGTTGTTCGAGAAATATAAGAATCTCGCCGGCGAGGCGCAGCGGCAGGGCGATCGGGTCAACACCGAATATTACCTCCAGTTCGCCGATCATTATTTCCGCGTGATCGCCGATCAGCGCGGCCGGTTCGAGGACAATCAGCCCAAGCGGCAGCAGCCCTTCGACCTCAACGACGACGACGATTACGGCGACGAGGGCGAACCGATCCGCGCCGGCGATCAGGACGGCGAGCAGGGCCAGCGCGAACAGAACCAGCGCGATCAGGGACGGAACGACCAGGGCCAGCGCGAGGCCCGCGGCGAGCGCCAGCCGCGCCAGTGGGAAGACCGTGGCAATCGCGACGAGCGCGCCCAGCCGCAGCGCGAGGAACGCGCCGCGCGCGACGATCGTCCGCAGCGCGAGGATCGCACCCGCCGCCCACGCTTCGAGAGCGAGACGCCGGTCGAGGTCGCCGGCCAGCGCCGCGCCGATCCGCTCGCCGAGGGCGAGGATCTCCAGCAGCGCACCGAAGCGGTGCTGGAAGCCGATTCGCCGGTGCTCGCGCCGCGCCCGCGCCGCGGCCGCCCGCGCCGCGACGCGCAGCCCGAGGCGGAGGCGACCGCCGCTCCCGCCGAGGCGGCGCCCGTCGCGGAGAGCAACGGCGTCGATGCCGACCGGCTGCCGCCGTCGCTCAACATCGCTGCGGCCAACGACGGGGAGGAGGCGCCCAAGCCGCGTCGCCGCCGCGTTCGCGCTCCCGCCGTGGATGCACCCGCCGCGGAGTGATCCGCCGTTGATCGCGTCATGCCGAAGGGCCGGTTCCGCCAGGAGCCGGCCTTTTTCGTGACGGCGTGCCGGCGGCTTTGCCAAGTTGCTGCAAACATGATCTCCTGCCGTGTCACCGACTCCGCATCGGACGGAGTCGGGAAGCGAGGAGAGGATGGATGACGATCGCGGCGATCCTGCGTGACAAGGGCAGCGAGGTCGTGTCGCTGCCCAGCGATGCGACACTGGGGCAGGCGGTCCGCCTGCTCGCCGAACGGCGGATCGGCGCGGTGCCGGTGATCGACGACGGCACGGTGGTCGGCATCGTCTCCGAACGCGACGTCGTCTATTCGCTCGCCAGGCAGGGCGTCGCCGCGCTCGACGCGCCGCTCGCACAGGTGATGACCAAGCCGGTGCAGCAGGTCGCGCCATCCGAGCCGGTGATCGGCGCGCTGTCGCTGATGACGCGGCGGCGCATCCGCCATCTGCCGGTGATCGACGGCGCGCGGCTGGCCGGCTTCGTCTCGATCGGCGACCTCGTCAAACATCGCATCGACCGGATCGAGGCGGAGGCCGCGGCGATGCGCGACTATATCCAGCGCGGCTGATCAGCCGGGCAGCGGCTGTTTGCGCAGCAGCGCGATCAGCTCGCGGATCAGCGGGCGGGCGAGCAGCAGCAGCCCGCCGCCGTAGAGCGCGACCCCGGTGGCGACCAGCGCGGCGAGCCGCAGCGGCGGCGCGAGCGGCGGCAGCAGCGAGTCGACCAGCAGCACGCCCGCCGCCATCACCAGCGCGGCGAGCGCCGGCGCAGCGACCGCGCCGAACAGGTCGCGCCCACGGATGCCGATCACCGGCAGCGAACGGCGGCTGCTCGCGATCAGATAGAGCGGATAGGCGACGAGCCAGCTCGCGGCGAGGCCGATCGGCCCCCAGCGCACGCCGACCAGGAAAGCGAGACCGAGCAGCACCGCGCCGGTCGCGCCGTTGCGCGCGCCGATCCCGGGTCGCCCGCGCGCATCGCACGCCGGCGAGAACAGCACCTGCACCGTCATGAACGGCATCGCCAGCGCGATCAGCCGCACCACCGGCACCACCTCCGCCCATTTCGAATCGAGCATCGTCAGCACCAGCGGCTCGGCGGTCGCGGCGAGCCCGAGGTAGAAGGGCAGCGCCAGCGCCATGATCAGCCGCACCGCGCGGATGAAGCCGCGCGCGACGGCCTCGTCGTCATGCTGGATGCGCGCATAGGCGCTGAACGCCACCTCGTTGAGCGGCGGCACGAATTTCGACACGAAGATCTGCGCGAGGAAGAGCGCGGTGGTATAGATGCCGAGCCGGTGTGCGTCGAAATGCCGGCCGCCGATGAACACGTCGGCCTGGCTCTGCAGGAACCAGAAAAACTGCCCCGCCGCCATCATCCCGCCGTAGCGCGCGAGATGCCCGGCGCCGCGAAAGTCGAAGCTCGGCCAGATCAGCGACCGCGCGCCGATCGTCAGCATCGTCGCGCGCACCGCATAGAGCGCGATCGGCGCCCACACCAAGGTCCATACGCCGAGTCCCGCCCGCGCGCCGGCGAGCGCGGTGACCGCCCCGGCGAGCGAGGCGGCGAGATTCGCCGTCGCCAGCTCGCGAAACGCCATCCCGCGGCTGAGCAAGGCGTAGGACAGCGCGGAAAAGGGCGTGCACAGATAGATCAGCGTCTGCACGCGCAGCAGCGCCGCCACTTCCGGCTGGCGGTAATAGGCGGCCGCGAGCGGCGCGAGCGCGATCTGCGCGACGGCGAGCGACAGGTTGAGCGTGATGAGCATGCCGAACAGCTGCCGCACCTGCCGCGGCGTGACGTCGTCGCGCTGGATCAGCCCGCTCGCCAGGCCATAGCCGTTGAGCATGTTGAGGAAGACCAGCACCACCCCGGTCATCGCGTAGAGGCCGTAGTCGCGCGGATCGAGGATGCGGATGACGAGAAAGGTCGCCGCCCATTGCACCAGCTGCGCGCCGATCTGGCTGCCCGAGCGCCAGATCACCGCACGCCGTACGGACTGGGCGAAGGATTCGGTGGAATCGGGGCGGCTGACGGACATTGCTCCCCTTAGTGGCGCGCTTCTTCACATCGCGTAAACCCGCGGAAATCCGTCGCCGCGCGATTTGTGACGGAAAAAATGCAAAAAGCGTTTGACGGCTCCGATCACCCCGCCTAGAGGGGCGTCACCGCAGCGACGGGCCACACGGTTCGCTGCTTCGGTCACCGAAAATCTGGTGCTGGTGTCACCCTCCCACAAAGAGGGTTGACGAAGCGCCGGTGTTTTTGTCGGCTCTTTGACATTGTAATTTGATGAAGGGACATGCGGGCGGCGGCTTGTCGGTGTCTGGCGTTATTGAGGCGTCGGGTATCGTTTCAAAGCTTAGCCTGTTCTGTATGTCCTTCACGTATCCATTCGTAATGGGATGTTTGGTGTGGCGCGAGCTGCATCGGGCGTCCTGAAGATAATGTGCAGAGCAGGTCACCTCGATGATGTGCTGTTTGCCGCTGGTTATTCCGCTGGCGGTGGATGGTGTCATAAACTTGAGAGTTTGATCATGGCTCAGAACGAACGCTGGCGGCATGCCTAACAC
>NZ_JFYV01000054.1 GCF_000632225.1 Sphingomonas sp. RIT328
GTGATCGGCGGGATCGGCGCAACGATCCGTTCCACCGGCGCCCGGGCGGCCGGCGCGGGCGGCTGTGGCAGCTGTGCGACCGGCGGCGGCGGGTCGGCCGGGGCATAGCCTTCGACGCTGGGGATACAGCCGCCCAGCGCAAGGGCGGCAAGCGCCACGCCGCCGGTCCGTCGCGGCCATCGCCCGGCCATGGCCAGCCGACCCGCTGACGGGCGCCGCCGGCTCAGACCGCGATCGCCCCGCGCCCCGCGCCCCGTGCGATCGTCAGACGGTGCCTCGCCCCCCGGCATCGCTCAGCGCCGGGCGACGAGCCGGTCGAGCCCGCCGAGATACGGCTGCAACACCGTCGGCACCGCGACCGCGCCGTCGTCCTGCTGGTAATTCTCCAGCACCGCGACCAGCGTCCGCCCGACCGCGAGCCCCGATCCGTTGAGCGTATGCGCGAACCGCGGCGCCTTTTCGCCCTCGACGCGATAGCGTGCGTTCATGCGTCGCGCCTGGAAGTCGCCGCAGGTCGAGCAGCTCGAAATCTCGCGATACGTATCCTGCCCGGGCAGCCACACTTCGAGATCGTAGGTCCTTCGCGCGGTGAAGCCCATGTCGCCCGCGCACAGCAGCATCCGCCGATAGGGCAGGCCGAGCGCGTCGAGGATATGTTCGGCGCAGGCGGTCATCCGCTCATGCTCCGCCTCTGATGCGTCGTCGGGGACGATCGACACCATCTCGACCTTGTCGAACTGATGCTGGCGGATATAGCCGCGCGTGTCGCGCCCCGCCGCGCCCGCTTCCGAACGGAAGCACGGGGTCAGCGCCGCGAAGCGCAGCGGCAGCTCGCGCGCCGGCAGGATGCTCTCGCGGACGATGTTGGTCAGCGACACCTCGGCGGTGGGGATCAGCCAGCGGCCGTCGGTGGTGCGGAACAGATCCTCGGCGAACTTGGGCAGCTGGCCGGTGCCGAACACCGCCTCGTCCTTGACGAGCAGCGGCGGCGCCACTTCCTCATAGCCATGGTCGCGGGTCAGCGTATCGAGCATGAACTGGCCGAGCGCGCGTTGCAGCCGCGCCGCCTGACCGCGCACCAGGGTGAAGCGCGCGCCGGCGATCGCCACGCCGGTCTCGAAATCGAGGCCGAGCGCCGGGCCGATCGCGTCATGCTCGCGCGGCGGGAAGGCGAAGGCCGGCGGCTCGCCGCGCCGGTGGACGAGGACGTTGCCGCTCTCATCCCCGCCCTCGGGCACGTCGGCGGCGGGCAAATTGGGCAGGGCGGCGAGCGCGGTGGCAAGCGCGGCCTCCGCCTCCGCCTCCGCCGCTTCCTGCTGCGGCAGCGCGTCCTTGAGCGCGGCGACCTCCGCCATCAGCGCCTGTGCGCGCGCCTCGTCCTTCTGCGCCTTGGCCTGGCCGATCTGTTTCGACAGGTCGTTGCGGCGGGTCTGCGCCGCCTGCGCTGCGGCGATCGCCGCCCGCCGCGCATCGTCGAGCGACAGCAGCGCGGCGGCCTGCGGAACGACGCCGCGGCGGGCGAGGGCGGCATCGAAGGCGGCGGGATCGTCGCGGATCAGGCGGATGTCGTGCATGGTGCGGCGGCTATGCCGAGACGCCCGCGCCCGCGCAAGTCGGCAACCCCGGCGCCCCCGGCGGCGTTGTCATGCCGATCGCCACGATACAGGAGATAGGTCATGCAGGTTCCCCACAATGCGTTCGTGCTCGTCGCCGACGGCCGCAAGGCGTTGTTCTTCCGCAACGAGGGCGATGCCGATTATCCCAACCTCCGCGTCGAGCACGCCGAGGAAAAGGTCAATCCGGCCGACCGCGACCAGAAGACGGACGCCGCCGGCAGCGCCAGCTCGACGCAGATGGGCACGATGGAAGAGGTCGATTTCCATCAGCAGGAGGAAGACCGCTTCGCCGCCGACACCGCCGACATGCTCAAGCGCCGTGCGCTCGCCAATGATTTCGAGGCGCTGATCATCGTCGCGCCGCCGAAGACGCTCGGCGAATTGCGCAAACATTATCACAAGGAGGTAAGCAGCCGCCTTGCCGGGGAGCTCGCTAAGGATCTGACGGGTCATCCGGTGCCGGAGATCGAAAAGGCGCTCGGCGCCGCCTGATCGTCGGATCGAATTAGAAAAAGGGGGGGCGGATCACCGTCCGGCACCCCTTTTTCGTGCTCGGGCGAATGCTCAGGCCGCTCGCGGTTTGGCGAAGCGCTTGCGGGCGACCAGCGCCAGTGCGGCGGCACCGAACAGCAGCACCATCGGCGGGGCGGGCACCGGCGCGGGCGGCCCGCCCGACGACCCCGGCGGCCCCGGCGGCGGGCCGCCGTGATGGCCGCTCGACGTCCAGCCGCCGTTCGACGACCAACCGCCGCTGCTGCTCCATCCCTTCGAGCTCGACCCATAGTTGACCTGGCCCTGGCCCTGGCCCTGGTTTTGGCCCTGACCTTGGTTCTGGTTCTGGCCCTGGTTTTGACCCTGGTTCTGGCTCTGGTTGTTATTGTTGTTGTTGGTGTTCGTGTTGTTGCTCGAATTGTTGTTATTGTTCGTATTGTTGCTCGAGTTGTTGTTGGTGTTGTTGCTGGAATTGCTGTTGTCGATGTCGACGGTGGCGCCGCCGGTCGACGAGGAGCTCGAAACATTGCCCGACGAGGAGGACGAGACGTTCCCCGAGGACGAGGACGAGGACGACGAGGAGACGTTGCCCGAGGACGAGGAGCTGCCCGACGACGAGCTGCTCGTCGATCCGCCGCTCGACGTCGAGGAGATGACGACGCTGCCGCTCGATCCCGACGATCCGCCGCCGAAGAAGCCGCCGCCAAAGCCACCGCCGAACCCGCCGCTAAAACCGCCGCTGCCGCCGACCACGACCGGCACACCGCCGCCGCCCCCGCCGACGAAGCCCTGCGCGGCGGGCAGCGGCACCGGGACCGGCGCGGCCTGACTGGCGAGCGTCACCACCGTCGGCGCGCAGCTCGTCGTCGTCGTGGTGACGACGCGGCGGCGCACGCCGCGACGCTGCACCGATGCGACCTGCCGCTTGGCGACGACGCGCTTGACCTGCTTGACGTAGACGGGGCGGTTCGGCCGCTCGGCGACGTGCACGGCCCCGCCGCCGATCAACGCACCGCCGCATGCACAGGCGCATAATTTTGCCAGGGCCATCCTTACGGACATAACGTCTCTTTCTCGTTGCCGGCGCGACGGGCCGGACATTCGCTCGCAACAGGGCGGTGCTGCCATAGGATCAAGCGCCGAACAAAGGATTAAGTGCAAGCGCGTTCGGCACCGGCGGCGTCCCATATCGCGATTCCGCGGCGGTCGCGCCGCGCCGATCGGCGTTAACGTGCCAGAGTGGAACACATGCCTGCGGTGCCGTTAACCGATCCGGTCGCGGTTCATCCTCGCGTCATCCTAAGTCCGTTATGGTGCAATAAAATAACGCTTGGACGTACGATTCGGCAACTCTGATCGCTTGTGGTTCGGGTTGGGCGCGATTATAGGCGCTTCAACCATTTGGGGGCGGCCCCGCGGTCTAGACCGGGCCGGAGGGAGAGTGGTATGGCAACGCTAGTGAGTCAGGTTGACGATGTAATGACGCCTCCGCCGGCCAATGATGCCGACGATGGCTATCGGCCGAGCGCCGACGAACCGTTCATGAGCCTGCGGCAACAGGCCTATTTCCGTAAGAAACTGCTCCGCTGGAAAGATGCGATCCTGCTCGACGCGGCCGGCACGCTCAACCAGCTCCAGCTTGATTCCTTGCGCGAGTCCGACCTCACCGACCGTGCCTCGAGCGAGACCGACTGGTCGATCGAGCTGCGCACCCGTGACCGTCAGCGCAAGCTCGTCTCGAAGATCGAGGCGGCGATCCGCCGCATCGACGAGGGCGAATATGGCTATTGCGAAGTGACCGGCGAGCCGATCAGCCTCGGCCGTCTCGAAGCACGACCGATCGCGACGATGACGCTGGAGGCGCAGGAGCGGCACGAACGCAACGAGAAGATCTCGCGCGAGGATTGACCCGGCCTGCGGTTCGGGCTTTGGTCTCCGCCGGACAGGCGCGCGCGCCTGACTGGTAGCGGCTATACAGGCTTGGTTTATGGACAGCTTTTCCCACGACCCGGCAGATCATGCGATGGGCGCCGGCGGATCGCAGCGCAGCGTGGCGCGGGACAGCCTGTTCCTGATGGCGCGGCTGCGCTTCGCCGAAGAGACGGGGGTCCGCGACGTCAGGGTCCGCAACCTGTCCGAAGGCGGGCTGATGGTCGATTGCGC
Source organism: Sphingomonas sp. RIT328 (assembly GCF_000632225.1). Taxonomy (GTDB): domain Bacteria; phylum Pseudomonadota; class Alphaproteobacteria; order Sphingomonadales; family Sphingomonadaceae; genus Sphingomonas; species Sphingomonas kyungheensis. The sequence continues at coordinate 4,272 of NZ_JFYV01000054.1, forward strand.
GCGGGTCAAGGAGCCTGGCACCCCCGTGACGCTCGATCTGCGCGGCATCGGCGAAGTCACCGGCAAGGTCGCCTGGTGCACCGAGGGGCGGATCGGCATCGCGCTCGACTCGCCGATCGATCCGATGAAGGCGCGCAAGCCGGTCGGCGGCACCAAGGCCTGACCGCGACTGCGCTGTGCCGCGCGGCCGGATATGAAAAGCCCCTCCGCGACGGGAGGGGCTGGCTAAGCCTAGAGGCCGGAAAGCTCTTCCTTGAGCTTCAGCTTCTTGCGTTTCAGGTCGGAAAGGAGCGCGGCGTCGGGCAACGGGCGATGAATTTCGTCGGCGATGCGGCGGTCGAGCGCGGCATGCTTGGTCTCCAGAGCCTGTTGGTGCGTCGTCTGCATTTCGGTGTCCTCCTGATGCATGCGTTGTGGGGGACTGAGTAAACCACCGAAGCGCCCGAAAGTCCTCCCCAAAAATCACCGAACGCGACGTGCCGAGCGATTGCGCGCGACGACTTGGTGCCGCATGGCGGCCCGGGTAAAAGGCGGCGCACCGATGGGGATGTCAGGCATGGACGAAGCACAGATCAGCGCCCGCCTCGACGCGCTGCGCACCGAACATCGCGACCTCGACGCGGCAATCGCCGCGCTGGCCGGCGCCGGCAATCCCGACCAGCTCCAGCTCGCGCGGCTGAAGAAGCGCAAGCTGCGGCTGCGCGACGAGATCGCAACCTGCGAAGATCAGCTCATTCCCGATATCATCGCCTGATCCTGTTTCGGGACGGGTGAATCCAAACGGGACGACCCGGGCCGACACGGCATCTGTGCAAGGGGCAAGGCCTGTGTCACCCAGCCTTTCATGACCGCCGGCCGCCGCGAATCACGCCTCCACGATCGTCTGATCGACTCGCTCTATACCGAGGCGATGCTGCTCGCCGACGAGGCGCGCGCCTATTTCGACGCCGCCGGGCGCAGCGAGCGTGAGGCGCTCGATCCGCTGATCCGCGTCGGCTTTTCGTGCGAATCGCTCAAGGTGACGACGCGGCTGATGCACGTCATCGCCTGGCTGCTCACCCAGCGGGCGGTCGACGCGGGCGAGATGAAGCCGCGCGATGCGCTCGATCCGACCTATAGGCTCGGCAAGGCGCCGCAATTCGACGTCGACCTCGTCCATGCCTTGCCGGTGCGCGCGCAGCGGCTGGTGGTGGCCAGCGCCAATCTGCACCGCCGCGTCGGCCTGCTCGACGATGCGCAGGAAGAGGTGCGGACGATCAGCCCGGTCCACCATCTGCACGACCGGCTCGCGCTGGCGTTCTAGATCGTCCGGCGGCGTCTGCATCGACCGGACATCGATCACGCGGAGGATGCTGTGACTGGGAGGGGCGTAGCCCGAACGATCGATCGAGGGGTGAGGGGCGTTACCGCGGCAGGTGCGACATCTCCGCGCCTCCGCGCCTCCGCGTGAATGCGCGGATCAGCGCAGCAGCCGCGCCCGTGCCGCGGCATATTGCGAGGCGAAGCGCTCGACGCGATCGGCGACGCTCTCGACCGCATCGATCACCCCGATCCCCTGGCCCGATCCCCAGATGTCGCGCCACGCCTTGGCCTTGCTGCCGTCGCCGCCCCCGAAGTTCATCGTCTTGAGATCGCCGTCCGGCAGCGCGTCGGGATCGAGCCCGGAGGCGACGATCGAGCTGCGCAGGTAATTGCCGTGCACGCCGGTGAACAGGTTGGAATAGACGATGTCCGACGCCCGGCTGGCGACGATCGAGTCCTTATAGTCCGGCGTCGCATTGGCTTCGCGCGTCGCGATGAACGGCGATCCGATATAGGCGAAGTCGGCGCCCATCGCCTGCGCGGCGAGGATCGCGCCGCCGGTGGCGATCGACCCCGACAGCGCCAGCGGCCCGTCGAACCATTGCCGGATCTCCTGCACGATGGCGAATGGCGACAGCGTGCCGGCATGGCCGCCGGCACCGGCGGCGACCGCGATCAGACCGTCGGCGCCCTTGTCGATCGCCTTGCGCGCGAACCGGTCGTCGATCACGTCGTGCAGCGTGATCCCGCCCCAGCCGTGCACCGCGGTGTTGAGATCCTCGCGCGCGCCGAGCGAGGTGATGACGATCGGCACCTTCCACTTGGCGCAGGTGGAAAGGTCCTGTTCGAGACGGTCGTTCGACTTGTGGACGATCTGATTGACCGCGAACGGCGCGGCAGGGGATTCTGGGTGGTCGCGATCGTGCGCGGCAAGCTCTTCGGTGATGCGGTGCAGCCACTCGTCGAGCAGCGCCTGCGGCCGCGCATTGAGCGCCGGAAACGAGCCGACGATCCCCGCCTTGCATTGCGCGATTACCAGCTCCGGCCCGGAAATGATGAACAGCGGCGAGCCGATGACGGGCAGGCGCAGGCGATCGAACAGCGGCGGGTTCATGCGGGGCTCCTCCATGAGATCGGTTGTTTAGCGCAACTGATTGACCTGTCCAGCGACGCGGCTTGCCCGCGCCCCGCAAAGGCGTATGGCCGGCGAATCCCGTGTTTCCGGAGTGTAACATTGATGAAGCTTGCCGCTGCCGCCGCTCTGGCGCTCACCGTCTCCACCCCCGCGCTCGCCGCCGGCAGCCTGCCCGCGACCGTGGTGCCCATCCTCTACGATATCGCGGTCACCCCCAATGCGCAGGCGATGACCTTCTCCGGCAGCGAGACGGTGCAGATCGACGTCAAGGCGACGACGCCGACGATCACGCTCAACGCCGCCGATCTCGCCATCGCCTCGGCCCGGTTCGACGGCAAGGCGGTGCCGTTCGCGCTCGACAAGGACAAGCAGCAGCTCGTGCTGACGCTTCCCGCCGCGGCGGCCGTCGGGCGGCATAGCGTCGCCTTCAGCTGGACTGGCAAGATCAACCAGTCGGCCGCCGGCCTGTTCGCTATCGACTATACCAATCAGGATGGGTCGAAGGCGCGTATGCTCGCGACGCAGTTCGAGGCGCCCGATGCCCGCCGCTTCGCGCCGATGTGGGACGAGCCCGCGTTCAAGGCGAAGTTCCGCCTGCGCGCGATCGCGCCGGGCGGCCAGCTCGCTTTCTCCAACATGCCCGCCGCATCGGTGGCCAAACAGCCGGACGGCACGCAGCTCTATACCTTCGCGGAAACGCCGGTGATGTCGAGCTATCTGCTCTATCTCGGCATGGGTGATCTCGAGCGCAAGACGGTGCAGGCCGGCAACGTCGAGATCGGCGTCATCACCCGCCGCGGCGTCGTCGACCAGGGCGATTATGCGCTCGCCGAGGCGAAGCGGCTGCTGCCCTATTACAACAGCTATTTCGGTCAGCCCTATCCGCTGCCCAAGCTCGACATGGTCGCCGGCCCCGGCTCCAGCCAGTTCTTCGGCGCGATGGAGAATTGGGGCGCGATCTTCTATTTCGAACCCGAATTGCTGTTCGACCCCAAGCGCGCCACCGAAAGCGGGCGCCAGCGCATCTTCACCGTCGTCGCGCATGAGATGGCGCATCAATGGTTCGGCGATCTGGTGACGATGCGCTGGTGGGACGACCTCTGGCTCAACGAGGGCTTCGCCTCGTGGATGGAGAACAAATCGGCCGCCGATCTCAACCCGAGCTGGAAGGCGGAGGCCGCCGCGGTGTCGACCGACCGTGAGGCGGCGATGGGCATCGACGCGACCGCCGCCACCCACCCGATCATCCGCAAGATCGAGACCGTCGACCAGATCGGCGAGGCGTTCGACGGCATCACCTATTCGAAGGGGCAGGCGGTGATCGGCATGCTCGAGTCGACGCTCGGCCCCGATGTCTTCCGCGACGGCATCCGCCGCTACATGGCCAAGTACAAGTTCGGCAATACCGTCACCGATCAGCTCTGGGCCGAATTGTCGGCGGCGGCGGGCAAGCCGGTCGCCGAGATCGCGCACGGCTATACGCTGCAGGGCGGCGTGCCGCTGGTGACGATGACCGCTGCGCGCTGCACCGGCGGCAACACCGTGGCGACGCTGGCGCAGGGACGGTTCGGGCTCGACGAGGCGTCGAAGGCGCCGCAGACGTGGCAGGTGCCGCTGGTCGTCGCCACCGTCGGTGGCGGCGAGACGCGCGCCGTCGTCACCGGCCCGTCGACCAACGTCACCGTCAAGGGCTGCGGCACGTTGCTGCTCAACAAGGGCAAGGGCAGCTATACGCGCGTGCTCTACGACCAGGCGGGGCATGACGGCATCGTCCGCGATTACACCCGCCTGCCGCTCGCCGACCGGCTCGGCACGCTCGCGGATGATTATGCGCTCGCCGCCGGTGGCTATCAGGACCTGTCGCGCTATTTCGCGGTGATGGGACAAGTCGGCGCCAACGCCGATCCGCTCGAATGGTCGCTCGTCTCGGCGCGGCTCAGCCGACTCAACGGCCTGTTCGACGGCACGCCGCTCAGTGGGCCGCTGCGCGCGCGCACGCTGGCGACGCTGAGCCCGGTGCTGCAGCGCATCGGCGCTACCGCCCGTGCCGACGAATCGCCGCTGGTCGGCAATCTGCGCGAGGCCCTGGTCGGCGAACTCGGCGATCTCGGCGACCCCGAGGTGCTGCGCCTCGCGCGCGGTTATGTCGCCAAGCTCGCCAGCGATCCGACCGCGATCCCGCCGTCGATCCGCCAGCCGATCCTCGCGACCTTCGCGACCAATGCGACCGCCGCCGACTGGGAGACGCTGCTGCGCCTGACCCAGGCGGAGACCAATCCGGTCGCCAAGAACCGGTTCGTCTCGCTGCTCGGCTATGCCAAGGACGATGCGCTCGCGACGCGGGCGCTGGCGCTGCTCAAGACCGATACCTTCACCGCGCCGCAGCGGGCGGCGCTGCTCCGCGCTATCTCGGGCGAGCATCCCGATATGGCGTTCGACTGGGCGGTGGCGAACCGCGCGCTGGTGGAAAGCTTCATCGAGGACAGCAGCAAGGCCGGCTTCATCGTCGGCCTCGGCGGCGGTTCGGTCGATCCCGGCATGCCGGCCAAGATCAACGCCTTCGCGGAGACGTTGCCGGAGACCTCGCGCGGCCCGGCGCGGCGTACCGTATCTGGGATCGCGGTCCGCACTGCGGCGGCGGAGCGGCTGCGTCCGGCGGTGCAGACCTGGCTCGGCACCGGTAAGTAAGGGGCAGGGCGGGGCGGCCGGATGCCGCCCCGTACCGCATCGATCAGCCGCTGGGCTGGGCCGGGATACCCGTCACCTCGGCCATGCCGTCGTCGCCCAGCGCGACGAGCCACGCGCTGCCCTCCAGGCATCGCACCGCCCAGACCGGCTTGCCGTTGCGCGGCTTCTGCCGCTCGACCCCGGCGATGCCCTGGCATTTCTGCTTGGCGTCATCGATCGCGCGATACAGAACGCCGTTGATCTGCCGCGGCGGCAGCGCCAGCACCTTGGCGATATAGCCGGTCTCGCGCGGGGCGGTGGCGGTCGGCGTCGGTTGCGGCGACGGCTGCGATCCGCATGCGGTCAGCGCCGCGGCCAGCACCAGCATCAGTCCATTACGCATAGCGGTCTCCCTCAGATGACGGGGAGAGATAGGGGTGCCGCCCGGTCGGCGGCAAGTCGCAATGCGGATCAGCGCCAGCCGGTGATCGCACGACCGCGGTCGACCTCGTGATCGACCATCTGCCGGGTCAGTCGCAGGAACAGCCGCTGCGCCTGTCGCCAGGCGACGCCGCCCGCGTCGCGGTTGCGCAGCCGGTCGCCGACGACCAGCCGGCTGCCCCAATCCTCCACCGTCGCGGCGAGATCGTCGGCCATCTCACCCGGACGGATCACCAGCGACGGGAACGGCAGCCGTACCTTCGGCGAGGCATAGAGCGACTGCGCCGCGGCGGGCGGCGCGAACAGCAGGGCGCCGGCGATCTTGCGCACGTCGTGCGCCGGCGACAGCCGCGCCCACCAGGCGCTCGCCGCGCAGCCGATCCCCTCGGCAACGAGCAGCACGCGGGCATCGGCCTCGCGCACCGCACGGTCGAGCTTCGCCGCCCAGATCGTCCGCGCCGCCGGCGAGCGCGCGTCGACCGGGACCGCACCCGCGCCATCGTCCGCCCAGCCGAACATCCGCTGCCACGCGGGGGTCGGCGCGCCATCGCCGATCGTGACGATCGACAGTCTCTGGTCGGCGAAGGGCAGCGGGATCGCGGTCATCCGTCTCTCCTCAGTGCCAAGCGCCCGTGGGCGACTCGCATCGTGGCGGGAAGTATGAACGACGGCTGATCGCTGACCAGTGCCTTTCGGCCATGGCGCGGCGAAGCGCGCCGGGAACGGGTCATGCCGACGTCCAAGGTCGAGACATCGTCAAGCATCGTCAATTGCTTCGCAGTCGGCTAGCGAGCCGGCAGGGCGGCCGTGACGGCGGCGATCAGGGAGCGATGCGGCGATGCCGAAGACGTTGGTGACCGGGGTGGCGGGCTTTATCGGCATGTATTGCGCGCAGGCGCTGCTCGCCCGCGGCGGCGAGGTGGTCGGGATCGACTCGCTCAACGATTATTACGACCCGGCGCTGAAGCATGCGCGCCTCGCCGAACTGACCCGCGACCATGGCGACCGCTTCACCTTCCATGCGGTCGATTTCGCCGATGCCGCCGCGCTGCGCGAGGCGCTGGCGGCGCATGACGTCGATCGCATCGTTCACCTCGGCGCGCAGGCCGGGGTGCGCTATTCGATCGATCATCCCGAAGTCTATGGCCAGTCCAACCTGATCGGCCACCTCAACATGCTCGAACTGGCGCGGTCGCGCGGCGTTGCGCATCTCGTCTATGCCTCCTCCTCGTCGGTCTATGGCGGCAACACGTCGGTGCCGTTCCGGGTCGAGGATCGCGTCGACCGGCCGGTGTCGCTCTACGCCGCGACCAAGCGCGCCAATGAGGTGATGAGCGAAAGCTATGCCCATCTCTACCGCCTGCCGCAGACCGGGCTGCGTTTCTTCACCGTCTATGGACCGTGGGGCCGGCCGGACATGATGCTGTGGATCTTCACCCGCGCGATGTTCGCCGGCGAGCCGATCCCGGTGTTCAACAACGGTCTGATGGAGCGCGACTTCACCTATATCGACGATATCATCGCCGGGGTGATCGCCGCGCACGACCAGCCGCCGCCCGACGACGGCGCGGTCAAGGCGGGCGGCAGCGTCGCGCCGCACCGGCTCTACAATATCGGCAACAATCGCTCCGAACCGCTCGGCCGGGTCATCGGCATCCTGGAACAGGCGACCGGGCGCCAGGCGATCCGCCGCGACCTGCCGATCCAGCCCGGCGACGTCGTCCGCACCGCCGCGGACATCAGCGCGATCGCCGGCGACCTCGGCTATCAGCCGACGACGACGATCGATGTCGGCGTGCCGCGCTTCGTCGACTGGTATCGCCGCTATCACGGGGTGTGAGCGCGGGCGGGTGAAATCCGGCAACGCAGCGGTGCCGATCCTGCTGTTTCGCCGCGCGTCGTCGCCCCCCATCTGAGGCGCAATGAGGAAGCCAGCGCTTCCGGTCGGAGTGACTTACATGATCGAACGTCGTCCCTTCAGCAGCCTCGGCGGTGCCAACCACGGCTGGCTCGACGCCAAGCACCATTTCTCCTTCGCCAGTTACTATGATCCCAAGCGGATGGGCTGGGGCCCGATCCGCGTCTGGAACGACGATGCGATCGCTGCCGGCACCGGCTTTCCGCCGCACCCGCATGCCGACATGGAGATCATCACCTATGTCCGCGACGGCGCGATCACGCATCAGGACAGCCTCGGCAACACCGGCCGCACCGAAGCGGGCGACGTCCAGGTGATGAGCGCCGGCTCCGGCGTCCGCCATTCGGAATATAATCGCGAAGCCGGCACGACAACGATCTTCCAGATCTGGATCGAGCCGCGCGCGCGTGGTGGAGCACCGGCCTGGGGCGCCAAGCCCTTTCCGCGCGGCGAGCGGTCCGGCCGGTTCGTCACGCTGGCGAGCGGCATCGACGGCGACGCCGACGCGCTGCCGATCCGCACCGACGCGCGCGTCGTCGGCGCGACGATCCGCGCCGGCGAGAGCGCGGACTATGCGCTCGGCGCGGGCCATCATGCCTATCTCGTCCCCGCCACCGGCCGCATCGAGGTCAACGGCGTCGCACTCGACGCGCGCGACGGCGCGGCGATCCGCGACGAGGCGGTGATCCGCGTCACCGCGCTGGAGGATGCCGAGATCGTGCTGGTCGACGCGGCCTGAGCTTCGGCGCCGCGCCGGTGGAGGGCTTCGGCCGCAGCCACCGGCGTGGGAGGCGTTGGTGCTCTGCCTATGCCGTCGAACAGTCGTGCAGGCGATACGACCGCCTAGTGGCGAAACCTCGATAGGAAATTTCCAGTCGGCCACGAGAAGCCGGTATTCCCGCGCAGGCGGGAATCCAGTGGCCAAGCAGAGCAACGGCTGGTGGCGAAAAGAACACTAGGCTCCCGCCTGCGCGGGAGCACTTAAGAGGGGGCGGTGCAAGCAACGACCGCGCATTGCCCGCATACCCTTGCCTCGTCAGCGTCGCTCGTCGCGAAAGCAACCCGCTCACCCCCGATCCGCCGCCTTCCGCTCCGCGCGGAAGCGGTGAAGCAGCGGCTCGGTATAGCCGTTCGGCTGGGTCACGCCTTCGAACACCAGCGCGCGGGCGGCACGCAGCGCGAGGCTGTCGCCGCTTAAAGGCCGGTAGAGGGGATCGCCGGCATTCTGCGCATCGACCTTCGCCGCCATGCGCGTGAACGCCGCCTCGACCGCCTCGCGCGTCGCGATGCCGTGGAGCAGCCAGTTGGCGATATGCTGCGAGGCGATGCGCAGGGTGGCGCGATCCTCCATCAGGCCGATGTCGTGGATGTCGGGCACCTTCGAACAGCCGATCCCCTGATCGATCCAGCGCACGACATAGCCGAGGATCCCCTGCGCGTTGTTGTCGAGCTCCGCCGCGACCGCCGCGGGCGGCCAGTCGCGCTCGGGATCGGCGAGCGGCAGGGTGAGCAGCGCGTCGAGCGGCGCCGATGTCTCGCCCGACCGCTCGCGTTGGCACGCCGCGACGTCGACGCGATGATAGTGCGTCGCGTGCAGCGTCGCCGCGGTGGGGGAGGGGACCCAGGCGGTGGTCGCGCCGGTCTGCGGATGCGCGATCTTCTGCGCGAGCATATCGGCCATCCGGTCGGGCGCCGCCCACATTCCCTTGCCGATCTGCGCCTTGCCGGCGAGCCCGCAGGCAAGGCCGATCTGAACGTTGCGATCCTCATAGGCGGCGATCCAGCGCGCGCTCTTCATCTCCGCCTTGGGGATCATCGCGCCGGCATGCATCGCGGTATGGATCTCGTCACCGGTGCGGTCGAGGAAGCCGGTGTTGATGAACATCAGCCGGTGGCGCACCGCGGCGATACAGGCGGCGAGATTGGCGCTGGTCCGCCGCTCCTCGTCCATCAGGCCGAGCCTGATCGTATGCCGCGGCACGCCGATCAGATCCTCGACCGCGTCGAACAGCCGGTCGGCGAAGGCCGCCTCGGCGGGGCCGTGCATCTTGGGTTTGACGATATAGATCGCGCCGGTGCGGCTGTTGCGGCCGCGATCATGCCGCGCGATCAGGGCGGTGACGATCGCATCGACCATGCCTTCGGGCGCCTCGCTGCCGTCGGGCAGCCGCACCGCCGGCGTCGTCATCAGATGGCCGACGTTGCGCACGAACACCAGGCTGCGCCCGGGCAAGGTCAGCCTGTCGCCGTCCGTGGTGACGTAGGTGCGATCCTTCGCGAGCCGCCGCTCGACCGTCCGCCCGCCCTTGGTGAAGCTGGCGGTGAGGTCGCCGCGGATCAGCCCGAGCCAATTGGCATAGGCCGCGACCTTGTCCTCGGCATCGATCGCGGCGACCGAATCCTCGAGGTCGCAGATCGTCGTCAGCGCCGATTCGAGGATGATGTCGGCGATGCCGGCGGGATCGGTCGCGCCGATCGGATGCGCGCGGTCGACGACGATCTCGATATGCAGGCCATGATGCCGCAGCAGCCACGTGTCGCCGGCCCGTCCGATCAACTGCGCGGGGTCGGCGAGCGTCGGCGTGCCGCCGTGCCAGTCCGCCCATCGTCCCTCCGCCAGCGGCACCGCCTCGTCGAGCAGCGCCTTGGCCCAGGCGATCACCGCCGCGCCGCGCACCGCATCATAGCCGGTCGTCGCCGGCCCCCTCTCGGGGATCGCATCGCTGCCGTAGAGCGCGTCGTACAGGCTGCCCCAGCGCGCATTGGCGGCGTTGAGCAGGAAGCGCGCGTTGAGGATCGGCACGACCAGCTGCGGCCCGGCGCGCCCGGCGATCTCGACGTCGATCGCGCCGGGATCGATCGCGAACGGCGCCGGCTCGGGGACCAGATAGCCGATGTCGGAGAGCATCGTGCGATACGCCTGCGGCGCATAGGCGTTGCCGCGGTGCCAGTCGTCGATCGCCGTCTGCAATCGGTCGCGCTCGGCGAGCAAGACGCGGTTCTCGGGCACCAGCTCGGCGAACAGCGCCGCGACGCCGTGCCAGAAGCGGTCGGCATCGAGATCGAGCCCGGGCAGCACCGCCTCGTCGATGAAGGTGGCGAGTGCGGGGGCGATCGACAGGCCGGCACGCTGGATCATGGCATCATCTCCTCACCCGATCGCTAGACCCGCAGCGATCCCATCGCTAGCCATGACAATCACCAATCACCTTTTCCGAAAGCGAACGAATGGGCTTCGATCCGGATTATGCGCTGTTCGTCGCCATCGCCGATGCGGGCAGCCTGTCGGCGGCGGCACGCAGCCTCGGCAGCTCGCCGGCGATGGTGTCGAAGCGGTTGCAACGGCTCGAACATCGCCTCGGCGTCACGCTCGTCCAGCGGACGACACGGCGGCTGGTGCTGACCGAAGCCGGCAGCCGCTTTCGCGACGATCTGCGCGCAATCCTCGATATGCTCGGCACGGCGGAGGCGCGGGTGACGGGCGGGCAGGGCGCGCCGGTCGGACGGCTGCACGTATCGGCGCCGACCTCCTTCGGGCGGCTCCATGTCGCCCCGTACCTCGGCCGTTTCCTGGCGCGCCATCCGCGGATCGATCTCGCCTTCGATCTGAGCGACGCCTATGTGGATTTGCTCACGGCCCGCGTCGACTGCGCGATCCGCATCGCCCGCGATATTCCGCCGCCGCTCGTCGGGCATCGGCTGGCGCCGAGCCGCCGTATCCTCTGCGCCGCGCCTGCCTATCTGGCCGAGCATGGTACGCCGGCGACGATCGAGGCACTCGACGCGCATCGCCTGATCGCTGCCGATGGGCAGATGCCGTGGCAGCTCGCGACGGCGGGCAGGGCGGTGACGATCGAGCGGCCGAGCCACGTTCGCACCAATTCGAGCGAGATGGTGCGCGAGCTGGCGGTCGCCGGTGTGGGAGTCGCGCTGCGATCCTGGTGGGATGTCGGTGCGGCGATCCGCAGCGGGGAATTGGTGCGGGTGCTGCCGGACTGGCACGGATCGGCGGCGGTGGCGATCCACGCGGTGCATCTGCGCCGCCCGGCGACCCCCGCCGCGGTCGCCGCCTTCGTCGACTTCCTGCGCGAAATGATCGACCCCGCCGTCTGGGAGGCGGAGGCCTGACCGCGGGATGACACCGAATTCATGGAACATGACGCTGGCGTCACGGCTTTGGTCGGGAACGGTTCAATACAGGAGAATGCCATGAAGACGCTCATGATCCTCGCCGCCGCCACCGCCGTGATCGGCGCGCAGCCGGCGCTGGCGAAGGGCTGCATCCGCGGTGCCGCCGCGGGCGGCGTCGCCGGTCATTATGTCGGCAAGGGCCATGCCGTGATGGGCGCGGCGGCAGGCTGCATCGCGATGCACCACCATTATGCCAAGCAGGCGCGCGCGCAAAAGGCCGCCGCGAAGCGCTGACCCCGATCACCCGGCGTATCAGGGTGGAGACCCGGAGCGGCCGTCGCCGTCTCCGGGTCTTGTTATATGGCGGTCAGCCCGTCGCGCGGCCGCTGAGCTCCTCGCCCGCCTTCGGGTCGAAGCGTGCGTTGACGAATACCGCGGTCAGCGAGATCGCCGTCACCGTCCAGAAGGCGAAGCGGAAGTCGGCGAAGCCGGTGTTCACGCTGCCCCTCCACAGCATCGAGACATGCAGCGCGGTCGCGCCGATGCAGATGCCGAGCGACAGCATCAATTGCTGGAAGGTCGAATAGAAGCTCGTCGCCGCGCTCATCCGGTCCTTGGCGATCTCGTCATAGGCGATGGTGTTATAGGCGGTGAACTGGAACGACATCAGGAAGCCCGACACGACCAGCACCGCGAACACCGCCGGCAGCGGCCAGGCCGGCCCGAACAGCCCGCAGCAGGCATAGCCCGCGGTCCCGGCCAGTCCCATCACCACCAAAGCGTTGCGGAAGCCGAAGCGCTTGAGGATGCGCCGCGCCACGCCCTTCATCCCGAACGAGCCGATCGCCGAGGCGACCGTCATCGCGCCGCTCTGCGCCGCTGACAGGCCTAAGGCGAGCTGCATCATCAGCGGCAGCAGGAAGGGCTGCGCACCCTGCGTGATCCGGGCCAGCGATCCGCCGAGCACTGACAGGCGGAAGGTCGGCACACGCATCAGCGACAGGTCGAGGATCGGATGCTCGGTCCGCCGCGTATGCCGCCAATAGCCGAGGCCGAACGCTGCGCCGATCGCGATCAGCGTCGCCGCCAGCCGTCCCTCGCCGGGACGGCTCGCCATTTCGAAGCCGAACAGCAGGCAGCCGAGCGCCGCGCCCGACAGCAGGAAGCCGGCCGGATCGAAGCGCGCCGGATGATCCTCGCGCACGTCGGCGATGAAATGGCCGACCAGTACAATGCCGGCGATGCCGATCGGTAGGTTGAGCCAGAAGATCCACCGCCAGTCGAGATAGGTGACGATCAGACCGCCGACCGGCGGCCCGACGATCGGCCCGATCAGCGCCGGCATGATCAGCCACGACATCGCCGACACCATGTCGCGCTTGGCGACCGAGCGGAGCAGCACCAGCCGCCCGACCGGCATCATCATCGCGCCGCCGATCCCCTGGACGAACCGCGCCGCGACCATCGCCTCCAGGTTCGGGGCGAGGCCGCAGGCAAGGCTGCCCGCGACGAACAGGCCGATCGCGGCGCGGAACACGCGGCGCGCACCGAACCGGTCGGCCATCGTTCCCGAGGCAGGGATGAACATCGCCAGCGCAAGCAGGTAGGAGGTGAGCGCAATGCTCATCTCGGGCGCGCGCACCGCGAAATCGCGGGCCATCGTCGGCAGCGCGGTGGCGAGCACGGTCGCGTCGAGATTCTCCATGAACATCGCGGTGGCGATGATCAGCGCGACGGTGCGGTAATTGCGCGTCGGCTCGGCGCCGCCGTGATGATCCGCGGTCTGCGCGATGCCGTCGCCCGCCGGCACAATACCGTCGCGCACCTCGGCATTGACCGAGGCGATCCCGCGCCGACGCGGCCTCAAATAGAGACGCGGATCGAGCTTGGCGGGAAGGTGGAGGTGCATGCGACGGACGAAGCTTTCTCGCTGGAACGGACCTCTCCGACGGTCGCGACCGGCTCGGACGGCTCGGCTCGCGCTGCCGACAATATAGGAACGGTGACGCCGGGATTGAAGTTGCCGTCTACGCCGATCCCCCGGCGGCGCCATGGTTATTGCCGCTGCCGAGGGTCGTGGGCATGATCGCGCGGATGATCCGGACCGCCGCCTGATGTGTAACCGCGCCCGCCTGTCGAGCGAACCCGAAACCTTATGGGGCGCGAGCGCGGCGCTGTTCGACGAGCGCCCGCGCGACAATCGCTTCGACCCGCAGGAACTGCGCCCGCGCAACCGCAGCTATGTCATCCGCGAGGCGGACGGCACTCGCGGCTGGGACGTGATGGGCTGGGACGTGCTCGGCGGGCAGGCGGCCTATCCGATGACCAACGTGCGCAACCTCGGGCTCGCGCAGTGGCGGCGGCTGGCGGAACGGCCCGCCAACCGCTGCGTCGTGCCGCTCACCGAATTCTGTGAGTTCACCCCCGAGCGGCACGATCTCGGCGACGGCAAGCCGCCGCTCAAGGGCGAGATGTGGTTCGCGGTCACCGACCAGCCGCGCTTCGCCGTCGCCGGTTTCTGGCAGCAGACCGCGGCCGGCAAGGGCTTTGCGATGGTCACCTGCGACCCCAATGCGCTGGTCGCGCCGATCCACCCCAAGGCGATGATCACCATCCTCGCCGCCGATGACGTCGATCTCTGGCTGCGCGGCAGCTATGCGGAGATCGTCGCGCTGCAACGCCCCTATGATGCCGCGCGCATGACGGTGCGTGGGCCGCTGTTCCCGACCCGGCAGGGGTGATGCCGGGCGGCGCGCGCCCGGCATCGATCAATCAATTGGCCTGCCGCTACGCGCGTAACTGCGCGGCATCGACATCGCTGGCGTAGCACTATCATCGGGCAGTGGTGCGGTATAATCCGTCCAGGATTTCCTGATCCCGGCTCGATCGGTATCAGGTTACGGCGCCGTTGTTCATCAATACTGGCGCGTCGGCCTCACTTCATCGCCTTCTGCGCGGCCAAGGCGCGCTCACGTGCTTCGCGATGGCCGATGATCTTCGCCGGATAGGACTCGGGGCGGACACCATGCTCGTCCGGATCGTGGATGGCGTCGTCGGGAACGTCGGCGAGCTCGGGCACCCAGCGGCGGATATAGTCGCCGGCGTCGAACTTCTCCGACTGGCCGAGCGGCGCCATGATCCGGCTGAACATATTGGCATCGACGCCGGTGCCGGCGATCCATTGCCAATTGACCGAGTTGTTGCCGTAATCGGCGTCGACCAGACAATCCCAGAACCAGCGCTCGCCCGCACGCCAGTCGATCAGCAGATGTTTGACGAGGAAGCTCGCGGTGATCATCCGCACCCGATTGTGCATCCAACCCGATTGCCACAATTGCCGCATGCCGGCGTCGACGATCGGATAGCCGGTCTGCCCGCGCTGCCACGCCTTGAGGTCGCGCTTGGCGGCGGCATCGTCGCGCCACGGCAAGGCGTCGAACTTGGCGCGGCCATTGACCGTGCCGTAATCCGGCAGGGCGAGCAGCACGCCCGAGGTGAAATCGCGCCAGGCGATCTCCCGCACGAAGCCGTCGTCGGCATGGTCGCCAAGCGCGTGAATCACCTGCCGCGGCGAGATCTCGCCGTGATGGAGGTGCGGCGACAGCCGGGACGTGCCATCCGCCGCGGGCAGGTTGCGCTGCCTTTCGTAATCGTCGGCCTGTTTGGCGAAGCGCTTCGCCTTGGCCAGCGCCTCGGTCTCGCTCGGTTTCCAGTCGGCAAAACCGCCCGACCAGTCGGGCTTGCTCGGCAGCAACGCCCAGTCGGCAAGCGAGTCGCTTTTCGGCCAGTGATCGGGCGCGGGACACGTGCGTGGCGCGGCGACCGGCGCATCGGGGGGCAATTGCGTCTGCAAGGCCTTCCAGAAGGACGAAAAGATGCGGAACGGCGCGCCGCTGCCGGTGGTGATGTCCTCGATCCGCGCGAGGTGATTGCCGTCGTACAAGGTGATCGCGTCGCCCAGCGCCGCCTCCGCCTTGCGCCACCACGGCTCATAGTGGCGCAACGCATGGATGCGCGCCGCGCCCGTCTCCTGCATCAGGTCACGCAGGATCGTCACCGAATCCCCGCGACGCAGGATTAGCCGGCTGTGCTTGGCGTCCAGCGCATCGCCGAGCGCGGCGAGGCTGTGGTGCAGCCACCAGCGTTGCGCCCCACCGATCGCCCATTCACCCGCGGCATCGTCATCGAGGATATAGACCGGGATCACCGCCCCCGCCTGCGTCGCGGCGACGAGCGCGGGTTGATCGTGCAGGCGCAGGTCCTGGCGCAGCCAGAGCAGGGAGATATCGGTCATCGGCGGTCAAGCGTTTTAGCGGCGAGACGGGTTCCGCGCCGCATCGGCCTGATGTGCAGCTCTATCATGGGTAAGCACGAGCCGAAGAGCGGGGCAGCGGCCCGATTGTGCTCGGGCAGGCGGTCGGGCACAGGGGAGGGATGAAGCGGATATCGATCCTCGCGCTGCTGCTCGCCGCCTGCGCCCCGTCCGCGCCCGACCCGGCGCCGCCGCGGCTGCCGGTGCCGATCCGTGGCGCCGAACAGATGACGCTGGTGCGCGGCGTGGCGCTCGAACGGCTGGTGCGCGGCAGCGTCCAGACGCGAGACGGCGCGGTGCCGCCGGTCGAGCATTTCGCCGCGACCGGCGATGGCTATGAGTTGCGCTATAACGACAAGCCCGATTCCGCCGGCCGCTATCGGATCACCCCCGACCGCGTCTGCCTGCGCTTCGCCGACGATCGCAGCATCTATTGCCGCTTCTATCTCACCGATCGCGCCGGCAAGACCTGGATGGCGGAGGACGATCGCGACTATCCCCTGCACGTCGCCGGGGTGCGGGTGACGCACGGCGACCGATAGGGCCCGCCGACGTCGGGAGCGGCGGCGATCAGTCGCCGTCCGCCCCCGAACCGGATTCAGGCGATCATCGCGCTGCCGGCGATCACTTTGTCGAGCGTGACCGGATATTCACGCACGCGCACGCCGCTGGCATTGTACACCGCATTGGCGATCGCCGCGCCGACGCCGCACAGGCCGAGTTCGCCGACACCCTTGGCCTTCATCGGCGACGACATCGGATCGACCTCGTCGAGGAAGATCACCTCCTGATGCGGGATGTCGGCATGAACCGGCACCTCATAGCTTGCCAGATCGTGGTTTACGAAGAAGCCGAAGCGCTTGTCGACCGCCAGCTCCTCCATCAGCGCCGCACCGACGCCCATCGTCATCGCCCCGATCACCTGGCTGCGCGCCGACTTCGGGTTGAGGATGCGTCCGGCCGCGCAGACCGCGAGCATGCGGCGGATGCGGATCTCGCCGGTATAGGCGTGGACGCCGACCTCGACAAAATGGCCGGCGAAGGTGGATTGCTGTTCCTTCTTCGCCAGGTCACCGAACTCGATACTGTCTTCCGCCGACAGGCCCGAGGTGCCCGCCGCCTGCGCCAGTGGCACGCTGCGATTCCCTGAGCGGACCTTACCGTCGGCGAAGCTGACGTCGTTCGAGTTGAAGCCGAGCTTTTGCGCCACCGCCTCGCGCAGCTTCATGCACGCAGCATAGACGCCGGCGGTCGAGCTGTTGGCGCCCCATTGGCCGCCCGATCCGGCGGCAGTCGGGAAGCTGCTGTCGCCGAGCAGCACCGTCACCTTGTCGAGCGGCACGCCCATCATCTCGGCGGCGGTCTGCGCGATGATCGTATAGCTGCCGGTGCCGATGTCGGTCATGTCGGTGGCGACGGTGACCTGACCCTTGCGGTCGATGCCGACCCGCGCGCCCGATTTCATCGTGATGTTGTTGCGGAAGCCGGAGGCGACACCCATGCCGACCAGCCACGCGCCGTCGCGCTTCGCCCGCGGCGTCGCGCTGCGCTGCGCCCAGCCGAATTTGTCGGCGCCCAGGCGCAGACACTCGACCAGCTGCCGCTGCGAGAATTTGCGGTTGGGCTTCTCGGGATCGACCTGCGTGTCGTTGATGATGCGGAACTGCACCGGGTCCATGCCCAGCTTCTCCGCCATCTCGTCCATCGCGACTTCGAGCGCCATCAACCCGGGCGCCTCGCCCGGTGCGCGCATCGCATTGCCCTCGGGCAGGTCCAGCACGGCGAGCCGCATCGAGGTCAGCCGGTTGGCGCCGGCGTAGAGCAATTTGGTCTGCGACACCGCCGTCTCCGGCCCGCCGCCGGGCAGATCGCCCGAACCGCTCTCATGCGCGATGGCGACGAGCTTGCCGTCCTTCCCCGCGCCGAGCCGGATGCGCTGGCGCGTCGCCGGACGGTGCGTGGTGTTGTTGATCATCAGCGGGCGTTGCAGCGTCACCTTGACCGGCCGGCC
Organism: Sphingomonas sp. RIT328; assembly: GCF_000632225.1. Taxonomy (GTDB): domain Bacteria; phylum Pseudomonadota; class Alphaproteobacteria; order Sphingomonadales; family Sphingomonadaceae; genus Sphingomonas; species Sphingomonas kyungheensis. The sequence goes on from NZ_JFYV01000054.1 coordinate 22,189, forward strand.
CGCCTGCCGCGCGCCGAGCGCCGCGAGCACCGCATCGGCGCGCACGAACAGCTTTCCACCGAAACCGCCACCGATATAGGGCGAGATCAGCCGCACCTTCTCCTTGGGGATGCCGAGCGTCTTGGCGACGTCGCCCTTGCCCCAGTTGATCATCTGGTTCGAGGTCCACAGCGTCAGCTCGTCGCCCTGCCAGCGGGCGATGCTGGCATGCGGTTCCATCATCGCATGGCTCTGATCGGGCGTTTCATAGACCGCGTCGAGTTGCACCGGCGCGGCGGCGAACGCCTGTTCGAACTTGCCGACGCGGTCGACCGGCGGGGCGGAGCTGCCCTCGCCGCTGCTGTCACCCTTGAGCGGCGCGGTCTTGAGCGCCTCGTCGAGGTCGAACCGGCCTTGTCCGCGCGCATAATCGACGCGGATCAGCGCCGCGGCGGCGCGCGCCTGTTCGAACGTCTCGGCGACGACGAGAGCGATCGCCTGGTGGTAATGATCGACCGCCGGGCCGCCGAGCAGCTTCGCGGTGTTCATGTCACCCTTGCCGAGCGTGCCGGCGGTGTCCGCGGTGACGATCGTCAGCACGCCCGGCGCGGCCTTGGCGGCGGCGAGGTCCATGCCGGCGATCCGGCCCTTGGCGATGCCGGCGCCGACGACATAGCCATAGGCCGCATCGGGGGCGACGTCGTGGCGTTCATAGGCATAGGGGGCGGTGCCGGTCGTCTTGAACTTGCCGTCGATCCGGTCGGTCGGCTTGCCGACCACCTTGAGCTGATCGATCGGATTCTGCCCGGCGGGCGTATCGAACTTCATGCTGCGTCCTTCGCTTGCGCCAGCACCGCGGCGAGCGTCCGCTCGACCAGCGGCACCTTGAAGCTATTGTCCTTGGTCGGCCGTGCGCCGGCGAGCAGTCGCGGCGTCACCGCCTTGGCTCCCTGCGGCAGCGCTGCTTCCGCCGCCTCGACCCGCCACGGCTTGGGCGCGATACCGCCGATCGCGACATGGCCGCTGCCGTCGCGCTGGACGATCGCGGCGACCGAGACGAGCGCATAGGCGTAGGAGGCACGGTCGCGCACCTTGTGGTAGATGTGCGTGCCGCCAACCGGCTTGGGAAGGGTCACCGCGGTGATCAGCTCGCCCGGTTGCAGGTTGGTGTCGATATGCGGCGTATCGCCCCACAGCCGATGGAAATCGGTGATCGGGATGCGCCGTGTCGCGCCCGACGGCTGCACCGTCTCGACCGTCGCGTCGAGCACGCGCATCGCCACCGCCATGTCGCCGGGATAGGTGGCGATACAGGCGTCGCTGGTGCCGATGATGCCGAGCTGACGGCTGTAGCCGCCGATCGCCGCGCAGCCCGATCCGGGCTTGCGCTTGTTGCACGGCTGGTTGGTGTCGTAGAAATAGGGGCAGCGGGTGCGCTGGAGCAGATTGCCCGCGGTGGTCGCCTTGTTGCGCAACTGGCCGCTCGCCCCCGCGACGATCGCCCGGGTCAGCACGCCGTAATCGCGGCGCACGCGCGGGTCGGCGGCGAGGTCGGTGTTACGGACCAGGGCGCCGATGCGCAGTCCGCCGCTGTCAGTCGGTTCGATCTTGTCGAGCGACAGCGTGTTGACGTCGACCAGATGGACCGGCGCCTCGATCTCCAGCTTCATCAGGTCGAGCAGGTTGGTGCCGCCGGCGATGAACTTGGCGCCGGGACGCGCCGCGACCGCGGCGGCGGCGGCGGCGGGGCTGGTCGCGCGCTCATAGGTGAAGGCCTTCATGCCTTGGCTCCCGCGACGTCGCGCATCGCTTCGATGATGTTGGAATAGGCGCCGCAGCGGCAGATGTTGCCGCTCATCCGCTCGCGGATCTCCATCTCGGTGACGGCCGGCGCGGTGGCGATATCGGCCTGGACGTGGCTCGGCACGCCGCGTTTGATCTCGTCGAGCACCGCCACCGCCGAACAGATCTGGCCGGGCGTGCAATAGCCGCACTGATAGCCGTCATGCTTGATGAAGGCGGCCTGCATCGGATGGAGATCGTCGGGCTTGCCCAAGCCCTCGATCGTCGTGATCGAATCGCCGTCGTGCATCACCGCGAGGCTGAGGCAGGAGTTGATCCGGCGGCCGTCGACCAGCACCGTGCACGCGCCGCACTGGCCGTGGTCGCAACCCTTCTTGGTGCCGGTCAGCTTCCAATGCTCGCGCAGCGCATCGAGCAGGGTGGTGCGCGTGTCGAGATCGAGCCGGTGGGTCGATCCATTGACCTTGAGCGTCACCGGCATCGTCGGCGGCGCGGCGCGCTGGTCGAGCGGCGGCGTCTGTGCTTCGGCCGGCAGCGCGCTCGCGGCGACGCCGACGGCCCCGCCCGCGATCACGCCGCGGCGGGACATGGTAATTTCGTTCTGGCTCATCGAGGCCCCCGGATGCTGTCGCAGATCGTCATAGGGCCGGACGGCCCCGCCTAGCTACGGAAAATCGCGTGGACTCACTACGCCGGAAGAGGGCCGGGGTTCCGCCGCCGGGACGGCGAAACCCCTGAATTCCCATCAGAAGCCGATATGGGCTCCGGCCGACAGGACGACGGCATGCGCATCCTGCAACGTGCCGTTGGTCAGCACGGTGGTCTGCGCGATCGTGCCGGAATAGGCCTGCGTCGCGCGATCGATCGACGCATTCTTGAAGTCGACGTAATTGGCGGCGAGATCGATGCCGAACTTGGGGGTCAGCTGGAAGGTGCCGCCGGCGCCATAATTCCAGCGGTTGGCATCGGGTACGCGCGCGTCGCGCAGACCGTTCTGCGTCGGCGTGGTGGCGTGCTGGACACCGGCGCGCAGCGTCACGCGCGGCGAGATCTCATAATCGACACCACCGGCGAGGCTGTAGCTGTCGCGATAATTCTCCGGCAGCGCGGTATTGAGCGGCGCGCCGAGGCGGATCGCGTCGAACTTGCTCCAATTGTAGCGCACCGCCTGGCCGTTGAGCGTCAGCGCCGGCGTGGCGCGGATGCGGGCGCCGACGATCACCTGCGCGGGGGTGTAGAAGCGCGCCTCGACCCCCGAGATCGTCGTGTTGCGGGTGGCGAGCGGCCCGGTCAGTCCTTCAACCAGCAGGTCGCCCTTCAGCGTATGCTCGATCCGCGACTTGTAGCTGACGCCGACCGTCGCCCAGTCGTTGTGCATCTGCGCGCCGGCGGTCCAGCCCACATCCCAGCCGTCGCCTTCGAGCTTCTGGCGGCCGTCCGTCGTCGTGGTGAGGTTGGGCAGCGCGTTGCCGAGGCTGGCATAGACATGTTCGACATTGGCGCCGCCGCCGACCCGCAGCCAGTCGGTCAGCGCGACCGCGATCGATGGCTGGATGTCGATCGTCTGGAGCTTGGTGCGGGTGGCGCTGTAGCGCGTCCAGCTCGTCGAATCATAATCGGTGGTGAAGCTGTACGGCGAGGTCACGGCAAGGCCGATCGCCACCGGTCCGAACGGCACGGCGACGGCGCCCGACGGCAGCAGGCCGTTGTCGATCGGGTTGCGCGCGACCTGGTCGCCGCCGACCGCGGCGAACTGACCCGCCGGCGTGCGCTGCACCAGCGTGCCGTTGTTGACGACCTTGCCGCGCGGCAGGATGCCCGATGCGTTGATCGCCGCCTCGCCGTGATCCATCCCGGCGATCGCGGCGGGGTTCCACCACAGCGACTGCGGCCCGGTGTCGGCGACCTCGCCCGAGAAGGCGCGGCCGGCGCCGCGTGCCGACTGTTCCTGAAGGTAGAAGGCCTGCGCGTGGGCGACGGTGGCGAAGCCGAACGAGCCGAGCACCGCGGTGGCGAGCAGGGAGGTTTTGCGGAAGGTCATGGCGGGGTTCCTCTGAAAGGGATGGGAAGGGGGCTGGTGCGAGGGATGCGGCGGGCGGCGCCGGATCAGCGGATGCGCGTCCAGGTCTGCGTCTTGCAGAGCGGCACGAAGACGCAGCCGCGCACCTTGAGCGTGTCGGCGGTGAGCGGCGTCACCGTCGCCTTATAGGTCTTGCCGTCGTCGGCCTTGTAGATCGATCCGCCGGTCCAGGCGTTGCCGCTGGCGGTGAAGCCGCTGAGGATCAGCAGGCCCTTGAGCGGGCGGTTACGCTGCGCCGGATCGGGGTTCTTGCTGTCCTTGAGGTCGGGCTGGGTACGCAGCAGCTCCGACGTGACGATGCGGCCGCAGATCGATGCGCCGCAGCGCTGGATCTCGACGATGCCGCCGCGCGTCTCGGTCTTCCAGCGGCCGATCGCGGCCTCCGCACCGGGGTCTGGCGCCGCGGCGAGCAGGGCACCGAGCAACAGCAGGGACATGGTCATTCTCCTCTCCATGATGCCCGCGGTCCACCGCGCACATCGGTCTTGCACTGGTCGGACGCCGTATCCGTACGGTCGCCCCGTCATCATCACCGCGTAAAGATGAACGATGACCTAATGGCTAAGCAGATGCCGTATACGGCAAGCTGCGGCCCGGTTAACCCGCTGTCGGGGCAAGTCAAGCGCCGCCACGCTGATTGTCCGGCGGGTGCGGCAGCGGTGCCACGAATGGCCGAATCGCGGCGTGGCGGCGTGCGACTCGGGGGTGGTGGGGCGTCCGCAAAGGGGGCCATCCGCGAGACGCCAGTCTTCCCGCGCGGGCTCGAACCCAGCGGCCAAGCAGGCCGGCGGCCGGTTGCGATGAGAAAACCGGGCGCCGCCTGCGCCGGGGCACCGTGGGCTGGCGCACCGATTCACGCAGGCCAGGAGCCGGCTGGAGCAAGCCTCGCGACGACGCGGTCGCCCGACCGTCCCCAGCAGGACGGTCGGTTGGTTTGCGGAAGCCCCGACCGATCATCAGGACCGCCGAACCACGACACCGCGACGGCTCAGTTGCGCAGCGGCTTCCCCGTCGTCAGCATCTGCTGGATGCGCGCCTGCGTCCGGGGATCGCGCACCGCCTCCATGAACCCCTCGCGCTCGAGCGCGAGCAGGTCATCCTCGCCAACGACATCGACCAGATCGGCGTCGCCGCCGGTCAGGACGCGCGCCAGCCGGGCCGAGACGACGACGTCATAGTCGGTCGCCACGCCCTTCTTGTGGAAGCCGTCGACCACGCCGGCGATGCCGACCTGACCGCTTTCGCCGGGCAGGCGGAACGTCGGCTGCTCGGGCGGCGCATAGCCCGCGACCAGCGACAGCGCCTTGGCCTTGGCGTCGGCGAGCAGCCGGTCGCGGTTCATCGTGATGCCGTCGCTCGGCCGCAGCAGCAACATCTCCTTGGCGAGCGCCGCCGACTTGGAGACCTGCGCGGTCGAGATCGTCTCGAACGCCTTGGCGACCGCGGGCATCGGCCCCTTGGGCAGCATCGGCGCATGCGCGAGCCGGTCGAGCAATTCGCCATTGCCGCCCCAGCCGGGCAACAGGCCAACGCCGCATTCGACCAGGCCGATATAGCTTTCGGCATGCGCCTGCACCGCATCGGCGTGGAGCACCACCTCGCAGCCGCCGCCGAGCGCCATGCCCGCGGGCGCGGCCACGACGGGGAAGGGGGCATATTTCAGCGCCTTCATTGCCTGCTGACCGCCGGCGACGAGCTTTTCGATCTCGCCCCACATGCCGGCGGCGACCGCGAACATCGCCATGCCGAGATTGGCGCCCGCCGAGAAGTTCGACCCTTCGTTGTAGATCACCAGCGCCTTGAACCGCTCTGCGACGATCGGAATCGCCTGCTGGATCAGCGCCATGATCTCGCCGTCGAGCGCGTTCATCTTGGTGGTGAATTCGAGCGCCGCGACGCCGTCGCCGATATCCCACAGCGCGGCCGAGGCATTGCGCAGCACCGGTTCGACGCCGAGCTTGATGTCCTCGAGCAGCATCACGCCGTCGCCGCGCACCACGTCGGCATAGTCGCCGTCGCGGCTGAGGAACTGGCGCTTGCCGTCGACGACGCGGTAGAAGCTGCGCTCGCCCGCGACGTCGAGGATCGCCGGCACGTCTCGGCCCGCGTCGCGCAGCCGCGCGGCAAAGGGCGCGGCGCCGATCCGGTCGATCAGCTCGAACGGCCCGAACTTCCAATTGTAGCCGAGTTTCATCGCATCATCGATCGCGACGATATCGTCGGCAGCCTCCCCGATGAGCATCGCCGCATAAGCGAGTGTCTTGCCGAGCACCTCCCAGGCATAGTCGCCGACCTTGCCGGGCGTCGCGATCAGCGCGGCGAGATCCTTCTCGGCCTTGGGCGGCAAGGCGGCGGGCTTGATCCCCTCGCGATAGTCACCGGTGGCAAGGTCGAGCGCGAGCTTGGTGCGCGTCGCCTTGTCGAAGCGGTAGAAGCCGCCCTTGCCCTTGCGGCCGGTGAAGCCCTCGGCGATCATCCTGTCGACCAGCGGCATCGGCCGCACCGTCTCGAAATAGGGGTCGCCCTGCGGCAGCGTCGACGACAGGCTCTTCGACAGCAACGGCATCAGATCGACGCCGACCAGGTCGACCAGCCCGAAGATACCGGTCTTGGGCACGCCCATCGGCCGGCCGCCGATCTGGTCCGCCTCTTCGACGGTCAGGCCCTGATCCATCGCCGCATTGATCGCGACGGCGAGCCAATAGGTGCCGATGCGGTTGGCGATGAAGCCCGGCGTGTCCTTGGCGCGGACGATGCGCTTGCCCATGAAGCGATCGACGAAATCCTCGACCCGTCCCGCCACCGTCGCATCGGTCTGCGCGCCGCGGACGATCTCGATCAGCCGCATGTAGCGCGGCGGATTGAAGAAGTGGGTGATGAGGAAATCGGCCTTGAACTGGTCCGAGCGCCCGTCGACCAGCGCGCCGAGCGGAATGGTCGAGGTGTTCGACGAGACGGCGGTGCCGGGGCGCTTGAGCGTTTCCAGCTTGGCGTAGAGCGACTGCTTGATGTCGAGCCGCTCGACGATCGCCTCGACGATCCAGTCGCATTCGGCGACGCGGGCGAGGTGGTCGTCGATATTGCCCGTCTCGACCAGCTTCGCCGCGGCATTCGACATGAACGGCGCGGGGTCGGTCTTGAGCATCTTCGCCACCGCGCCCTTGGCGACCGCGTCGCGATCGTCGCCGTCCCTGGCCGGAATGTCGAGCAGCAGCACCGACACGCCGGCATTGGCGACCTGCGCGGCGATGCCGGCGCCCATCACGCCGGCGCCGATCACGCACACTTTGCGAATGGCGTCAGTCATCATGCGCGCTCCAGCACCGTGGCGATGCCCTGGCCGCCACCGATACATTGGGTGGCGAGCGCATAGCGGCCGCCCTCGCGCTCGAGCAGCGCCGCCGCCTTGCCGACGATACGCGCGCCGGTCGCGCCGAGCGGATGGCCGATCGCAATCGCGCCGCCGTCCTTGTTGATCGTCTCGTCCTTGAGGCCGAGGTCGCGGATGCAGGCGATCGCCTGGCTGGCGAAGGCCTCGTTGATCTCGACCACGTCGAGGTCGGCGACGGCAACGCCCGCCCGCTCCAGCGCCTTGCGCGAGGCGCTGATCGGGCCGAGGCCCATCGTCTCGGGCTCGATCCCCGATACGCCGACCGCCTTGATCCGGGCGAGGATCTTGAGGCCGTGCTTGACCGCAAAGTCCTCCGACGTGACGAGCACGGCCGAGGCGCCGTCGGTCAGCGGCGACGAGGTGCCGGCGGTCACCGATCCATCCTGGCTGAACGCGGGCTTGAGCGCGCCGAGCGCCTCGACATTGGTGTCGGGGCGGATCGTGCCGTCCTCGCTGACCGTGCCCGCCTTGGTGGTGATCGGCACGATCTCGTCGGCAAGGCGGCCGTCGGTGCGCGCCGCGGCGGCCTTCTGCTGGCTCTTCACCGCAAAGGCATCCTGCTCGCCGCGGGTGATCTGATATTTGGTCGCGACGTTCTCCGCCGTTTCGCCCATGCCCATGTAGGCGCCGGGATTGGCCTTGGCGAGCGCCGGGTTGGGCAGGGGGTTGTAGCCGCCCATCGGAATGCGGCTCATCGATTCGAGGCCGGCGCAGATGAACGCCTCGCCCGCGCCGATCTGGATCTGGCCCATGGCGATATGGATCGCGCTCATCGACGATCCGCAGAAGCGGTTGACCGTCATGCCGCCGACCGACAGCGGCAGATCGGCGAGCAGGCCGATCAGCCGCGCGACGTTGAGGCCCTGTTCGCCCTCCGGAAAGGCGCAGCCGAGGATGATGTCCTCGATCGCCGCCGCATCGACGCCGGTCTTCTCGATCAGCCCGCGAATCGTCTGCGCGGCGAGATCGTCGGGGCGGACGCGGGCGAGCGCGCCCTTGCCGGCGAGGTGGAAGGGCGAGCGCGCATAACCGGCGATGACGACGTTGGTCATGGAATCCTCTCTTTGCAGGCATCCGAGACTTGCGGGATGCCGTATAGGTGCGATACCTTCCCATTACGTCAAGTGACGCGAGCGGACAATATGCTCGGGACAGAAGATGAGAGGATAGACGGATGAGCGACACCGCGAGCCGAGAGTCGAGCGCATCGCAGACCCCTTCGCTGGCGATCCGCCATGGCGCGCCGCTCACCGCCCAACCCCGCCTGCTCGGCGACCTGCTCGACCGGTCGGTGCAGCGCTTCCACGGTCGGCCCGCGGTCGACTTCATGGGTCGGATCACCAGCTGGGGCGCGCTGGGCGCCGATGTCGAGCGGGCCGCGGCGGCGCTGCAGGCGCTCGGCGTCGTCAAGGGGACGCGGGTCGCGCTGTGCCTGCCCAACACGCCCTATTATCCGGTGTTCTTCTTCGCGACGCTCAAGGCGGGCGGCATCGTCGTCAACGTCAACCCGCTCTACGTCGAGCGCGAGCTCACCCATCTGATTGAGGATTCCGGCGCGGAGATCATCGTCACCTGCGACATCGCCGAAATCCAGGCGCGCGTCCTCAAGGTCGCCGGCGAGACCGGCCTCCGCCACGTCATCACCTGCCCGATCGCCGACGTGCTGCCCGGGCTCAAGCGGTTCGGCTACAGACTGGTCAAGCGCAAGGAGATCGGCCACGCTCCGGCGAGCGTGCAGCATCTCTATTACCGCGCCTTCATGGCGAAGGGCGGTACGTCGCGCGCCGTCGCGGTCGATCCGCATGAGGTGGCGGTGCTGCAATATACCGGCGGCACCACCGGCGTGCCCAAGGCGGCGATGCTCAGCCACGCCAATATCGTCGCCAACACCGACGCGATGCTGGTCCATTGCGGCGGCGAGGTGCCCGAGCAGGACCGCGTGCTCGGCGTGCTGCCGCTGTTCCACGTCTTCGCGCTGACCAACGTGCTGACCTTCTCGACGCTGGTCGCGGCGGAGATGATCCTGTTGCCGCGCTTCGAGCTCAAGCAGCTGCTGGCGACGCTCAAGCGTACCCGGCCGACCTATTTTCCGGCGGTGCCGACGATCTACAACGCACTCGCCAACCTGCCCGCCGGCGAGCGGCCCGATCTGTCGGCGATCAAGGTCTGCATCTCGGGCGGTGCGCCGCTGCCGGTCGAGGTGCGCCATGCGTTCGAGGCGCATACCGGCGCCAAGCTGGTTGAGGGATATGGCCTGTCCGAAGCCTCGCCGATCATCACCTGCAATCCGTTCGTGGGCGTCAACAAGGAAGGCTCGGCCGGTCTGCCCTTTCCGGGCACGACGATCGAGATTCGCGACCGCGAGGATCCGACGCGGATCATGCCGGCGGGCGAGAAGGGCGAAATCTGCGCGCGCGGCCCGCAGGTGATGAGCGGCTATTGGCACAAGCCCGCCGAGACGCAGGCCGCCTTCGCCGACGGCAGCCTGCGCACCGGCGACGTCGGCTATCTCGACGCCGACGGCTATCTGTTCATCGTCGACCGGATCAAGGACATGATCCTGTGCGGCGGCTACAACGTCTATCCGCGCGTCATCGAGGAGGCGCTCTACGAACATCCCGCGGTGGTCGAGGCGGTGGTGATCGGCGTCGCCGATCCGCATCGCGGCCAGAGCCCCAAGGCGTTCGTCGTGGTCAACGATCCCGCCGTCACCGGCGCGGCCTTGCGCGATTTCCTGCGCGACAAGATCAGCAAGATCGAGCTTCCCCGCGAGGTGGAAATCCGCGACACTCTGCCCAAGACCTTGATCGGCAAGCTTTCCAAAAAAGAGCTCGTCGCCGAGGAAGAGGCCAAGGCGGCACAGCACGCCGGCTGATTGGGGGAGTCTATGCACGACGGCGGCGAGCTGCAGGGGATTCAGGAGGTGGCCGACATGCTCGGCGTCACCCCGCGCACCCTGCGCTTCTACGAGGACAAGGGATTGATCGAACCGTCCCGCATCGGGACGACGCGCGTCTATCGCCGCCGCGAGGTCGCGCGGATGCAGCTGATCCTGCGCGGCAAGCGGCTCGGCTTTTCGCTGACCGACATCGCCGAATTCCTCGACCTCTACGATGCCGACCCGCAGCATCTCGAACAGATGCGCGCGCTGGCCGAACGCGTCCGCCAGCGGATCACCGAGCTGGAGCAGCAGCGCGACACGCTCGACCAGACGCTCGCCGATCTCGCCAAGCTGGAAGGCGAGGCGCTCGCCCGCGTCCATGCCCATGATCCGGGCGGCAAGCTTTCGTCACGCACCATCGCGACCCAGGGAATTGATGTTCGGGCGGAAGGAGGCCTATAGGCAGCGCCACATCCCCAGGACCGTTGAGGTAATCCGTGGCCAAATCGCCTGCTCCTCCCGCCGTACCGCTCACCAATCGCGAGCGCCCCGCCGATCCCAAGCCGTTCGAGGCGACGAAGGAGCAATTGCTCGACTTCTACAAGCACATGCTGCTGATCCGCCGGTTCGAGGAGAAGGCGGGCCAGCTTTATGGTCTCGGCTTCATCGGCGGTTTCTGCCACCTCTACATCGGCCAGGAAGCGGTTGCGGTCGGCCTCCAGTCGGCGCTCGACGGCGAGAAGGATTCGGTGATCACCGGCTATCGCGATCACGGCCATATGCTCGCCTACGGCATCGACCCCAAGGTGATCATGGCCGAGCTGACCGGCCGTGCCGCCGGCATCAGCCGCGGCAAGGGCGGTTCGATGCACATGTTCTCGACCGAACATAAGTTCTACGGCGGCCACGGCATCGTCGGCGCGCAGGTCAGCCTCGGCACCGGCCTCGCCTTCGGCCACAAGTACAGCAACGACGGCGGCGTCTGCCTTGCCTATTTCGGCGACGGCGCGGCCAACCAGGGCCAGGTGTACGAGAGCTTCAACATGGCCGAGCTGTGGAAGCTGCCGATCATCTTCGTGATCGAGAACAACCAGTATGCCATGGGCACCAGCGTCAACCGCGCCTCGGCCGAGGACCAGCTGTATCGCCGCGGCGAAAGCTTCCGCATTCCCGGCATCCAGGTCGACGGCATGGACGTGCTCGCCTGCCGCGGTGCCGCCGAGGAGGCGCTCGCCTGGGTGCGCGCGGGCAAGGGGCCGGTCATCCTCGAGATGAAGACCTATCGCTATCGCGGCCATTCCATGTCCGACCCCGCCAAATACCGCAGCCGCGAGGAGGTGCAGGGGGTGCGCGACAAGTCCGATCCGATCGAGCACGTCAAGAAGCTGCTCGAAGCGCAAGGGGTGGGCGAGGCCGACCTCAAGACCATCGAACAAGAGATCCGCAAGACCGTGAACGAAGCCGCCGATTTCGCCGAGAGCACGCCCGAGCCCGATGAGGCCGAACTCTATACCGACGTGCTGGTGGAGACGTACTGAGATGGCGATCGAGATCAAGATGCCCGCGCTCTCCCCGACGATGGAGGAAGGCACGCTCGCCAAATGGCTCGTGAAAGAGGGTGACAGCGTCAAGTCCGGCGACATCATGGCCGAGATCGAGACCGACAAGGCGACGATGGAGTTCGAGGCGGTCGACGAAGGGACGATCGGCAAGATCGTCATCGCCGAAGGCACCGACAATGTGAAGGTCGGCGACGTCATCGCCTTGCTGCTCGAAGAGGGCGAGAGCGCCGATTCGGTCGCCGCCCCCGCCACCAAGGACGACAGCGCCAAGGGCGACGCCCAGGCGGACGAGCAGAAGCCGGCCGACAAGGTCGAGGATTCGGCGCACCCGGCGCAGGAGAAGGTCGAGACGGGCGCGCGCCAGCTGTTCGATGCGGCGAGCAACGACGGCAGGCGCGATCCCGAGATCCCCGCCGGCACCGAAATGGTCCGCACCACCGTCCGCGAAGCGCTGCGCGACGCGATGGCGGAAGAGATGCGCAAGGACGACCGCGTCTTCGTGATGGGCGAGGAGGTCGCGCAATATCAGGGTGCGTACAAGGTGACGCAGGGCCTGCTCGATGAATTCGGCGACCGCCGCGTCATCGACACGCCGATCACCGAATATGGCTTTGCCGGCGTCGGCACCGGTGCGGCGATGGGCGGGCTCAAGCCGATCATCGAGTTCATGACGTTCAACTTCGCCATGCAGGCGATCGATCACATCATCAATTCGGCGGCCAAGACCAACTATATGTCGGGCGGCCAGATGCGCTGCCCGATCGTCTTCCGCGGCCCCAACGGTGCGGCGAGCCGCGTCGGCGCGCAGCACAGCCAGAATTATGCGCCCTGGTATGCCAGCGTCCCCGGCCTGATCGTCATCGCGCCCTATGACGCGGCGGACGCCAAGGGCCTGCTCAAGGCGGCGATCCGGTCGGAAGATCCGGTCGTCTTCCTCGAGAACGAGCTGATGTACGGCCGCTCGTTCGAAGTCCCCAAGCTCGACGATTACGTCCTGCCGATCGGCAAGGCGCGGATCATGCGCGAGGGCAAGCACGTCACCCTGGTCAGCTATTCGATCGGCGTCGGCCTCGCGCTCGAAGCCGCCGAGACGCTGGCAGGCGAGGGGATCGAGGCGGAGGTCATCGACCTGCGCACGCTGCGCCCGCTCGACAAGCAGACGGTGCTGAACAGCCTCGCCAAGACCAACCGCCTGGTGGTGGTCGAGGAAGGCTGGCCGACCTGCTCGATCGCGTCGGAGATCACCGCGATCGTGATGGAAGAGGCGTTCGACGATCTCGACGCGCCGGTGCTGCGCGTCACCAACGAGGACGTGCCGCTGCCTTATGCCGCCAATCTCGAGAAAAAGGCGCTGATCGACGCTCGGCGCGTCGTCGCCACGGTGAAGAAGATCGTCTGAGACAGGCGCCCCCTCTCCCTTGCGGGAGGGGGCGTTTTCCGGCGGGGGCGGCTCGCCGATGCTTTCGCCTGAGAAGTAGGGCTTTGGTGGCAAAAGCCGTTGGATCACTCGGACGGTGACGTGTCCGGTTGCGTGAGCCTTTGCTCAAGCCTCACCGTCGCCCGACACGCCGTCACCCCGGACCTGTTCCGGTGTTCACCGTCCCGCCCAACTACCGGCTCATGCCCTTGCGGACGGGTGGATGCCGGAACAAGTCCGGCCTGACCTAACCGCTTCGAATGATGGGTCACCCCGGCTGCGGGTCTGCGTCGCGGGATGATGATCCCAATGATCTTACCTGCGCCCCACAATCAAATCCGATCAACTCGCCGTATATAGGTCGCAGAAATACTGCGTCGCCGCCGGGCTCGGATTGTAGATCTGGCTAAAGTCGCGGCGGTCGCGCACCACATAGGATGCGGTGTAGCGGATTCGCGTGGCCGAGGCGCCGCCCGGCACCCAATAGGTGCTGAACACCGGCTTATAATCGTAGCTCACCTCGATATACATCACGCCCGATCCGACCGGCGCGCTGACCCGCGTCGCGGCGGTGTCGCCCATGCCGTTCGGCATCGCGACGCCGGCGCTGGAGGGGGAGGTGCCGACGCCGTCGCCGCGATCCATCGTCCCGTTGCTGCGGTCGTAGTTCGAATCATAGCCGGTGCCGCTGCGCATGCCGAGGCAGCGCTGCCAGTGGAGATATTGCGAGCCCGCCGTCTGCTGTTCGAGGCTCGATATCGTGATCCGCCCGCGATTGGTCAGATCGAGCGCCGCGCCCTGCAACCGCGCCGAGGTCAGTACGTCGGCGATATCCGCCTCGCGCAACTGGGTGATGTTCGAAGCGCCGAGCAGCCCGACCCGCGACGCGGTATCGGCGAGGTTGAGCGCGACCTGGCTGACGCGCAGATGCGTGATCGCCAGCCACGCCATCTCCGTCCCCCACGCGCCGACGCCGAGCACCAGCGGCATGGTCAGCGCGAACTCGATCAGCGCGACGCCGCGGGTCGCGCGGAGCAGGTGCCGCATTCGCCGGCGCGTCACGGGCACACCTGCTGCACGGTGGTGCCGGCCTGCGAGGCATAAGGCTGGTTCTTGAGGATCGTCGACGCGCTGATCGTCGCGCGCTTCGGCCAGCCGATCAGGCTGGCGATCGGGAAGATGCGGTTGAACTGGACCGTCATCGTATAGACGACGGCGTCATTCGCACCACCCTGGCCGGTGATACCGGGATCGATGTCGCGGAAGCCGTTACCATTGACGTCGGTGAAACATTCGGTCGCGGCATCGTAGACGCCGTTCTGATTGTCGTCGGAGAAGGGCTCGGGCGCGATATAGCCGAACTGGCTGAAGCTCTTGCGCGACGAGGTCCCGGTCGCGTTCTTGGCGATGCGGTTGACCTGGCTCATTACCCGCTGGTCGAGCGTCGTCCCCGCGTCGGTCGAGGCGTTGGTCTGGATCGTGCCGTCGCGTCCGGCCTTCTGCACCGCGCCGGTCAGCGTCGCCTGCATATAGGCGAAATAGGCGAGGTCACCAAGTCCCATGATGAGCAGCAGCATGACCGGGACGACGAAGGCGAATTCGACCAAAGTCGCGCCGCGCCGATCCGCGGCGAGGGGGGGGCGGGGCGACTTCACTGGCTGATCCGCAGCATCGCCAGCCGCTGGGCGATCGTCTGGAACGCGCTCTTCAGCGCATCGGTGCTGCTCGCCTGGAACGCCTGTCCCGGTGACGCGCAATACGTCAGGTCGCTGGTGATCGACGTGCCGAGCGCGACGACGAAGATGCTGATCCCGCGCTTCTTCGCCGCATCGCACTCGATGCGGAAACGTGCGGTGTGTGTCGCATAATCGCGCGAGTCGTTGCTCGCCGAGCCGGTCCGGTTGTCCATGTCCTCGACACCATATTGGCCGTAGATCTGGCCATTCGGCGACATCGTCCCGTCGGTCATGAAGACGATGTTGCGCGACGGCGCCGGCCGCCCGGGCCACGCCGCGGTATCCGCCGCAAAGACGCCCTTCGGCGCGAGCAGCCGCACGCCCCAGATCATGCCGGTGTCGTGGTAGGTGCCGCCGAACGCCTTGAAGCTGCTGTCGTAGACGTAATCGTTGACCTGCTGCGCCGTCATCACCGCCAGACGCTGCGCCTTCGGCACGCAGGCGGCATAAGCGTTGTTGGCGAGCGTGGTCCCGGCGCGGTAATTGAGGTTGTTTTCGTTGATGTTCTCGTCGGCGACGTCGACGTAGGTCCGGTTCGCCCCGCGCCACCATTCGACGTCCGGCCACATCGGCCGCCACTTGTTGGTCGACAGGCTGGGAATGCTGTCCGGGTTGAGGTCGTCGGGGAGATTGTTGACGTCGAAGCTGCTCGCGGTCGAGGTGTTGAGTTCCTCGATACACCCCGACCAGGCGCTGGTCGACCCGTCGAACCGGGTCGGATCGGCGACGGTGCCGCCGGTGAGCGTCGTCAGATAGGAGGAGACGTCCCATTGCACCGGCTCGAACCGCCAATAGGGGCGCAAGGGTTGTTCGCGACCCGAGCAGGTTCCGCCGGAGGAGGAGGACCAGCTCGTGTTGTAATATTTCATCGCCTGCGGATAGCTGGTGCTCCAGTCCGGACCGGTCTTGCTGAAGCCGCTGCTTGGATAACGTTGATCGACGCACATCGCCTTCGGCACGCCAGTCAGCGAGACCGCTTTCGTATCGCCGGACGCATAGTCGCCGGCCAGCACCCCGCCGGTACCGGTGAGCGGCGACAGATGCCGGCTCTGATAGGTCCAGCTGCCCTGCATATATTGCGACGGGATCAGCCGGCCGACGTTGACCGACGACGCGTAAGGTACGAACCCGTAGCGGATATGCGTCGAGGGATCGGCGCTCGTCCGCATCGTCTTGTCGAACAGCAGCACCGACTGGCGCAGCGATTCGATCTTCGAATAGGTCGTCGTGCCATTAGAGGTGGTGGCGGGCTTTTCCGTGCCGTTGTTGCAGGTCGTCGAATCGTAGGGATAGCAGGTCATCGACCCGGTCACGTCGAGCACGAACATCACGTCGGCATCGCCGACGTCGAAGATCGCCTGGCAATTGACCGTCAGCGTCTGCGCGCCGATGCCGAAGAATCCCATCAGCGCCATCGGCACCGTCGTCTGCGCGACGCCGCCCATCGCATTGGCGACGCCGGGGGTGGTGTTGACTGATGCCTTGCTGGTGGTGAAGCTGATGTTGCGGTTCTGGTACCAGCCGGGGCGGAAATTGTTGTAGAAGAAGGCGGAGGCCTGTTTGCTCGCGGCGTCATCGACCGGCGTCGACATCTGCGTGTCGGTCATCGCCTTGCGCCCGGCGAGCACGCCGGCGTCGCACGCCTGTTGCAGCCGCACCTTGACGACGTACAGCCGTGCCATATCGACCGCCGAGCCGGCGAAACCGATCAGCGGAATCATCGCCGCCGCCATGATCGCCAGCGTATTGCCGGCCCGGTCGCGCCGCAGCCGGGACAGAAATCCTGATCGAGACCGATTGCGAAAGATGCGCATCGCCAAACACGGCTCACGTTTGTTTACTGGGATAGTCCCGGTTAACCCCCTGGTATGAAATCACTCTCAAACGGCATGGTTAACGAATCCGATCCGGATGGAACCGCATTGGCGCTGCTCGCCGTGTCGAGGGCGATGCGGCCGGCGATGGCCGCGCTGTTCGCGCTCGACGCGCGGCTCGCCGATATCGTCCGCACCACGCGGGAGCCGCTGGTCGGGCAGATGCGGCTGACCTGGTGGCACGACGCGCTGCCCCGGCTCGACGATGCGCCCGCACCCGCCGAACCGCTGCTCCGCGAGCTGCAACGGCTGTTGCTGCCCCAGGGCGTATCCGGCGCCCTGCTGGCGACGATGATCGACGGCTGGGAGGCGCTGATCGTCGCCGACCCGATCGATGCCGCGGCGCTCGACACGCATGCGCGGGCGCGGGGGGAGGGGCTCTTCGCCGCCGCGGGCAGGCTGCTCGGCGGCGACTCGCCGCTGCTCACGCCGGCGGGGCGGGGGTGGGCGCTGGCCGATCTCGCGGCGCATCTGTCCGACCGCGACAGCGCGACGCGGGCGGCAGACTCGGCTGGCGAAGCACTTGCCGATGCGTTCTCAGGCACTTGGCCAAGAACGTTGCGTCCGGTCGGTCTATCGGCCCTAATTGCCAAGCTCGATCGCTCCGATCTTGCGCCTATCGTCAAAGCATTGAAGGTCGGGGCTTTTCGGATGACTGGCCGGTGAAGACTTGATCGTCGCCCCGCCGCTGCTAGGCTCCCCTATCGCAGGAGGGCTCGACGATGTGGCGATATCTGGCGGCGGGTGTGGCAGTTCTGGCAGCGGCGGGGGGGGGGGCGGTGCTGCTCCCCCGCCATTCGCCGGCGGCGGCTCTGCCCGCGGCCCCGACGGCGCAGGCGAGCGAGGCGCCGGCCCCGGCGGCTGAGCCGGACGTTCCCGCCGCGGCCGAGGCGACGCGCGAACAGCGTCGCTTCGCGCGTTACGACAAGGACGAGAATGGCGCGATCAGCCGCGAGGAATATCTCGCCAACCGGCGCAAGAGCTTCGCCAAGCTCGACAGCAATGGCGACGGCCGGCTCGACTTCGACGAATATGCCGCCCGCGCCGCCGCCAAATTCGTCGCCGCTGATCGCGACAAATCGGGGGCGATGGACGCCGCCGAATTCGCCGCCACCGCGGTCAAGCGCAAGCCGGGTCGGGCGAAATGTCCGCCGACTGCGGCGCCGTCGGGTGATGAGAGCTGAGCCAGCCGGCAAAGGCGGCACGACCGCGGTCGGTGTACATCTTCTTGCGGTCGGCCTTCTTGGTGCGACCGGGAATCGGCGGCATCAGCCCGAAGTTGACGTTCATCGGCTGATAGGTCTCCGCCTCTGCGCCGCCGGTGATATGGCCGAGCAGGGCGCCGAGCGCGGTCTCGACCGGCGGCGGCGCTAGCGTCGGGCCGGCGAGCTCCGCCGCGGCGAAGCGTCCGGCGAGCAGGCCGATCGCCGCGCTCTCGATATAGCCCTCACAGCCGGTGATCTGTCCGGCGAAGCGCAGATGCGGCCGGCTCTTCAATCGCAACGTCGGATCGAGCAATTGCGGCGAGCGGATGAACGTATTGCGATGCAGCCCGCCGAGCCGCGCGAATTCCGCATTCTGCAGGCCGGGGATGGTGCGGAACAGCCGGACCTGTTCGGCATGTTTGAGCTTGGTCTGAAAGCCGACGATATTCCACAAGGTGCCCTGCGCATTGTCCTGCCGCAGCTGCACCACCGCATAGGGCCAGCGCCCGGTGCGCGGGTCGTCGAGCCCGACCGGCTTCATCGGCCCGTAGCGCAACGTGTCGAGGCCGCGCTCCGCCATCACCTCGATCGGCATGCAGCCCTCGAAATAGGGCGTGTCCTTTTCCCACTCCTTGAATTCGCTCTTCTCCCCGGCAAGCAGCGCGGCGTGGAAGGCGAGATAGGTTTCCTTGTCCATCGGGCAGTTGATGTAATCCGCCTCGCCCTTGTCCCAGCGCGACGCCTTCCACGCGACGTCCATGTCGATCGTGTCGGCGTGGACGATCGGCGCCAGCGCGTCGAAGAAGGCGAGCGCCTCCGCCCCCGTCGCGCCGCCGATCGCCTCGGCGAGATGCGCCGCGGTGAGCGGCCCGGTGGCGAGGATCGCCGGCCCCTCCGGCAGCGTGTCGATCCGCTCGCGCACCAGCGTGACATTGGGATGATCGGCGAGCGCGGCGGTGACGCCCGCGGCATAGCCGTCGCGATCGACGGCGAGCGCCGAGCCGGCGGGGACGCGATGCCGGTCCGCCTGCGCCATGATCAGCGATCCGAGCGCGCGCATCTCCTGATGCAGCAACCCGACCGCATTCGCCTCGGCATCGTCCGAGCGGAAGCTGTTCGAGCAGACGAGTTCGGCGAGCTGGTCGGTCTGATGCGCCGGCGTGCGCTCACCCGATCCGCGCATCTCCGACAGGCGGACACGATAGCCCGCCTCGGCGAGCTGCCATGCCGCTTCCGATCCGGCGAGGCCGCCGCCGACGATATGGATGTCATAAGTCATGTCAGGCCATTAGGCCGCGATGCCGGCGCGGGCAACGCGCCGCCCCGCCGATGCGTTGGGGCGGCATGACGACGATCTACACTATCGGGTACGAGGCCACGACGATGGCCGACTTCCTCGCCGCGCTGCATCGCGCCGGCGTGACGCAGGTGGTCGACGTGCGCGCATTGCCGCTGTCGCGCCGCCCCGGCTTCTCTAAGTCGTCGCTTGCCGCCAGTCTCGCCGAGGCGGGCATCGCCTATGTCCACCTCAAGGCGCTGGGCACGCCGAAGCGCGGCCGCGACGCCGCCAAGAAGGGCGACGTCGCGACGCTGACCGAGGTCTACGACGCGCAGCTCGACCTGCCCGAAGCGCAGGCCGCCGCCGCGCAGATGCTCGACCTCGCCGCGACGCAGCCGAGCGCCTTGCTCTGCTACGAACGGGACCCGACCCATTGCCACCGCACGCTGCTGCTCGACGCGGTGGCGGAGGGCGCGGAGGTGGTCGATCTTTATACTTGAGGCCGAGCGCGATGGACTGGTCTTCGTGCGCCATCGGTCTCTTATGGTAGGACTCAGCCTAGTCGCGCGGACGAGCCGGAAAATTAGGTTCACGCGGAGGCGCGGAGAAGGAGTTTGCGCGCAGAGGCGCAGAGGGCGCGGAGGTATTGCGCCGCGGCGCGCAGCGCCTCCTCTATTCTCATTGGAGATAGCAAGCAGCTTCGCTGAGTCGCCTGTCGTCGGCTTTTTGACGTGGAACCCTCTTCTTCTCCGCGCCTCCGCGCCTCCGCGCCTCCGCGTGAACCCTCTTCCTGCGTTCCTTGCGCCCGCACTCAGGCCGACCGCACATCCTCGCTCATCCGCCGCACCCGCCGGATGCGCGGTTCGCGGTCGAGTTCCGCCGCCGCGCGGATCGTCTGGCGCAGCTCGTCGCGCTTTGCATGGATCGAGGCGATCACCGGCCCCATCGCGACGCCGAGATCGACCAGCACCGCCTCCGACAATTGCAGCGAGCTTTCGAGCGTTTCCGGCACCGCGTCGGTCACCCCGGCACGATAGAGTTCGGCGGCGTGGTGCGGATCGCGGGCGCGGGCGATGATCGGCAGGTCGGGGGCCAGCGCGCGCATCCGCCGCGTCAGCTGCACGGTCAGCACCGGATCGTCCATCGTCAGGATCAGCGCGCGCGCGCGGGCGAGGTCGAGCCGCTCCACCCAGTCACCGCGGGCGATATCGCCGAACATCACCGGGTGGCCGCTGCGCCGCGCCTCGGCGACCGCATCGATATCCGCCTCGACCGCGAGATAGCGCTGGCCGTGCACCGCAAGCAGGTCGGCGACCATCCGGCCGACGCGGCCGAAGCCGATCACCACCGCGCCCGGCCCGTCGCCGCCGTCGTCGGCGGGCAGCGGGTCGTTGGGCGCGAACCGGTCGATGCCGCGCGACAGCCTCTTGCCCGCCTGCGCGAGCAGCGGCGTCAGCGTCAGCCCGATCGCGGTCACCGTCTGCCAGAAGGCGGCGGTCGACGGCAGGATCAGCTGCGCCTGCGCCGCGGTGGCGAGGACGATCAGCGTCGTTTCCGACGGGCTGCCCATCAGCAGCCCGGTCTCCGCGGCGACGCCGCGCCCGGTCTGCGCGACGCGGAGCAGCAGGAAGGTGACGATCGCCTTGATCCCGACAACCGCGGTCACGCCGCCGAGCAGCGACGGCCAATTGGCGAGCACCTCGCCAAGATTGACGCTCATCCCGACGGTGATCAGGAACACGCCGAGCGCCAGGCCTTTGAACGGCGCGGTGATGACCTCGACCTCGTTATGATATTCGGTCTCGGCGATCAGCAGCCCGGCGAGCAGTGCGCCGACGATCGGCGACAGCCCCGCCGCGGTGGTCGCGACGCTCGCGGTGATGACGACGAGCAGCGAGGCGGCGAGGAACAGCTCCGGGCTTTTGGTCCGCGCCGCCTGCGCGAACAGCCGCGGCAGCACCAGCCGTCCGCCCAGATACATCACCACCACCGTCGCCAGGCCGCGCAGCGCCACTCCGGCGATGCCGACCCAGCCGTCCGGGCTCGCGGTCGGCGCCATCGCGCCCAGCGCGAAGATGATCGGCACCAGCGCGAGATCCTCGAACAGCAGCATCGCGAAGGCGGCGCGGCCGACCGGGCTCGTGGTGCCGACCAGCGGCAGCACCAGCGCGGTCGACGACAGCGCGAGCGCAAGCCCGAGCCCCGCCGAACCGCCCCAATCCTGGCCGAGCAGATGCACCGCCACCGCGATCAGCACCGCCGATCCGATCAGTTCGGCGGGACCGATGCCGAACACCTGCGCCCGCATCGCCCACAGGCGCTTGAAGGACAGCTCGAGCCCGATCGAGAACAGCAGCAGCACGATGCCGAATTCGGCGAAGGGCTCGATCGAATGCGGGTTGGAGATGGTCAGGTAATAGAGCCATGGCGCGCGATCGGTCAGCGCGCCGAGCCCCGCCGGCCCGACCAGCACGCCGACGAGGATGAAGCCGATGATCGGGCTGACGCGAAACCGCGCAAAGGCGGGGATCACCAGCCCCGCCGCCCCCAGGATCACCAGCGCATCGCTGAACCCCGTATTATCCAGTCCGATTGCCATAGCCACTTTGTAGAGGGGGTTCGGCGAAAGTCAGCCCATCATTGGTCGGGGAGGTCAGTCCTCCGGTTCGACGCGGGCCCGAGACCGAGCCATGAGCAAATCTCCGGACAGACGGGATCAAAGGTTCTTTGTCGCCGGCGCAGCCACGCCATAGACCCGGTGCGTCAGAGACCAGGGAATTTCGCATGACGCCGTTTCGCTTAGCGTTGCTCACCGCACTGACGATCGGGGCTGCCAGCGGAGCCTGCGGCCGCGCCGGCAAGCCCGATGCGCCGCCCGCGCCTGCTCGAACGAGCGCCCCGTCGACGTGGCAGCCGCGCGCGGGTTTGCGGCAGATGCGCATCTGGCCGGGCGCCGCCCCCGATGGCACGTTCCGGCCGCAGCCGCCGGAAAGCGTCCAGAGCTATCCCGACCCCGGTGCGACCGGCGGAATATCCGCCGCCGTGCTCAACGTCTCCGTCCCGACGATGACCATCATGCCCGCTCGGGGCCATGCCAATGGCGCCGCCGTCATCGTCTTTCCGGGCGGCGGTTTCCAGAAGGTCTTCGTCGACCTCGAAGGCGTCGAGATCTGCGACTGGCTGACCGGCAGGGGCATCACCTGCATCGTCTCCAAATATCGCGCCCCCGGCGGCAACGACTTCTGGGACGACAAGACGCAGCGTCGCATAATCCCCGCGATCCCGCGCGCGCTGCAGGATGCGCAGCGGACGATCCGGCTGGTGCGGTCGATGGCGGGGCGGCTCGGCATCGATCCGCATCGCATCGGCGTGCTCGGCATGTCGGCGGGCGGCTATCTCGTCGCCCAGACCAGCAACATCGTCGAACCCACCTATCGCCCGGTCGATGCCGTCGACGCGGTGAGCAGTCGGCCCGATTTCGCCGTGGCGCTCTATCCGGGGCACATCTGCCGCCAACACGGCACGTTCGATCCGAAACTGCCGGTCAGCCGCGCCGCGCCGCCGACCTTCATCGCCCAGGCGTGGAACGATCCGGTCGATCCGATCTGCAACAGCCTGATGTACGCGTCGGCGCTCGACAAAGCCGGCGTGTCGACCGAAGTTCACCTCTTCGCCAAAGGCGGACACGCCTTTGCGCTACGCCACGGCAGCGAGCCGGTTGGGCAGTGGCCGCGGCTCGTCGAGCTGTGGCTGCGTGCGATCGGAATGGTGAGCGCGTGAACCTCTCCTGCAATACCGCGGCCGGTGCCGAGAGGAGATGGATGCCGTGAGGATCGCTGCCGAAGTCCGGCGCTAGCGCACCACCCGCCTCAATTCCCCGCCACCGTCGTCCGCGACTGCGGGCTGACGCTGCCGTTCACCGCGATCGCGGTGTTGCTCGGGCGGCCGGCGATGCGGACCGCGGCGGCGCCGGGCAGGCCGGGGAAGCGCGGCCACATGCCCTGCGCCAGCGCGGAGCGGCTCGCCGAGGCCTTGCGGCCGCCCTGCGCCTCGTACATCCAATAATTGCGCAGCACCGTCGTGACATAGCCGCGCGTCTCCCAATAGGGGATGCTTTCGATGTAGAGCAGAGGGTCGCCATTGTCGTGGACGATCGCGTTCCAGTCGCCGACCGGTCGCGGGCCGGCGTTATAGGCGGCGATCACCTTGGGCAGCAGCCCGCCGGTCACGCCCGCCATGTCGCGCAAGCGCTCCAGATGGCGCTGGCCGATGTCCATGTTGGTCGCCGGCTTGGTCAGCGCCGCCTTGTCGAGCGCCAGGCCGCGTTCGCGCGAATAGTCGGTCGCGGCGGCGGGCATGATCTGCATCAGGCCATAGGCGCCGGCGGGGCTCACCACCTTGTTGCGGAAGCCGCTTTCCTCGAGCGTATGGGCATAGACCAAGGCCTTGTCGACGCGCCAGCCGCTCGACGGGGTCCAATTGGGCGTCGGATAGCGTGCCTCGGCGGTGGCGACGACGCCCTGCGGGCAATTGTGCGCGAGCCAGACGGTGGTGGCGGGCAGGCTGAGCGCCTCGGCGACGCGGACCAGGCTGCCGAATTCGGCCGGGTCGCCGATCCGCGCCTGCTGGCGCACGACGGTGTCGGCAAGGTCGGTCTCGCCGATCTCGGCGAGCGCGGCGGCAACGCGGATGTTCGGCCGCTTGTCGAGCCGTGCCCAGTCGGCCGCGACGACCTGCGTCGACGGGCGGCTGGTATCGCGGATCAGAAGCGCCTGTCGGGCGAGCTGGCCGTAGAAGCTTTCGGAGAATTGCGCCGCGGATTGCAGTCGCGCCTGCACGCGGTCGGGGCGGCCGCACATCATATCGGCCCGCGCCGCCCAATAGAGCGCGGCGGCACGCAGATCGACGTCGGTGGCGCGCGCAGCGACGCCGGAGAATTCGCCGGCCGCGGCGGCGCAGTCATTCTGCCGCCAGGCGGCGAGCGCACCCATCCAGCGCCCCTGGACCGCCCAGTCGCCGTCGCCCGCGGCGGCTTTCGCTGCCATCGCGCGCGTGTTGCGGTCATCGCCGGTGAGATAATACATCCAGGCGACCTTCGCCTGCCATTCGCTCAGCGCCTCGGGCGACAGGCCGGGCGTCGATTCGAGCAGCGCCTGCGCCTCGGCGCCCATGTCACCCTTGATATAGGGCTGCATCGCCACGGCGAGGCCGGCGGCGACCTCGTCGCTGCGTGTCGCCTTGGCACGGACGCGGCGCGGCGCGCCGTCCTGCCAGATCAGCCGCTGCGCCTGCGGTAGCGGCGGCAGCTCCGCCGCGCCGCGGCTGCGGGCGAGGCGGGCGAGGGTCTCCGCCTCGGGCAGCTCGGGTGCTTCGTTGAGCAAGGCGACGAGCGGTTCCATCTCGATCCGCGGCGAGCCCTTGGCGGTATAAAGTTCGGCGCGGGCGATCGCGTGCAGCGGGCCGGGCTTCATCGCGTCGAGCCCGAGCTGCGCATCCTGCCACCGGCCGTCGCGGATCGCCTGGAACACCGCGCGATAGCCCTCGCGCTGGCTGGCATCGAGCTGATCGGGAATGCGATCGGCGAGCGCGGCGGCGGTGACCGGCCTCGCATCGCCGGCCGGATCGCCGGGCGCGGCGTCCGCGGCGGCGGGGAAGGTGGCGGGGAGCGCGAGCGCGACGAGCAGGGCGAGCGTGCGGGTCATGCGGGTCCGATCAGCAATTGCAGGTCCTTCCAGGCCTCCGCCTTGGCCACGGGCTTTTCGAGCAGGAAGCGCGGGTGGAAAGTGGCGACCACCCCGGTCTTTCCGCTTCTATGGTTAAATGAGTGTAAAGACCCGCGTGCCGCCGGCATTTCCGCCCCCAGAACGGCACGGCTCGCCGCATTGCCGAGCAGCAGCAGCCGTTGCGGCGCGACCAGCCCGACATGATGCTGCGCGATGGCGGACAAACGCGTCTCGGTATCGGGCGGCATCCGGCCGGCGACCGGCCGCTTCGCGCAGACCGCGGCGAGGTGGATGGTCTCGCGGCTCAGGCCGATCGCGGCGAGCATCCGGTCGAACAAGGCGCCCGCCTGTCCGCTGAGCAAGCTGCCGGCCTCGCCATCCTCCTTGTCGGGGCAGTCGACCAGCACCATCACCGCCGCATCGTGCGGGCCGCTCGCCGCGATCGAGATGCCGCGCCAGGAGACTTCCGGCACCGCATCGCCGGCGCGCCAGGCGATGAAATCGGCGATCCGGTCGGGCATCGTCGCCGCGGCCGGCGCCGCCGCGAGGGCAGGGGCGGGGGCGGGCATCGCCGGCACGACCATCGGC
The DNA here is from genome assembly GCF_000632225.1 of Sphingomonas sp. RIT328. GTDB lineage: Bacteria > Pseudomonadota > Alphaproteobacteria > Sphingomonadales > Sphingomonadaceae > Sphingomonas > Sphingomonas kyungheensis. Next base: position 47,707 of record NZ_JFYV01000054.1, read on the forward strand.
TCGGCGAGCCAGTCGCGCGGCGTATCGGCGACGAGCGTGTCGACGCCCGCCTCCTGCCACCAGTCGAGCGCGCTCGCGACGCCCGCCAGCCAGTCGCTATGTTGATCGGCCCCCACGCTGTTCCTTTTTGTTTCCCCGAACCTTCCCTAGGTTGACGTTTGCGTCAACTTGTCCGATCGCGATCCGGAGACGAGACGTTGTCGGGATGCGCCTGAACGCTTTTCATGCCGCCGACAACCGCAAGCACGATGCATCCAGTGGGATGCCGGGAGTGGAATGATGTCGGAACGCGAATCGATGCCCTATGACGTGGTGATCGTCGGCGCCGGCCCGGCGGGCCTGTCGGCGGCGATCCGCTTCAAACAGGTCGCTGCCGAACAGGGCGCCGACCTGTCGGTCTGCGTGCTCGAAAAGGGCTCGGAGGTCGGCGCGCATATCCTGTCGGGCGCGGTGATCGATCCGCGCAGCCTCGACGAGCTGCTGCCCGACTGGCGCGAGGATTGCCCGCTGGCCGAGGTGCCGGTCACCGACAATCTCCATTGGGTGCTCAGCCCGACGAAGAAGACGGTGCTGCCGCATCTGTGGACGCCGCCCTTCCTCCACAACAAGGGCACCTATACCGGCAGCCTCGGCAATCTGTGCCGCTGGCTCGCCGGCAAGGCGGAGGAACTCGGCGTCGAGATCTTCCCGGGCTTCGCCGCCGCCGAGGTGCTGTTCGACGACGGAGGCCGCGTGATCGGTGTCGCCACCGGCGACATGGGCGTGGCGCGCGACGGCACGCACAAGCCCGACTATACGCCGGGGCTCGAACTCCACGCCAAATACACCTTTTTCGCCGAAGGCTGCCGCGGTCACCTGAGCAAGGAGGTGATCCGCACCTTCGACCTCGCGCGCGACGCGCAGCCTCAGGTCTACGGCCTCGGCGTCAAGGAATTGTGGGACATCGATCCGGCGCTGCACCAGCCCGGACGGGTGATCCACACCCAGGGCTGGCCGCTCGGCGACGACGCCAATGGCGGCGGCTGGCTCTACCATCAGGCGAACGGGCAGGTCAGCCTCGGCTTCGTCACCTGGCTCAACTACACCAATCCCTATCTGTCGCCCTTCCAGGAAATGCAGAAGTGGAAGACGCATCCGGAGATCGCCGCGCTGCTCAAGGGCGGCAAGCGGGTCTCCTACGGCGCGCGCGCGATCAGCGACGGCGGCTTGCAGTCGATCCCCAAGCTCGTCTTCCCCGGCGGCGCGCTGATCGGTGACAGCGCCGGTTTCCTCAACGTGCCGCGGATCAAGGGCACGCATACCGCGATGAAGAGCGGCATGATGGCTGCCGAGGCCGCCGCCGCCGCGATCCTGTCGCAGCGCCAGCATGACGAGCTCGTCGCCTATCCGCAGGCGTTCGAGACGAGCTGGGTCAAAAAGGAGCTGTCGATCGTCCGCAACGTCGTGCCTCTGGTCAAGAAGTTCGGCGATTTCCTCGGCTCCGGCCTTGCCGGCGTGACGATGTGGCTCGAGCATTTCGGCATCCGCATGCCGTTCACGATGAAGCATCATCCGGATCACGAGAGCCTGTGGCGCAAGGATCTGGTCAAGCCGCCGGTCTATCCCAAGCCCGACGGCGTGCTGACCTTCGACCGCCTGTCCTCGGTGTTCCTGTCGAACACCAATCACGAGGAGGACCAGCCGGTCCACCTGACGCTCAAGGACCCGAACGTGCCGGTCGAATATGACCTGCCGCTCTACGACGAACCGGCGCAACGCTATTGCCCGGCCGGCGTTTACGAGATCGTCGGGCAGGAGACGGGCGAGCCGAAGTTCGTCATCAACGCGCAGAATTGCGTCCACTGCAAGACGTGCGACATCAAGGACCCGACCCAGAACATCAACTGGGTGGTGCCGGAGGGTGGTGGAGGCCCGAATTATCCCAACATGTAAGCGCCTGATCCTCGCCGCGGCGGTCGGCTGTGCCACGATCGCGCCGGCGGCGGCGGACACCGCGCGGCTTGCCGATTACCTGAAGGCCGGGGCGGCGGATGCCGACGGCCGCGTCGACCTCGCCGCCGCAGGCTATGCCCGCGCGCTGGCGGCGGCGCCGACCAGTACGGCGGTCGCGGTGCGCGCCTATCGCGAGGCGCTCGCCGCGGGCGACGTCGCGCTCGCCACCCGCGCCGCCGCGGTGCTGCGCGGCCAGCCGGGCGCCCCCGCCGATCTGCCGCTGTTGCCGCTCGCGCTTGCCGCCGCCCGCGGCGACGCTGCGGGCGCGAGCGCCGCGACCGATGCGCTCGCCACCACCCCGCTCGGCGTGCTCGCGCCGTCGCTGCGCGCCTGGATCGCCTTCGCGAGCAAGCAGAACCCGGCGCCGGCGATTCTCGCCACCGGCAAGGACCCGGTCGCGCAGCGGCTTGCCGCCGAGACCGCGGCATTGATCCAGATCGCCCGCGGCGACACCGCAAAGGGTCTGGCCACGGTCCAGGCGCTGCGCGAGACCGGCTCGCCGATCGACCTGCGCCTCTCCGCCGGTCAGTTGCTGTTCGGCCTCGGGCAGAAGGATCAGGCCCGCAGCCTGCTCGCCGGCGACGATCCGGTGTTCGCGGCATTGCGCGAGGGCGATGCCGCGCAGCCGACGCTCGGCTTCGGCGTATCGCGGCTGCTCGGCCGGATCGCCGGCGACCTTGCCGATCAGGATGCGAGCGAGCTGTCGATCGCGCTCGCCCGCACCGCGCTGATCGCTTACCCGGCCAATGATCGCGTGCGGCTGCTGCTCGCCGGCGCGCTCGCCAAGGACAAGGCGGTGCCGCGCGCGCTGACCGCGCTCGACGGGATCGGCGCGGCGAGTCCCTATGCCTCGACCGCGCTGGCGACGCGGATCGCGATCCTCACCGCCGCCGGTCGCCAGGAGGAAGCGCTCGCCATCGCCCGCACGGGGGCCGAGCGGCCGGGGGCGGGCGAGGGCGACTGGCAGACCTATGCCGACCAGCTCACCGCGCTCGACCGGCATCGCGAGGCGGTCGGCTGGTACCGCCGCGTCGTCGATGCCGATCCGACCGCGTGGAGCGCATGGCTGCAATATGGCGGTGCGCTCGAACAGGCGGGCGACTGGCCGGCGAGCCGCGCCGCATTGCAGAAGGCGGTGGCGATCGCCCCGGCCGAACCGCTCGCGCTCAACTATCTCGGCTATGCGCAGGCCGAGCGCGGCATCGACGTGCCGCAGTCGATCGCGATGCTCGAACGCGCGCATGCGCTCAAGCCCGACGATTCCTCGATCGCCGATTCGCTCGGCTGGGCCTATTTCCTCAGCGGCGATATTGCGCGGGCGCAGCCATTGATCGAGCGTGCCGCCGCGGTCGACACCGTCAATGCCGAGATCGGCGAGCATCTCGGCGATCTCTACTGGACCCGCGGCCGGCGCTACGAGGCGCGCTACGCCTGGCGCGCCGCGGCGCTGACCGCGACGCCGGTCGAGGCGCAGCGGCTCGCCGCCAAGGCCGCGAACGGATTGCCGCCGCGATGATCGTCGAACCCGCCCCCGCCAAGATCAATCTTGCCCTGCACGTGCGGCATCGCCGCGCCGACGGCTATCATGCTCTGGAGACGCTGTTCGTCTTCGCGGCCGATGGCGATACGATCACCGTCGTTCCCGCCGCGGCGGACAGCTTCACGATCACCGGACCGTTCGCCGATGCGCTCGCGGGCGGCAATCCCGCGGACAATCTCGTGCTGCGCGCGGCGCAGGGGTTCGCCGGCGTGTTCGGCATCACCCAGGCGCATGCGATCACGCTCGACAAGCATCTGCCGATCGCCTCGGGGATCGGCGGCGGCTCGGCGGATGCCGCGGCGACCCTGCGCGCACTCGCCCGCCTGCACGGCATCGCCACCGACGACCCGCGGCTGTTCGTGCTCGCCGAGACGCTCGGTGCCGACGTTCCTGCCTGCCTGCTCGGGCGGGCGACGCTGGGTACCGGCAAGGGGGAGGCGCTGCTGCCGGTCGAGGGGCTGGCGGGTATGCCGGTGCTGCTCGTCAATCCGGGCGTCGCGGTCGGCACCGCCGCGGTCTTCGCGCGCTGGGACGGGATCGATCGCGGCGCGATCGCCGAGGACGGGGACCTGCTCGCCCGCGCCCGCGCCGGCCGCAACGACCTCGAACCGCCCGCCCGCGCGATCGCGCCGGTGATCGACGCGGTGCTCGCCCAGCTCGCCGCCGCGCCTGACGTGCTTCTGGCGCGCATGTCGGGGAGCGGCGCGACCTGCTTCGCGCTGTTCGACGAGCCGGCGGCGCGGGATGCGGCCGCGGAGCGCGCGCGCGCCTGCGGCTGGTGGACGCTGGCGACGCGGCTGACGTGATCCGGCACCCTCGAACGGGTAAAATCCGCGTTCCCCTCTTGTTCTCACGGAACAAACACCGTACATGGTGAACAGACGCGTTGCCCCGACGGCGCGCTTGCTCTAGCGAGGACCCTCCCGATGGCCGCCAATCTGAAAGTGATCGACACCGGCATGGCAACCGCAAATACCGACCGGCAAAAGGCGCTCGACGCCGCGCTGGCGCAGATCGACCGCGCCTTCGGCAAGGGCTCGGCGATGAAGCTCGGCCAGAAGGAGGCGATGCAGGTCGAGGCGATCTCGACCGGTTCGCTCGGTCTCGACATCGCGCTCGGCGTCGGTGGCCTGCCCCGCGGCCGTGTGATCGAGGTCTATGGCCCCGAATCGTCGGGCAAGACGACGCTCGCGCTGCACGTCATCGCCGAGGCGCAGAAGGGCGGCGGTACCGCGGCCTTCGTCGACGCCGAACATGCGCTCGACCCGGTCTATGCCAAGAAGCTCGGCGTCAACATCGACGAGCTGATCGTCTCGCAGCCCGACACCGGCGAACAGGCGCTGGAGATCGTCGACACGCTCGTCCGCTCCAATGCGATCGACGTGCTGGTCGTCGATTCGGTCGCCGCGCTGGTTCCCCGCGCGGAGATCGAGGGCGAGATGGGCGACAGCCACGTCGGCCTGCAGGCGCGACTGATGTCGCAGTCGCTGCGCAAGCTGACCGGGTCGATCAGCCGGTCGCGCTGCATGGTGATCTTCATCAACCAGCTGCGCATGAAGATCGGCGTGATGTACGGCAATCCGGAGACGACGACGGGCGGCAACGCGCTGAAGTTCTACGCCTCGGTCCGCCTCGACATCCGTCGCACCGGCGCGATCAAGGACAAGGAAGAGGTCACTGGCAACGCCACCCGCGTCAAGGTCGTCAAGAATAAGGTCGCGCCGCCGTTCAAGCAGGTCGAGTTCGACATCATGTACGGCGAGGGCATTTCGAAGATCGGCGAGATCCTCGATCTCGGCGTCAAGGCCGGGCTGGTCGAGAAATCGGGCGCGTGGTTCAGCTACGACAGCGTCCGCATCGGTCAGGGTCGCGAGAATTCGAAGAACTATCTGCGCGAACATCCCGAGATGGCCGACCGGCTCGAAAAAGCGATCCGTCAGCGGACCGAAAAGGTCGCCGAGGAGATGATGGCCGGACCGGAAGCCGACGACGACATCTGATGCGCGCCCGGCGCGATGCGACGACAGGAGGCTCGCCGGTGACGGCGGGCCTCTTTTGTCTTTGGGGCGCTCGCGGTGCGCCGTCTAGGCTCGCGATCCGGGTTCGATCGACGGCGTCGCGCGTCAGGCAACGAAATCGCGCTGTCGGGAATTGGCAAGAGGTGCGCGCGGCCTGAGCCGCGATGAAGGGAAGTCAGATGATCATCGTCCACCATCTCGAGAACAGCCGGTCGCAGCGTATCCTGTGGATGCTCGAGGAGCTCGGCTTCGACTATCAGGTCAAGCGCTATCAGCGCGACGCCAAGACGATGCTCGCGCCCCCCGAGCTCAAGCGCATCCATCCGCTCGGCAAGTCGCCGGTGATCGAGGATCTCGACGCCGACGGCGGCCGCGTCGTCGCAGAGACGGGCGCGATCGTCGAATATCTCGTCGAAAAGGCCGATGGCCGGCTCGGACCGCCGCCGCACCGCGATTCGGCGCTTCGCTATCGCTTCTGGCTCCATTATGCCGAAGGCTCGATGATGCCGCCGCTGCTGCTCAAGCTGGTGCTCAGCCGTATTCCGCTGATGGGCAAGCCGGCGATCAAGCGCATCCTGCCGATGATCGACGTCCACCTCGACTATGTCGAGGCGGAGCTGTCGCAGCGGCCGTGGTTCGCGGGCGACGACCTCACCGCCGCCGACGTGATGATGAGCTTCCCGCTCGAGGCGGCGCGCAGCCGCGCGGGGCTCGACGCGTCGCGCCCCGCGACGATCGCCTGGCTGAACAAGGTCCACGCCCGTCCGGCCTATCAGGCGGCGTTGGAGAAGGGCGGTCGCTACGCCTACGCCTGATCGGGGCGATGGGCGGGTGAGGGCGGCGCCCGAAGACGCGAACCTGTGGCTGGAGCTGATTCGCGCGGAGGCGCGGAGGCGCGGAGGGTTGCGATAGGAGCGTCGTTTCCGCGTACGTCACGGCCGTCAGGGCAAACTGCCGCGTTCGCGGCAACCCTAATCTCCGCGCCTCCGTGCCTCCGCGTGAACCTCCTTTTGGATCACGTCTTCATGCCTTCGCGTGACCTTACCCGCCGGCGGCTGGACCCCGGCGAAGCGCTCAATCCCGGAACCGCGTCGTCGCCTCCGCCGCCGGTCCGTGCGAGACCAGCGGGTCGATCGTCGCCGGCTCGCGCGGGTCGAGGCCGCCCTCCCATTTCGCCACCACCGACGCGGCGACGGCATTGCCGATGACGTTGGTCGCGGTGCGGCCCATGTCGAGGAAATGGTCGATCGCCAGGATCAGCAGCAATCCCGCCTCCGGGATCTTGAACACCGGCAGCACCGCCGCGATCACCACCAGGCTGGCGCGCGGCACCCCGGCGATCCCCTTGGACGAGATCATCAGGAACAGCAGCATCGCGATCTGCGTGCCGAGCGGCAGCGCGATGCCATAGGCCTGGGCGATGAACAGTGACGCGAAGGTCATGTAGATCATCGAGCCGTCGAGGTTGAACGAATAGCCGAGCGGCAGCACGAAGCTGGCGATCCGCGGCGGCACCCCGAATTTGTCGAGCGCCTCCAGCATGCGCGGATAGGCGGCTTCCGACGAGGCGGTGGTGAAGGCGACGAGCAATGGCTCGCGCACATAGCCGATCAGCGCCCGGATGCGCGGTCCGATGAACAGGAAGCCGAGGCCGAGCAGGATCGCCCACAGGCACAGCAAGGCGAGGTAGAAGCTGCCCATGAAGAAGGCGAGTTGGCCGATCACCCCGGGTCCGCGCTCGGTCAGCGTCGCCGCGACCGCGCAGAACACCGCAACCGGGGCGACGCGCATGACGTAATCGGTGATCCGCAGCATCACCGCGACCAGCCCGTCGATCGCCCGGGTCAGCGGCGCGGCACGCTCGCCCACCGCGGTGATCGCGATGCCGACGAAGATCGAGAAGACGACGATCTGGAGGATCTCGTTGGTCGCCATCGCCTCGACCATCGATGCCGGGACGATATGGGTGATGAACGTGTCGAGGCTGAACGCTGCGGTGGCGATCCCCGCATCGGCATCGACCGGCGGCAAGGGCAGGTTGATGCCGACGCCGGGGTGGATCAGATTGACCAGCACCAGCCCGAGGCCCAGCGAGATCAGGCTGGCCGACACGAACCAGCCGATCGCCTTGGCACCGACCCGGCCGAGCGACGCGGTATCGCCCATCTGGGTGATGCCGCTGACCAGCGTCGCGAACACCAGCGGCGCGATGATCATCTTGATGAGGCGCAGGAAGACGGTGGTGCCGATGGCGAAATAGCCGGCGATGCCCTTCAGCCGCGCCGCGGCGGCGGGCGTGCCGTCATCGAGCCATCCGTTGATCGCCAACCCGACGACGACGCCAAGCAGCAGGCCGATCACGATAAACACAGTCAGCCGTTTGGCCATGCAGCAAGTCTCCCAATATCGCCGGCCACGGAAGGGGATTGCGACCGCCGGGTCAAGCGCCGTATCGCTGGCATCATGATCGCCACCCCCTCGCGCCGCGCGCTGCTCGCCGCTGCGGCGACGGTGCCCCTGCTTTCCGCCGGGCTGCTCCGCGCCGCCGAACCCGATCTGTCGGCATTGCGCGACATCACCACGGGCGCGACGCCGATCGGCGCGGACGAGCGGGCGCGCCGCCTCGCCCGGGCGCAGGCGCTGATGGCGGCGAACGGCCTCGGCGCGGTGCTGATCGAGCCGGGCTCGTCGATGCTCTATTTCACCGGCGTGCGCTGGGGGCGCAGCGAGCGCCCGACGCTCGCCATCCTGCCGCGCGAGGGCGCGCCGCTGATCGTCACGCCCTTCTTCGAGGAACCCTCGGTCCGCCAGACGCTCGCCGTGCCTGCCGAGGTCCGCGTCTGGCAGGAGGACGGCAATGCGCTCGCCGTCGTCGCCGCCTGGCTGCGGGAGCGGCGACTCGACCGGCTGCCGATCGGGATCGAGGAGACGGTGCGCGTCTTCATCCCGAGCGATCTCGCCCGCTACGCGCCCGACGCCAGGCAGGTCAGCGCCAATCCGGTGGTGCGCGGCTGCCGGATGATCAAGACCCCGGCCGAACTCACGCTGATGGAGACGGCGACCAAGGTGACGCTCGCCGCCTATCACTGGCTCGCGCCGCGGATCGAGGCGGGGGTGACCGGCAGTGCTATCGGCGCGCTGATGAATGCGGCGACAACCAGGCTCGGCGGCGATCCCGAATTCGCGCTGGCGCTGATCGGCCCGGCGGCGGCGCTGCCGCACGGCAGCCGCGAGGTCCATCGCATCGCCGATGGCGCGCTGCTGCTGATGGACTGCGGCTGTACGGTGCAGGGCTATCAATCGGATATCTCGCGCACCTGGGTGCCGCGCGGCACGGCGAGCACGGCGCAACGCACCGTCTGGGATCAGGTCGCGCACGGGCAGCAGGTCGCGCTCGACGCGGCGCGGATCGGCGCCACCGCGGGCAGCGTCGATGATGCGGTGCGGCGCTATTACACCGGCCTCGGCTATGGTCCCGATTACGCGCTGCCGGGCCTGTCGCATCGGACCGGCCATGGCATCGGCATGGACGGGCACGAGCCGGTCAATCTGGTCCGCGGCGAGACGACGCGGCTGACCGCCGGCATGTGCTTCTCGAACGAGCCGGGCCTCTACCTTCCCGGCCGGTTCGGCGTACGCATCGAGGATTGCTTCCACATGACCGCTGCCGGCCCGCGCTGGTTCAGCACACCGCCGGCCTCGATCGACACGCCCTTGTGATGCGGGCGCGGCTGGCGGACCGGGGCTATGCCAGATGGGATGGCCGCCTCGATGCGGCGGCATGCGACGCGCTCGCCGATCTGTTCGGGCATCTGCCGCCGGACCAGCCGGGACTGCGGATCGACCCGACGCGCTGCGCCGCGCTTGCCGCCTATCGCGCGATCGCCCCAACGCTGATCGATCTGCTCGGGCCGCGGGCGCGCCCGGTGCGAGCCCTGCTGTTCGACAAGCGCGACGGCGCCAATTGGGCGCTCGGCTGGCATCAGGATCGTACCGTCGAGGTCGCCGAGTGGATCGACGTGCCGGGTTTCGGCCCGTGGACGAGGAAGCAGGACCGGCTGCACGTCGCCCCGCCGATCGCCGTGCTGACGGCTATGGTGACCGTCCGCCTCCATCTCGATCCGGTCGGGCCGGACAATGGCCCGCTCCACGTCGCGCCGGGCTCGCATCGCCTCGGCGTGATCGCGGAAGCGGCGATCGACGCCGTGGTGGAACGCTGTGGCAGCGCCGTGTGTCTGGCGGAGGCGGGTGACATATGGTTCTACGCCACGCCGATCCTGCACGGCTCCGCCCGCGCCGCCTCCGGTCGACGCCGTCGGGTGCTCCAGATGGACATAGCGGCGGCGGACTTGCCCGGCGGGCTGCGCTGGGCCGCCGACGCGCTGTGATCCGGCGGCGGCGAACGGCGCTTGAGGGCGGGCCGTCTCTCGCCTAAGTCGCTTGGCCTATGATCTCGACCAACGACATCCGCCGCGGCTTCCTCGACTATTTTGCAAGCGCGGGGCACGCCATCGTGCCCTCGGCGCCACTGGTGCCGCAGAACGATCCGACGCTGATGTTCGTCAACGCCGGCATGGTGCCGTTCAAGAACGTCTTCACCGGCCTCGAGACGCGGCCCTACGTCACCGCGACCAGCAGCCAGAAGTCGGTGCGCGCCGGCGGCAAGCACAACGACCTCGACAATGTCGGCTATACCGCGCGGCATCACACCTTCTTCGAGATGCTGGGCAATTTCTCCTTCGGTGATTACTTCAAGGAACAGGCGATCCATCACGCCTGGACGCTGCTCACCGGCGTCTGGGGCATTCCGGCCGAAAAGCTGACCGCCACCGTCTATCATACCGACGACGAGGCGCATGGCCTGTGGACCAAGTATCTGCCGGAAGAGCGGATCATCCGCATCGCCACCAAGGACAATTTCTGGGCGATGGGCGACAGCGGGCCGTGCGGCCCCTGTTCGGAGATCTTCTACGACCATGGCGCGCACATCCCCGGCGGCCCTCCCGGCAGCCCGGACGAGGATGGCGACCGGTTCGTCGAGATCTGGAACCTCGTCTTCATGCAATATGAGCAGGAGGCCAATGAGATCGTCGGCGAGCTGCCCAAGAAGTCGATCGATACCGGCATGGGACTCGAGCGGATCGCCGCGGTGCTGCAGGGCGTCCACGACAATTACGATACCGACACGTTCAAGGCGCTGATCGCCGCCTCGACCTCGCTGACCGGCACCGATGCGGAGGGGCCGCGGCGCGCGTCGCATCGCGTCATCGCCGATCACCTGCGCTCGTCGGGCTTCCTCGTCGCGGACGGCGTGCTGCCGGCGAACGAGGGGCGCGGCTATGTGCTGCGCCGGATCATGCGGCGGGCGATGCGCCACGCGCACCTGCTCGGCGCGAAGGAGCCGCTGATGCACCGGCTGGTGCCGGCGCTGGTCGCCGAGATGGGCGCGGCCTATCCCGAGCTGGTCCGCGCCCAGCCGCTGATCGAGGCGACGCTGCGCCAGGAAGAGACGCAGTTCCGCAAGACGCTCGACAAGGGGCTCAAGCTGCTCGACGAGGCGACGGTCGATATGGCGGCGGGCGCGACGCTCGCCGGCGAAACCGCCTTCCGCCTCTACGACACGTTCGGCTTCCCCTACGACCTGACCGAGGACGCGCTGCGCGAGCGCGGCCTGACCGTCGATCGCGCCGGCTTCGACGCGGCGATGGCCGAGCAGAAGCGCGCGGCGCGCGCGGCGTGGAAGGGATCGGGCGCCAAGGCGTCGGACGATCTGTGGTTCGACATCGCCGAAGAGACCGGCTCGACCGAGTTCATCGGCTATAGCGCCGACGTCGGCGAGGGCGAAGTGGTCGCGCTGGTCAAGGACGGCGTGCGCGTCGATCAGGCCGCCGCCGGTGATACCGTCGCGATCATCGTCAACCAGACGCCCTTCTATGGCGAGAGCGGCGGGCAGGTCGGCGATACCGGCGTGATCTCGACCGATGCGGGCCTGCGCGCCAGCGTGACCGAGACGTCGAAGCAGCTCGGCCGCGTCTTCGTCCATCACGCGGTGGTGGAGAGTGGCGCGATCACGGTCGGCGATGCCGTCCGCCTGCAGATCGACGTCGCCCGCCGCGCACAGATCCGCGCCAATCATTCGGCGACGCATCTGCTGCACGAGGCGCTGCGCCAGCGGCTCGGCACGCATGTCGCGCAGAAGGGTTCGCTGGTCGCGCCCGAGCGGCTGCGGTTCGACGTCTCGCATCCGGTGGCGATGATCGCCGCCGAACTCGCCGATGCCGAGGCTGCGGTCAACGCGCAGATCCGCGGCAACGGCAGCGTGACGACGCGGCTGATGACCCCCGACGAGGCGATCGCCGAGGGCGCGATGGCCTTGTTCGGCGAGAAATATGGCGACGAGGTCCGCGTTGTGTCGATGGGCAGCGAGGATGGCGGCAAGACCTATTCGGTCGAGCTGTGCGGCGGCACCCACGTCAATGCGCTCGGCGACATCGGCCTGTTCAAGGTGATCGGCGAGGGCGCGGTATCGTCCGGCGTCCGCCGCGTCGAGGCGCTGACAGGCGAGGCTGCGCGTGCCTATCTCACCGCCCGCGACGAGCGGCTGCGCGAGGCGGCGATCGCGCTCAAGACCACGCCCGACGAGGTGCCGGCGCGCGTCGCGGCGTTGCTCGACGAGCGGCGGCGGCTCGAGCGCGAGCTCGCCGAGGCGAAGAAGGCGCTGGCGATGGGCGGTGGCGGCGGAGCCGCGGCTGGGCCGGAGCAAGTCGGCGGCGTCGCCTTCCTCGGTCAGATACTCGACGGCTTCGACGCCAAGGGGCTGCGTGGCGCGGTCGACGATGCCAAGCAGCGCCTGGGCGGTGCCGGTGTCGCGGTGATGGTCGCGGTGAACGACGGGCGCGCGTCGATCGCGGTCGGCGTGAGTGAGGATCTGGTGGGCCGCGTCAGCGCGGTCGACCTGCTGCGGCGGGCGGTGACGGTGCTCGGCGGTCAGGGTGGCGGTGGCCGGCCCGACATGGCGCAGGGCGGCGGACCCGATGGCGGCAAAGCGGCCGAGGCGATCGAGGCGATCCGCGCTGCGCTGACCGAAATAGCGGCGTCCGTCTGACGGAAAGGGCGGGGGAGGCGAACCTCCCCCGGCCCGATTACTTGGCCGCGCCGGCGGTGGCACCGGCGGTGGCAGCGGCGAGCTGATCGGCGGTGATGCCGACGATGACCTTGCCGCTCGCATCGGCGGTAAAGCCGGTGATCGGCAGCTTCACATCGCCCTTGGCGGTGGTCACCGTCACGAACTGCGCGTCGGCCGACTTGATCGTGCCGAGATTGGCGCCGTTGAGACCCGACACTGCGGTGCCCGGGGTCAGCTTCGCCTTCACCGCCTGCTGCGCCTGCGCCTGCGAGCTGGCGACCGCGGCGTCGAGATCGGCCTTGGTCATCGCCATGGCGAAGCCCTTGTCGGTCTTGCCGATCGACGCCGGCGGCACGGGCACCTGCGCGGTGCCGGTGTTGAGGATCACCGCCTGCGGCGTGATGCTGGCGACGGTGCCGAGCGCAACGCCGGCGCTGTCATAAATGGTCGCGCCGACGGTGGGCGCGGAGGCGGTCGCGGAACCGGCAGTGGTCGCGGCGGCGCCGGGAGCGGGCTGGGCTTGCTGTGCCAGAGCCGCGGCGGGCACCATCATCAGGCTGCCGATCGTCAGGGCCAGGGTACGCATTCGAGATTCTCCATCTTCGTCGTTGTGACTTGGTAACGATGGGGTTTCGAATGCGGTTCCGCCCGCTTTTCTCGGCGAGCGGAGCCCGGACCGGGATCAACTGGTGGTCGGCAATCGTACCGTCCCGTCTTCGGCACGGCTCAGCGGACCGAAGGCGACGGCGGTTTCGAGCAGCAGCGGCTCATAGAGATGCGGGAAAAGCTGGCCGCCGCGCGATTCCTCCCAGCGCAACGTCTCGCCGAAGCTGCCGAGATCGACCGCGACGACATGCAGATCGTCCTGACCGGCGAAATGCTTGTCGACCGTCTCGGTCAGCTGCGCCTCGGTCGACAGATGGATATAGCCATCGGCCCGGTCGACCGGCGCACCGTCGAAGCGGCCGTCGCGTTCCAGCGTCGCCATCTGCTCGCCGGTCAGCACCTTATAGGCGATGTTCGGCCGTTCGCTCATCCCTCGTCCCCTTCGTCATCGCTCTCGTCGACCTGTTCGTCCATCGTCTGCGGCCCGGTGCCGTCGTCGACGATCAGCGCGTCCTCGGCCGGATGCGCCGGGGCGCGGCCGAGTTCGGCGGCGACCACCGCCTGCGCCTCGTCCTCGGGCTCTTCCTCTTCGTCGATGCGCGCGGCGGAGACGACATGTTCGTCCTTGGCGACGCTGAACAGCGTGACGCCCTGCGTGTTGCGCCCGGTGACGCGGACGTCGCCTACCGACATGCGGATCAGCTTGGCCTGATCGGTGACGAGCATCAGCTGCTCGCCCGAATGCGCCGGGAAGCTCGCCACCACCGGACCGTTGCGGCCCGCGGAGACGATGTTGGTGATCCCCTGGCCACCACGATTGGTGCGGCGATATTCGTACGCCGAGGTGCGCTTGCCATAGCCGTTCTGGGTAACGGTGAGGATGAACTCCTCCGCCGCCTCCATTGCCGCCATCGTCTCGGCGTCGAGCGTCGTCTCGCGCTCGCCTTCCTTCCACGGCGCGGCGCGGAGATAGGCGTCGCGCGTGTCGGTATCGAAGGGCACGCCGCGCAGGATCGACAGGCTGATCACCTCGTCGCCCTCGGCGAGGCTGACGCCGCGCACGCCGGTCGAGGTGCGGCTCTGGAATTCACGCACGTCGGTCGCGGCGAAGCGGATCGCCTTGCCGTTGCGGGTGGCGAGCAGCACGTCGTCGCTCTCGGTCAGCACCGCGACGCCGATCAGTTTATCGTCCGAGCCTTCGTCAAAGCGCATCGCCAGCTTGCCGTTCGACGGGATGTTGGCGAAGGCGTCCATCGCGTTGCGGCGGACGGTGCCGTTGGCGGTGGCGAACATGACGTGCAGGTCGCCCCAGCGCGTCTCGTCCTCCGGCAGCGGCAGCACCGTCGAGATCGTCTCGCCGGGACTGAGCGGCAGCAGATTGATCATCGGCCGCCCGCGCGTCGCCGGCCCGCCCTCGGGCAGGCGCCAGACCTTCTGGCGATAGACCTTGCCGAGATTGGAGAAGAACAGCACCGGCGTGTGCGTCGAGGTGACGAACAGCGAGGTGATCGCATCCTCGTCCTTGGTCGCCATGCCGGCGCGCCCCTTGCCGCCGCGCTTCTGCGCGCGGAAGGTGTCGAGCGGGGTGCGCTTGATATAGCCCTGCACCGTGACGGTGACGACCATGTCCTCGCGCTCGATCAGATCCTCGTCGTCGATGCCGTCGGCGGCCGCGGCGATCTCGGTGCGGCGCGGGGTCGCGAAGATGGCGCGGACGTCGACCAGCTCCTCGCGCATCACCTCGTACAGCCGCTTGCGGTTGCCGAGGATTTCCAGCAGCGCCGCGATCGAATCGGCGAGGCCCTTGAGCTCGTCGCCGATCTCGTCGCGGCCGAGCGCGGTGAGGCGATGCAGGCGCAGGTCGAGGATCGCGCGCACCTGCGTGTCCGACAGGCGATAGCCGTCACCGACCTGCGTGCCCTCGACCGCCTCGACCAGGCTGAGATAGGGCGCGATCTCGGCGATCGGCCATTCGCGCGCGAGCAGGGCGGCGCGCGCCTCCGCCGGGCTCGACGACCCGCGGATGATCCGCACCACCTCGTCGAGATTGGTGACCGCGATCACCAGACCGAGCAGGATATGGGCGCGGTCGCGCGCCTTGTTGAGCTCGAACTTCGAGCGTCGGGTGATGACCTGTTCGCGGAACTGGACGAAGGCCTGGATGATGTCGCGGAGGTTGAGCGTCTCCGGCCGGCCGCCGCGGATCGCGAGCATGTTGGCGGGGAAGGAGCCCTGCGCCGGCGTATGCCGCCACAGCTGGTTAAGCACCACCTCCGGCGTCGCGTCGCGCTTGAGGTCGATGACGATCCGCACGCCCTCGCGGTTCGATTCGTCGCGGATGTCGCTGACGCCCTCGATGCGCTTGTCCTTGGCGGCCTCGGCGATCTTCTCGACCAGCGCGTTCTTGCCCTGCTGGAAGGGGATTTCGGTGAGCACGATCGAGGTGCGGTCGCCGCGCGCCGTCTCGATCTTGTGGCGCGAACGCACGATGATCGAGCCGCGGCCGGTATTGTAGGCCGAACGCGCGCCGGCGCGGCCGAGGATGATCGCGCCGGTCGGGAAGTCCGGTCCGGGAACGATCTCCATCAGCTCCTCGATGGTGATCGGCTCGCCGCCGCTCACCGACCGGTCGATATAGGCGAGGCAGGCGTCGACCACTTCGCCGAGATTGTGCGGCGGGATGTTGGTCGCCATGCCGACCGCGATGCCGCCGGCGCCGTTGACCAGCAGGTTGGGGAAGCGCGCCGGCAGCACCTGCGGCTCACGCTCGCTGGCGTCGTAATTGGGCTGGAAGTCGACGGTATCCTTGTCGAGATCCTCCATCAGGTAATTGGCCGCGCGGGCGAGGCGCGCCTCGGTGTAGCGCATCGCGGCGGGCGGATCGGGATCCATCGAGCCGAAATTGCCCTGACCGTCGATCAGCGGCAGCCGCATCGACCAGTCCTGCGTCATCCGCGCCAAAGCGTCGTAGATCGCGGTGTCGCCGTGCGGGTGATATTTACCGATCACGTCACCGACGATGCGCGCCGACTTGCGATAGGGGCGATTGAACAGGAAGCCGTTTTCCTGCGCCGAGAAGAGGATGCGGCGATGCACGGGCTTGAGGCCGTCGCGGACGTCGGGCAGCGCGCGCGCCACGATGACGCTCATCGCATAGTCGAGGTAGCTCGACTTCATCTCGTCGACGATGGAGATCGTCGCAATATCGGAGGGTTCGGCGAGGCTGGTCTCGTCGGCCAAGGCTATACGCTTTCGGATTGTTACACGGGTGTGCCGATCTTGTAGGCACCTCGCGACCGAAAGTCACGCGCGCACACGCGCGCGCGTGACGATAGAGCCTTTGTGTTACTTCTTGCAGGCGGCCTTGGTGGCGTTGCCCGCCTTGCTGCAATCATAGGTCACCGTCTTGCCGGTGCTGGTCTTGGTGGTCACCATCCGGCCCTTGGTCCCGGCGGTGGTGCGCGTCGTCGTCTTCGTCATCGTGGTCGGGCGCGCCGCGGGGGTCTTGGTCGTGGTGGTGCGGCTGGTCATCGTCGTCTTGGCGCTGGTCGCGGTCTGCGCGCCGGTCGCGAAGGCGGCGGAGCCACAGCAGAGCGCGGCCGCCGTCAGGATGGCAACGGGCAAGGATTTGGTCATGACATCATCTCCCACCGGCCGACGCGGGATCGCGTCGCCTTGATGAGGACGATGCGCGCGATGCGCTGACGTGCCAATGGCCGGACGATGACGATTCTGTCATCTCCGCGCCGCGGCGGCATGGCTCAGGGCGCGACCTCCTTGCCTTCGAAATCGAACAGCTTGCCGCTGTCGGTCACGCCGAGGCCATCGATCACGTCGAGCAATTGCGAGGCGGCGCGATCGGGGGTGAACAGCGTGCCGGGGCGCACGTTCGCCTGGAACGGCTTGGACAAAGCGGTATCGACCGTACCGGGATGCAGCCCGACGAGGATCGCCCGATCGTTGCGCCGCCGCTCCTCGACGCTCAGCGTCCGCACGAGCTGGTTGAGCGCCGCCTTGGCCATGCGATAGCCGTACCAGCCGCCCAGCCGATTGTCGGAGATGCTGCCGATCCGCGCCGACAGCACCGCAAAGACCGTCCGCCCCTGTCTGGGCATCAGCGGCAGCAGATGCTTGGCGACCAGGGCAGGGCCGATCGCGTTGACGCGCAGCACCGTCTCCAGCCACGCCGGATCAAAGTCGCGATAGCTCTTCTCCGGCCCGTGGCGGGCGTCATGGAGCAAGCCGGTGGCGAGGATGACCAGCGACGGCGGCGGGCCGGCGGCGATCCGCGCCGCGGCGGCGGCGACGCTCGCCTCGTCGGTGATGTCGATCGGCGCCTCGCCCGATCGCGACAGCGCATGGACCGGCGCATAGGCCGCCTCGTCGACCAGCGCCGCATGCAGCGCCGCGCCGATCCCGCCCGACGCGCCGATCACCACCGCCGCGCTCATCGCGCGAACCGCCAGACATCGTCGCCGCTCGCCGCCGCGTCGAAGACGTAGCCGTCGCTGTCGAAGCCGCGCATGTCGTCGATCCGGGTGATGCGATGCTCGACCATCCAGCGCGCCATCATCCCGCGCGCCTTCTTGGCGTGGAAGCTGACGAAGCGGTCGCCGTCGCGGAAGTCGATGGCGACGACGCGGATGCCGGCGGGCAGATGGCCGCCGACACCCGCCCAATATTCCTGGCTGGCGAGGTTGAGGACGACGCCCTCGCCCTCCTCGGCGAGATCGGCGGCGAGCGCCTTGGCGATCCGGTCGCCCCACCAGTCGGTCAGCTTGGTCTTCCGCGGCGCCCAGCGCGTGCCCATCTCCAGCCGGTACGGCCGCATCAGATCGAGCGGGCGCAGCATGCCATAGAGGCCGGAGAGCAGCCGCAGATGATCCTGCGCGAAGGGGAGCGCTTCCTCGGGCAGGGTCTTGACGTCGAACCCGGTATAGACGTCGCCGTCGAAGGCGAAGATCGCCGGCCGCTCGGGCGCGTCGGGGAAGTCGCGGAAGCGGTCGGCGTTGAGCTTGGCGAGCGCCGGCGAGATATGCATCAGTTCGGCAAGCTTCTTCTGCGTCAGATGCGCCGCCGCGGCCGCCAGCGTCTCCGCCTCGGCGGCGAAGCGCGGCCGGGTCGGGGTGAGGGCGGGGAGGGGCGACTCATAGTCGAGCGTCTTGGCGGGGGAGAGCAGGGCGATCATCGCCGGTCGCGGTAGCGGCCCCGCCGCCGCCGTTCAATCGCCGTTCAGTGCCGCCGGGGCAGACACCGCACGGCATCTGCTTGAACGGCTTGCGACGGACCGTTACAGCCGCGCAGACGTTAGCGGCAACGATGCCTCACTATCTGGAGAGTAGGTTAGCATGAAGACCCTTTCGAAGCTTGCGCTGGCCGCGGTGCTGGCCACCGGCGTGAGCGGATTGGCGTTCGTCGCCCCCGCGATCGCCAAGAAGGAAGAGCCGGCGACGCCTGGCTTCAAGCTCAGCAAGCCGGTGCAGGCGATCGCCTTTCAGGCACAGGAAGCGGTGAAGTCGCGCAATGTCGCCACCGCCGAGCCGCTGGTCGCACAGGTCGAGGCCGCCGCCACCACCGACGATGACAAATATATCGCCGCCGCGCTGCGCTACGATCTCGAGAACACCAAGCTCGTCATCGCGCAGGAGGCCAATCCGAAGGCACCGCTCGACGAGACCGGTCTCGCCAAGCCGCTCGACGCACTGATCGCCGCCAAGAACACGCCCGCCGCCGATCGCGGCAAATATCTCTTCCGCCGTGGCCAGCTCGCTTACAACAGCAATCAATATCCGGTCGCGACGCAATATTTCACGCAGGCGAAGGCCGCCGGCTACAATTCGCCCGACTTCGACCTGCAGCTCGCCAAGGTGAAGGTGCAGGCGGGCGATACCGCCGGTGGTCTCGCCGATCTCGATCGCTACATCACCGCGCAGAAGGCGGCGGGGCAGACCGTGCCGGAGGCCTATTACCGTTTCGGCATCGCCACCGCGAACAACAAGAAGATGGCGCCGGAAACGCTCGCCTGGATGCAGAAGTACGTCGCCGCTTATCCGAACGCCAAGGTGTGGCGCGACGTGATCCTGCAATTCGCCTTCGCGCAGAACAGCCTCGCCGCGCCGGACAAGTCGCAGACGGTCGATCTGTATCGCCTGCTCCGCGCCACCGGCTCGATGCCCGATCAGGCGATGTACGAGGATTACGCCAAGAACGTCTACGACAAGGGCAATCCGTATGAAGCGGCGGCGGTGCTCAAGGAAGGCATGGCAGCGGGCAAGATCCCCGCGACCAGCGCTTTCTCGAAGAGCCTGCTGACCGCGTCGAACACCGCCATCAAGGCGGACGGGTCGCTCGCCGGCAGCGAGAAGACCGCGCTGGCATCGAAGGACGGCAAGATCGCGGCCTCGACCGCCGACGCCTATCTCGGCCAGAACAACTATGCCAAGGCGATCGAATTGTATCGCGCCGCGCTGAGCAAGGGCGGTGTCGATGCCAATGAGGTCAACACCCGCCTCGGCATCGCGCTCGCCAAGTCGGGCGACAAGGCCGGCGCGCAGGCGGCCTTCGGTGCGGTGACGGGGAATCCGCGCGCCGGCATCGCCGCGCTGTGGAACACCTATACTCAGGTCGGCGCGACGCCCGCTCCGGCGGCCTGATCGCCTCACCGGTGATGCACAAGGGGGCGGTCCGGAGACGGGCCGCCCTTTTTGCGTCAAAGGGTCAGTCGATGATGACCGGGATGCCCGAGGTCGACTTGGCGGTGCGGATCGTCAGCGACGTCTTGACGCTGGCGACGTTGGGTGCCGGGGTCAGATGCGTGGTGAGGATTTCCTGAAAGCTCTTGAGGTCGCTGGCGACGATCTTGAGGATGAAGTCGATCTCGCCGTTGAGCATATGGCATTCGCGGATTTCCGGAATGTCGGCGACATGCGCCTCGAAGGCGGCGAGATCATGCTCGGCCTGGCTGCGCAGCGAGACCATCGCGAAGACGGTGATCGGGAAACCGAGGCTGGCGGGATCGAGATCGGCGTGATAGCCGCGGATCACCCCGGCCTCCTCCAGCGCGCGCACGCGGCGCAGGCAGGGCGGCGCGGTCAGCCCGACGCGTTCGGCCAGCTCGACATTGGTCATCCGCCCATCCTGCTGCAGGTGAGCGAGAATTTGACGATCGATCCGATCGAAGGACATTGCGTATTACTCTCCAGGAACAGGCCGGATTAGCGCGGCGGCTCCCCCTAAGCATAAGAAAATTGCGGCGCAACGCAATTGTCCCACTATGCGACGTGCGTAAATCGGCGGTTCCTCTAACCGGAGCCGGACGTTAAGGGATGAGCGCGCACATCGTGACGATGGGGCGATCTCCAGGAGTTGGTGTGCGGTTCGACGACAGCCTGAAAACGGTGCTTTCGGCCGACATGGAGAGTGGGTTCGGCGCGCAATCGGCGTGGCGCCAGCTGACCGACCTGATGGGGCGCGGGCGCATCCCTGCCGACCCGGCGTCGCTCGACCGGCTGCGTGCGCTGCGGGAGGTCGTTCCCGTGGCGACGCGCATCGCCAGCGCGCGGGCTCTGGCCTTCGCCCGGCCGCCCGCCGCGCTGATCGGCGTCTTCGCCGAGGATGAGATCACCGTCGCCGCACCGCTGCTGCGCACCGCCAGCCTGACCGACGACGAATGGCTGGCATTGTTGCCGAGACTCGACGCGCATGGCCGCGCCTTGCTGCGCCACCGCCGCGACCTTCCCGCGCCGGTCGAGCGCGGGCTCGCCAGCTTCGGTCCCGCCGATTTCGTCCTGCGCTACGACACGCCCGAGCCGGCGAACGACGTCGTCACTCCCGCGGCGAACGACGTCGCCGTCGCGCCGCCCGCCGAGGAGAGCGCCGTCGTCCGTTTCGCCCCGCCGGCCGAAGACGTTCCACCATCCGAAGACCTGCTGCCGCCCGCGGCGCCGCAGCCGGTCGCCGACGGCGGTTTCCAGATCGCCGATCTCGTCGCGCGGATCGATGCCTTTCAGAAGCAGCGCGACCCCAACGAACCGATCGCCGACGCCAAGGCGGAGCCGCCCAGCTACTTTCACTTCGACACCGACAGCCATGGCGTGATCTGCGCGGTCGACGGTGTCGCGCGCGGGCCGCTGATCGGCGCCTCGCTAGCCGTCGCGACGGCGCAGGGCGAGGTCCGCGTCGATGCGGTGATGACCGGCGCGCTGCGCCAGCGGCAGCGATTCGCCGGCGCGCGGCTCGACGTCGGCGGCCATTCCGATGCCGCGGGCGCATGGCGCGTCGCCGGTACGCCGCAATTCGATGCGGCGAGCGGCCGCTTCCTCGGCTATGTCGCGATCGCCCGCCGTCCGCGCAGCGACGAGGATGCCGTACCGGGCGCACGCAAGCTGATGTCCGATTCGCTGCGCCAATTGGTCCACGAGCTGCGCACCCCGACCAATGCGATCGCCGGTTTCGCCGAACTGATCGAGGCGCAACTGCTGGGGCCGGTTTCCGCCGTCTACCGCGACCATGCGCTGACCATCCGCCGGCAGGCGGCGAGCCTGCTCGGCGCGATCGACGATCTCGACACCGCGGCGCGGATCGAGGGCAAGGCGCTCGACCTGCGCCCGGCGCCGATCGCCTTCGAGCCGCTGCTGACGCGCATCGTCGCCGATCTCGAGCCGCTCGCCTCGCTGCGCGGTACGGTGATCGACATCCATCCGATGGGCGATCATCAGGCGCTGAGCGACGATCGCGCGCTCGAACGCCTGCTCTCGCGCCTGCTCGCCGCGTTGACCGCCGCCGCGACGACGGGGGAGCGGATCGACATCGCCGAGGCACCCGCGCCCGAGGGGCAGGTCGCGATCTGCTTCGCCCGCCCGATCGCGCTCGCCGCCACCGGCGAGGCGGCGTTGCTCAGCCTCGACGCCGAAGCCGAGGCCGAGGCGGGGGATCGCGACGGGGCGCCTCTGCTCGGCACCGGCTTCGCGCTGCGCCTCGCGCGCAACCTCGCCGCGGAATTGGGTGGCGAACTGGTGTTCGGCGAGCATCTGCTGACGCTGCGGCTCCCTGCGGCCGACGAGCCGGCGGCGGTGCAGGCGACCCATTGAGCGTTCACGGCGGCGCCCTGTCGCCGTTCCGGCTGCCCGCCCCCGATGCTGCCGCTCTGGTACGCTGGCCGGCGCGCTTCGGCCGCCGCTTCCTCGTCTTCGTCGATGTCGAGGAGGAGTTCGACTGGTCGGCGCCGCTCGATCGCGCCAATCGCTCGGTCACGTCGATCGCCGCGCTGCCGCAGGCGCATGCCCGCTTTGCCGATCATGGCATCGCGCCCGTCTATCTGATCGATCACCCCGTGGTCAGCGATGCCGGGGCGGTCGATCTGCTCCGCGGCGTGCTGGCCGATCCGCGAGTCGGGCTGGGGGCGCAACTCCATGCCTGGGTGACACCTCCGTTCGCCGCACCGCAGCGGGGCGACACTTATGCCGGCAATCTGCCGCCGGCGCTCGAAGCCGCCAAGCTCGACACGCTGACCGACCGGCTGACCGATGCGTTCGGCCGGGCCCCGCTCGCCTATCGCGCCGGACGCTATGGCATCGGCCCGGCGACCGCAGCCGCGCTCGTCCGTCGTGGCTATCGCGTCGAAAGCTCGGTGCGGGCGCGCTACGACTATAGTGCGGACGGCGGACCGGATTTCAGCCGCGTCGGCAGCGCTGCCTTCCGTCTAGGCGATCTGATCGAAGTGCCGTTGACCACCAGCTTCACCGGGCGGCTGCGGCGGCGGGGCGCAGGCCTCTATCCTGCGCTCGGCCGCCTGCCGTTGGCGCGCGGCGCCTTCGCCACCGCCGGGCTGCTCCAGCGTGTCGCGCTGACGCCGGAGGATATGCCGATCGCCGAGGCGTGCGCTGCGGTGCGTGTCGCGGTCGAGGAGGAGGGTCACGGGCTGATCAGCCTGTCGTTCCATTCGCCGAGCCTGGTGCCGGGGCATACGCCCTATGTCCGCAGCACGGCCGATCTGGCACGATTCTGGGATTGGTGGCGGCAAATGACCGCGCTGCTCGAATCGCTGGCGGTTCGGCCGGCGACTCTTGCCGAGGTGATCGCCGCGGCGGACGCGCCCGACAACTGATGATAGGTCGGATTCCGCAAGTTGCCGGCAAATTCTTCAAAGTGTCACAGAGACGATCGAACCATCGTGAGGGTATCGCCCACCGGTGCCCGCCGAAAAGTCCTGATCTCACGCGACGTTGCGTGAATCTCTGCGGTTATTGCCGTCGACGTCAGGCGGTTCGTCGCACCGGCAGGGGCGTTTGACCAGCTTTGTGGCGGATTTGCGCGCTTTCGGATTGTCTTTTCTTGGCGACGCTGCCATTAGCAAGCCTCAACACGTCAAAGGGGATGACCATTATGGTTGCCAAGTTTCTGATGGCTGCTGCTGCAGCCGCTCTCGCCGTCGCTCCGGCCGCTGCTGCCCCCGCCAACCCGGCGGCGAGCCTGTCGGTTGCGAAGTCGGTGCGTACCGGTTCGGTCTCGGCCAAGAAGAACGAGCTCGCCGGTGGCGGTCTGATCATCGCCCTCGTCGCGGCCGCTGCCGTCGTCGCTGGCATCATCATCGTTGCCGACGACGACAACAGCGACAGCAATTAAGATGCGGAGCGGCCGCCGTGCGTGTCACGGTGGCCATCCTGCATGAGGCAAGGGGGGCTTATGCCCCCCTCGTTGATTCCGGCACGATCCGTCGTCAGACGGCGATGGTCACGCCGGGAGAGCCGCGCCGCGCTGGATGAGATCGGCGTGGGGAATGCCCGCCAGGCCGAACGTCCGCCAGAGGTGATGGGTGACCACCGCCCGGCAGATCGCGGACCAGAATCGATCCTCGCCGCTTGGAACGATTTCTTGCCCTTCCAGCCGCTGCGGCCAGTTTCGGTCTAGCATGCGTCTGGCCTCATCCGCGTGGCCGGACAGCATCAGCCCGACCAGCCTCTCCACCGTGGCTTGCGTATAGGCATCAGGGTCCTTCGGGTGATCGCGCTCATGCGGCAAGCGTTCCGACACCCAGGCGCGCAGCTCCCTGCGCATGACGGCGGGGTCCGATGATCGTCTGCTGACATGGCCCGTCGTGAGCGCGCGCCGATCGAGCACCAAGCCGCTCCCGGACCAGATCACCGGCAGGGGCAGGATGATCACGCCGGCGTGGGGCGCGTCGTTGAAATATTCGATGTCGAACGGCAGCGTGAGCCGCAGCGCCGGTCCGCCCGGCCGGACCGCCACGATGTCGAAACGCTCGCCCGTCCATTTGGTGACGTGAACCTCGGGCGTCAGGGTGACGGCGAACAGATCGGCATCGCCACCGGAACCGCCGAAGTCGCCAAGCACCAGCACATCGGGGCCTGATCGTGCCCCGTCACGCTGCCACAGCGTCTTGACGCTCATATAGCCGCCGCCAAGACGTATCGTACGTGTCGCCGTCGTCACCGCGAGCGCGCGGCAATAGGCATCCGTATCGCCCCCCGGCGGACAGGCGACGACGCGAACCTCGCCGCCCTTGCCGCGCCATAGCAAACCCAGCGGCGCCGGCTGAGCTGCTCCCGCTACCGGCGTCAGCAGCACAAGGCTGGCGAGCAACGCCCCGAGCCGATCGAGCCAGACCGCCATATCCCGCCGCCCCCCATGTTCGAAAACGCAGGATAGGGGCTATCGGACGACGGTCAAAGTCCCATCGGGCACCGGCCCGCCGGTCGCCTGGAACAGCGCCACCGTATCGGTCAGCCGTGCCGCACGCGCCTGCACCAGCTGCGAGCGCGCCTGCGCATCGGCAGCGGTGGCGTTGAGCAGCGACAGCGTGCCGACATCGCCGAGCGCGAGCTGACGCCGCACATAGCCGAGCGCCCGGCCCGAGGCATCTGCCGCACGCGTCGCCGCATCGAGCGCCGTGGCGTCGGTGGCGAGGCCGGTCAGCGCATCGGCGACATCGCCGAACGCCTGTACCACGGCGCCGCGATATTGCGCCTTGGCACCGTCGAGCGCCGCCTCCGCCGCGCGCTGCTGGTTGCGCAGCGCGCCGGCGTGGAACAGCGGCTGGGTGATGCCGCCGAGCAGCGTCCAGAACGGATTGCCGTCCTTGAACATGTCGCCGAAGCGCTGCGCCGAGCCGCCGGCATTGGCGCTGAGCGTGATCGAAGGCAGCCGCGCGGCGATCGCGGTGCGCACGTCCGCGCCGGCGCCTTCGAGCTGCGCCCGTGCCGCGAGCACGTCCGGCCGCCGCGCGACCAGATCGGAAGGGAGAACGGTCGGCAGCCGCGTCGGCAGGGTCAAGGCGGACAGCGACGGCAGCGGCGGCAGCGCATCGCCGGCGGCGCGGCCGAGCAGCGCGGCGATGAGGACGCGCTGATGCGCCTCCTGCCGGACGAGCGGCGGCAGCACGCCTTCGGCGGTCGCCACGGCGGTCTGCTGCGTGGCGATATCGGCGGCACCGATCGCGCCGAGCTGCTGGCGACGCAGCAGGCTCGCCAGGATGTCGCGATTGACCGAGATCGCAATCTGCGCCGCCGCGATCTGATCGGCGAGCGCGGCGCGGGCGATCACCGCCTGCACCAGATTGGCGACGACGGTGGTCCGGCCCGCCGCCAGCCGCTGCCGCTGCACTTCCGCGGCGGCACGCGCCGACCGGACGCGCGAGCGGGTCGCACCGAACAGGTCGAGCGAATAGCTGACGTTCACCTGCGCGGTGTGCAGCGTGTAGAGTTGCTGCTGCTGGTCGGCGACCGGCGGCGACAGCGCGTTGGAGACGCGTGCGCGCTCGACATTGTAGCTCGCATCGAGCTGCGGCAGGGCCGCCCCCGCCGCCACCCCGGCGAGCGCCTGCGACTGGCGCAGCGAGGCATCGGCGCTGGCGATGTCGTTATTGTGGGCGAGCGCCTCGTCGACCAACCGATCCAGCTCGGGGCTGCCGAACGCCGTCCACCAGTCCGCGCGCGCCGGCGCGGTCGAGAAGGCCTGCGCCGCCCCGCTGGCGGGCGCGATCGGCGCCGGCGTCGCGGCGGGCGGCAGCGGCGCATGCGCGTCGAGGTCGTGCGGCCCGACCGCACAGGCGGCGGTGGCGCAGGCGAGCAGCAGGACGAGAGCGCGGCTCATGCCGGCACCTCCGCGGCGGGCGCATCGCCGGCCGGGCCATGGCCGACGTCGCGGCCATGCGCGCCGCGGTCCTCCGGCGGCACCCGTTTCGAGAAACGGTCGATCAGCACCGGCAGCACCAGCAGGATGAGCAGCGGCGCGAGCGCCATGCCGCCGACGACGACGAGCGCGAGCGGCTTCTGCACCTGGCTGCCGATGCCGGTCGACAGCGCCGCGGGCAGCAGGCCGATCGCCGCGACGAGGCAGGTCATCACCACCGGCCGCAGGCTGTGCCGCACCGTCGTGCCGAGCGCGGTGGCGCGATCCAGCCCTTCGTCGACCGCATTGTTGAAGGTGGTGACGACGAGGATGCCGTCCATCACCGCGATGCCGAACAGCGCGACGAACCCGATCGCCGCCGAGATGCTGAATGCCGTACCGGTCAGCGCCAGCGCGAGCACGCCGCCGACCACCGCCATCGGGATCGCCGCGAAGGCGAGCAGGCTGTCGCGGATCGAGCCGAAATTGGCGTAGAGCAGCAACAGCATCAGCAGCAGGCTGATCGGCACGACGATCTCCAGCCGGGCGATCGCATTGGTGAGATTGTCGAGCTCGCCCGCCCATTCGAGGTGATAGCCGGCGGGCAGATGGACGTTTTTGGTGATCCGCGCCCGCGCCTCGTCGACCGCGCCGCCGAGATCGCGCCCGCGCACCGAGAATTTGATCGGGATGTAGCGTTCCTGATGCTCGCGATAGATGAACGATGCGCCCGAAGTGAGGTGGACGTTGGCGACTTCGGACAGCGGCACCTGGATCGTGCTGTTGCTGCCGTCGGGGGCGGGGGCGCCGATGGTGATGCGGCGGATCGCCTCGAGCGAGTCGCGTTGTTCGGGCTTGAGGCGGACGATGATCGGGAAGTGGCGGTCGGTCCCCGCCTCATAGAGATCGGCGCTCGAACTGCCGCCCACCGCCGCGGCGACCGTCGCATTGACGTCGTCGGGGGTGAGGCCATAGCGCGCCGCGCGGGCTCGATCGACGTCGACGCGCACCGTCGGCTGGCCGAGCGACTGGAATACGCCGAGATCCTCGATGCCGCGCACCTGGCTCATCTGATCCTTGATCTGGTTGGCGTATTTTTCGAGCGTGGCGAGATCGGGCCCGAACAGCTTGATCGAGTTCGCGCCCTTCACGCCCGATGCCGCTTCCTCGACGTTGTCCTCGATGATCTGCGAGAAGGAGAAGTCGACGCCGGGATATTTGGCGGTGAGCTTGCTCGACAGCTCGGCGATCAGCGTCTCCTTGGTGACGCCATGCGGCCATTCGCTGGCGGGCTTGAGCGGCACGAAGAATTCGGCGTTGAAGAAGCCGGTGGCGTCGGTGCCGTCGTCGGGGCGGCCGTGGGCGGAGAGCACCGCGGTCGTCTCGGGATAGCTGGCGATGATCCGCCGGATGCCGTTCACCGCCGGCTCGCCCGCCTCCAGGCTGATCGAGCCGGGCAGCGTCGCGCGGATATACATATTGCCCTCTTCGAGATGCGGCAGGAATTCGATGCCGAGCGTCCGCACGCCGATCACCGCGAGCAGCAGCATCAGCGCCGCCCCGCCCAGGGCCAGCACCCGGTTGCCGAGCGCGAAGGCGGCGGCCGGCTCATAGGCGCGGCGCAGCTTGCCGACGATCCACGTCTCCACCTCCGACAGCTTGTCGGGGAGCAGCAGCGTCGCCAGCACCGGCGCGACGGTGAAGGTGGCGAGCAGGCCGCCCGTGATCGCGTAGGCATAGGTCTTGGCCATCGGGCCGAAGATATGCCCCTCGACACCGGTCAGCGTGAACAGCGGCAGGAAGCTCGCGATGATGATCGCGGCGGCGAAGAAGATGCCGCGGCTGACCTCCGACGACGCGCCGAGCACCGCCGAGAAGCGGTTGGCGAGCGTGTAATGGCCGCGTCCGCTTTCGACATGCGCCGATCGCTCGACCATGTGACGGAAGATATTCTCGACCATGATGACGCAGGCATCGACGACGAGGCCGAAGTCGAGCGCGCCGACCGACAGCAGATTGGCGCTTTCCCCCTGCAGCACGAGGATCAGGATCGCGAAGGCGAGCGCGAAGGGGATGGTGGCGGCGACGATGATCGCGCTGCGCAGATTGCCGAGGAACAGCCATTGCAGGGCGAAGATCAGCAGGATGCCGACCACCATGTTCTCGAGCACGGTATGGATGGTGAGGTGGATGAGGTCGGACCGGTCGTAGATCCGGTCGAGATGCACGCCGGGCGGCAGCACGCCCGAATCGTTGATCTCCGCGACTTCCTTCTGCACCGCCTGGATCGTCGGCATCGATTGCGCGCCGCGCTGCATCAGCACGATGCCCTGCACGATATCGTCCTGGTCGTTATAGCCGGCGATGCCGAGCCGCGGGCTGTTGCCGACCTTGACCGTGGCGACGTCCTTGACCAGCACCGGCTGGCCGCCGCCGGTGCCGACGAGCACGTTCTCGATCCCCGCCGGCGTCTGGATCAGGCCGACGCCGCGGACGATCGCCGCCTGTGCGCCGAAGTTGATCGTCTGGCCGCCGACATTGCCGTCGCTCTTGGCGATCGCGGCGAGCACCTGGCTGACGGTGACGTTGTGCGCGGCGAGCCGGTCGTTGTCGATCACCACGTCATAGGCGCGCAGCTTGCCGCCCCAGCCGGTGACGTCGATCACCCCGGGGATGCGCTTGAACCGGCGCTGCAGCACCCAGTCCTGCAACGTCTTGAGGTCCATCACCGAATAGCCCTTGGGCGCGCTGATCTTGTAGCGGTAGATCTCGCCCACCGGGCTGGTCGGCGACAGCGTCGGCTGCGCGCCGCCGGCGAGCGGCGGCAGCTGCGACAGGCGGTTGATCACCTGCTGCTTCGCCTGGTCGTTGGTGAAATCGTAGCTGAACTGGATCTTGACGTCGGACAGGCCGAACAGGCTGATCGCGCGGATCGCGGTGAGGTGCGGGATGCCCGCCATGCCGACCTCGATCGGGATGGTGACGTTGCGCTCCATCTCCTCGGCGGAGAGGCCCTGCGTCTGCGTGATCACCTCGACCATCGGCGGGACCGGATCGGGATAGGCTTCGATATTGAGGTTGATGAAGCCGATCACGCCGGCGGCGAGCATCGCGACGAAGACGCCGACGATGAGCAGCCGCTGGCGCAGCGCGAAGGCGACAATGCGGTTCATTCGCCGATGCCCGCTTCGTTGACGAACAGGGCACCGGAGGTGACGATCTTCTCGCCCGCGGCGAGGCCCTGGCGGATGACGACCTGGCCGTCCTGCGCATCGCCGGCGACGACGTCGCGTGCGACGAGCAGCCCGTCGGGGCGGACGACCCAGACGCGCGCCTGATCGCCCTCATGGATTACCGCCGCGGCGGGGACGCGGATCGCATCGCCGCCGGCGGCGCGATGGATCTGGAAGCTGGCGAACATCTGCGGCTTGAGCGCGCCGTCGGGATTGGCGATCGCCGCGCGCACCGGCAGGCGGTGGGTCTGCGGGTCGAGCGCCGCGCCGACCAGATCGATCCGCGCCTGGAAGCTGCGGCCGGGCAGGGCGGGGGTGGTCACCGTCGCCGAATCGCCGACGTGGATCGCCGCGGCATCGGTCTCGGCGACCTGCGCGATCAGCCAGACGCGTGAGGGGTCGGTGATCGTCATCACCGGCTTGTCGCCGCCCTGGCTGACATATTGGCCGGCGGCGACGTCGCGCGTCGCGACCAGCCCGCTGATCGGCGCGTGCAGCGTCGTCACGTCGTGGATGCCCGACACTTCGCCGACGCCCTCCAGCTGGCGGATCTCGCCCGGCGACTTGCCGAGCACCGCGAGCTTGTCGCGCGCCGCACCGAGCGCGGCGGCGGCGGTACGCGCGGTCGCCTGCGCCGCGGCGAGGTCGGTCTGCGCCTGCTGATAGTCCTTCTGCGCGCCGCCCGCGGTCTGGTAGATCAGCCGCTGGCGTTCGGCGTTGCGCGTCGCGGTGGCGAGCTGCGCCTGGGCGTTCTGATAGGAGGCCCGCGCGGCGAACAGCCCGTTGCGCGCGTCGACGAAGTCGTTGGTGCGGACGAGCAGCAGCGGCTGCCCCTGCCGCACGCGCTGGCCGGCGTCGACCAGCACGCGCACCACCTGCCCGCTATAGGGCATCAGCACCGGCGTGCTGCGGTCGCCGTCTACCGAGATCGACCCGCTCGCCAGCGTCCGCGCGTCCGCCGCGCCCATGCCGACCCGCATCGTGCCGAGCGCCGCCATCTGCGTGGCGGTCGGACGAAAGGTGCCGGGCGGCGGCGCGGGCGGCGGCGCGTCCTCATGATGGGTCAGCCTGCCGATCAGCACGATCAGCAGCACGATCCCGGCGAGCACCACCGCGACGATGGCCAGCCAGCGCCATTGCGCCGGTCGCGACAGCGCACGGGCGGGGGCGAGGGGCTCGGGATGTTCGGTAGCGTGCATCATGATCCTGCGCGTGCGAAGAAGCTTGGTGCCGATAGGCAGGCTGGCTTACAGCGGCCTGACGGATGTTGCGGCGCGGGAGGATGTTTGCGCATTTTGCTGATCGAGGATGACGCGGCACTCGCCGATGCGCTGATCGGCGCGCTGCGGCAGCGGGGCATGACCGTCGACCATGCCGCCAGCGTCGAGGAGGCCGAGGGGTATCTCGCCGCGATTGATCATGCCGCGGTGCTGCTCGATCTCGGCCTGCCCGATGGCGACGGGCTGGCGCTGCTCCGCCGGATGCGCGCAGACGGCAACGTCCGCCCGGTGCTCGCGCTCACCGCACGGGGCAGCGTCGACGCGCGCATCCGCGGTCTGCACGGCGGGGCCGACGATTATATCGTCAAGCCGTTCGATCCCGACGAGCTGCACGCCCGCATCCTCGCCGTGCTGCGCCGTCAGGGCGGCTATCTCGGTGCGTCGCTGCAATGCGCGCGGCTCGCCTTCGACGTCGAGACGCGGGTCGCGCGCGTCGGCGCGACGCTGCTGCCGCTGTCGACGCGCGAGATCGAGCTGCTCGAGCTGCTGCTGCGCCGCGGCGGCAACGTCGTGCCGAAGCGGCTGGTCGAGGATCATCTGTTCGGTGCGGGTGGCGATCTCGGCTCCAACGCGGTCGAGGTCTATGTCCATCGCCTGCGCAAGCGGCTCGACGAGGCGGAGACCGGGGTACGGATCGAGACGGTGCGCGGCGTCGGCTATCTGCTCCGCGCCGCCGCGTGAGGCTGCGCGCGCCGCGCTCGCTCGCCGCGCAGTTCGCGCTGCTCCACGGCGTCACGGCGCTGATCGCGGCGCTGATGCTGCCGCTCGGCGCGGCGATGCTCCACCGCGTCGCGCATCATTACCAGCGCGACGTGCTGCGTCAGCAGGCCGCGGGAATCGCGACGCTGTTGCGCGATCACAGCCCCGCGGCGGCGATCGAGGCGACCGACATCCTCGCCGGCGGGCTGACGCTCAGCATCGTCGATGCGCGCCGCCGGATCGTCGCGCAGCACGGCCCCTCGCGCCCCGCCATGCTCGCCGCGGTGCCGCTTGACCGGCGCGCGCGGCAGATGCGCCGAGGCGCACTCGCCGCCATCAGCCTGCCGGCCGGCGGGCGCTGGATCGTCGTATCGCAGGACGACAGCGCGCCCGAAGTGGTCGCCGACGATATCGTCGATGCCTTCCTCGCCCGCTTCGCGCTGCTGCTGGTGCCGCTAATCGTGCTGCTGCCGCTGACCGGCGTGTGGCTGACCCGGCGGCTGACGCGGCGGATGACCGCGGCATCGGATATCGCCGCGGCGATCGGCCCGCGCACGCTCGACCGCCGGCTGCCGCACGGCACCTTGCCGTGGGAGGTCGAGCCGCTCGCCGCCGCGACCAATGCTGCGCTCGACCGGCTCGAACAGGCCTTCGCCGCGCAGACCGCCTTCGCCGCCGACGTGGCGCACGAATTGCGCACGCCGCTCGCGACGATCCGGCTGCGGGCCGATGCGATCCCCGACCCCGCGGTGAGGGCCAAATTGCTCGCCGAGGTCGATCGCGCGGCGCGGGTCATCACGCAATTGCTCGTCCTCGCCGAACTCGAGCGGCCGATCGACGGGGCGCATGCCAGCGTCGCGCTGTCCGCGGTCGCCGAGGATGTCGTCGCCGATCGCGCGCCGGCGTTGATCGCGGCGGGCCGGCGGATCGCGCTCGACGATCAGGGCGCGCCGCCGCTGCCCGGCTATGCCGGCGCGATCCGCCTCGCGCTCGAGAATCTCGTCGACAATGCCGCGCGGTACACGCCGCCGGGGACGCGGATCACCGTGCGCGTCGGTCCGGGGCACGAGATCAGCGTCGTCGACGACGGGCCGACGATCGCGCCCGCCGATCTCGAACGGATGGCAACGCGGTTCTGGCGGGCGGGGACGACGCGCAGCGAAGGCTTCGGGCTCGGCCTGTCGATCGTGCAGCGGGTCGCCGCGGCGCATGGCGGGCGGCTGCTCATCGCTGCGGGATCGGGTGGGCGTGGCCTGTGCGCCACCCTGCGCTTCGGCCGCGTGCCGCCGCTATAGCATCTCCAGCGGCACCGGCTTCGCGGGGCGCGGGAACAGCCGGTCGAGCGCCGCGAGTTCCTCCGCATCGAGGCGCAGGTCGGCGGCGGCACGATTGTCGCGGACATGGGCGACCGTGCCCGCCTTGGGGATGGCGAGAATGCCGTCGCGGGCGAGCAGCCAGGCCAGCGCCAGTTGCGCCGCGCCGACGCCCTTGGCCCGCGCCATCGCGCTTAGCCCGGGGTGCGTGACGAGCCGCCCCTGTTCGACCGGGCTATAGGCCATCGCCGGCAGGCCGCGTCGGTCGAGCCACGGCAACAGGTCGAGTTCCGGCCCGCGGCGCGTCAGATTGTATAGGATCTGGTTGGTCGCGCAGGTCGTACCGCCCGCGGCGATCAGTGCGGCCATATCGTCGGAATCGAAATTGCTCACGCCCCAACGCAGGATCTTGCCGGCCGCGACCAGCGCCTCCATCGCCGCCACCGTCTCGGCGAGCGGTATCCGGCCACGCCAGTGCAACAGGTAGAGATCAAGCCGATCGGTGCCGAGCCGGCGCAGCGAATCGTCGCACGCGACCGGCAGCCGGCTGGCGGAGGCGTTCTGTGGATAGGCCTTGCTGACGAGGAACACCTCGTCGCGCCGCCCGGTGATCGCCTCGCCGACCAGGCGTTCAGATTCGCCGTCCGCGTACATCTCGGCGGTGTCGATGAGGGTGAGGCCGAGATCGAGCCCGGCGCGCAGGGCGGCGATCTCGTCGCGTCGCCGGCTGGCGTCCTCCGCCATCATCCAGCTTCCCTGGCCGAGTGCCGGCAGGGCGATGCCATCGGGAAAGCGGATCATCTTCATGGCATCAATCCGACATGGAACGGCCCCCGTCGCGTCCTGTCGCAACGGGGGCCGTGAGAAGTCACTTGCCGCGGCCGGTCTTGTCCTGCAGCTCGTCGATCTTCTTCGATGCTTCCGCCTTGGTCAGCGATTCGTCGAACGTCTCGCCCGCCTCTTCGGACAGCGTCTTCAGGTAGCTCGCCTGCGCGCCGGTCATCGTCTCGTCACCCGTCGTCCAGTCATCCGGATCCTTTTCGGCGTTCGACGTGGGGTGGGTCTTGGGGTTTTCGGTCTCGGACATGGGTGAAGCCTTCTACAGTGTCGAAGGCTTCAACCACCATGTTCCACGTTCGTTCCGGCTCAGCCCTGCCAGGCCTCGAACGGCAGGTCGAGCGCCTCGGCGACCGCCTGATGACGGATCTTGCCGCCCGAGACGTTGAGGCCGTTGGCGAGATGCGGATCGGCCTTCATCGCCGCGTCCGCGCCGAGGTTGGCGAGCTTGAGCGCGAAGGGCAACGTCGCATTGTTGAGCGCGAAGGCGCTGGTCCGCGCCACCGCGCCCGGCATGTTGGCGACGCAATAATGCGTCACGCCGTCGACCTCGAACACCGGGTCCTCGTGCGTCGTCGCATGGCTGGTTTCGAAACAGCCGCCCTGGTCGATGGCGATGTCGACCATCACCGCGCCGCGCTTCATCGTCTTGACCATCTCGCGCGTCACCAGCTTCGGGGCCGCCGCGCCAGGCACCAGCACCGCGCCGATGACGAGATGCGCGTTCTTCACCGCCGCGGCGATCGCCGCCTTGCTCGCATAGGCGGTCTTGATCTGGCTCGAGAAGAACATGTCGAGTTCGGCGAGCCGGTCGTTGGAAATGTCATAGATCGTCACGTCGGCGCGCATGCCGACCGCCATCTGCGCCGCATTGACGCCCGACACGCCGCCGCCGAGGATCGCGACCTTCGCCGGCGCGACGCCCGGCACGCCGCCGAGCAGCACGCCGCGGCCACCCTGTTCCTTTTCGAGATAATGCGCGCCGACCTGCACCGACATGCGACCGGCGACCTCGCTCATCGGCTTGAGCAGCGGCAGGCCGCCGCGCGACGCGGTGACGGTCTCATAGGCGATGCAGGTCGCGCCCGAATTGATGAGCCCTTCCGCCTGCGGCTTGTCGGCGGCGAGATGGAGATAGGTGAACAGCAGGTGGCGCGGTTCGAGCAGCGCGATTTCGCTCGCCTGCGGTTCTTTGACCTTGACGATCATGTCGGCGGCGGCGAACACCGCGGCGGGATCGGGCAGGATGGTCGCGCCCGCGTCGATATAATCCTGATCCTCGAAGTCGATGCCCGCGCCCGCGCGCGTCTCGACGACGACCTCATGACCCGCGGCGACCAGTTCGGCGACCGAGGGCGGGGTCAGGCCGACACGATATTCGTGGTTCTTGATTTCCTTGGGCACGCCGATGCGCATCATCATTCTCCTCTACTGCCGCCGTACATAGCCGCGCCCGAGCGGGAGAAGGTCGCAAAGAATCGCAACGAAAGCGGCTCGGGCGGGATAGGATTGCAGCGACGGGCGGCCTAACGCACGATCCATGCTCGACGCCCTCGACCGCAAGATACTGTCGCAACTGCTCGCCGATTCGGACCTCACCAGCGCCGAACTCGGCGAGGCGGTCGGCCTGTCGCCGAGCGCCGCGCATCGCCGCGTCGGCTCACTCAAGGAGCGCGGCTATATCGCCGGCTTCCGTGCGGTGCTCAGCAAGGCGGCGCGCGGCAATCCCAGCGTCGTGCTGGTCAACGTCACGCTGCGCGACCAGCGCGAGGAGACGATGGCCGCGTTCGAACGCGAGATCGCCGACGTGCCGGAGATTCGCGACTGTTTCCTGATGAGCGGCGAGGCGGACTATATGCTCCACGTCGAGGTGCGGCGTGACGACACGTTCGAACGTATCCACCGCGAGACGCTCGCCCGCCTGCCGGGGGTGACGCGGCTCGCCTCGCATTTCGTCATTCGCGAGGTCTTCCGCCGGCCATGACCCCGGCCGGTGCAGCCTTCCCGTTGCCCGCATCGTTCAGCCCATGCTAAGGCGGGATCATATGGAACAGGTTGGGAACATGGCCGGACTTCGCTGCGCGTCGGATCGGTCGCACCGCTCGTGACAACGCCGGTACCGGCCGCCGTGCCGAATGCGCGCGACGAGGGGGACGCTCAGGGTCATCACGACGGCATGCTCAAGCTTGCCGTCGGGGCGATCGGCATCGTCTTCGGCGATATCGGCACCAGCCCGCTCTACGCCTTTCGCGAGACCTTCGCCGGGCACCACAAGCTGGCGCTCGATCCGCTGCACATCATGGGCGTGCTCAGCCTGATGTTCTGGTCGATGATGATCGTCGTGACGATCAAATATGTCGCGATCATCATGCGCGCCGACAACAAGGGGGAGGGCGGCAGCCTCGCGCTGCTCGCGCTCGTCTCGGGCCGGACCAAGAGCCGGCGCTGGTCGGCGGGGATCATCCTGCTCGGCGTCTTCGCGACCTCGCTCTTCTACGGCGATTCGATGATCACCCCGGCGGTGACCGTGCTCGGCGCGGTCGAGGGGCTGGCGATCGCCGCGCCGGCGTTCGGCGGATTGGTGCTGCCGATCGTCATCGCCATCCTCATCGCCTTGTTCTGGGTGCAGAAGAGCGGCACCGCGCGGATCGGGCTGGTGTTCGGGCCGATCATGCTCGTCTATTTCACCGTCATCGCCGTGCTCGGCCTGATCAGCGTGATGCAGACGCCGGCGGTGCTCTGGGCCTTTTCGCCGCATCATGCGGTGCATTTCTTCCTCGCCGATCCGGTCCGGGCGTTTCTCGCGCTCGGCTCGGTGGTGCTGGCGGTGACCGGGGCGGAGGCGCTCTATGCCGACATGGGCCATTTCGGGCGACGGCCGATCGGACTGTCGTGGCTGGTGTTCGTGCTGCCGGCGCTGATGTGCAACTATCTGGGGCAGGGCGCTTTGCTGTTCCGCGAGGGCACCGCCGCGCTGGAAAGCCCCTTCTACATGCTCGCGCCCGATTCGCTCCAGCTGCCTTTGGTCATCCTCGCGACGATGGCGGCGATCATCGCCAGCCAGGCGGTGATCTCGGGCGCTTTCTCGGTGACGCAGCAGGCAATCCAATTGGGCTTCATGCCGCGGCTGCGCATCGAACATACCAGCGCGGCGACCGCCGGACAGATCTACATCCCGATCGTCAACTGGATGCTGATGGTCATGGTGATCCTGCTGGTGCTGTTCTTCCGCACCTCGTCCAACCTCACCTCCGCCTATGGCATCGCGGTGACGGGGGCGATGTTCATCGATTCTTGCCTGCTCGGCGTCGCGCTGACGCGGCTGTGGAACTGGCCGCTCTATGCCGCCGCACCGTTGCTCGGCCTGTTTTTCCTCGTCGACGGCGCCTATTTCTCGGCCAATCTCACCAAGGTGCCCGACGGCGGCTGGTTCCCGCTGATGGTCGGCTTCATCGTCTTCACCTTCCTCACCACCTGGTCCAAGGGACGGCAGCTGATGATGGACCGGCTGCGCGAGGCGGCGATGCCGATCAAGGTGTTTATCACCTCCGCCGCCAGTTCGGCGAGCCGGGTGCCCGGCACCGCAGTGTTCATGACCTCGTCGGCGGACGGCGTGCCGCATGCGCTGCTGCACAATCTCAAGCACAACAAGGTGCTGCACGAGCGGGTGATCCTGCTCACCGTCAAGATCGTCCAGCAGCCCTATTGGCGCGAGGCGGATCGCGCCATGACCGAGGAGATGGGTGACGGCTTCTACCGCCTGATCCTGCGCTACGGCTTCATGGAGGAGGTCGACGTGCCGGCGGCGCTCAAGCGCGTGCATGGCTGCGGTGCCGAGTTCAAGATGATGGACACCAGCTTCTTCCTGTCGCGCCAGACGCTGCTCCCCTCCGAACGGCCGGGGATGATGCTGTGGCGCGAGAAGCTGTTCGCCTGGATGCTGCGCAACGCGGAGAGCGCGATGGAATTCTTCCGCCTGCCGACCAATCGCGTCGTCGAGCTCGGCAGTCAGGTGGAGATTTGACCGGCCCCGCCGCCGGTCCGGCACCCGCACCGATCATCGTCACCGCGCTGTTCGGGCGGCAGGACCAGGGCTGGTTCGACGCGCAACGCGCCGCGCATTTCCCGCCCGAACGCAACCAGCTGTCGGCGCATCTCACCATGTTCCATCATCTGCCGCCCTCGGCGGAGGCGGAGATCAAGCATCGCCTGTCCGGCCTCACCCGCGGCATCGCTGCGCCGGTGGCGCGCGTCGGTGGGCTGATCTCGCTGGGGCGCGGCGTCGCCTATCGTATCGAATCGCCCGAGCTGGTCGCGATCCGCCGTGAGCTGGCCGATGCCTTTTCCGGGCTGCTGACGCCGCAGGATGCCGGCGGCTGGCGTCCGCACGTCACCATCCAGAACAAGGTGCAGCCCAATATCGCCAAGCTGCTGCTCGCCGCGCTGAGCCGCGATTTCGTCGCGCGCGAGGTCGAGATCGCCGGTCTTGCCACCTGGTGGTATCGCGGCGGGCCGTGGGAAGCACTTTCCCGTCATATGTTCGCTTGACGGCTGCTGTATCCCACACTTATAGGCGCCACCTCACACGGCGGGGCGGAGTAGCTCAGCTGGTTAGAGCACGGGAATCATAATCCTGGGGTCGGGGGTTCAAGTCCCTCCTCCGCTACCATTTCCGGTAGCGCCCGCCGGTGTGAGCATCATCCTACAGCGCCGTCACAAAGGTGATCAGCCCCAGCACCACGCCGGGTGCGTTGGCGAGCGTCACCGGCCAGTCGCGCCGCTGCTTGACCAGGCCATAGGTCACCCACAGGCTGCAATTGAGCATCGTGCACAGCGGCTGGATCGCCGAGCCCTTGTGGCCGGCCAGATTGAGCCGGATCTGCGACACGTAAGAGACGTACATCGCGACTGCGGTCAGCGTGGCGATCCAGCCGAGCAGATGCACGGCGCGACGTTCGGTAGTCATCAATCAGGTCCCCCTCGGGCGGCATCGCCGCGGCAGACACGGGTAATGACCGGGCGGCGGCTGTGTTGC
The DNA here is from genome assembly GCF_000632225.1 of Sphingomonas sp. RIT328. Lineage (GTDB taxonomy): Bacteria > Pseudomonadota > Alphaproteobacteria > Sphingomonadales > Sphingomonadaceae > Sphingomonas > Sphingomonas kyungheensis. Next base: position 86,514 of record NZ_JFYV01000054.1, read on the forward strand.
GTCGGCCGGCCGCGAAAAACGAACCTGTGATAACGTCCTGTAAAGACGCGCCATGCCATGGCGGTCGTCGCTGCGGAGCGAGGCCGGTCATGCCCTATCATCATCCTGTCGAGCGTCGCCGCGGGGACCGTCGCGTCGCTGCCCGCCCGGCCACGCCGGACCGCCGCCTCGCCGAACGCCGGCGCGACGAGGTCAAACTGGTCCGCAAGCCCGAGCCGATGCATCGCGGCGTGCTATGGGCGGCGGTGGCGATGATCCTGATCCTCGCCGACAGCGTCTTCCTCGACGGGACCTATCGCCACATGCTGATCGACGGGTTCGACGGCGTCATCGACGGCATTCGCAACTGGTCGGCGCATCTGTGGGATTGGGGGCACTGACGACCGGCGGCGCGGCGGAGGCGCGTCCTCAGGCGAAGACCGCGCCGGGATCGTTGAGCAGCAGCAGCGCATCCGATCGCGCCAGCGCCACCAGCGTCAGCCCGTGCGCGCGGGCGTGATCGATGCCGAGGCTGGTCGCGGCGGAGATGCCGACGAGCAGCGGCGTTCCCGCCACCAGCGCCTTGTCGACCATCTCGAAGCTGATCCGCGACGTGACCAGGGTGAACGCCGCATCGACTCCCAGGCCGATCAGTTTGTCGAGCGCATTGTGGCGGCCGACATCCTCGCAGAGCGCGAGGATCGCGCCGTCGACACCGCAGGCTGCGGCGGCATGCACCGCGCCGGTGCTGCGGTTGAGGTGCTGCGAATCGCGCACCAGCCCCAGCGCATGGAATATCGCAGCGGGCGCGACGCGCGGCGCCTCCGGCCGGCGGGCGACCGGGCGGACGAGCTGTTCGAGGCTGGCGATCCCGCACAGGCCGCAGCTGGTGTCGCTGGTGCGGTGGCGGATGCGGTCGGCGATACGGCCGCGGCACCGCTCCGCCAGCGCGACGCGGACGATCCAGCCTGCCGGCGCCTCGAACACGTCGATGTCGAGGATGTCGCCGCGCGTATCCGCCAGTCGTTCGGTCAGCATGAAGCCGGTCGCGAACGCCGCCAGATCGCGCGGCGTCATCATCATCACCGCATAGCCGAGACCGTCGACCTCGATCGCGACCGGCGCCTCGATCGCCATCGCCCGTGTCGCGGCATCGATGCTGCCGTCGGGGCGCAGCACGTGCACCGCCTCCTGCCGCGCGCCGCTCACAGCGCGAGCAGGTCGTCGGGCGTGTTGACGTTGACCAGCGGCGCGGGGCTGGGGATCGGCAGCGCGCCGATGCTGCGCGCCCAATTCTGTACCGAGCGCCGCGGCGATTCGGCGATATGGCGGAGCAGCGACGGCGCGAGCGCGCTCGGCCAATGGCCGATCACCGGCGCGTCGAGACAGAAGCTGGGCGCGCGGCGCAGCAACGCCGGCAGCAGCGGCTCGGGCAACAGCGGCATGTCGCAGGGCAGCGTCAGCACCGAGGCATAGCCATGCGCCGCGCCATAAGCGAGCGCCCCGGCGATCCCGCCGAGCGGACCGAGGCCGGCGTGCGGCCGATCGCACACGCCGTCGTCGCGCCCGACGACGACCACCGCATCCGCCTGTTCCGCGCCGAGCGCGCGCATATGGTCGAGCAGCGGACGCCCCCGATAGAGCGCCGCCGCCTTGTCCGTCCCGAAGCGGCGCGACTGGCCGCCGGCGAGGATCGCCGCGAGGATCAGGCGGATCGCTCCACCCGCACCGGCACCGACTTGCCCGCCGGCACGTGGCTCTGCTCGGCCTTGTGCGTCACCGGCATCAGCACGTTGCACTCGGGATAATAAGCGCCGAGGCATCCCTGCGGAATGTCGTAGGGGACGACGAGCAGCTGGCCGACCCGCCGGTCGCCGTTGCTGCCCGCGTCGCCGACGAGGTCGACCAGGTCATGTTCGGCGAGGCCCATCGTCGCCATGTCGGCGCGGTTCATGAAGACGATGTCGCGCGTGCCTTTGATGCCGCGGAACCGGTCGTGATAGCCATAGACGGTGGTGTTGAACTGATCGTTCGAACGCAGCGTCATCAGCCGGAACCGCCCGGGCGCCTCGGCGAAACCGGTCGCGTTGAGTGTCGAGGGCACGTTGAACTCGGCGCGGCCGCTTTCGGTCAGCCATTGCCGATGCGCCGCCTCGACGCCCTTCCAGAAGCCGCCCGGTACCCACATCCGCTCGTTGAAGCGGGTGAATTTGTCGGGATAGGTCGCCTCGATCGCGTCGCGGACCAGCGCGTAATCGCCGACCCACGCATCCCAGTCGACCTTCGGATTGGGCGCCAGTGTCGCCTTGGCGATGCCCGCGACGATCGCCGGCTCGGACAGCAGGGTGTCCGCCGCCGGCGTCGCCTTGCCGCGCGAACCGTAGATGCGGCTGAAACTGTCCTCCATCGTCACCGCCTGCGGCCCCGTCGCCTGCTCGTCGGTCTCGATCCGGCCGAGGCAGGGGAGCAGGTAACAGGTCTTGCCGGGCAGCAGATGCGTGCGGTTGAGCTTGGTCGCGATGCTGACGGTGAGGTCGAGCTGCTGCCACGCCGGCTCGATCTCGGCGGTCGCCGGCACGGCGCGGGCGAGATTGCCGCCGAGGCCGATGAACGCCTGGGCGGTGCCGTCGATGATATGTTCGCACGCCTCGACCGTGTCCCAGCCCTTGTCGCGCGGCGGCTCGAAATCGTAGAGCGCCTTGAGCCGGTCGAGCGGCGCCAATTCAGGCTTTTCGGTGATGCCGACGGTGCGCTGGCCCTGGACGTTGCTGTGCCCGCGCACCGGGCCGAAGCCTGCGCCCGGCTTGCCGACGTTGCCGCGCAACAGCATCAGATTGACCAGGGTGTGCAGATTGTCGATGCCGTGGACGTGCTGGGTCAGCCCCATGCCGTAGACGCAGATGACGCGCTTCGACTTGGCGTAGATCGCACCGACGCCTTCCAGCTCGCCGCGGCTGAGCCCGCTCTCATGCTCGATCGTCGCCCAGTCGGTCGCGCGCACCATGTCGGCGAAGGCCTCGAAGCCCTTGGTATGTTCGGCGATGAAGGCGTGGTCGAGGATAGCGGGGGCGCCGATCCGCTGGCACTGGTCGTCCGCCTCGATGACATATTTGCAGATGCCGAGCATCGCCGCGATGTCGCCGCCGGTCTTGACCTGATGATATTGGCTGGCGATCGGCGTCGACTTGCCGGTGACCATCTCGATCGGGTTCTGCGGATCGGTGAACCGTTCGAGCCCGCGTTCCTTCAACGGGTTGAAGACGATGATCTCGACCCCGCGCTTGGCGCAGGCGCGCAGCGGGTGAAGCGCCCGCGGGCTGTTCACGCCAGGGTTCTGGCCGAAATAGAGGATCATGTCGCAGCTGTCGTAATCCGACAGATGGATCGTGCCGACCGGCGATCCGATCGCGGACTTCAACCCGACCGACGTCGTCTCGTGGCACATGTTGGACGAATCGGGCAGGTTCTGGCTGCCGTACATCCGTGCCATCAGCGCCCACATATAGCTCGTCTCGAGGCTGGCGCGGCCGGAGGCGTAGAAGACGACCTTGGCCGGGTCATAGCCCTTGAGATGCGCGCCGATGTCGGCAAACGCCTCCTCCCAGCTCACCGCGACGTAGCGGTCGCTCGCCGCGTCATATCGCATCGGATGGGTGAGGCGGCCCGCCTGTTCGAGGTCGAAATCCTTCCATCCGCGCAACTCGGTGACGCTATGCTCGGTGAAGAAGGCGGGCGTGGTGCGATAGCTGGTCAGCTCCCACGCGGTCGCCTTGGCGCCGTTCTCGCAGAATTCCGCGATATGCGGATGCGCGGGCTTCCCCCAGGCGCACGACACGCACATCACGCCCTCCGGCTTGTTCTGCCGGGCAAGCTCGCGCACCGTCTCGGGATTGACCTTCTCGCGCAGGTTGATGCGGGCGACCGACTTCATCGACCCCCAGCCGCCGGACGGGCCGGTATAGGGTTCGGTACTGATCTGATCGTCGGCCACTATGTTCATCCCTCACGCTTCGTGAGCGCGAACGCGTGGAGGCGAGGGTTGGATGCACGGAAACGATGACAGGATGCCGCTGGGCCGACGATCCCGCCGCCAACCGTCCCCGGTGATCCGATTATAGCCGCATTCGGCGATGATTTGCCGACGGCATTCAAAAACGCCGCATGATCGCCTAGATCAGCATCCGAATCTTCCCTTCCGACAGGCTGTTCCCATGACCACCCATTCCACGCGCATGCTCATCCTCGGCTCGGGCCCGGCGGGTCTGTCGGCGGCGATCTACGGCGCGCGCGCTGGCATGGCGCCGATCGTCGTCCAGGGCATCCAGCCCGGCGGGCAGCTCACCACCACCACCGATGTCGAGAATTACCCCGGCTTCGCCGACGTCATCCAGGGCCCGTGGCTGATGGAGCAGATGCAGAAGCAGGCGGAGCATGTCGGCACGCGGCTGATGTGGGACACGATCGTCGAGGTCGACCTCACCCGGCGGCCGTTCCGGCTGATCGGCGACGGCGGCGACGTCTACGAGGGCGAGGTGCTGGTGATCGCCACCGGCGCGCAGGCGAAATGGCTCGGGCTCGAATCGGAGGAGGCGATGAAGGGCAAGGGCGTGTCCGCCTGCGCGACCTGCGACGGCTTCTTTTACCGTGGCAAGAAGGTGGCGGTGATCGGCGGCGGCAATACCGCGGTCGAGGAGGCGCTTTACCTCACCAACCACAGCGACGACGTCACGCTGATCCATCGCCGCGACACGTTGCGCGCTGAGCGCATCTTGCAGGAGCGGCTGCACGCGCATCCCAACGTCACCGTGCTGTGGAACAAGGAGGTGCGCGAGTTCGTCGACGGCGGCGGCAATGCCGGCCTCGTCGCGCTCGATCTGGAGGATACGGTGACGGGCGAACATTCGCGCCTGTCGGTCGACGGCGGGTTCGTCGCGATCGGCCACCATCCCGCGACCGAGCTGTTCCGCGGCCATCTCGCGCTCGACGACGACGGCTATATCGCGGTCGAAACCGGCTCGACCCGCACCAGCGTGCCGGGCGTCTTCGCCTGCGGCGACGTCGCCGACAAAATCTATCGCCAGGCGGTGACCGCGGCGGGCACCGGCTGCATGGCCGCGCTCGATGCGGAGCGCTTTCTCGCCGCCGCCGAGTTCGAGGAGATGGCCGAGGCGGCGGAATAGCGACCGGCCGTGGCCGGAACGGGCGTCGGCACTGCATGACCTTGCAGCGGTGCTCGATGTCGCTGTTCTAGACTGGAAGGTGATCACGCGAAGACACGAAGGCGCTAAGAGTTCAGTGCAATACAATGACGTGGAAGCGTCGGGCGAGTGCACTTCCAGACTATAGAGGAAAGCGCTTCCCTTGTGCGACGACCGAATTTTTCGCGTCTTTGCGGCTTCGCGTGTGTTATTGGTCTTCCAGCAAACCCGCGACCAACGCCTGGAACTGCCGCTGATCCGTCTCCCGGGCGAAGCTGTGCGAGGCGGTGTCGATCCGATGCGCGGGAAGATGCGGCGCTGCGGCGGCGAAGGCCTGCGCGGTGGCGTCGCCGCTCGCGAGGATGATCGTGGCGGCATCGCCCCAATTTTCGATCGCGCCGACGATCCGCCGCGCGAGTGTCTGCGGCAGAGCGGTCGAGGCCTTGTGCAGACCGCGGAGCGCCTTGCCGAGATCGATGCGGCCGGAAAGCAGCCGCGCCCAGGCGCGCCGGCTGGTCAGGCGCTGGCGATAGGTGGCGCGGATCGCGGCGACCGGGGGAAGGTCGTCGAAGTCCTCGATCGTCCAGGGATTGGCGAGGATCAGGCGATCGACTCCCGCCTCGCGGCCGTGGAGCGCGAGCAGGCTCGCCGCGTCGCAATTGCCATAAGCGACGATCGTCGCGAGCTGCGGCGCGGCGGCGCGGAAGGCTTCCGCCGCGGCGACGAGATCGCCGCGGGCGGACAGGTACCCGTGGTTGTCGCCCGACGAATCGCCGATCCCGCGCCGGTCGTAGCGAAAGACGGGATGGCCGCGGGCCGTCATCGCCGCGGCGAGCAGCGCCATGCCGCGATGCGCGCCGCAGCGGATTTCGTTGCCGCCGGAGACGATCAGCAATCCGGTCGCGCCCGCCGCCATGTCGAGCGAGCCGATCAGCGTCTCGCCCGCACAGGGAAAGGTGATCAGGCTTCGCACGCCGCGATCCAGCCGGCGATATCCTCGGCGAGCAGCGCGGCGAGCGCGGCATCGTTGCCCGGTTCGCTGCGGCGCCACAGCGGGGCGGCATCGACGTGGCGGTCGGCTGCGGCGGGGTCGCTGGCGAGGCGGACGACGCGACGGGGGATGCCGGGCTGATCGGACGGCGTCGCCGCCGACATCGACAGCAACAGGTCGCTTGGCAACAGGTTGCCGGCGATCTCGACCGGATCGCCACCCGCCATCATCATCGTCTGGTCGCCGGAATGGCTGGCGGCTCGCCACGTCCGATGCAAATCCCGCAGCAGGTCTGCGCCGGTTTGCGGCGCGAGATGCCACCGTCCGCTATGGAGCGCGCAGCCGTCGAGCAACGCTCCGCTTCGAATGCCCACCGCATAGGTGCGCCGCCCGTCGTCGAAACAGCGATCCGTGATGGCCTCCAGCGCCGTCGCCATGCGCAGCAGCGTAAGGCCGGCGAGCGGGGTGATGCTCTCCCCCTGACCCGGCACGTCGGGCAGCACACTGCCGATGCCCCGCTCCGCCAGCGCCCGCAGCAGCGTCACCACGAAGGTCCGTGTGCGATTGCCTTCCTCGAACATCGGCAGCGCGACGACGGCGAGCGGCCCGTCGTCGGGGCCGAAGCGCAGCATCGCCTCGCGCCCGCCCGGCCAGTCGTAATGATCGATCCGCGGCGCCATGCCGCAGAGGCTAGACGAGCGCCTTGCTCGCGGCAAATTCGACCAGCGCGCCGAAGGTTTCGAGCATATCGCCATCGACTTCGTCATCCTCGATCAGGATGCCGAGCCGGTCCTCGATCTCGGTCAGCACGCTGGCGACCGCCATCGAATCGAGTTCGGGCAGCGCGCCGAACAGCGGCGTCGTCGCGGTGAAGCCGGCGACGCGCTCGGCGGAAAGGCCCAACACGTCACGCAGGACGGCGCGGACGGTGGTCTCGACGGTGTCATAGCCTTCGGGAAGCAAAGCGGCGGCCCTGATCGGTTGCGGATAGCCGCCGGTACTGGCTGGGGCTGCATTCGGCAACAGAGTGACGCTAAGAGGGGCGATGGCCCTGCCCGATCCGACCCCGTTTCCGCTCGACCACCTGCTGCGCGGCGCCGCGGACGCGCCCGCGCTGCTGACGCGATCCCGCGACTGGACCTTCGCCGCGCTCGAGGACGCGGTTGCCGCGGTCGCCGGCTGGCTCGACGCACAAGGGTGTGCGCCCGGCGAGCGGATCGCGAGCTGGTTGCCCAAGACCGTGCTCGCCTGCGTGCTGCCGCTCGCCGCGGCCCGCGCCGGGCTGGTGCACGTCCCGATCAATCCGGCGCTGCGCCGCGCGCAGGTCGCCCATATCCTCGCCGACAGCGGCGCGCGCCTGCTTGTCACCCAGAGCGCGCGCGCCGAAACGCTCGACCCCGCGGACGTGCCGGCGGAGTGCCGCCTGATCGACGAGGGCAAGGTGCCGCTCGCCGGCGGCGGGCCGGGTCGCTCGACCGCAGACCCGCAGTCGCTCGCCGCGATCCTTTACACCTCGGGGTCGACCGGACGGCCCAAGGGGGTGATGCTCAGCCATGCCAATCTGTCACTCGGCGCGGTGGCGGTGGCGCATTACTTGCGATTATCGCCGTCCGACCGGGTGCTCGGGGTGCTGCCGCTCGCCTTCGATTATGGCCAGAACCAGTTGCTGTCCGCCTGGTATGCCGGCGCCGCCGTCGCCCCGCTCGACTATCTGACGGCGCGCGACGTGGTGAAAGCGGTCGAGCGGTTCGAGGCGACGACGCTCGCCGGGGTGCCGCCGTTATGGGTGCAGTTGCTCGACGTCGACTGGCCGGCGGCGACCGCCGCCCGATTGCGACGGCTGACCAATTCGGGCGGCGCCTTGACCGAGCGGCTGGTGCGCGGACTGCGTGCGCGCTTCCCCGCCGCCGAGCTCGTCGCCATGTATGGACTGACCGAGGCGTTCCGTTCGACCTGGCTCGACCCGGCGCTGATCGACGCGCATCCCGACGCGATCGGCCGCGCCATCCCCTTCGCCGAGGTGATGGCGGTCCGCCCCGACGGCACGCGCGCGCACGGCGAGCCGGGCGAACTCGTCCACGCCGGGCCGCTGGTGGCGCAGGGCTATTGGCGCGACCCCGAGCGGACGGCCGAACGCTTCCGTCCCGCTCCGCCATGGTCGGCGAGCGGCGGCATCGCGGTCTGGTCGGGGGATACCGTCGTCGAAGGGGAGGACGGCCTGTTCCGCTTCGTCGGCCGCGACGACGAGATGATCAAGAGCGCCGGCAACCGGATCAGCCCGCTCGAGATCGAGGAGGCGGTGCTGGCCGGCGGCGAGGCGCGCGAGGCGGTCGCGGTCGGCGTCGCCGATGCGCGGCTCGGGCAGGCGATCACCGTCGTGCTGGCGGGCGATGCCGCGGCGGAGCCGGCGTTGCGGGCGCGATTGCGCAGCCTGTTGCCGAGCTTCATGCAACCGGCTCGTTATGTCTGGCGCGACGCGCTGCCGCGCAACGCCAACGGCAAGCTCGACCGGGCCGCGATCCGCGCCGAGGTGACGGCATGAAGCCGGTCGGTCCGCTGCCGCCCGAATTCGCCGGTCAGTCCGGCGCCCTGACCATCGCCGGCGCGCCGGCGGAACAGTGGGCGGCGGACACGCCGGTCTTCGTCTACGACGCCGGCATCGTCGCCGCGCGCATCCGCCGCTTCCGCGCCGCCTTTCCGAAGGTCGACCTCCATTATGCGATCAAGGCGAACCCCTTGCCCGCGCTGCTCGACACGGTCGCGCCCTGGGTCGACGGCCTCGACGTCGCGTCGGGCGGCGAGCTGGAGCGTGCGCTGGCGGTCAAGCCCGGCGGCGCGATCAGCTTCGCCGGTCCGGGCAAACGCGATGCCGAGCTGGCCGCCGCGCTGCGCAACGGCGCGACGCTCAATCTCGAGTCGGACGGCGAGGCGACGCGCGCGCTGCGGCTCGCCGATCAGCTCGGCGTCACGCCGCGGCTGGCGGTGCGGGTCAATCCCGATGTCGAACTGCGCGGATCGGGCATGAAGATGGGCGGCCGGCCGTCGCCCTTCGGCGTCGATGCGGCCGCGGCGGCGGTCTTGGTCCGCCGGCTGATCGACGCCGGCGCCGACTGGCGCGGCTTCCACATCTATGCCGGAAGTCAGGCGCTCGACGCGGGCGCGATCGTCGAGACGCAGGCGGCCACGCTCGCGCTCGCCGCCCGGCTGGCCGAGGCGGCGGGGGCCGCGCCGCCGCTGGTCAATCTCGGCGGCGGCTTCGGCGTGCCCTATTTCGCCGGCGACCGGCCGCTCGATGTCGAGCGGATCGGGGCAGGCCTTGCGGAGGCATTGGCGACGCGCGCGGCGGTGCTGCGTGAGGCGCGGTTCGCGATCGAGCTCGGCCGCTGGCTGGTCGCCGAGGCGGGCGTCTATCTGACCCGGATCGTCGATCGCAAGACGAGCCAGGGCGAGACGTTCCTCGTCACCGACGGCGGCCTTAACCATCAGCTCGCCGCGAGCGGCAATTTCGGCACGGTGGTGCGGCGCAACTATCCGCTCGCGCTCGCCAGCGCGATCGACGGCCCCGCGGCCGAGACGGTGTCGGTGGTCGGGCCGCTGTGCACGCCGCTCGACCGGCTCGGCGACCGCGTCGCCCTGCCGGAGGCGCAGCCGGGGGACCTGATCGCCGTCTTCCTTGCCGGCGCCTATGGCGCGTCGGCGAGTCCTGCTGCTTTCCTCGGCCATCCTGCCGCGGCGGAGATCGTGGTCGGCGGTGCCTAAAGCAGGGTGATCTCGGCGGTGAAGGTGCGCGCCGGCGCCGTCATCGCACTGTCCTGCACTGTGATCCGGGTGCCTGAGGGCAGGGGGGCGAGATGATAGGTCAGCTCGATCCCCGTCGCGGGCTCGCCCGGTCGGCACGCGCCGGCGACCACCGCCGCACCGCAGAGCAGGCGCTGGCTCGCCGGGGCCTGCGTCACCACGCCGTCGACGCGCAGTACCCGCGCCCGGCCGATGCCGGTTTCGCGGACGACGATCGTCACCGGGCCGTCGTGACGACGCGCGGTGACGGCCTGATCGGGGCCGATCCGCTCGGCCTGCGTCGCCGAACTGACCCCGGTGATCGTCAGACCGATCAGCGGCGGGGCGGCCTGTGCCGAAACGGGAAAGGGATAGGGCAGGAGAACCGAAAGGGTCATCAAAAGCAGCGCACGAGCCATCATGCTGTGATAACGCAACCGGGCGGCCTTGGGGAGGGCGTGCCGATTGTGCTGTAATCGCTGGTCTAGCGTTCCTAACGCTATCTTCACCTCTCCCGCCCCATGACGCGCAGACGTAACCCCGCCTGTGGATGCGGCCCGGCGTCCCCGGGGGGTCAGGAGATGATTATGCGTTCCGGTGGTCCCGTCCGTATCCTGCTCGCGCTTGGCGGCCTCGCGCCGATGCTCGCCGCCTGCGCCACCGATGCGAGCGGCCCGGCGCTGCCGCCGGCCAGTTACGTCGCGAGCAAGGAGCAGCCGGGCGAGGAATATGTCATCGGCCCGCTCGACCAGCTCAACGTCTTCGTCTGGCGCAACCCCGAACTGTCGGCGAAGGTGCAGGTCCGCCCCGACGGCCGCATCACCACGCCGCTGGTCAACGACATGCCCGCGGTCGGCAAGACCCCCTCGGTGCTCGCCGTCGACATGAAGCAGGCGCTCGGCCAATATGTAAAGGACCCGATCGTCTCGGTGATCGTCGAGAATTTCTCGGGGACCTACAGCCAGCAGGTGCGGATCATCGGCGCGACCGAGAAGCCCGCGTCCATTCCCTATCGCGCGAACATGACACTGCTCGACGCGATGATCGCGGTCGGCGGGCTCAACCAATATGCCGCCGGCAACAAGGCCAAGCTGGTCCGCCACGATCGCAAGACCGGCGAGCAGCACGAATACAAGCTCCAGATCGCCGACCTGCTCAAGAAGGGCGATTCGAGCGCCAACGTCGGCCTGCAACCCGGCGACGTGATCATCATCCCCGAGTCGATGTTCTGATGGCCGGCATCCTCCTTACGCACGCCGCGCGCGACCACGCGCCGGCGTTCGCCGGACGCGCGCGGTGAACGGCCTCTACGACGAGGTGCGGCTGGCACTGCACGCGATCTGGACGCGCCGCTGGCTCGCGCTGGCGGTGGCCTGGGGCATCTGCGTCGCCGGCTGGTTCGTCGTCAGCCAGATGCCGAGCCGCTACGAATCGCGGGCGCGCGTCTTCGTCCAGATGCAGTCGATCCTGCCCGCGTCGATCGACGCACCCGCGCAGGCGCAGCAGAAGGATGTCGACACCATCCGCCAGACGCTGATCAGCGCGGTCAATCTCGAAAAGGTGGTGCGCGGCACCGACCTGGCGCAGACCGTGTCGAGCGACCGTGACGTCGCCGACCGCGTCGCCGGCCTCGCCAATGCGATCAAGGTCGAGAGCCAGCAGGACAATCTGTTCCAGATCACCACCACCGCCGCCAGCCCCAAGCTGGCGCAGGCGATCACCCAGAAGCTGATCGACATCTTCGTCGAACAGAATCTCGGCCGCGACCGCAGCCAGACGACGCAGAGCCTCGACTTCCTCAACAAGCAGCTCGACCAGCTCCAGAAGCAGCTCGCCGATGCCGATGCCAAGCGCGCCGATTTCCAGACGCGCTATCTCGGCGCCTTGCCGGGCACCGGCTCGGTCGGCGACCGGATCGGCGCGTCGCGCAGCCAGATGGCGCAGGTCGACAGCGACCTCGCCGCCGCCCAGTCGAGCCTTGCCGCGGTGCAGGGCCAGATGGCGGGGACGCCGGCGACCATCCCGAATGCCGACGGCGTCGCCGCCGGTCCGGCGCGTGCCGCGCTTGCCGCCATCCAGGGCCAGCTCGCCGATGCACGCGCGCGGGGCTATACCGATCAGCATCCCGACGTGATCGCGCTCAAGCGTCAGCTCGTCGCGGCACAGGCGGCGGCGCGCGGCGAACCGGCCGGCGCCGGCGGGGGTACGCCCAATCCGCTCTATCTGTCGTTGCAATCGATGCTCGCCGACAAGCAGAGCGCCGCCGCCGCGCTCAAGATGCGCAAGGCCCAGTTGCAGAGCGACCTCGACCAGCTCAACGCCAAATTGTCGGGCGATCCCGAAGTGGCGGCGGAGCAGGGCCAGATCGACCGCGATTATCAGGTGCTCAAGGATCAATACGATCAATTGCTCACCCAGCGGCAGCAGATCGCGCTGCGTGGCCAGGCGCAGACGCAGACCGACAATGTCAAATTCCAGGTGATCGATCCGCCGACGATGCCGCGCGCGCCGACCGCGCCCAACCGCATGCTGCTGCTGACCGGCGTGCTGATCGTCGGCATCGCCGGCGGCATCGGCGCGGCCTTCGCTCTGGGTCAGCTTCGCGCCACCTTCGCGACCGGACCGCGGCTCGAACGCGCCACCGGCATGCCGGTGATCGGCGCGATCGGCGAGGTGGTGACGCGCAGCCAGTCCGAGCAGCGCGGCAAGCGGCTCAAGCTGTTCCTCGGCGGCACGGCCGGGTTGGTCGCGGCCTATGTGCTGCTGCTCGGCGTCGAGGTGTTGCAGCGGGGGATGGCGGCATGACGGTGCAACGGGACGGGACGATGAGCGGATCGCCACGCGCCGAATCGATGCTCGAGCGCGCCGCCCGAGTCTACGACTTCAATGCGCATCTGCGTCGCCGGCCGCCGCCGATCGATCTGCCCGCGCTCGAAGCGGTGGCACCGCCGCCGCCGGTCGACGCCTGGCAGCAGGCCGACTTGGCGGATCCGACGCTGCTCGCGATCCCGCCCGAGCTGCGCGCGCCGGTCGGCCAAGAACTGCCCGACAGCTTCTACGACGCGCCCGAGCTGACCGACATCGCCGCGATCGATCGCGGCATGCTCGCCGAGGCGGGGATGATCGTGCCGGGTGCACCGGTCGGCCCGCTTGCGGAGGAATTCCGGCTGATCAAGCGGCAGTTGCTGATCACCCGCGAACGCATCGCCCGCGCCGGTCGCGACGATGCCGCCGACGCGGACGCGCTGTCGTCGCGCGACCGGGCGCGCACCGCGCTGATCTGCTCGGCGCGGCCGGGCGACGGCAAGACCTTCTGCGCGGTCAATCTCGCGCTGTCGATGGCGGCGGAACGCGATACCGAAGTGCTGCTGATCGACGCCGACTTCGCCAAGCCCGACGTGCTCGCGCAGCTCGGCCTCGCCGAACAGCCGGGGCTGCTCGACGCGCTCGCCGATGGCCAGATCGACGTCGAGAGCCTGGTGATCCGCACCGATGTCGGCGGCCTGTCGATCCTGCCGGCCGGCACCAAGACCGCGAGCGATACCGAATTGCTCGCCTCCGCCCGGACGCGCGAGGTGCTGGCGCGCCTGCTCGCCGCCAATCCGCGCCGCATCCTCATCTTCGATTCGCCGCCCGCGCTCGCCGCGTCGCCGGCGGCGGTGCTGGCGATGCTGGTCGGGCAGGTCGTGCTGGTGGTGCGCGCCGACCGCACGCCGGAAAGCGAATTGCGCGAGGCGGTGCAGCGGCTCGACGGCTGTGACGAGATCGCGCTGGTGCTCAACGCCGTATCCTTCGTCCCCGGCGGCCATCGCTACGGCACCTATTACGGGCAGGATCGTCCGTGATCCGCACGCTGGGGATGGCGACGGCGCTGGCGGCTCTGGTCGCCGGCGGACAGGCGGGGGCGCAGGTGCAGCGCGGCCGCGTCGTCGCTACGCCCTATGTCGAGGTCGGCCAGATCCTCGACGCCGACCTCAACTCCGGCGACGTGCTGACCTATTCGAGCCTCGCCGCCGGCATCGATGCCGCGGCGAGCACCGCGCGCGTCAAGGGGCAGATCTCCTATCGCTACGAACGCCGCATCTCGTGGGACGACCGGGTCGGCGATGACGACATCCACACCGGCCTCGCCCGCGTCTCGGCGAAGGTCGCGCGCGGGCTGAGCTTCGAGGCGGGCGGCATCGCGACGCGCGCGCGCAGCGACATCCGCGGTGCGGCGCCGGGGGTGATCGTCGGCAACGGCGACAATATCAGCCAAGTCTATGCCGTCTTCGGCGGCCCGAGCTACGTCACGCAGGCAGGGCCGGTGTCGCTCGCCGCCAGCTATCAGGCCGGATACACCAAGGTCGACACGCCGAGCTACGTCGCCTTGCCCGCCGGCCAGTCGCGGCTCGACTATTACGACGATTCGTTCGGGCAGGTCGCGGCGATCGGTGCGAGCGTGCGGCCGGGGCAGGTCGCGCCGGTCGGTCTGAGCGCCAGCGCCGGCTGGGAGCGGGAGGACGCCGGGCAGCTCGACGGCCGCTACCAGAGCTGGCGCGTGCGCGGTGACGTGCTCGCCCCGGTGTCGCCCTATGTCGCGCTGACCGGCGGGGTCGGCTATGAGCGGGTCGAGACGAGCAACCGCGCCGCGCTGGTCGATGCGACGGGCGCGGCGGTGGTCGACGGCAACGGCCGCTACGTCACCGATTCCGCCGCGCCGCGCCAGATCGCCTATCGCACCGACGGCGTCTATTACGACGCGGGCGTCGTCTGGCGCCCCAATCGTCGCCTCTCCGCAGAGGCGCATGTCGGCAAGCGCTACGGTTCGCTGAGCGTGACCGGGCTCGCCACCTATCAGGCCTCCGAGCGGGTCGCGGTCGCTGCCGACGTCTATGACACGGTCACCACCTTCGGCCGGCAGCTGCGTACCGGGCTCGCCAACCTGCCGACGAGCTTCCTGTCGGCGCGCGACGCCTTTACCCAGCAATATAACGGCTGCGTCTTCGCGACGAGCGGATCGACGCCGGGCGGCTGCCTCAACGACGTCTTCCAGTCGATCGCCACCGCCAGCTATCGCGCGCGCGGCGTCGACGGCGTCGTGTCGATCACCCGCGGGCGCTCGGCCTATGGCGGCGGCATCGGCTATGCCAATCGCAAGCTGTTCGACCGCGACGACGTTCCGGGCGTGACGCTGTACGGCGTCGAAGACCAGAGCGCCTATGCGCAATTGTTCTACAACCGCACGCTCACCGCGCTGTCGACACTCGCCGCCAACCTGTTCGTCAATTACTATGAATCGGGTATCGCCCGCACGCCGGGGATCTGGTCCTACGGCGTGACGGGGAGTTACGGGCGCAGCTTCGGGCGCGTCACCACCACGGCCAGCGCCGGCATTTACGCCTTTGATACCGGAGACGTAGATACCGTCTGGTCGGCGCAGGCACTGATTGCCGCGCGCTACTCGTTCTAAGGGCTCGGTCTATGTACGACGCGCATTTCGGATTATCGGGGCGGCCGTTCCAGCTGACGCCCGATGCGCGCTTCTGGTTCGAAACCGCCACGCACCGCAAGGCGATGGCCTATCTCGGCTATGGCCTCGCGCAGGGCGAGGGCTTCATCGTCGTCACCGGCGATATCGGCGCGGGCAAGACCACGCTGGTCGGCCATCTCACCGGCCAGATCGATCCGCAGGCGCTCAACGTCATCACCATCGTCTCGACCGCAGTGCCGGCGGACGATCTGCTGCGCATCGTTGCGACCGGTCTCGGCGTCGATCCGCATGGCCTCGCCAAGGCGCAACTGCTCACCGCGATCGAGCGCGGGCTGCATTCGGTGGCGCGATCGGGACGGCGAACGCTGCTGATCGTCGACGAGGCGCAGGCGCTGCCGGTCGATTCGCTCGAAGAGCTGCGCATGCTCTCCAACTTCCAGGCGGGCGGTCATGCGCTGCTGCAGATCCTGCTGCTCGGCCAGCCCGAGTTCCGCGAACGGCTGCACGGCTCCGACCGGCTCGAGCAATTGCGCCAGCGGATCATCGCCATCCACCATCTCGAGCCGATGGCGGCGGACGAGGTCGCCGATTATATCGCGCATCGGCTGTCGGTGGTCGGCTGGCAGGGCCGCCCCGATTTCGCCGCCGACGCCTTTGCCGCGCTGTACGAAGGATCGGGCGGCGTGCCGCGGCGGCTCAATCAGCTCGCCGGACGCGTCATGCTCCACGCCGCGGTCGAGGACCTCGACGTGATCGACGGGGCGATCGTGCGGCAGGTGGTCGGCGATCTCCACGACGACCTGCCGATGCTCGCGGCTGACACGGCGGCGGCACCGGCGGAGGCGCCCGCGCCGGCGCCCGCCGAAAGCTCGGTTCGCCGCTTCGTCCCGCGCGCCGCCCCCGATGCGGCCGAAGCCGGTGCCGCGCCCGAGCTGCCCGCTGCGGTCGCCGCCCGGCTCGCCGCGCTGGAGGCACGCGTCGCGCAGCAGGAAGGCGCCTTGCGGCGGGTGCTGACGCTGCTCGTCGACTGGGTCGAGGCGGACCGGCAGGAGACCGCCGCCGCCGCCTCGGTGATGGCGGCGGGCGCGGCCGAGATCCGCGAGGATCACGTTCCGATCCGTGCTCCGGCGGCGTGGGACCATGCCGCGTAGCGCCGTCCGCAACGGCCTGTCGGTCGACGTCGAGGAATGGTTCCAGGTCGGCGCGTTCGAGCGGGTGATCGACAAGGCCGACTGGGATAGGCTGCCGAGCCGCGTCGCCGACAATACCGGCGCGGTGCTCGACCTGTTCGCGGAGAGCGGCGTCAGGGCGACCTTCTTCACGCTCGGCTGGGTGGCGGCGCGTCACCCGGCGCTGATCCGGCGCATCGCCGAGGCCGGGCATGAGATCGCCAGCCACGGCTGGGATCACCAGCGCGTCTTCACGATGGACGCCGCGACCTTTCGCGCCGACCTCGCCCGCGCGCGCACCGCGCTGGAGGATGCCTCCGGCCAGCCGGTGACCGGCTATCGCGCGCCGAGCTTCTCGATCGACACGCGCAACCTGTGGGCGTTCAACGTACTTGCCGAGGCGGGCTATGCCTATTCGTCGAGCGTCGCCCCCGTCGCGCACGATCATTATGGCTGGCGCGACGCGCCGCGCTTCGCCTTCCGGCCGCTGTCCGATGCGCCGCTGATCGAACTGCCGGTGACGGTGGCGCGGATCGGCGGGCGGCATCTGGCGACCGGCGGCGGCTTCTTCCGGCTGCTGCCGGCCGCGCTGACCGATTATGCGGTGCGGCAGGTCAATGGCGAAGGCCATGCCGGCATCTTCTATTTCCATCCGTGGGAGGTCGATCCGGCGCAGCCGCGCGTCGCCGGCGCCCCGCTGCGATCGAAGGTGCGCCATTATTCGCGGCTCGGCGCGATGGCGGGCAAGTTGCGCGGGCTGATCGGACGCCATGACTGGGGCCGGGTCGATGCGGTCGTCGCGGCAGAGGCGGCACGGCTGTCGTGACCGTGCCGACGGTGCGCGAGGCCGATCTCGTCGATAGCCGCGACAGCGACGCGATCGACGCGTTCGTCCGGGCGCAGCCGCAGGCGACCCCGTTCCATCTGCCGGCGTGGAGCCGCAGCGTCGCGCGCGGCTGCGGTCAGCGCGCGCATTATCTCGTCGCGGAGCGGGGCGGGGCGATCGCCGGCGTGCTGCCGCTCACCGCGATGCGCTCGCCGCTGTTCGGCAAGGCACTGGTGTCGACCGGTTTCGGCGTCGACGGCGGGATATTGGGGGAGGGCGTCGAAGCGCTCGCTGCAACGGCCTGGACATTGGCGCAGCGTCTCGGCTGCCCCGGCGTCGAGCTGCGCGGCGGTCCGGCGCCGGACGGCTGGCAGACCGACGACACCTCCTATCTCGGTTTCGCCCGCGATCTCGCCGCCGACGACGAGGCCGAACTGCTCGCCGTGCCGCGCAAGCAGCGGGCCGAGGTGCGGCGCGCGCTCGGCAACGACCTGAACGTGGAGGCGGGCGGCGCCGCGCTGCTCGCCGACCATTACCGCGTCTATGGCGAGTCGGTGCGCAACCTCGGCACGCCGGTGTTCCCGGCCAGGCTGTTCCGCGCGGTGCTGGACGAGATGGATGCGGACATCCTCACCGTGCGCAGCGGCGCGCGTGCGGTGGCGAGCGTGCTCAGCCTCTATTTCGCCGGCACCGTCTTTCCCTATTGGGGCGGCGGCACCACCGCGGCGCGCGGCCTGCGCGCCAACGACCGCATGTATTTCGCGCTGATGAGCCACGCCCGCGCGCGCGGCTGCACCCGCTTCGACTTCGGGCGATCGAAGACGGGCACCGGGGCCGCGGCGTTCAAGAAGAATTGGGGCTTCTCCGGCGTGCCGCGCCTCTACGCCCGGCACAGCGAAGGGGCGGCGCGCGAGGTCAATCCGCTCAATCCCAAATATGCGCTGATGGTGAAGACGTGGCAGCGGCTGCCGCTGCCGGTCGCCAACCGGCTGGGGCCGTGGATTTCGCGCGGCCTCGGCTGATGGAGCTGCTGTTCCTGGCGCATCGCGTGCCGTTTCCGCCCGACCGCGGCGACCGCATCCGCAGCTACCACATCCTCCGCCATCTCGCCGCGCGCGCGCGCATCCACCTCGTCGCCTTCAGCGAAGGCGCGGGGGAGGTGGCGCCGCCCGAACTCGCCGGGCTCGCCAGCGTGACGCTGATCCCGCGCACCCGATCACAGGCGGTCGCGGCGCTGGCCGCGCTCGCCAAGGGGCTGCCGGTGTCGCTCACCGCCTTCGCCTCGGCCGGGATGCGGCGGGCGGTGGCGGCACGGCGCGCGGATGCGGTCTACTGCTTTTCGGGGCAGATGGCGCAATATCTGCCGGCGGGGGTGCCGGCGGTGATGGATTTCGTCGACGTCGATTCGGCGAAGTTCGCAGGGTTCGCCGAACAGGGTAGCCCGCCGATGCGCTGGATGATGCGGCGCGAAGCCCGACTGCTCGGCGCATTCGAGCGGAGGGTCGCCGCTCGCGTCGACGCCAGCCTGTTCGTCAGCGCGGCGGAGGCGGCGCTGTTCCGGGAGGGCGGCGCGACGGGCCGGATCGTTCCGGTCGAGAACGGCATCGACGCCGCCGCCTTCGCCCCCGCTGCCGTTACGGATGTCGCCGCCGAGGGCGCGTTGCTCGTCTTCACCGGCCAGATGGACTATCGCCCCAACGTCGAGGCGGTGAGGTGGTTCGCGCAGGATGTCCTCCCCGCGCTACGCCGCCGATACCCCACGTTGCGTCTCGCGATCGTCGGTCGCGCGCCGACCGCGGCGGTGCAGGCGCTGGCCTCGCCGGCGGTGATCGTCACCGGCGCGGTCGCCGACGTGCGGCCGTGGCTCGCCGCCGCCACCGTCTGCGTCGCGCCGTTGCGTCTGGCTCGCGGCATCCAGAACAAGGTGCTGGAGGCTATGGCGATGGCGCGCCCGGTCGTCGCCACCGCCGCCGCGGCCGAGGGGATCGATCACGCCGGCACCCTCCGCGTCGCCGACGATGCCGACGCCCAGGTCGCGGCGATCGCCGCGCTGCTCGACGATCCGGCGCAGGCGACAGGCCTGGGCGCCGCGGCGCGGGCGCGGGTCATCGAACGCTATGACTGGACCGCGCGGCTCGCCCCGCTCGACGCGCTGCTCGGATTGTGACGGCCGACAGAGCCCTTCGCTGGCGCCGGCATGCGATCGCACTGACGCTGACCGCGGCGGCGATCCTGCTGCTGTTCCGGGAGGACGTCGCCCGGCTGGTGACGATCTGGTGGACGAGCACGACCTTCGGCCACTGCCTGTTCATCGGGCCGGTGATCGCCTGGCTGGTCTGGCAGCGCCGCCCGGAGCTTGGCGCGCTCGCGCCGACCGCCTGGTGGCCGGGGCTCGCCCTCGTTGCCCTCGGCGGCGTCGGCTGGCTGATGGGGGAGGCGGGATCGGTCAGCTTCGCCCGCCAGTTCGGCCTCGTCGTCATGCTGCAGGGCACGGTGCTGACCCTGCTCGGGCCGCAGGTCGCGCGGGGGCTCGCCTTTCCGCTCGGCTATGCGCTGTTCCTGGTGCCGTTCGGCGAGGAATTGGAACCCGCGTTGCAGGCGGTGACGGTGCGGATGGTGATGCCGCTGCTGCATCTGTTCGGCGTGCCGGCCAGTTCCAACGGCGTGCTGATCCACGCCGGCCGTTACTTCTTCGAGGTGGCCGAAGCGTGCTCGGGCGCCAAATTCGTCATCGCCATGTTCGCCTTCGCGACGCTCGTCGCCGCGACGTGCTTCCGGTCGTGGCAGCGGCGCGGCTGGTTCCTGCCCGCGGCGCTGATCGTGCCGGTGCTCGCCAACGGCATCCGCGCCTTCGCCACCATCTATGCCGCGCATCTGACCAGCGTCGCGGCGGCGACGGGGTTCGACCATATCGTCTATGGTTGGCTGTTCTTCGGGCTGGTGATGGCGGCGGTGCTGGCGATCGGCTGGCGCTGGTTCGATCGCCCCCCCGATGCGCCGGCGTTCGATCCGGCGACGCTGCCGCCGGTGCGCGGGCACCGCATCGGCCTGCCGATCGCGGCGCTGCTGACGGTCGCGGTGGCCGCGGCCGGGCCGCTGTGGAGCGTGACGATCGCCCGCCGCGCGACGCCGCTGCCGGCGCGGATCGACCTGCCGCAGCTCGCCGGCTGGCGGCGCGCGCCACTCAGTCGCACCGCTCCGTGGCAGCCTTATTATCCCGGTGCCGACCATAGCCTGTTCGGTCGCTACGCCCGCCAGGGTGCCGCGGTCGACGTCGCGGTCGCGGTGTTCGCGTCGCAGGGAGAGGGGCATAAGATCGGCGCCTTCGGCACCGGCGTGCTGCGCGAGGAGGATCGCTGGGTCCGCGTGGCCGACGCGGCGCCGATCGCCGGTGGCGCTTCGATGCGGATCACCGCGGCCGGGCCGGTGGAGCGGATCGTCACGACATGGTACGTCGTCGGCGGAATGGTAACGTCGGATGAGCGCGTGGTGAAGATCGAGGCGATGAAGGCACGGCTGTTCGGCGGTTCGCAGCGCGCGATGGCGGTGCATCTCTCCGCCGAGGTGACGCCCGGCCGCGATGCGCGCGCTGATATCGCCGCGCTGGCGGCGGCGCTCGGCCCGATCGGCGACCTTGCCGATCGTATCGCAGGCGCACGCTGATGTGCGGCATCGCCGGCATCTTCCATCCCGAGACGCCCAAACCGGTCGATCCGTCGCGCGTCGCCGCGATGATCGCGGCGCAGGCGCATCGCGGTCCGGACGGCGAGGGCGTCTGGACGGCGCCGGGCGTCGGCCTCGGCCACCGGCGCCTGTCGATCATCGATCTCGAGGGGTCGCCGCAGCCGATGCGCTCCGGCGCGCTCGCCGTCACCTATAACGGGGAGATCTACAATTTCGCCGAGCTGCGCGCCGACCTGATCCGCCGCGGCGCGGTGTTCGTCACCGAGGGCGATACCGAGGTGCTGCTGCACGGCTGGCGCGCCTGGGGGCCGTCGCTGCTCGAACGGCTCAACGGCATGTTCGCCTTCGCATTGCACGATGCCGACACCGGCACGCTGTTCCTCGCCCGTGACCGGATGGGGGTGAAGCCGCTTCATTACGTCGAATTGTCCGACGGCAGCCTCGCCTTCGCCTCCGAACTCAAGGGCCTGCTCGCCCACCCCTTGCTCCGCCGCGTCCCCGACGTCACCGCGATCGAGGATTTCCTCGCGCTCGGCTATGTTCCGGACGATGCCTGCATGATCGCGGGCGTGCGCAAGCTGCCGGCCGGGCATTTTCTCCAGGTGCAGCGCTGGCAGGGCGTGCCGCGCCCGCGCCGCTGGTGGAGCCTCAGCTTCGCCGATCGCGCCACCGGTTCGGCCAAGGCGCTCGGCGAACAGTTGCTCGGCCATATGCGTGACGGCGTGCGCAGCCGCATGGTCGCCGACGTGCCGCTCGGCGCCTTCCTGTCGGGCGGGGTCGACAGTTCGGCGGTGGTCGCGCTGATGGCGGAGGCGAGCAAGGCGGCGGTGCGCACCTGCACGATCGGCTTCGACGAGGCGGGCCATGACGAGCGCGATCACGCCGCCGCCGTCGCCCGCCGCTTCGCCACCGATCACCATGCCCAGGTCGTCCGGCCGGACGATGCCGCGCTGATCGATACGCTCGTCCACCATTTCGACGAGCCGTTCGCCGATGCGAGCGCGCTGGCGACCTATCAGGTCGCGGCCTTGGCGCGCAGCCGTGTCACCGTCGCGCTGTCGGGCGACGGCGCCGACGAGATGCTCGCCGGCTATCGTCGCTATCGGTTCCAGGCGGCGGAGGAGCGGGTGCGCGGCCTGATGCCGGCCCGCTGGCGTCGCGCCGGCTTCGGCACGCTCGGCCGGCTCTATCCCAAGGCCGACTGGGCCCCGCGGCCGTTGCGCGCCAAGACGACCCTGCTCGCGCTCGCCGCGGATGGCGACGAGGCCTATGCGCGCGCGGTCGGCGTCACCACGCCCGAACAGCGGGCGCGGCTGCTCAGCCCGGCGGCGCGGCATGCGCTCGGCGGTCACCGGGCGGAGGACCGCTATATCGCCGCGATGCGCGCCGCCCCGGCGCGCGATGCGCTCGACCGCGCGCAATATGCCGACATGATGATCTGGCTGCCCGGCGACATCCTCACCAAGGTCGACCGGACCAGCATGGCGGTCGGGCTGGAAGCGCGCGAGCCGTTGCTCGATCATCGGCTCGTCGAATTTTGCGCGACGCTGCCGGTGGCGATGCGGCTGCATGGCGGCGAGGGCAAATGGCTGATGAAGCGCAGCCTGGAACGCTATCTGCCGCGCGACATTCTCTACCGGCCCAAGATGGGCTTCGTCACGCCGATCAGCGCCTGGTTCCGCAACGCCCTCGCCGACGAGGCGGAGGGGCTGGCGCGCTCGCGCATCCTCGTCGAGAGCGGCTGGCTCGACATGGCGGAGGTCGCGCGGATCGCCGCCGATCACCGCAGCGGCCGCGCCGATCATGGCCGGACCTTGTGGCAGCTGATGATGCTGGAGCGCAGCGCGCGGCGGCTGTTCGGCTGATCCCTAGCGCAACTTGGCGATCGACAGACCGTCCGCCTTCGCCCGCTCCTTGGTCGATTCTTCGCTGCGCTTGAGCGCCTTGGCGATCGCCTTCAGCGCCATGCCCTTCTTGGCGAGCAAGTGGAGCTTCTGGATCTCGTCCTGCGTCCACGGCTGGCGATGCCGCTCGAACACCTCACCCTTGGCCATCAGAACACCGCCATGGCGGCGTGGAGGGTGAGCGCGGCGAGCGCCAGCGTCGAAGCGAGGAACAGCATGAAGCGGGGCCATACCCGGTTGACCGTCGCTTGCACTAGCGAATGTAGCACGCGCAGCGCGACATAGGCCCAGGCGATCAGGGCGTTGACGCCATCGCCGGTGCCGCTGATCGCGATCACCGTCGCCACCGCATAGAAGAGCGTCGGCTGCTCGGTGAGGTGGTTGTAATTATGCGCCTTCCACTGGACGGACGGCGGCAGCGCGCGATCGGCGTCGGCGGCCTTGCTGCCGATCAGGCGGGTGATGTCGATCCCGGCCGCCTGCATCGCCGGCAGCCGCGTCGCGATCGTCCAGACCAGCATCACCAACGTCCAGGCGATCAGCGCCACCATGGGTTGCAGGATTTCGCTATGCATCGTCGCCCCTTCCGACTTGATCGGGAGCAGCTTAGCGCGGGCCGGGCGGCTGTCGAGCATCGCCGCCCGGCCCGCGGCGGGACCCGCCGGCGAAATCACCTGTTGGCAAGGCGGGACCGGCACGGGTAAGGGCCGATCATGGCTTCTCCTACGCAGATCCTCATCGTCGAGGACGAACCCTTGATCGCGATGATGCTCGAAGACTTCCTCGAAGTGCTCGACAAGACCTCGGCGGGGACGGTCGATACGGTCGCGGGCGCGCTGTCGCGGGTCGCGGACGGCGGCATCGATGCGGCGATCCTCGACGTCAATCTGCGCGGCGGCGAGAAGAGCACGCCGATCGCCGAAGCGCTCGCGGCGCGCGACATCCCCTTCATCTTCGCGACCGGCGGCAGCGACGACAGCGTCGACGCGCAGTTCCGCGACCGGCCGGTCCTGCAGAAGCCCTTCACCATGGACGGTGTCGCCAAGGCGCTCGACGCGCTGTGAGGCGAGGGGGCTCGGCCCCCGGTAACAATTGCCCGCTCCTCGCCCTGATCCTGTCCGTGGACGGGATCCGACCCGCGCGCCTGTCCCGGCGGCTACCCGTCGGATGACGCATTTGTCACCGGAACGATGCGCCCGTCGCCCGCATTGAGCCGCTGATGATGTGTCGAGAGGGGGACTGACGTGACCGATACGCCCATCGCGGTGGTGACCGGCGGCGAATCCGGAATCGGCGCGGCCTGCGTCGCCGCGCTTGCCAAGGCCGGCGCGCGCGTCGCCTTCACCTATTTCCGCGATGCCGCCGCCGCCGCGGCGGTGGTGCAGGCCGCCGGCGGCGAGGCGCAGGCCCATGCCGTCCAGTGCGACGTTTCCAGCGAGGAGGCGGTCGAATCATTGTTCGCCGAAACGGAACGCCGGTTCGGCACCGCCAGCTGGCTGGTCAACTCCGCCGGTCTCAACATGAGCGGCACGCGGCTCGTCGACATGAAGCTCGACCAGTTCGATCGCGTGCTGCGGTCGGACCTGTACGGCCCGTTCCTCACCTGCCGCCGCTTCGTCCGGGCGGCCGAGGCGGCCAAGGCGGGCGGCCGGATCGTCAACATCTCGTCGATCCACGAACGCGCGCCGCGCCCCGGCGGCGTCGACTATGATTCGGCCAAGGGCGGCCTCGCGCAGCTGACCGCGACGCTGGCGCTCGAACTGGCGCCGGCGCGGATCGCGGTCAACGGCGTCGCGCCGGGGATGATCCTGACGCCGATGAACCAGCATGCGGTCGAGGATGTCGACTATCGCGCCAAGCTGGAGGCGAACATCCCCTGGGGCCGCGCCGGCACCGCCGACGAGGTGGCGACGCTCGTCGCCTTCCTGCTCTCCCCCGCCGCCGATTATATCACCGGCACCACCGTGACGATCGACGGCGCCCTGTCGCTCGTCATCGCGCAGGGCGCCTGAGCGGCCATGCCGACCTATACGGTCGAGGCGCTCGACGCCGTCACCATCGCCGCCGGCTCGCCGCTCGACGGCATGGATCTGATGAGCCCGTTCGTCTGGCGCGAGGAGGGCCGCTATCGCATGCTCGTCCGCGGCGTGCCCGATCCGCTCGGCCCGACCGACCCGACCGGCCTGATCGCCAGCGGCTGGAGCGATGACGGTCTCGCCTTCACGCTCGATGCCGTGCTCGCGATCGCGCCGGGGGCGGACGCCGACGAGGCCGATGCCGGCGGCTGCGAGGACCCGACGGTGCTCGTCGACGCGGATGGCGGCTATGTCGTCTATTACACCGGTGTCGACGCGAAGCGGACGCAAGGCGTGTTGATCGCCGCGAGCGGCCCCTCGCTCGACCAGTTGGTCAAGCGCCGCGTCGCGCTCGCGGCCCCGGAGGGCGAGGGCAATATCAAGGAGGCGACGTTCGCGCAGACGCCCGCCGGCGACTGGCGGCTGTTCTACGAATATGCCGCCGCCGAGGAACGCGGCATCGGCGCGTCGCGGATCGGCATCGCGCAGGCCGCGCATCTCGGCGATCCGTGGACGTCGCTCGCCGACCCGTTTCCGATCCGCCCGGAATCCTGGGACAATTGGCATCTGTCGACCGGCCCGGTGTGTCAGCTGCCAGGCGCCGATCCGGTGATGTTCTACAATGGCGCCACGCTCGATGCACGCTGGCGGATCGGCTGGATCAGCTTCTCGCCCGACTTCGCCACCGTCACTGGCCGCGGCCTCGAACCGGTCGTCGTGCCGCCGCCGCCCGAGGATCGCGCCAAGACCGATATCGCCTTCGCCGCCTCGACCGTGATCGAGGACGGGATGATCTCGCTCTACTTTTCGCTGGAGGATCGCATTCTGCGGCGCGCGCGTATCCGATATTACGCGTAACAAGCTTGCGTTGGCGGGGCCTCTCGCGACATAGGGCGTCGCCATGACCC
The DNA here is from genome assembly GCF_000632225.1 of Sphingomonas sp. RIT328. Classification (GTDB taxonomy): domain Bacteria; phylum Pseudomonadota; class Alphaproteobacteria; order Sphingomonadales; family Sphingomonadaceae; genus Sphingomonas; species Sphingomonas kyungheensis. The sequence goes on from NZ_JFYV01000054.1 coordinate 112,498, forward strand.
AGTTCGACAAGTCCCGCCTGCCCAGCCGCCACGTCTCCGTCGGTCCCGAACGCGCGCCCCATCGCAGCTATTATTATGCGATGGGCATCGGTGAGGAGGAGATCGCCCGCCCGTTCGTCGCGCTCGCCAGCGCCGGCAACAATTCGGCGCCGTGCAACACGACGCTCGATGCGCAGGCCGATGCGGCGCAGGCGGGCGTGGTGCAGGGGGGCGGCCTGCCGCGCCGCTTCAACACCATCACCGTCACCGACGGCATCGCCATGGGCCATCAGGGCATGAAGGCGAGCCTCGTCAGCCGCGAGGTCATCGCTGATTCGGTCGAGCTCAGCGTCCGCGGCCATTGCTACGACGCGCTGGTCGGCTTCGCCGGCTGCGACAAGTCGCTGCCCGGCATGATGATGGCGATGCTCCGCCTCAACATCCCGTCAATCTTCGTCTACGGCGGGTCGATCCTGCCCGGCCGCTTCCAGAACCGCGACGTCACCGTCGTTGACGTGTTCGAGGTGGTCGGCAAATATGCCGCCGGCGCCTGTCCGCTGTCCGAGGTGCACGAGCTCGAAAAGGTCGCCTGCCCCGGCCACGGCGCGTGCGGCGGCCAGTTCACCGCCAACACCATGGCCTGCGTCGGCGAGGCGATCGGGCTCAGCCTGCCCAACAGCAACATGACGCCGGCACCGTATAGCAGCCGCGAGCAGATCGCGATCGCCGCCGGGGCGCAGGTGATGGAACTGGTCGGGCGGCAGTTGCGCCCGCGCGACATCTGCACGCGCGCCGCCTTCGTCAACGCCGCGCGCGTCGTCGCCGCCACCGGCGGGTCGACCAATGCCGCGCTGCACCTGCCGGCGATGGCGAATGAGGCGGGCATCGACTTCGACCTGTTCGACGTCGCCGAAGCGTTCAAGTCGACCCCGTATATCGCCGATCTCAAGCCCGGCGGCCGCTATGTCGCCAAGGACATGTATGAGGCGGGCGGCGTCTATATGCTGATGAAGACGATGCTCGCCGGCGGTCTGCTCGACGGCGACTGCCTGACCGTCACCGGCAAGACGCTCGCCGAGAACATCGACCAGGTGACGTGGAATCCCGACCAGAAGGTGATCTACGACGTCAGGACGCCGATCACCCCGACCGGCGGGGTCGTCGGCCTGCGCGGCAGCCTCGCCCCGGACGGCGCGATCGTGAAGGTCGCCGGCATGCACCGCCTCCAGTTCGAAGGACCGGCGCGCTGCTTCGACCGCGAGGAGGACGCCTTCGCCGCGGTCGAGGCGCGCTCGATCGCCGAGGGCGAGGTGATCGTCATCCGCTACGAGGGGCCGAAGGGCGGCCCCGGCATGCGCGAGATGCTCTCGACCACCGCCGCGCTCTACGGCCTCGGCATGGGCGAGAAGGTCGCGCTGATCACCGACGGGCGTTTCTCTGGCGGCACGCGCGGCTTCTGCATCGGCCACGTCGGCCCCGAGGCGGCGGAAGGCGGCCCGATCGCGCTGGTCGAGGACGGCGATCCGATCCGCATCGATGCCGAGGCGGGGACGATCGCCCTGCTCGTCGCCGACGACGTGCTCGCCGCCCGCCGTACCGCCTGGACGCCGCGGGTGAACGATTACGGGTCGGGCGCATTGTGGCGCTATGCACAGAATGTCGGCCCGGCCTGGCAGGGCGCCGTCACCCATCCCGGCGCCAAGGCCGAAACGCACGTCTATGCGGATATCTGACCGCGGCGCGGCGGTGGCGGCTCTGCTGCTGCTCGCCGCCTGCGGGGACCGGACGACGGACGGCAACCGGCTGGCCGCGGTCGAATCGGAACAGGCTGCTGCTGCGGCGGACGCCGGCACCGTGCCGTGCGCGCGCGGCGGCGCGGCGCTTGCCTCGGTCTGCACCGTCGATCAGGTGGCGAGCGCGGACGGGCTGGTGCTCACCGTCCGTCATCCCGATGGCGGCTTCCACCGCCTGCTCGTCACCCGCGATGGCCGCGGTGTCGTCGCAGCCGACGGCGCGGAGGCGGCGCGGGTCACCATTCCGGCGTCCGGCCTGATCGACGTCGCGATCGGCGGCGACCATTATCGCTTGCCCGCAACGATCAAGCCGGCGCGATGATCGCCTGCGCCGGCCAGCCGATCCTCACCGCCGCGCAGACCCGCGCCGCCGAGGAGCGTGCGATCCGCGCCGGCCGTTCGGTCGAGGCGCTGATGCAGCGCGCGGGCGAGGGGATCGCCGCCGCGGCGCTGCGCTTCGCCGCCGGGCAGGCCATCCTCGTCGCCTGCGGACCGGGCAATAACGGCGGTGACGGATATGTCGCGGCGACCCTGCTCGCCGCCAAAGGGCAGCGCGTCCGCGTCGCCGCCTCCTCGCCGCCACGCACCGCGGCTGCGATGGCCGCGCGGGCGCGATGGGCCGGGCCGGTCGAGCCGCTGGAGACCGCCGCACCCGCCGCTCTGCTGATCGACGCCCTGTTCGGCACCGGCGCGCGGCCGCTAGATCCGGCGCAGGACGCGACGCTCGCCCGCCTTGCCGCCGCGGCCCGGCTGATCCTCGCCGTCGACCTGCCGAGCGGCAGCGACGCCGATACCGCCAGCGCGCCCGACTGGGCCGAGGCCCACCCCGCGACGCTGACACTGGCGCTCGGCGTGCTCAAGCCGGCTCACGTCCTACATCCTGCCGCCGCGGCGTGCGGCGCGGTGCGGCGGATCGATCTCGACCTTCTCGCCGATGAGACTGTTGCCGTCGCGTCCGCCCCGCAGCTGCCGGAGCCGGGCCCGACCTCGCACAAATATACCCGCGGCATGGTGGCGATCGTCACCGGCGCGATGGCGGGCGCGGCGCGGCTCGCCGGCATCGCCGCGTTGCGGAGCGGCGCCGGCTATGTCGCGCTCTACGGGGACGCCGGGCAGGGCGGCCCCGCCGCCATCGTCCACCGCGACTATGATGCGGAGGCGCTCGCCGAATCGAGGATCGGCTCGGTGCTGATCGGCCCGGGCCTCGGCCGTGATACGCAAGCGCGCGACCGCCTGACGGCGCTGCTCGCCGGCGACCGGCCGCTGGTGATCGACGGGGACGCGCTGCACCTCACCGACCCCGGGAGCCTGCGCGCGCGGCGCGCGCCGGTCGTGCTCACGCCGCACGCGGGCGAGTTCCAGGCGCTGTTCGGCACGCCCGCCGGCTCTTTGCTCGATCAGGCCCGTGCCGCCGCCGCAGCCGCGGGAGCGATCGTCGTGCTCAAGGGCGCGACGACGATCGTCGCCGACGCCGCCCGCTGCCGCGTCCATCCGCACGGCAATCCCTGGCTGTCGACCGCAGGAAGCGGCGACGTGCTCGCCGGGACGATCGCCGCGCAGCTCGCCCATCCGCACGCCGATCCGTTCGCGGCGGCCGACGCGGGCGTCTGGCTGCACGCGCGCGCCGCGGCGATCGCCGGCCGCAGCTTCCTCGCCGACGACTTGGCAAATGCGCTGACCGCGGCCAGAGCGACGGCATGACCTCGGACACCATCTTGCGCGTCGCGGCCCGCGGCGACGGCGTCACCGCCGACGGCCGCCACGCCGCCTTTGCCGCACCCGGCGATTCGCTGCACGCGGACGGCACCTTGAGCCACGGCCCGCATCACCAAATGCCGCCGTGCCGCCATTTCCCCGAATGCGGCGGCTGCCAGCTCCAGCATCTCGACGACGAGGCCTATGCCGCCTTCGTCACCGACCGGGTGGCGAGCGCGCTCGCCGGGCAGGAGCTCGCCGCCGATCTGCGTGCGCCGCTCGTCTCGCCGCCCGACACGCGCCGCCGCGCGACGCTGCACGCCGAGGCGAAGGGCGGTCGCATCCTGCTCGGCTTCACCGCCGAGAAGAGCCACGCCATCGTCGACCTGCGCGAATGCCATGTGCTCGCCCCGGCGCTGTTCGCGATCGTCGCGCCGTTGCGCGGCCTGCTCCAGTCGCTCGGCTTCCGCCGCCGCGGTGACGTCCATCTGACGCTCGCCGATCAGGGGCTCGACGTGATGGTGAGCAACCTCACCGCCGACGGGCTCGATGCGGCGGAGGCGATCACCGCCTTTTGCGAACGCCACGGCGTCGCGCGCTTCACGATCGACGGCGGCTATGGGCTGGAGACGCGGTGGGAGCCGCGGCCGGTGACGATCACGCTCGGCGGGCAGCCCGTGCCGCTGCCTCCGGCGAGCTTCCTCCAGGCGACGCAGGAGGGCGAGGCCGCGCTTGTAGCGGCGATGCGCGAGGCGACGCAGGGCGCAGGCACAATCGCCGATCTGTTCGCCGGGCTGGGCACCTTCTCGCTTGCGCTGCCGGCGCGCGTCTATGCCGCGGAGGGTGCGCGCGATGCGCTGGCGGCGCTGAAGGCGGCGGCGGGGCGCGCCCAGTTGCCGGTGTTCACCGAGCATCGCGACCTCTATCGCCGCCCGCTCACCGTCGCCGAGCTCGACCGGTTCGACGCGATCGTCATCGATCCGCCCCGCGCCGGCGCCCGCGACCAGGCCGAGGCGCTCGCCGCCTGTCAGGCGAAGGTGATCGGCTACGTCTCCTGCAACCCGTCGAGCTTCGCGCGCGACGCGCGGCTGCTCGTCGACGGCGGCTGGCGGATCGACTGGGTCCAGCCGGTCGGCCAGTTCCGCTGGTCCACCCACGTCGAGCTGGCGGCTCGCTTCGTGCGGTAGCGTCCGCGCGGACGACCGCTGTGCGGCGTGGGATTTGCCATCTTACGAAGACGCGAAGAGGTTGCGTTTAGTGTCGTCCGTATCGATCGGAAGACTATGCCTCCGGCGCGTTGATCAAATGGTTCGCGCCGAGGCGCAGAGGACGCAGAGCGGACGGGGCCGAGTCAGGCGGGCGGACCGCTCTACGGGAGCGACAATCTCCGCGCCTCCGCGTGACCCCGCTACTGCAAAATCAGAACGACACACCGCGATCGTAACGGCGTGATCGACCTCACCCGATCCCCATCATCTTCGCGTCTTCGCGAGAATATTTCACGCGGAGGCGCGGAGGCGCGGAGGCGCGGAGGCGCGGAGGCGCGGAGAGGGTGTGGTCGCGGCGGGTGTCTCGATCCTCACGGGATGAGATGGTCTGCCGTTCGCGAGCCATTCGGCGACCGCTATCGCCGCGCCTTAATACACCGCCGACATGAAGAAGAGCCCGTCCGGCGGGGCGTTGAGCCCGAGCCGGGCGCGATCCCGCGCGGCGAGCGCGTCCGCGACGTCGGCGACCGACCATCGCCCCATGCCGACCAGCGCCAGACAGCCGACCATCGAACGGACCTGATGATGGAGGAAGGAGCGCGCCGCCGCCTGCACCGCGACCCGCTCGCCGATCCGCGTCACCGACAGCCGGTCGAGCGTCCGCACCGGGCTGTCCGCTTGGCAATGCGCCGAGCGGAAGGTGGTGAAATCGTGCCGCCCGACCAGCAGCGCCGCCGCCGCCGCCATGGCGTCGCTGTCGAGCGGCTGCGGCACCTGCCACGCCAGTCCCGTTTCCCAGGTCAGCGGCGCCCGGCGATTGACGATGCGATATTCATAGGCGCGGCCGAGGCACGAGAAGCGCGCATGCCAATCGTCCGCCACCGCCTCACAGGCGAGCACTGCCACCGGCGCCGGCCGCAGCCGCGCGTTGAGCGCCTCCATCAGCCGGAACGGCGCGATCGGCTTGGCGATGTCGACGTGCGCGCGCATGCCGAGGCCGTGCACCCCGGCGTCGGTCCGCCCCGCGGCATGGACCGCGGCGCTCTCGCCGGTCACCGCGGTCACCGCCGCCTCCAGCGCCGCCTGCACGCTCGGCCCGTGCTTCTGTCGCTGCCAGCCCATGAAGGGGCGGCCGTCATATTCGACCGTCAGTGCGAACCGCGTCACGCAGCGGTGCCGCCCACCGTGGTACCGCTCGCCACCGGGAAGCCGCGCAGCAGCTCTGCGGTGCTCGTCACCGCGCGTCCGGCACGCTGCACCAGCGTCGGCCGGATCGCGCCGTCGCCGCAGGCGATCGTCAGGCCCGCATCGACCGTCGTGCCTTCGCCACCGGGGAAGCTGAACGGCAGCACCTCGGCGGCGAGCAGCTTGACCCGCTCACCCGCGATCTCGCACCAGGCGCCGGGCGCAGGGTGCATCGCGCGGATCAGCCGTTCGACCACGACGGCACTCTGGGTGAAGTCGATCCGCGCCTCCGCCTTGTCGATCTTGGCGGCATAAGTGACGCCCTCGGCGGGCTGGGCGACCGGCGGATGGGCATCGAGGTCGCCGAGCACCGTGACCATCAGCCGCGCGCCCAGCGCGGCGAGCTCGTCGGTCAGCGCGCCGGCGGTCTTGTGGTCGACGGGGACTCGCCCCTCCAGCCGCACCGGCCCGGTATCGAGCCCGGCTTCCATCTGCATGATGCCGACCCCGGTCTCGGCATCGCCGGCGAGGATCGCGCGCTGCACCGGCGCCGCGCCGCGCCAGCGGGGCAACAGCGACCCGTGCACGTTGAGGCAACCGTGGCGCGGCGCCGCCAGCACCGGCTTGGGCAGGATGAGGCCATAAGCGGCGACCACCGCGACATCGGCGTCGAGCGCGGCGAAGGCCGCCTGTTCGGCCGGGTCGCGCAGGCTGACCGGATGCCGCACCGCAATCCCCAGCGCCTCGGCGCGCTGCTGGACCGGCGAGGCGACCGTATCGCGCCCGCGTCGCCCGCCGGGACGCGGCGGCTGGCTGTAGGCTGCGACGACGTCGTGCCCGGCCGCCACCAGCGCGTCGAGCGTCGGCACCGCGAAGCCGGGAGTTCCCATGAAGATGATCCGCATGGCCCCGTCTTCAACGCGCTGGCGGGCGGGCGCGCAACCCCCTATCTGTTCTGCATGGCGTCTCCCGAAATCGAAGCCCTCACCCAGGCGCTGGCGCGGCTGCCCGGCCTCGGCCCGCGGTCGGCGCGGCGCGCGGTGCTCCACCTGCTCAAGAAGCGCGAGGCGGCGCTCGGGCCTTTGCGCGCCGCGCTGGAGGCGGTCGACGAGCGGCTGGAGACCTGCGCGACCTGCGGCAACGTCGATACCGCCAATCCGTGCGCGATCTGCGCCGATCCCCGCCGCGACGCACGCGCGCTCTGCGTCGTCGAGGAGGTCGCCGATCTCTGGGCGCTCGAACGTTCGCGGCTGTTTCCCGGCCGCTTCCATGTGCTCGGCGGCCGGCTGTCGGCGCTCGAAGGCGTACGGCCGGAGGATCTCGCGATCGACGCGCTGGTCGCCCGGATCGGCGCGGGCGGCATCGACGAGGTCGTGCTCGCGATGAACGCGACGCTCGAGGGGCAGACCACCGCCCATTATCTCGCCGACCGGATCGAGCAATTCCCGGTCCGCGTCACCCAGCTTGCGCACGGCCTGCCGGTCGGCGGCGAGCTCGACTATCTCGACGAGGGCACCCTCGCGCAGGCGCTGCGCGCACGGCGTCCGGTGGCCTGAACAGCGCCGCGGCAGCGCGGGCGCACGCCAATCTTGACGTGCCCCCGCCGCCCACCTAGCTCGACGGCATGGCAGTCCTCCCTATCGTCGAAGTACCCGATCCGCGCCTGCGCCTGATCTCCAAGCCGGTCGACGCGGTGACCGACGACACGCGCGCGTTCGTCGCGGACCTGATCGATACGATGTACGCCGCCAACGGCATCGGCCTCGCCGCGATCCAGGTCGGTGTCGACAGCCGCATCCTGGTCATCGATCTGCAGGACGAGAAGGACGCGGACGACAAGCCGATCAAGGCGCCGCACGCCTATATCAACCCGGAGATCCTGTCGGTCAGCGACGAGACGAGCAGCTACAACGAAGGCTGCCTGTCGATCCCCGAACAATATGCCGATGTAGCGCGTCCGGCGAGCTGCCGCGTCCGCTGGCTCGACGAGCAGGGGGAGAGCCATGAGGAAGAGCTCACCGGCCTCCTCTCGACCTGCATGCAGCATGAGATCGACCACCTCAACGGCGTGTTGTTCATCGATCATATCAGCCGGCTGAAGCGCGACATGGTGATGAAGAAGCTGGCGAAGATGCGACGCTGACGCACGAGGCCGGACGGGGCGGGGCCGTCCCGCCGCGGCGATCGTCGGCGCGTCACGGCGCGCTCCGGCCAACAAAGTTCTGTCTTCCTCCCGACGTTCGATCTATGTTCTTTCCGTATTGTTGTTTGTTGGTCACGCCGCCCGGGTTCGCGTCGGGAGGTGACCGTCGGGGAGAGACATGGACTTGACCACGCTCATCATCGCGATCCTCGCGCTTGCCGCCGGCCTGCTGGTCGGCTGGCTGCTCGCCAACCGCAAGGCGGCGACGCTCGCCGCCGATCTCGCGGTGGCGCAGAGCCGGGCGGCGGACCTCGATCTCGTCAGCCGCACCCGCGACGCGGTCGAGCGCGAGCGCAACGAAGCGATGCGCGAACTGGCCGCGCTGCGCGCGCAGGCGGATGATCGCGCCGCGACCCTCGATGCGCTGCGCGACGAGCTCGCCGCGGTGCGCGCCGACCGCGATGCCGCCCGGACCGGGCTGGCCACCACGCGTGCGCAGATCGAGGCGTTCGAGGCGCGGCTCGTCGACATGCGTGACGCCAAGGAGCAGATGGCGGCGCAGTTCAACGATCTCGCCAACAAGGCGCTGACCGATGCGCAGAAGGCCTTCCTCGACCGCGCCGAGGCACGCTTCCGCCAGTCCGAGGAACTCGCCGGCAACAACCTCAAATCCCTGCTCCAGCCGGTCAACGAACGCCTCGCCCGCTACGAGGAGGGCGTCGCCAAGGTCGAGGCCGAGCGCCGCGACGCCTTCGGCGATCTCAAGGGCCAGATCGAGCAGATGCGGCTCGGCCAGGAGCGCGTGTCGGGTGAGGCGGCCAAGCTGGTCAATGCGTTGCGCAACGCCCCCAAGGCCCGCGGCCGCTGGGGCGAGCAGCAGCTGCGCAACGTACTCGAGACCTGCGGCCTTGCCGAACATACCGATTTCGCGATGGAGGTCAGCGTCGCCGACGGCGAGGGCGGCCGGTTGCGCCCCGACGCCATCGTCCGCGTCCCCGGCGGCAAGTCGCTGATCATCGATGCCAAGGTCTCGCTCAACGCCTATCAGGATGCGTTCGGCGCGGTCGACGAGGCGGAGCGCCACATCGGCCTGACCGCCCACGCCGCGTCGATGCGGGCGCATATCAATGGCCTGTCCGCCAAGGCCTATTGGGCGCAGTTCGACGACACGCCCGAATATGTCGTGATGTTCGTCCCCGGCGAGCATTTCCTCTCCGCCGCGCTCGAACATGATGCGGGGCTGTGGGACTATGCCTTCGACAAGAGGGTGCTGCTGGCGACGCCGACCAATTTGATCGCAATCGCGCGGACGGTGGCGGCGGTCTGGCGACAGGAGAAGCTGGCGACCGAGGCGCGGGCGATCGGCGCGCTCGGCAAGGAATTGTACGACCGGCTTGCCAAGGCGGGCGAGGATCTCCGCAAGGTCGGCGGCGGGTTGACCACCGCGGTCAACAATTACAACAATTTCGTTTCGAGCTTCGAAAGCCGCGCGTTGGTCTCGGCGCGCAAGTTCCGCGACCTCAACATCGAGCCGGGCGCGCGGGAGATCGGCGTCGCGGAACCCGTCGAGGCGCTGGCGCGCTACGGCGAGGAAGCGCTGCGCCTCCCCGATGCGGCGGAATAGAGGAGCGGGTGATGAAGGCCATGTACGACGGCGATGTCATCATGGATCAGGACGGCCGGTTGTCCGGCATGGTCGCGGGTGACGTGATCGTGCGGCCGGGCTGCACCGTGCGGATCAGCGGGATGGTCGGCGGCGACGTCTATGTCGAAGCGGGCGCCTCCGCGCGGATCAGCGGCATGGTCTCCGGCCGGATCGTCAACCGCGGCGGCGCGATTCGCGTCACCGGCATGGTCGGCGGCTAGACTGATCGGCAAGACGTTGATTTGGCGGCGGCCGAATACAGGGCGGGTGTCCTACCGGCGGCCATCGTGATAGCCGAATGGCTCTTTCTCACCGGTGCAGATATCAAAGCGATCGGGCTCGATCGTTTCGATTAAGGTGTTCGACTTGTCCAAGTCGTCCCAGGATGGAACTCCTGGACAGGTCTTGATGCCGTCCGGAGCGGCTCGATGGTCCCTGCCGCTGCGTGATCTCGCCCCCGGCGGGGACGAGGCCATTCAGGCCCGATCGCCCTCGCCGTGCTGCGCCAGCACCTCATAGGCCATCACCGCGGTCGCCACCGCGGCGTTGAGGCTGTCCGCCTTGCCGAGCATCGGGATCTTGACCAGCAGGTTGCACGCCGCGGCATAGTCCGCGGGCATGCCCTGCGCCTCGTTACCGGTCAGCAGGAAGGTCGGCGTGGCATAGCGTGCGGCGCGATAGTCGTGATCGGTATCGAGACTGAGTCCGACGAGCTGGCCCGGCCCCTCACGCAGCCAGCCGAGGAAAGCGTCCCAGTCGCTGCGCACCACCGGCACGGTGAACAGCGCCCCCATGCTCGCGCGGACCGCCTCGACCGAAAAGGGATCGACGCATTCGCCGATCAGGATCAGCCCGCCCGCGCCGACCGCATCGGCGGTGCGCAGGATCGTGCCGAGATTGCCCGGATCGCGCAGCCGCTCGGCGACCAGCCAGATCGCCGCGCTGCCGCGGTCGAGGTCGGCAAGCGTCCGGTCGAACTCGTCGAACACGCCAACCACCGCCTGCGGATTGTCCTTGCCGGACAGCTTGCTGAGGATGTCGGGCGTGGTCTGGATCGATTCGCCGCCCGCCATCTCGACGTCGATCGACAGGGCATGGACCAGCGGATGATCGGCATTGCCCGCCGCGTAGAAGAGGATGCGCGGCAGCCGCCCGGTCTCGCGCGCTTCGGTGAGGATGCGCAGCCCCTCCGCCATGAACTGCCGGGCGCCGCGGCGATGGCGCTTGTCGCGCAGCTCGCGGGCATATTTGACGAGCGGGTTGGAAAAGGCGGTGATCTCACGGGGCATGGCGACTCCCCTCCGTCACGGCGGCGGGTCGGCGCAAGCTCAATCTTCGCCGAACTTGGCCTCGACCAGCTCGCACAGCGCGCCGACCGCCGCTTCGGCCCCGTCGCCGCAGGCGCTGATCGTGATCGCATCGCCCTTGGCGGCGCCGAGCATCATCAGCCCCATGATCGACGTGCCGGTCACCGCGCCATCGTCCTTGCGGACATGCACTTCGACCGGCTGGGTCGAGGCGAGCGTGACGAACTTGGCGCTCGCCCGCGCGTGGAGACCGCGCTTGTTGGTGATCGTGACGGTGCGGGCGACCTCGTCGCTCATGCCGCCGCCTCGCCTAGCACCTCGGAGGCGACCGAGATGTATTTGCGGCCCGCCTCACGCGCCGCGGCGACCGCCTCGACCACCTTCATCGACTTGCGCGCCGACCCCAGGCGGATCAGCATCGGCAGGTTCATCCCCGCGATCACCTCGACCCGGCCGCGCTCCATCAGCGAGATGGCGAGGTTGGAGGGCGTGCCGCCGAACAGATCGGTGAGCACGATCACGCCGCGCCCGGCATCGACCGCGCCGATCGCCGCGGCGATGTCGGCGCGTCGCTCTTCCATATCGTCGTCGGGACCGATCGCGATCGTCGCGATGCGATCCTGCGGTCCGACGACGTGGATCATCGCGGTCACGAATTCTTCGGCGAGCCGCCCATGCGTCACCAGAACCAGGCCAATCATCTCAGATACGTTACTCATTTGCTGGCCGGCGGCCCCTCGAGCGAGTCCTGCGGTGCGGCCGCGAGGTCGCGATGCGTGATGGTGGGGGAAAAACCGGCATTACGCAACCGGTAGCCGAGATGCTCGGCGACATGGACCGACCGGTGTCTCCCTCCGGTACAGCCGATCGCGACGCTGACATAGGATTTGCCCTCGGCGCGATAGCGCGGAATCAGCAGTTCGAGCAGGTCGCCGATCTGCGCCATCGCGGCGGGATACGCCGGATCGTCGGCGACATAGGCGCTGACGTCGGCATCGAGTCCGGTGCCCGGACGCAGCGCCGGGTCCCAGTGCGGATTGCGCAGGAAGCGCATGTCGAAGACGAGGTCGGCGTTGCGCGGCAGGCCGCGCGCGAAGCCGAACGACTGGATCGACAGCACCGGTTCGTCGGCACCGGTCCGCGAAAAGGTGGTGCGCACCTGTTGCGCGAGGGCGTTGGCCGACAGGTCGGTGGTGTCGATCAGCCGGTTCGCCCAGTCGCGCAAGGGGCGGAGCAGCTCGCGTTCGCGCGCGATGCCGTCGCCCGCCGGCCGATCGGGCGCGAGCGGATGGCGCCGCCGCGTCTCCGAATAGCGACGCTCCAGCTCCGCTCCCGAACAGTCGAGGAACAGCATGCCGATATCGAGGCCGTGATCGTCGCGCAGCAGCCGGATCCGTTCGACGATCCGGGTCGGATCGAAATCGCGGGTGCGCGCCCCGATGCCGATCGCCAGCGGCTGGCTGTCGTCCGCGGTGGCGGCGGCGAGCGGCGCGTCGAGCAGCCGGTCGAGCAGCACCAAGGGCAGATTGTCGACCACCTCCCAGCCGAGGTCTTCGAGCGTTTTCAGCACCGTCGATTTGCCGGCGCCGGACAGGCCGGTGACGAGCAGGATATCCTTGGTCATCATACCCTCATTCCGGCGTCGCCTCGGGCTGGCGCAACGCCCATTCGATCTTCAGCGGCGTGGCGGCGTGGAAGGCATCGAGCGCGATCTCGCGCACCGCGATTCCCGCCAGCATCCGCGTCGCGCGCTCTGGCATGCGCGAGGGGGGCACGTCGAGCCGGACGATCAGTGCGACCGGCACCGCATCGCGCGACGCCATCCGGACGATGCCGATCCCGCGCACTTCGATCTGCCCGCGGATCGTCGCCGGGGCGCTGGCGAGCACGGTGGCGTCGACGCGCGCCAGCACCGTCTGGTCGTCGCTCACCAGCGTCGCCCCGCGGTCGATCAGCCGCAGCGCGAGGTCGGACTTGCCGGCCCCCGGCGGTCCTTCGAGCAGCACGGCGCGGTCGCCGATCGCGACGCAGGTCGCATGGCGGCGCTCGGACCCGGTCATGACGGTTCGAGCGGCAGGCGGACGACGAAGCGCGCGCCGCCGAGCCGGTCCTCGCGCGACTCGACCAGGATGCTGCCCTGATGCGCCTCGACGATCGTCCGCGCGATGGCGAGGCCGAGCCCCGAATGCTGGCCGAACGCCTCGCTTTCCGGGCGGATCGACTGGAAGCGGCGGAAGATCGCCTCGCGCGCCTCCTCGGGCACGCCGGGGCCTTCGTCCTCGACGCGGATGATGAGATCGGCGTCGTCGCGGGTGACGGCGATGGCGATCAGCGCGCCGTCGGGCGAGAAGGAGAGGGCGTTGTCGATCAGATTGTCGAATACGCGTTCGAGCCGCGCGCCCTCGCCGAGCGTGACCAGCGGCGCACCGACCTGATCGAAGCGCAGCCGCACCCCGCGCTCGACGCCGCGCGACAGGCGCTGCGCGACGAGCGCTGCGAGCATCTCGGCGACGTCGATACTCTCGAACTTGGCGCGGCTGAGCTGCGCGTCGAGCCGCGAGGCTTCGGAGATGTCGGTGATCAGCCGGTCGAGCCGATGCACGTCGTCGCGGACGATCGACAGCAAGCGCGCGCGCAGCTCCGGATCGCGCACCGCGTCGAGCCCTTCGACCGCCGAACGCAGCGAGGCGAGGGGGTTCTTCATCTCATGCGTCACGTCGGCGGCGAACGCCTCGGTCGCGTCGATCCGTGCCCGCAGCGCGAGGCTCATGTCGGACAGCGCGCGGGCGAGGCTGCCGATCTCGTCCCGGCGGGACGGCAGACGCGGCACGACGACCTCGCGTGCGCGACCCAGCCTGACCCGCACCGCGGCGCGCGCCAGCCGGCGCAGCGGCCGCACGATCGTCCGCGCGAGGAACAGCGACAGCAGCACCGAGACGACCGTCACCAGCAGCAGCACGATGCTGAGCCGGAAGCGCTCGATCCGCACCGTCTGGGTGATGTCGCGAGCGTTGATCGTCGTCATCACCACCGCCCCGTCGGGGAGCGGCGCGGCGGCGGTGATCACCGGCGTGCGGTCCGGCGCGCGCCAGACGCTCGCCGAGGTCGCGCCGGTGCGGGCGACGCGGACGTCGGGCCATTGCCCGCCGTCGGCGCGCTCGCGGTAGAGCGGCGTGCGTGCGGCGCCGACGATGATGTCGATCCCGGCATCGAGCCAGCGCGCGACGACCTGATCCCAGTCCTGTTTGTCGGGATCGAGCAGCACCGCGTTGCGCGAGCCGAGCCGCCGGCTGTCTGCGATCGTCCGTCCGGCGGCATCGAAGGTGCGCAGCCGCGCATGCGTATCGTGCGCCAGCCGCAGCAGCATCTCGTCACGCTGCCCCGCCGGCACCATCGCCAGCGCCTCGCCGATCAGCCGCGCCTCGCGGCTCGCCTGTTCGACGCGGCTGTCGACGATGCGGCTGCGGTAGGAATCGAGATAGAAGAAGCCGCCGGCGAGCAGCAGCAGCGCGATGATATTGACCGCGAGGATGCGCCGGGTGAGCGAGATCTGCCCCGACCAGCGCAAGGCGAGGTCGGCGCCCTCGCCGCGCGCGTCACTCTTCGGAGAATCGGTAGCCGGCGCCATACAATGTCTCGATCGCGTCGAAGGTGGCATCGACCTGGCGGAACTTGCGGCGCAGGCGCTTGATGTGGCTGTCGATGGTCCGGTCGTCGACGTAGATGTCGTCGTGATAGGCGGCATCCATCAGCTGATTGCGCGTCTTGACGATCCCCGGTCGCTGCGCGAGCGTCTCGAGGATCAGGAATTCGGTAACCGTCAGCGTCACCGGTTCGCCGGCCCACAGGGTGCGATGCCGCGCCGGGTCCATCGACAGCCGCCCGCGGACGAGCGGTTCGACCGCTCCCGCCGCAGCCGGGTCCTCGGCGGCACTCGCCGTCACGTCGGTGCGGCGCAGGATCGCGCGGATGCGGGCGATCAGCAGCCGCTGGCTGAACGGCTTGGCGATATAATCGTCCGCGCCCATCGCGAGGCCCAGCGCCTCGTCGAGTTCGTCGTCCTTGCTGGTCAGGAAGATCACCGGGATCTGGCTCTTCTCGCGCAGCCGGCGCAGCAGCTCGAGTCCGTCCATCCGCGGCATCTTGATGTCGAAGATGGCGAGGTCGGGTGGATTGTCGGTCAGGGCCTTGAGCGCGGTCTCGCCATCCGAATAGACGCGGGTGAGAAACCCTTCGGTCTGCAATGCGATCGAGACCGAGGTCAGGATATTGCGGTCGTCGTCGACCAGCGCGATCGTCGCGGTCATGCGGGGAAAGCCCTTGCCACCATCGCATCGCGGTACGGCAAAGCGGCGCGCGGCTCAACCGCGCCGTCGCGGCAAACGCTTCGTCCCAAAGCGGTTCATCTGCGTCGCGTGGCAGTTTGACGCTACGGCCGTGCCTGCCTATGGCTCGGCTTCCACCGGCGTGCGTGCAGACCCTCCCCAGGATGCGCGCGCCGGGTCGATTGCATTGGGAGGATGTACGTGAACGAGCGCATTCCGCACGCGGATCTCGCCAGCCAGGGTTTCGAGACCCGGGCCGACTGTCACTGGAATCTGGTCACCGCACGGCTCGTCGAGGCCGCGGTCGCGCGCGGCGAAGGCAAGCTCAGCGCCGACGGTCCGCTGGTCGTCGAGACCGGCGCGCATACCGGCCGCTCGGCGCAGGACAAGTTCATCGTCCGCGATGCCGAGACCGAGGACAGCGTCTGGTGGGGCAAGTCGAACAAGGGCATGGCGCCCGACCATTTCGCCGCGCTCAAGGCCGATTTCCTCGCCGCGCTGCGCGACAAGGAGCATCTGTTCGTCCAGGACCTGTACGGCGGCTCGCAACCCGAGAACCGGGTGCGCGTCCGGGTGATCAACGAACTCGCCTGGCATAATCTGTTCATCCGCACGATGCTGGTGCGGCCCGAGGAGCGCGAGCTGCGCGATTTCGCGCCCGAATATACGATCATCGACCTGCCGAGCTTCCGCGCCGATCCCGCGCGCCACGGCACCCGCACCGAGACGGTGATCGCGGTCAATTTCACCGAGAAGCTGATCCTGATCGGCGGCACGCGCTATGCCGGCGAAATGAAGAAGTCGGTCTTCGGCCTGCTCAACTATCTGCTGCCCCGCACGGGGGTGATGCCGATGCATTGCTCCGCCAATATGGGGGCGGACGGATCGACCGCGGTGTTCTTCGGTCTGTCGGGCACCGGCAAGACGACGCTCAGCGCCGACGCCAGTCGTACCCTGATCGGCGACGACGAACATGGCTGGTCGGATACCGCCGTGTTCAACTTCGAGGGCGGCTGTTACGCCAAGATGATCCGCCTGTCGCCCGATGCCGAGCCCGAGATCTTCGCGACCACCAAGCGCTTCGGCACTGTGCTCGAAAATGTCGTGATGGACCCGGTCACCCGCCAGCTCGACCTCGACGACAACAGCCTCGCCGAGAACAGCCGCGGCGCCTATCCGATCGACTTCATCCCCAATGCGTCGAAGGACAATATGGGCGGCGTGCCGCGGACGATCGTCATGCTCACCGCCGATGCCTATGGCGTGCTGCCGCCGATCGCCAGGCTGACGCCGGATCAGGCGATGTACCATTTTCTGTCGGGCTATACCGCGCGCGTCGCCGGCACCGAGATCGGCGTCACCGAGCCCGATGCGACCTTCTCGACCTGCTTCGGCGCGCCGTTCATGCCGCGTCATCCGTCGGTCTACGGCAATCTGCTGAAGGAGCGGATTGCCAGGGGTGGGGTCGAGTGCTGGCTGGTCAATACCGGTTGGACGGGCGGCAAATACGGCACGGGCCACCGCATGCCGATCAAGGCGACGCGGGCGCTGCTCAACGCGGCGCTCGACGGCAGCCTCGGCCAGGCCGAGTTCCGCACCGATCCCAATTTCGGCTTTGCGGTACCGGTGGCGGTGCCCGGGGTCGATCCGGCGATCCTCGATCCGCGCAGCACCTGGGCGGACAAGCATGCCTATGACGCGACCGCGGCGAAGCTCGTCGACCTATTCGTCGAGAATTTCGCGCAATTCGCCGACCACGTCGACGCCGGCGTTCGCCGGTCGGCGCCGAAGGTCACCGAAACGGCATGATGCTGTCACGGTAGCTTCGCAGGAACGACCATGCGCCGTCACAAAGACGGCGCATGGGCCGCCCCGTCCACGACGAGGAGCGGATGATGCGCGGAACACAAAAGGCGGTCGCGGCAGCGATGCAACGGCATGGCCATCTGTCGAAACAGGGCCTGCTCGAACGCGCCTTCACCTGGGCGTTCCGCGGGCTCGTCTATGCGCAGATCTGGGAAGACCCGGTGGTCGACATGGCGGCGCTCGACATCCGGCCGGACAGCCACCTCGTCACCATCGCCTCGGGCGGCTGCAACATGCTGTCCTATCTCACCGCCGATCCCAAGGCGATCGACGCGGTCGACCTCAACACCGCGCATATCGCGCTCGGCACGTTGAAGCTCGCTGCGGCGCGCCACCTGCCCGACCATGTAAGCTTCCACCGCTTCTTCGGTCATGCCGCCAGCCGCGACAATCTCGCCGCCTATCAGACCTATATCCGCCCGCATATCGACGAGCCGACGCGTTGCTACTGGGAAGGGCGCGACCTCATCGGCCGGCGGCGCATCGCCGGCTTCGCCAGCGGCGTGCACAAGCGCGGCCTGCTCGGCCGGTTCATCGGCGCCGCGCATCTGCTCGCCCGGCTCAACGGCGTTGACCCACGACAGCTTCTCGCGGCGGAGACGATCGAGGAACAGCGCGCGATCTTCGAACGCGATTTCGCCCCGGTGTTCGATCGCGGCTTCGTCAAATGGCTGACCGACCAGCCGGCCTCGCTGTTCGGCCTCGGCATTCCGCCGGCGCAGTTCGAGGCGCTCGCCGGCGACGGACGAATGGCGGCGGTGCTGCGCCAGCGGCTCGAGAAGCTCGCCTGCGGATTCGACCTGCGGGACAATTATTTCGCGTGGCAGGCCTTCGGTCGCCGCTATGGCGACGGTCCATCCGCACCGCTGCCGCCCTATCTGCAGGCGGAGCATCACGATGCCATCGTCGCGCGCGTCGACCGCATCACGCTGCGCCACGCCAATATGACCGATCATCTCGCCGCGCTGCCCGCCGCCTCGCGCGATCGCTACATCCTGCTCGACGCGCAGGACTGGATGACCGACGAGCAGCTCGGCGCCTTGTGGAGAGAGATCACCCGCACCGCGCGGCCGGGTGCGCGCATCCTGTTCCGCACCGCGGGCGAGGCGGATATCATCCCCGGCCGCGTCCCCGATGCGATCGTCGCGCACTGGCGCTATCGCGCCGACGAGTCGCGCGCCTTCACCGCGCAGGACCGGTCGGCGATCTACGGCGGGGTCCACCTCTACGCGCGCGCCGATGATTGAGCGCGACCACGCCGGGCGGATGGACCGCATCTACGGCGGTCAGCGGCATATCTACGATCTAACCCGCAAATATTATCTGTTCGGGCGCGATCGGCTGATCCGCCAGCTCGATCTTGGAATGGGCGGGACGCTGATCGAGATCGGCTGCGGTACGGGGCGCAACCTCATCCGGGCGGCACGCCAATGGCCGGCGGCGCGGTGCTACGGTATCGACATTTCTGAGGCGATGCTGATGACGGCGCGTGCCAAGGTCGCAACGGCGGGGCTGGCCGATCGCATCACCTTGGCGCAGGGCGATGCCGCCGCTTTCGATCCGCTCTCCCTGTTCGGCGTCGCGAGCTTCGACCGGGTGATGCTGAGCTACACCTTGTCGATGATCCCGCCCTGGCAGGCGGCGCTGACGCAGGCGATGGCGGTGACGGACGCGACGGGACGGCTCGCGGTGGTCGACTTCGGCGAGCAATCGGGTTGGCCGGCGGTATGGCGCAACGCCTTCCTCGGCTGGCTGCGCCATTTCGAGGTCACGCCGCGCGCCGATCTCGCCAGCGAAGTCGCCCGGATCGCGCACGCGCAGGGCCGCAGCCATGAGACGCAGCAGCTCTGGCTTGATTATGCCCGGATCGCCTGGGTCGCGTAGCACGCCGCTCAGCGGCGTTCGAGGAGCCCGGTCGCGGGCAGCGGTCCATCGCCCCGCTGGAAGAATTGTTCGACGATGTCGCGCGCCAGTCGCGCCGGCTTGAGCGTTTCCGCATCGAGGCAGCACCAGCTCGACTTGACCTCGGCGAGCACCTCCTCACCGCGGCGGATCACCGTCTCGTAAAACGCCCGCGCGCCCTGGACCTTTTCGAGCAGCACCGTCGCGATGACGTCGTCACCGAGGAAGGTCGGCTTGCGATAGGTGATCTCATGCTTGAGCGCGACCCACAGGTGCGAAGCGACCGCCTCGGCCGGCGCGAGCTTCTGCCAATGGCTTACCACCGCGTCCTGCACCCACTTGAGATAGCTGGCGTTGTTGACATGCCCCATGAAATCGATGTCGGCCGGATCGATACCGATCGGGAAGGCGTGGGGGATACTGTGGGTCACCTCTCTTCTATAGCAGATCGGCGGGCCGCTGACACCTGCGATACGGCCGCGGCGGCGATTTAGCCGCCGGCCGGCTCGACGATGGCGACGCCGTCGCGGATCGCGACGATCCGCACCCGCGTGCCTACCTCGGCGACTACACCGCGTGCCGGCCATGATCCGTCGCCGATCGTCACCCGGCCGCCGTCCGGCCCGATCGGAACCTGGACGACGACGACGCTGCCGATCAGCCGCGCACGGCGGTCATTGAGCTGCGGATCGCTGCTCGCCACCGGGTAATCATGGTACCAGCGCCGGCCGATCAGCACGGTGACGATGCTCCAAGCCGCGAAGGCCGCGAGCTGCGCGGCGGCGGGGAGTTCCGGCAGCACCAGCAGGGCGACGCCGACCACCGCCGCGGCGATCGCCAGAAACACCGCGAACACGCCCGGGATCAGCAGTTCGGCGATCCCGAGCACCAGTGCGGCGATCAGCCACGCACCCGCGGCCCCGCCGATCGCCTCAAGCGTCACGCCTCCGGCAATTCGAACGGCCCGCGCTTCGGCTGCGGCTTGGCCGGGGCAGACGCAGGAGCAGGAGCCTTGGCGAGCGCATCCTTGGCAAGCTCGCCGATCCCGCCGAGCGTGCCGATCAGCTGCGTCGCCTCGACCGGGAAGAGGATGGTCTTGGCATTGGGGCTGGTCGCGAACTTGCCGACCGCCTCGACATATTTCTGCGCGATGAAATAGTTGATCGCCTGCGTTCCGCCGCGCTCGATCGCCTCCGACACCACCGCCGTCGCCTTGGCCTCCGCCTCGGCGGCGCGTTCGCGCGCTTCCGAGTCGCGATAGGCCGATTCGCGTCGCCCCTCCGCCTCGAGGATCCGCGCCTGCTTCTGTCCCTCGGCGCGCAGGATTTCGGAAGCGCGCGTGCCTTCCGCCTCAAGGATATTGGCACGCTTCTCGCGCTCCGCCTTCATCTGCCGGCCCATGGCGGCGACGATATCGACGGGCGGACGGATATCCTTGATCTCGACGCGGGTGATCTTGACGCCCCAGGGCACGGTCGCGTGATCGACCACCGAGAGCAGCCGCGCGTTGATCTCGTCGCGCTTCGACAGCGTCTCGTCGAGGTCCATCGACCCCATCACCGTGCGCAAATTGGTCGTCGTCAGCTGGAGCAGCGCGACGTACAGGTCCGACACCTCATAGGCGGCCTTCGGGGCGTCGAGCACCTGGAAGAAGACGACGCCGTCGGTCGAGACGATCGCATTGTCCTTGGTGATGATCTCCTGCCCGGGAATCTCGATCACCTGCTCCATCATGTTCACCTTGCGGCCGACGCGATAGAAAAAGGCGGGATAGAAGTTGAAGCCGGGGCTCGCCGTCGTGGTGTAGCGGCCGAAATGCTCGATCGTATATTGATAGCCCTGCCGGACGATCTTGATGCTGGTGAAGAGATAAAACAGCACCAGCAGCAGTGCGAATCCCGCGATCGTGATAGCCATAGACCCTCCCGCCGGCATGATTCTGCGTGCCGTCGCCAACTCTTAGCACAGCGCGGCGACGCAAGAAGGTGGACGATGCAGCGAATTCTCTTCGGCAATCACCCGACGCAGATGCGCGGCATCGTCGCCTGTATCGACGATCGACGGTATGAAGCGAGCTTCGCACCGCTCGACGCGGTCGACCTCGCGCGGTTCGATCTGGTCGTGCCGCTGCGCGTCGCGCAGATCGCCGCGGCACGCGCCGGCCGAACGGTGGTGCCGGACGATCGGTCGGTCGCGCTCTGCGACGACAAGCTGGCGTTCAACCTCTGGCTGATCGATGCGGGCTTCGGCGATACCGTCCCGACCCTGCTCGACACCCGGCCGACCGTATTTCCGTATATCCGCAAGACCCGGCGCGGCGACTTCGGCCACGGCTGCCGGATGATCCGCCATCCCGGCGAGGATGACGGCGACGATCATCCCGACGTCTTCCGCCAGCGCGCGGTGGCGGGGGCGGACGAATATGTCCTGCACCTGTTGCGGATCGGCGACGCGATCCGCTTCCACGTCGCCTATCGCTACGACATGGGCCAGCCGCTCGGCGTCCGCGGCGCGATCGACCGTCCGGCGAGCATCACGCCCGCCGATCCCGGCGATGCACTGCCGATCTGTACCGCCATCCTCGACGCGCTCGATTACCAGGGCACCTGCTGCTTCAACTACAAGCGCGAGGAGGGGGCGTTGCGCATCCTCGAATGCAATCCCCGCTTCGGCGGCTCGCTGGTCGGCGTCGTCAGCGAATACCTCGACGCGCATCTCGCCGCCCTCTAGCGTAGCGGCGATCCTGCGGTTACATGGCCCGCCACTATCCCTCCCGCGAGGAAACGGCACCTTGGACATCCGGCTCGGCCTCACCTTCGACGACGTTCTGCTCGTACCCGGCGAGTCGGACATCCTGCCGAGCACCGCCGACACACGCACGCAGCTGACCCGCGGCATCGCGCTCAATATCCCGATCCTGTCGTCGGCGATGGATACGGTGACCGAGGCGGACATGGCGATCGTCATGGCGCAATTGGGCGGCATCGGCGTGCTCCACCGCAATTTGTCGATCGAGGAACAGGTTGCCGCGGTGCGGCAGGTCAAGCGTTTCGAATCGGGCATGGTCGTCAATCCGATCACGATCGCGCCGACCGCGACGCTCGGCGAGGCGCAGGCGCTGATGGCGCATCACCGGATCAGCGGTATCCCGGTGGTGGAGCGCGACGGCAAGCTCGTCGGCATCCTCACCAACCGCGACGTCCGCTTCGCCGGCGATCCCAAACAGCCCGTCGCCGAACTGATGACGCGCGACAATCTCGCCACCGTCTCGACCGACGTCGGTCAGGAGGAGGCGCGCGTCCTGCTCCACCAGCGCCGCATCGAGAAATTGCTGGTCGTCGATGACGCCTATCGCTGCGTCGGCCTGATCACCGTCAAGGACATCGAGAAAGCGGTCACCTATCCGACCGCGACCAAAGACGCCTCCGGACGCCTGCGCGTTGCTTCGGCGACGACGGTCGGCGACAAGGGGTTCGAGCGGACCGAGGCGCTGGTCGACGCCGAATGCGACCTCATCGTCATCGACACCGCGCACGGGCACAACCGTGACGTCGCGCGCGCGGTCGAGCGGGTCAAGAAACTCTCCAATTCGGTGCAGGTCGTCGCCGGCAACGTCGCGACCGGCGAGGCGACGCGCGCGCTGATCGACGCGGGCGCCGACGGGATCAAGGTCGGCATCGGTCCGGGCTCGATCTGCACCACCCGCGTCGTCGCCGGCGTCGGTGTGCCGCAGCTCACCGCGGTGATGGATTGCGCCGAAGCCGCCGCGAAGCACAACGTCCCCGTCATCGCCGACGGCGGCCTGCGCACCTCGGGCGATCTCGCCAAGGCGCTTGCCGCGGGCGCCTCGACCTGCATGGTCGGCTCGCTGCTCGCCGGCACCGAGGAGGCGCCGGGCGAGACCTTCCTGTACCAGGGCCGGGCCTATAAGTCGTACCGCGGCATGGGCTCGGTCGGGGCGATGGGCCGCGGCTCGGCGGATCGCTATTTCCAGGGCGACATCAAGGATCAGATGAAGCTGGTGCCCGAAGGGATCGAAGGGCAGGTCGCCTATAAGGGGCCGGCGCGCGACGTGATCCACCAGCTCGTCGGCGGCATCAAGGCGGCGATGGGCTATACCGGATCGGCGACGATCCCGGACCTGCAACAGCGCGCGCAGTTCGTGCAGATCACCGGTGCGGGGCTCAAGGAAAGCCATGTCCACGACGTCACCATCACCCGGGAAGCTCCCAATTACCCGACCCGCTAAGTGACACCCGGCGCCCGGACCCAGGCCGCGATCGAGCTGCTCGATGCGGTGATCGATGCCGCGCGCGGTGGCGGCGCGGCGGCGGACACGCTGATAGCGCGCTATTTCGCAACGCGCCGCTACGCCGGATCGAAGGACCGGCGGGCGGTGCGCGACCTCGTCTATGCAGCAATCCGCCGCGCGGGCGAGGTGCCCGCCTCGGGTCGGGCGGCGATGCTCGCGGTCGCGGCGGAGGATGCGGCGGTTGCCGCGACCTTCGACGGATCGACGCATGCGCCTGCGCCGATCGCAGCGGGGGAAGACGCGGCGACCGGCGGCATCATGCCGGCATGGCTCGCCGAGGCGCTCGCCGCCTCCGGGATCGACGCGGATGCGCAAGCCGCGCTGATCGACCGCGCGCCCCTCGATATCCGCGTCAACCGTTTGCGCAACGACCCCGCGGCGCTGGCCGCCCGGCTCGGCGGCACGCCGATCGCCGGGCTGCCCGATGCGCTGCGGTTGCCGACCGGCACCAATCTCGATGCGCTCGACGGCGAGGCGGAGGTGCAGGACGCAGGCAGCCAGATCGTCAGCCTCGCGGTGCAGGCGGTGCCGGGCCAGCGGATCGTCGATCTCTGCGCCGGCGGCGGCGGCAAGACGCTCGCGCTCGCCGCCGCGATGCGGAACGACGGGCAAATCCTCGCCACCGACGTCGATCGCGGCCGGCTGTCGCGCCTGATGCCGCGTGCCGAACGCGCCGGTGTCGACATCGTCGCAACGCGCCTGCTCGATCCGCGCCGCGAGCTGGAGGCGCTCGCCGACTGGCAGGGGCAGGCCGACGCGGTACTGATCGACGCGCCCTGTTCGGGCACCGGCACCTGGCGCCGCAACCCAGAGGCGCGCTGGCGGCTTACCCCGGCGCGGCTCGCCGCCTTCACCGCACAGCAACGCCATGTGCTCGACGTCGGCGCAGCGCTGGTCCGGCCGGGCGGCGGCCTGGTCTACGTGACCTGCTCGCTGCTCGACGTCGAGGGGGCCGATCAGGTCGCGGCCTTCCTCGCCGCGCATCCCGACTGGCGGGCCGAGCCGCTCGATCTGCCCGCCGGCAGCCCGCGCGGGCAGGGGGTGCGGCTCGACCCGGCGCGCGACGCGACCGACGGCTTTTTTGTCGCGCGGCTGATCCGCCCCTGCTAATCCTGCGGGCAATGCCCCCGGTGGAGACCTTCATGCGCGTTACGTCCGTCGCCCTTGCTGCCGCGCTGACCGTCGTCTGCGTCTCGACCTCGCTCAGCGGCCAGCGTCCTGACGATCAGATCGACGCGCGCTCGCTGCAATTGCTGGCGCAGGGGCGGGCGGCGCGCGCCGCGGGAAATCTCGACGGTGCGACCGACCTGCTCGAAACCGCGGTGGCGGTCGATCCGCGCAACCGGCAGGCGTTCGTCACGCTCGGCGAGGTCGCCGAGGCCCGCGGCCTCCCCGGCAAGGCGATCCGCCTGTATCGCGAGGCGCTGACACTCGAACCCAATGATATCGACGCGCTGCGCGGGCAGGGCGAGGCGCTCGTCGCCAAGGGCGCGGTGGCGATCGCCCGCACCAACCTCGCCAAGATCCGCACCCTGTGCAAAGCGGGCTGTCCCGAGGCGAACCAGCTCGCCGCGGTGATCGCCAAGGGGCCGCCGGTCACCACCGCCTCGGTCGATCCCAAGCCGGCGGTAGCGAAGGAATAGGCTCAGCCGGCGCCGACGACGCGGGCGAGCTCCACGAACTCGGCGACGCTGACCGTCTCCGCCCGCCGCGTCGGATCGACGCCGATCGCCTCCAGCCCGGCCAGTGCACCGGCCACGCCCTTGAGGCTCTGTCGCAGCATCTTGCGGCGCTGGCCGAAGGCGGCGGCGGTCAATCGCTCCAGAACCCGGACGTCGACTCCCTCGGGCGCGGCCTCGGGCACGATATGGACCACCGCCGACATCACCTTGGGTGGCGGCGTGAAGGCGGAACGATGCACCGGCATCGCGATCCGTGCGCTCGACCGCCACTGGCTGAGCACCGCCAGTCGGCCGTACGCATCGTCCCCCGCCGAGGCGACGATCCGCTCGGCGACTTCCTTCTGGAACATCAGCGTGCACGACTGCCACCACGGCTGCCAGTCGGCGGTCAGCCAGCCGACGAGCAAGGCGGTGCCGACATTATAGGGCAGGTTGGAGACGATATGCGGCCGCCCGGCGAACAGCGACGGCGCGTCGATCGTGAGCGCATCCGCCTCGATCACCCGAAGCTTGCCCGGATAGGCCTCGCCCAGCTCGGCCAGTGCGGGGATGCAGCGGTGGTCGCGCTCGATCGCGGTCACGCTTGCGCCCGCGGCGAGCAAGGCACGGGTCAGGCCGCCCGGGCCGGGGCCGACCTCGAGCACCTCGGCACCGGCGAGATCGCCGGGCACCGCCGCGATGCGGCGCAGCAACTGGCCATCGAAGAGGAAGTTCTGGCCGAGCGCCTTGCTGGCATTGAGGCCGTAGCGGGCGATCACCTCGCGCAGCGGCGGCAGGGCGCCGCCCGCCGGGGTATCGCTCATGCGCGGGCGCGGCGGTCCGCCGCCTGGCCCGCCAGAGCGATCGCCGCGATCATCGCGCCGGGATGCGCCCGGTCCTTGCCGGCGAGCGCGAAGGCGGTGCCGTGATCGGGCGAGGTGCGTACGATCGGCAGTCCGAGCGTGATGTTGACGCCTTCGTCGAAATGCAGCGTCTTGATCGGCACCAGCGCCTGATCGTGGTAGCAGCACAGCACCGCGTCATAGCCGGCACGGGCGCGGGCATGAAACAGCGTATCGGCCGCAAAGGGGCCGGTCGCGTCGATCCCCTCGGCACGCAGCTGCGCGATCGCAGGCGCGAGAATGTCGATCTCCTCGCGACCGATCGCGCCGCCCTCGCCGGCATGCGGGTTAAGCCCGGCGAAGGCGAGCCGCGGCGCGGCGATACCGAAATCGCGCGTCAGCCCGATCGCGGTGGCGCGCCCCTTGGCGACGATCAATTCGACCGAGAGCAGCGAGGACACCTGCGCGAGGGGGACATGCGCGGTGATCGGCACGACGCGCAGGCTGGGCCCGGCGAGCATCATCACCGCATCCTCCGCCGCGACGCCGCAGCGGCCCGCGACGAATTCGGTCTGGCCGGGATGATTGAAGCCGATGCCGTATAGTTGCGCCTTGGACACCGGGCCGGTGACGAGCGCACGCGCCGCGCCTTGCCGGACCAGGTCGACCGATTGTTCGAGCGCCTGCAACGCCGCCTGCGCCCCGCCGACCTCGGGTGCGCCGGGCGTCACTTCGCCGGCGTTGCCCGTCGCCAGCACCGGCAAGGCGCGATCGAACACCGCCGCGGCCTCGTCGATCGCCCCGATCGTCTCGATCGGGCCGTTCCATACCCGGCGCACGGCGGCGGGATCGCCGACCAACGCGAAGTGCGGCAGGCTGCGCAAGCCGCGCACCGCCCAGCTCTTGGCGATGATCTCGGGACCGATCCCGGCGGGATCTCCCATGGCGATCGCGAGCGGCGGCTGGCTCATCTCAGCGATACTCGATCACCGCGTCGCGGCGTAGATCGCGCAGCTTGCTCTGCGCGCGCAGATTGACGCGCTGTTGTTCGAGCTGCCCCTGGATCTGCGCGGCACCCGGCACGGCCGATTGCTGCGGATCGTCGCGACCGCACAGGACCAGGGCGCGAACGCCTTCGGTCGGCGAGCCGAATGGCGGTGTCGCCTGACCGACCTGCAGCTTGAGCAGGATCTCCTGCAACTGCGGCGGCAGGTCGCGGATGCGGACCGAATCGTTGTCGACCACCTCGGCGCCGATCGTCGCGGCGACCTTCTCGACCGTACCGCAGCCCTGGATCGACTGGACCGTCTTGGCGAAGGTGGCGGCGCGGGTCTGCGCCTGCGCCTGCGTCGTGCCGGCGGGGAAGGCGACGGTAAGCTGTTTGAGGCTGAGTCGCGCGTCGCGCGGGTCGGCGGCGCCGATCGTGCGCTTGTCGGTGAGATAGAGGATCGAGAAGCCGCCCGGCGTCTCGATCGGCCCGGCGACCTGGCCGACCTGCATCTGCTGCGCCGCATCGGCGAGCGGCTGCGGCAGCGTCACCAGCCGGATCCAGCCGAGATCGCCGCCGACGCCGCGGGTCGACGCTTCCGAATAGTTGCGCGCGAACAGCTCGAACGGCTGCTGCGCCTTCTGGATCTCGCCGATGATCTGCTTGGCCTTGGCGAACACCTCGTTGCGGTTGGCGTCGTTGGCGCTGAGATAGATCTCACGCAGATTATATTCTTCGGTGCCCCGCGCCGCCTCGATCCGCTTCTGGATCGCGCTGACCTCTTCGTCGCCGACGTTGACGAACGGCTCGATCTTGCGGCGCAGGTAGCGGTTCCAGGCCAGCTCGCCCTCGATCGCGCGACGCAGCGAGCGTTCGGACGAACCCGCCTTACGCAGCGCGACACGCAGCTGCGGCACGGTCATGTTGAAGCGCTTGGCGAGCCCCGCCTCGCTCTGGTCGAGCTCGGCGGCGGTGACGGTGACCTCGGCGGTCTTCGCCTCCTGGATCTCGAGCGTCTCGTCGATCAGCTGGCGCAGGATCTGGAGCTTGAACTCGTCGATCTGTTCGGGGGCGGGGCCACGGCCGCCGTTGTTGAAGACCGTCAGCGCGAGCCGCTGATCGACATCGGTGCCGGTGATGACCGTATCGTTGACGATCGCGGTCGGCTTGCGGATGTTCGGATCGAGCTTGCCGAAGATCTGGAGATTGGCCGGAATGTTGAGGTTCGTTTCGGGCACCTGCTGATCGGCGACGGTCTGCGCGACCGCGCCGCTGGCGATCGCCGCCAGCGCGAGCCAGCTGATGGTGCGACCGAGGCGGGCGCTGCGTCCTGTGATCTGCTTCACGTTCTTCCGTTATCCCAAAGCGCGGCGTCGCCTGTCTCGCGACGCCTGTTCCCGGCTATGGCCCGATCGAGCTGAACTGCGGCTTAGCGGCCGAGGTTGGTCAACGCCAGCGTCAACAGGAAGCTGTTGCCCGAGCGGGCGTCGCCGGTGTCCTGATAATCGCGCCGCCAGGTGAAGCCGAGCCGCAGGCAATCGTCCTCATATTGCACGCCGAGGCGATGGCGGATCGGTTCGAAGCCATCGGCGAGCGACAGGGGATCTTCGCTGCGCTCGGTCAGGTCGATCACCGTCGACCCGAACGCCGACCAGAAGCGCGCAAACTGGACGCGCCCCGCGAGCCGCACCTCCTCGCGATCCTGAAGGTCCTCGATCGCGGGGAAGATGTTGCGATTGAGGCGCAGATAGCCGGCGAGCACATAGGTCTGGCTCGAACCGACCGTCGCGTCGACCTCGTTGCGGCGCACCGCGAAACTGTCCTTGTCCAGCCGGTAACGGTGGATGATCGACACGAAGTCGCGCACCCGCAGCGTCGATCGACCGACGATGTCGGAGAACCGGTCGCTGAGCCCGGTACCGACCGGCAGGATCGTCGGCCGTTCGGACAGGCGATAGCTCTGGCCGATCACCGTGTTGAAGGTGATGCCGGGCACCGCCACCGCCCATTCGGCGCCATAGGTGACGCGGCTGCTGTCCTCCCACCGGTCGTATCCGGCGAAGCGGTTGAGCGCGAAGAGGTTCGAATCCTCGAGGTCGACCGCGCGCGCATCCTCGTTGGGGATGTCGAGATTGTTGGTCTTGGGCGTGGCGACGAGCTGCACCCGCGGCGTCAACCGCTGCGTGCCGCCGAGAAACTCGCCAATGAACGGCCATTTGACGTCGACCGCGAGCGCACCGATCGCGCGGGTCTGGAAGCCGTCGAGGCCGCGGTAGCTCGCCACCGTGGTGAGCATCGAATCGTGCGTGTTATAGGCGTCGGCACGGCCATAAGCAGTGAACGTCACCTCCTGGCCCCAATTGGTCAGGCGGCGCAGGTCCCATTGCGCGGCGATGAAGGCGCGCTGCGTATCCTGCCCCTCCGTACGGGTGATCGCGAGCGAATTGGCCTGCAACTGCAGCTTGCCGCCGCCGAGGTCGATCCGCTTGCGGAAGTCGATCTCGGGCAAGGCGATCGGCTGTGTCCCCTGCGGGTCGTTGACGCGCAGCGTCTGGATATACCAGCCGGTCAGCGCGAAATAGGTGTTGGGATCGATCCGCTCGAGCGATGCGGTGGTGCGCAGCCGGTCGTCGCGCGAGATATCGTAGCGGCGCAGGAAGGTGCGATCGCTGGCGATGCGCGCCGAGCCGCTGATGCTCCAATAGGGATCGAGCTGATAGCGTGCGATGCCGTCGATATAGCCGCGGAACGCGCGCTCGGTATCGGTCGGCGTCGTCGTGTTGAGATCGTCGCTGCGGCGGCTTTCGGTCAGATATCCGGTGACCTGGAATGCGCCCTTGGTGCTGAGCGCCTCGTAGCGCGCCTGCATCATCGGCAGCACCGCCGAGAAGATATGCGGGGTGAGGGTCAGCCCCTTGTTGGGCGCCAGCCGAAAATAATAAGGCGTCACCAGTTCGAGGCCGTTGACCCGGTCGAGCTGCAGGTCGGGCGCGAGCAGCCCGCTTTCCGAGCCGCCCCCGGTCGGCATCGAAAAGGCGGGCAGCGGCACCGCCGGCAGGCCGAACAGATGGAATTGCCCGCCGCCGAAATAGACCCGCTCGCGATCCGGGCGGTAGAGGATGCGGACGGCGGTGATCTGCCACGACGGGGTCTTGGGACAGCCTTCGGACGTCTGCACCGCGCAGGGGGTGTAGGCCGCCTTGTCGAGCTGCATCGAGCCGTCGGTGCGGCGCGTGCCGCGCTCCGCCGCCATCCGCCCGCCCTGTTCGAGCACGACGAGCATGTTCTGGACGACGCCGTCTTTCAGCGAATCGGTCAGCTCGATCGAATCACCGTAGGCGACGTCGCCTTGGGGATTGGTGACGGCGATATTGCCGGTCGCGACGACCTTGCCGGTCTTGCGGTTCCAGACGACCTTGTCGGCGCGCAGCCGGTCGCCCTGCCGGAACATCCGCACCTCGTCGAGCGCGGTGACGATATCGGCGTTGCTGTCATAGTCGAGGCTGCCGGCGCTGAACTGCACCTGATCCGCCGTCGCCGGCGTCGCCAGCGCGGGATCGTTGGCCGGCGGCGGCGCGACCGGGCGATCCTGCAGGTCCTGTGCGCCTGCCGGCGTAGCGAACAGCGCGGCGGCGAGCGCACAGCCGGCCATAAGGTCGAAACGCAACACGATAATCCGAATACCCTTTCGGCGTGGCCGGCGTCGCCCTGAACGACGCCGGAGCCGCGCACCGCCTATCGCATCACCCGCACGGCGCTGCAATCGTTGTGCTCGTCGCACCGCGACCTTAGATCATGCGCCTATTGTCAGTGCCAGGAAGTGTTCCGTTATGCAGATTGCCTTCTCGTCCGATCGTTCCACCGCCGCCATCACCGCGCTGCCGGTGGAGAAGGACCTCGCCGGCCGCGGCAGCTGGGCGGGGCTGGGCGAGGGGCATCAGGCGCTGGCCAGCGCCGCGGCACAGGCGGCGCGCTTCGACGGCGAGGCCGGCGCGATCGTCGACCTGTTCGTCGGCGAGGGCGATACCCACCGCCGCGTGCTGCTCGTCGGCGTCGGCAGCGGCAGCGAGGCGGATTGGGAGAAGGCCGGCGGGGCGTTGACCGCCAAGCTGCTCACCTCGGGCGCGACCGAACTGACCGCTGATCTTGCCTCGGTCAGCCCGACCGCCAAGGCGGTCGCGCGCTTCGCCGCCGCCGCCGCGCAGCGCGCCTGGCGCTTCGACCAATATCGCACCAAGCTGCCCGAGAAGCAGAAGCCGACGCTGACCCGGCTGACGATCGTCGGCGCACCCGATGGCACCGAAGCGGCGTGGAGCGCGCAGCAGGCCGTCACCGAAGGGCTGACGCTGACCCGCAACCTCGTCGCGGCGCCGCCGAACATCCTCTACCCCGAAAGCTTCGTCGAACAGGTGCGCGCGAGCGTCGAGGGCCTCGGCCTCGAGATCATCACCGTCGACGAGGCGGAGATGGCGCAGCACGGCATGGGCGCCCTGCTCGGCGTCAGCCAGGGGTCGGTGCGGGAGGCCCGCATCCTCGCGCTCCGCTGGAACGGTGCCGGCGAGGGCGATCCAGCGGTGGCGCTGGTCGGCAAGGGCGTCACCTTCGATACCGGCGGCATCTCACTCAAGCCCGGCGCGGGCATGGAGGACATGAAGTGGGACATGGGCGGTGCCGGCGCGGTCGCGGGGACGATGAAGGCGCTCGCCGCGCGTAAGGCGAAGGTCAATGTCGTCGGCGTGATGGGGCTGGTCGAGAATATGCCCGATGGCAATGCACAGCGTCCGGGCGACGTCGTCACCTCGATGTCGGGGCAGACGATCGAGATCCTCAATACCGACGCGGAGGGGCGGCTGGTGCTTGCCGACGCGATCACCTGGACGCAGGCGACCTTCCGCCCGAAGGCGATCATCGATCTGGCGACGCTGACGGGGGCGATGATCGTCAGCCTCGGCAACGAATATGGCGGCCTGTTCGCCAATGACGACGGCCTGGCCGATGCGCTGCTCGCCGCGGGACTGGCGACGGGCGACAAATTGTGGCGCTTCCCGCTGTCGGACACGTACAACAAGCTGATCGATTCGCCGATCGCCGACATGAAGAACGTCGGTCCGCGGGGCGCCGGCTCGATCACCGCGGCGCAGTTCATCCAGCGCTTCGTCGACGAGGGCGTCGCCTGGGCGCATCTCGACATCGCCGGCATGGTGTGGAGCGACAAGGCGGGCGCGACCTATGACAAGGGCGCGACCGGTTACGGCGTGCGGCTGCTCGATCGCGTCATCGCCGATCGTTTCGAGGGCTGAGGCTGGCCCATGCAGGTCGATTTCTACCACCTTACCGCGACCCCGCTCGATCGAGCGTTGCCACAGATTGCGGCGAAGGTGGTGGAGGGCGGCCAGCGGTTGCTCATCGTCAGCGCGCGGGCGGAGCAGCGTGCCGGCATCGACCGGCTGCTGTGGAGCTATCGCGCCGACAGTTTCGTGCCGCATGCACAGATCGGGGCGGGGGATGACACGCGCCAGCCGATCCTGATCGCCGACGACGTGGTGGCGGCCAATGCCGCGCGCCACGTTGCGTTGGTCGACGGCGAATGGCGGGAGGCAGCGCTCGACTTCGATCGTGCCTTCCACTTCTTCGAGGACGAACATATCCGCAGCGCGCGCGAGGCGTGGCGCGCGCTCGGCGGCCGCGACGGGATCGAGCGGCGATATTGGAAGCAGAATGACGCCGGCCGCTGGGAGCAGGCCGCCTGAGCCGGACCGCTCAAGCCGAACCGGTTGCAAACAGGCCGCCCCGCGACTAGGGCTCCGCGACTTCCACGATTGCCCAAGACAGGAGCCCGTGACCATCATGGCCGCGAACCGTACCTTTTCGATCATCAAGCCCGATGCCACCCGCCGCAACCTGACCGGCGCCGTCACCAAGATGCTCGAAGAGGCCGGCCTGCGCGTCGTCGCGTCGAAGCGCATCCAGATGACGCGCGAGCAGGCCGAGGGCTTTTACGCCGTGCACCGCGAGCGTCCGTTCTTCAACGATCTGGTCAGTTTCATGATCTCCGGCCCGGTCGTCGTCCAGGTGCTCGAGGGCGAGAATGCGATGCAGCGCAATCGCGACATCATGGGCGCGACCAACCCGGCGAATGCCGAGCCGGGCACGATCCGCAAGGAACTCGCCGAATCGATCGAGGCGAACACCGTTCACGGTTCGGATTCGGACGAGAATGCCGAGATCGAGATCGCCTATTTCTTCAAGCCCGAAGAGATCGTCGGCTGATGCACTGGCGGCTGCGGCGCGCGTCCCCCGCGGATGCGCCTGCGGTCGCGCTGGTGGCGGGCGCGAGCTTCCTCGCGACCTTCGCCGGCATCCTCGACGGGGCGGACATCGTCGCCCATGTCGCGAAGAACAGCTCGGTCGAGGCGTTCAGACGCTGGATCGCCGACCCGGCGAGCGTCGTGACGCTCGCCGAACATCCCGACGGCGCCGCGCCGGTCGGCTATACGATGCTGACTGCCCCCGATCTGCCGATCCCGGCAGGACCGCACGATATCGAACTCCGCCGTATCTACACCTTGCCCGTCGCGAGCGGCACGGGGCTGGGCGCGTTGCTGATGGCGCGGGCAGTCGAGGACGCACGGGCGCTGAGCGCGACCCGCATGCTGCTCGGAGTCTATGGCGGCAATAGGCGCGCACGACTGTTCTACGAACGCCAGGGCTTCGAGCTGGCGGGTCGGCGCCAATATCAGGTCGGCGCTACCTTGCACGACGATGTCGTCTATGCGCGGGACATCGGCTGAGATCGTGAACGGCGGCGCCCCTGCGGAGCGCCGTCGGCTTTGATCACGCCGGAGCGAAGACCCCGTCGTCATCCATCACGTGCAGCACGCCGTCCGCGATCGCGAAATAGGCGCCGCGGAGCTTGAGCTTGCCCGCAGCCTCGCGCTCGGCGACGAAGGGGAAGGTGCGCAGGTTGGCGAGACTGACCCGCACCGCCTCGTGCTCCAGCTCGCGCTTCGCCTCAGCGCCTTCGCCGAATTCGGCCTTCACCTTGTCGCGAGCCGCGTCGAGCAGACCGACCCAGTCGGAAATGAAGCCGCCGTTGCCCTTCTCGCGCCCGGCAAAGCCGCCCGACAGTGCCGCGGCGCAGCCACCGCACGAGGCGTGGCCCATCACCACCACCTCGGGCACCTCGAGCTGCGTCACCGCGAACTCCACCGCGGCGGAGACGCCGTGGAAACCCTTGTTCGTTTCGAACGGCGGGACGAGATTGGCGACGTTGCGCACGGTGAAGATCTCGCCCGGCGCGACGTCGAAGATCTGCATCGGATCGACGCGGCTGTCCGAACAGGCGATCACCATCACCTTGGGATCCTGTCCCTGGCTTAGCTGGCTCCAACGCTCGCGCTGCTCGGTCCAGCCCTTGTCGCGGAACCGGCGATAGCCTTGGACCATGTCGGCGAAGTCGGTCATTGTACCTCCAATTAGCGTCCGTTTCGGCAGCTATAACGCACATTTATCCGGTGTGTGCCGGCTATGGCAGGCGGGCAAAGCTTCTTCACAAACGGCATGATGGTTGTTCACAAACCATGGAGTCGCTATCTCGCGGATCATGAACGAGATGACTCCGCTCGCCCGTCCGGAACGCCAGCGCAAGCCCGACTGGATCCGCGTCAAGGCGCCGACCAGCGCCGGCTTCGCCGCGACGCGCGAACTGATGCGGTCGAAGAGCCTGACCACCGTCTGCGAGGAGGCGGCGTGTCCGAACATCGGCGAATGCTGGTCGAAGAAACATGCGACGGTGATGATCCTCGGCGACACCTGCACCCGGGCCTGCGCCTTCTGCAACGTCAAGACCGGCATGCCGCGCGCGGTCGATCCGATGGAGCCCAACAACGTCGCCGACGCCGCGGCGCAGATGGGGCTGGAGCATATCGTCGTCACCTCGGTCGATCGTGACGATCTGCCGGACGGCGGTGCCCAGCAGTTCGTCAAGGTGATCGAGGCGATCCGCCGCGCCAATCCGCGCACGACGATCGAGATCCTCACCCCGGATTTCCGCAACAAGCACGAAGCCGCGGTCGAGGCGATCGTCGCCGCGCGCCCCGATGTCTACAACCACAATCTCGAAACCGTGCCGCGCCTCTATCCGACGATCCGTCCCGGCGCGCGTTACTATGCCTCGATCCGCCTGCTGGAGAGCGTCAAGAAGCTCGATCCGTCGATCTTCACCAAGTCGGGCGTGATGCTCGGCCTCGGCGAGCAGCGGCTGGAAGTGCATCAGGTGATGGACGACATGCGCTCGGCGGACATCGACTTCCTGACGATGGGGCAATATCTCCAGCCGACGCCGCGCCATGCCAAGGTGGCGGAGTTCGTCACGCCCAAGGCGTTCGACAGCTATGCCGCGATCGCGCGCGCCAAGGGCTTTCTGCTCGTCGCCTCGTCGCCGCTGACCCGGTCGAGCTATCATGCCGGCGACGATTTCGCCAAGATGCGCGATGCCCGCGCCGCTAAGCTCGCCGGGAAGACGCTCGAACGTGCCTAAACACGCCGAGACCCGGCATCTGCCGTACACGCCCGAGCAGATGTTCGACATGGTCGCCGACGTGAAGCGCTATCCGGAGTTCCTGCCCTGGGTCAGCGCGATGCGCGTCCGCCAGGACAGCGACACCGCGACGCTCGCCGACATGATCGTCGGCTTCAAGGGGCTGCGCGAGACGTTCACCTCGAAGGTGGAGAAGGTGCGGCCCGACAGCGTCCATGTCGAATATATCGACGGGCCGCTCAAATATCTGCACAACGACTGGCGCTTCCGCGCCGAAGAGGGCGGCTGCGCAGTCGATTTCGCGGTCGACTTCCAGTTCAAGAACCGGATGTTCGAGATGCTCGCCGGCCAGGTGTTCGGCGTGGCGTTGCGGCGGATGATCGGCGCGTTCGAGGATCGCGCCAAAGTGCTTTACGGCAACAGCAACTCGAGCGCGACCAGCGCCGCTTGAAGCCGGATGCCGCCGCGGCCGAGGTCGCCGAACGCCTTGCGGTCGGCATGGACGTCCGACGGATCGCCGCCCTTCTCCGCTCGTGCGAAGACGACGGTGCCGACCGGCTTCTTGACCGATCCGCCGCCCGGCCCGGCGACGCCGGTGATCGCCACCGCGACATCGGCGCCGCTGTTGGCGAGTGCGCCCTGCGCCATGCTCCACGCCACCGCGATCGACACCGCGCCGAACGTCTCCAGCACGTCGCTGTTGACCTTGAGCAGCTTCATCTTGGCGTCGTTCGAATAGGTGACGAAGCCGGCGCCGAACACGTCGGACGCGCCCGGCACTTCGGTGATCGCCGCGGCGACCAGCCCGCCGGTGCAGCTTTCGGCGAGCGCGACGGTGCGGCCCGCGGCGCGGTTCGCCTCGACGACGCGTGTGGCGGCGTCGATCAATTCACGGGGTAGCAGCGTATCCATCAGCGCGAACCCTCCGGGCAGAGCGGCAGGTCGGGCACCGCGCTCGCCTTGCCTCTGGCCTTCTGCTCCTTAAAATAGCGCAGGGTGGTGACGATCACCGCCGCGGTATTCTGCGGCGGCAGCGGCGCGAGCGGCGTCACGAAACGGTCGATCGTGCCGCAATCGGCCGGGTTGATCCGCCCGACCAGCAAGGGCGCGAGCGCCGCCGTGAGCAACGGGCGGGCGAACTCCGACTGGAGCAGCGAATCGATCATCGGATCGGACAATTTGACGATCGCCGCCCGCGCGTCCGGCCAGGCGCGATCCGCCGCTGCCTGATAGCGGCCGAGGAATTGGCTGTCGGTGCGGCGGATCAGGCTCGACGACGGCAGGCGCGTCGCGCAGATGATCCCGGTCTGCTGGATGATGTCGGGCAGGGCGACGAGCGTCATCGCCTCCGCCTCGGGTGTCGTGATGCACCGGGTCTGCGCCTCGGCGGACGAGGCGGCGAGAAGGCCGACGATGGCGAGCAGCGCTCTCATCGCGGCAGGCTCACGGTGGCGACCGCCTGTGCGGCAATGCCTTCGCCGCGGCCGGTGAAGCCGAGCCGTTCGGTCGTCGTCGCCTTGATGCTCACCCGGTCGATCGACAGGTCGAGCAGCGCCGCGATCCGCTCGCGCATCACCGCGCGGTGCGGCCCGATCTTCGGCGCCTCGCAGATCAGCGTCAGGTCGACGAAGTCGATCCGCCCGCGGCGCTCCGCGATCAGCGTCGCGGCATGTTGGAGGAATTGCGCCGAATCGGCCCCCTTCCATTGGGGATCGGAGGGCGGGAAGTGGGTGCCGATATCGCCCGCGGCGATCGTGCCGAGCAGCGCATCGGTCAGGGCATGCAGCGCGACATCCGCGTCGCTATGACCCGAGAGGCCCTTGTCGTGTGGGATCAGCACGCCGCCGAGCCAGAGTTGCTCACCGGCCTCGAGCCGATGCACGTCGAAGCCGGAGGCGCTGCGTGACTCCCATTGCACGCGCGCCTCGGCGGCGGCGAAATCTTCCGGATGCGTTACCTTGTCGAGCATCGCATCGCCCTGCACCAAAGCGACGCTGCCGCCAAGTCGCTGCACCATTTGCGCATCGTCGGTCGCCTCGTCGTCGGCGGGCCAGGCCGCATGCGCGGCGCGCAGCGCTTCCGTGCGGAAGCCTTGCGGCGTCTGCACGCGCGACAGGCCGTCGCGCGGCACCACCGTGCCGTCGCGCACCAACGTGTCCGCCACGGCGATCGCCGGGATGACACCGTCCGCCGCATCGAGCGCGGCGACGACCCGATCGATCACCGCGGCGGGCACGAACGGCCTTGCCGCATCATGCACCAGCACCCGCGCGCCGGTGACCGCGGCAAGGCCCTTCGCCACCGACTCGCGCCGCGACGCGCCGCCCGTCACCAGCGTCACCGCGCCCAGCGCCGCCTGCGCCAGCGGCTCGGCGCCGGGGGCGATCACCACCACCACCCGATCGATTGCGGGATGGTCGGCGAAGGCGGCGTAGGCATGGGCGATCAGCGGCTTGCCGGCGATCGTGGCATATTGTTTGGGCAAGGCCCCGCCGGCGCGCACGCCGCTGCCCGCCGCCACGATCAGCGCCGTCGTATAAGCTCGTTCGGTCATCGCCCCATCCTAGCCCGCCGCCCGCGACCTTGCCAGCACCGCGGCAAGTCGCTAGGGCGATGCCTGTTTTTCAGGCAGATCATGGCAGCTCTTTCGCCCATCCAGATCGGTCCCGTGCGGATCGACACCCCCGTCATCCTGGCGCCGATGACCGGCGTCACCGATATGCCGTTCCGCACGCTCGTCCGGCGCTACGGCTCCGGCCTCAATGTCACCGAGATGATCGCCAGCCAGGCGGCGATCCGCGAGACGCGCCAGTCGATCCAGAAAGCGGCCTGGCATCTGTCCGAAGAGCCGGTGTCGATGCAGCTGGTCGGCTGCACCCCCTATGAGATGGCGGAGGCGGCGAAGCTCGCCGAGGATCGCGGCGCGGCGATCATCGACATCAACATGGGCTGCCCGGTGCGCAAGGTCACCAACGGCGACGCGGGGTCGGCGCTGATGCGCGACCCTACGCTCGCCGCGCAGCTGGTCGACGCGGTAGTCAAGGCGGTCAAGGCGCCGGTGACGCTCAAGATGCGGATGGGCTGGGACCTCGACAGCCTCAACGCGCCCGAGCTGTCCCGGATCGCGCAGGATCTCGGCGTCCAGCTCATCACCGTCCACGGCCGCACCCGCAACCAGATGTACAAGGGCAGCGCCGACTGGCGCTTCATCCGCACCGTCAAGGATGCGGTCAGCATCCCGGTGATCGCCAATGGCGACATCTGCTCGATCGAAGATGCGGTCGCCGCGCTCGACCAATCGGGTGCGGACGGCATCATGATCGGCCGCGGCGCATACGGCCGGCCGTGGCTGCTCGGTCAGGTGATGGAATATCTCGCCACCGGCACGCGTCGCGCCGACCCTTCGCTCGACGAGCAATATCGCGTCATCAGCGAACATTATGACGCGATGCTCGATCATTACGGCAGCGTCACCGGCGTCAATATGGCCCGCAAGCATATCGGCTGGTACACCAAGGGGCTGACCGGATCAGCCGAGTTCCGCAATACGGTCAACCAGCAGCCCGATGCGGCGGTGGTCAAGCGGATGCTCGCCGACTTCTACGCGCCGCTCCGCGACCAGCCGATCGCGCAGGCTGCCTGACCGCGTGATGACGCCGCACAGCGGCTATGCCTCGGGTCGCCCCGGTTTCGCCGAGCTGTTCGGTGCGCTGCCGGTCGCGGTGATCGTCATCGATCCGGACGATCGCATCGCCCATGCCAATGCCTTCGCAGAGCAATTGCTCAACCTGTCCGAGCGGGTGATGCGCGGCCAGCCGCTCGCCGCGATCCTGCCGCCGCCGGCTGCCGACGATCGCCGCGAGGGCGGCTTCGCTTATTATGACGCCGAGATCGCGACGCCGCACGGCCCCAAGATCCGCGTCGACTTCGTCGAGGCGGCCGTGTCCGATCATCCCGGCTGGCGCGCCATTACCCTGCACAGCGCGGCGACCACCCGCGGGCTCGCCCAGTCCGGCGGCGGGGCGCGCGCGGCGAGCGGCGCTGCGGCGATGCTCGCCCATGAGATCAAGAACCCGCTGTCGGGCATCCGCGGCGCGGCGCAATTGCTCGGCACCGGCGAACTCACCACGCTGATCGTCACCGAGGTCGATCGCATCGCCGCGCTGATCGACCGGATGCAGGATTTCAGCGACACCCGCCCGCTGCCGATCCATGGCGAGAATATCTACCCGTTGCTCGGCCATGCGCGCCGGCTTGCGCTCGCCGGTTTTGGTCGCGGCGTGACGATCGAGGAACGGTTCGATCCGTCGCTGCCCGATGCGGCGATCAACCGCGATGCGCTTCTCCAGATCCTCATCAACCTGCTCAAGAATGCGGTGGAGGCGTGCCGGACCGAGCGCAACCCGCGCATCCTGATCACGACGGCCTATCGTCACGGCATGTCGGTCGCCGCCGCCGCGGGCCGACCGCGCACGCCGTTGCCGATCGAGATCTGCGTGACCGACAACGGCCCGGGCGCGCCGGCCGACATCGCCGACCATCTGTTCGACGCCTTTGTCTCGGGACGGCCGGAGGGGCAGGGGCTCGGCCTCGCCCTGGTCGACAAGCTGATGCGCGACATGGGCGGCATCGTCCAATATGCCCGCGAAGGAACCCCCGAAATGACGACGTTGCGCCTCCTGCTGCCGCGAGCGACGCTGTGAGCCGTGTCCTCGTCGTCGACGATGATGCCGCGATCCGCACCGTCGTCGCGCAGGCGCTGCGCCGGGCCGGTCATGACGTCCAGACCGCCGAGACGCTGGCGCAGCTCGACCGGATGCTCGCCACCCGCGTGCCGGACGTGCTGATCACCGATGTCATTTTGCCCGACGGCGACGGCATCGCCCGTGCGCAGGAGATCGGCGAGCGCCTGCCGCAATTGCCGGTGATCATCCTGTCGGCGCAGAACACGCTGACCACGGCGGTGCGTGCGGCCGAGGTCGGGGCTTATGAATATCTCCCCAAGCCCTTCGACCTCGACGATCTGACCCGCGCGGTCGCCGGCGCGCTGGCGCGCGGCGCGGTGATGCCGCAGCCCGAGGCGGGGGAGGACCCCGCCTTGCCGCTGATCGGTCGCTCGCCGGCGATGCAGGACGTCTACCGCATCATCGCGCGGGTGCTCTCGAACGATCTGACCGTGCTGATCTCCGGCGAGTCGGGCACCGGCAAGGAATTGGTCGCCCGCGCGATCCACGATCTCGGCGCGCGGCGGGCGGCGCCGTTCGTTGCAATCAACATGGCCGCGATTCCCCGTGAGCTGATTGAGGCGGAGCTTTTCGGCCATGAGCGCGGCGCCTTCACCGGCGCCGCGGTGCGCAATGCCGGCCGGTTCGAACAGGCGGCCGGCGGCACCCTGTTCCTCGACGAGATCGGCGACATGCCGATGGAGGCACAGACGCGGCTGCTGCGCGTGCTCCAGTCGGGTGAATTCACCACGGTCGGCGGTGCGCGGGCGATGCGTGCCGATGTCCGCGTCGTCGCGGCGACCAACCGCGATCTGACGACGCAGGTCGCGTCGGGCCAGTTCCGCGAGGATCTGTTCTACCGCCTCAACGTCGTGCCGATCGCGCTGCCCGCGCTGCGCGAACGGCGGCAGGACATCCCGCTGCTCGCCCGCCACTTCCTAGAGAGCGCCGCGGCGCAGGGACTGCCGCGGCGCCAGCTCAGCGATGCGGCGCAGGCGGCGCTGACCGCGCACGACTGGCCGGGCAATGTCCGCGAGCTGGAGAATCTGATGCGGCGCCTGGCGGTGCTCGCCCGCGACGAGCTGATCGACGCGGCGACGATCCGCGATCTGCTCGGTGCGCCGGGCGGCGCGGGGGAGGCGGCCGATCCGGGCATCGCCGAGGCGGTCCGCCATCTCGTCGAGCGGATCGCGCGCGAGCGCCCCGACGCGCTAGACGACGGCAGCCTGTACGATCGCGTCATCGGCGAGGTCGAGCGACCGCTCATCGCCGTGATGCTCGCCCGTCACGGTGGCAATCAGCTCCGTGCAGCGCGTGCGCTCGGCCTAAACCGCAACACGCTGCGCAAGCGGCTCGACACGCTCGGGATCAGCGCACGCACCGACGAATGAGGGGCGGCGGGGCCGGCCGCTAGCGTCGTTCGTCCCGGTGTCACCACAAACCACCGGCAACGCCAAATTATGTGGTTTCCGTGCAACAATCCACGTTGTACGATGGCGACAATGAACGCGGCCGTCACGCCCGATCTGATCGAATCCCTCCCGGATCGCCGGCTGCGCATCACGCCCGCCGTCGAGGCGTTGGTGCTGGCGCTCGCCATAGCGATCGCGACCGCCACCTATTTCATCATCACCGGCAGCAGCAAGCCGGCCCAGCCCCTGTCACCGCCGGCGATCGCCTCGTTGCTCGTCGCCAATCTGGTGCCGGGTATCGCGCTGCTGATGCTCGTCGGGCGGCGTATCGCGCGGCGGCGGGCCGCGGCGTCGCTCGTCGGGGGCGAGGGCGTGCTGCACGTCCGCCTCGTCGCCATCTTCTCGATCATCGCCGCGGTGCCGGCATTGCTCGTCACCATCTTCGCCTCCCTGCTGTTCCAGATCGGCGTCGAATTCTGGTCGTCCGATCGCGCGAGCGGCATGATCGAGAATGCGCGGACCCTGGTCGGCGAGAACTATCAGCGCGAGGCCAATCGCGTCATCTCGCAGGTCCAGGCGATGAGCGGCGACCTCGCCGTCGATTTGCAGGGTCATGCGATCGACAGCGCCTATTTTCAGCAGGCGCTCCTGATCCAGACCTATCGCCGTGAACAATCGGAGGCGATGATCATCCGCCGCGGCGAGTCCGATCCGCTGATCGTGCTCAACCCCTATGGCAAGCCGCTGCGGAACCTCGTAACCCCGGCGGTGGAACAGGCGCTCGATACTGGCGCCGGCTTCGTCGTCATCCGCAGCGACGACCGGATCGGTGTGGTCGTGCCGATCGCTTATGGCAAAGGCGCCTATCTCTATTCGGCGCGCATCTTCGATCCGCAGCTTGCCAGCCAGCTGCGCCGCGGCGACGCGATCATCCGCGACTATCAGGCGCTGCAAAGCCGGTCCCGGTCGCTCCAGCTCAAGTTCAATGCGGCCTTGCTGATCGTCTCACTGCTGATCGTCGGTATCGCCGTCTGGGCGGCGCTGGCTGTCGCCGATCGCCTTGTCCGTCCGGTCGCGGAGCTCGTCGGCGCCGCGCGTAAGGTCGCCACCGGCGATCTCACCGCGCGCGTCCCCGATCCGCGCCGCAAGGACGAGGTCGGCACGCTCGCCAATGCCTTCAACCAAATGACCGGTCGACTGCAGGAGCAGAACAGCGCCCTGGTCAGCGCCAATGATCAGCTCGACAATCGCCGTGCGCTGATCGAGGCGGTGATGGCCGGGGTTTCCGCCGGTGTCATCGCCACCGCCGAAGACGGGACGATCCGCATCGCCAACCGCTCGGCGACCGAATTGATCGGCACCGGCGCCGATGGTCTGATCGGCCGCCCGCTGAGCAGGATCGCGCCCGAGCTCGCCGAACTGGTCGACGGCGACATGCGCGAGGCGATCGTCCAGGTCATCCGCAGCGGCGACACGCGGACGCTTGCCGTGCGGATCGCGCGGACCGACGCCGGGCCGATCCTGACCTTCGACGACATCACGCAGCAGCTGCTCGACCAGCGCCGCGCCGCCTGGTCCGACGTCGCGCGCCGGATCGCGCATGAGATCAAGAACCCGCTCACCCCGATCCAGCTCGCCGCCGAGCGGCTCCAGCGCCGCTACGGCAGCAAGATCGACCCCGAGGACACGACCTTCGCGCGGCTGACCGACACGATCGTTCGCCAAGTCGGCGACCTGCGCCGGATGGTCGACGAGTTCAGCTCCTTCGCGCGCATGCCCAAGCCGGTGTTCCGCGAAGAGTCGCTGGTCGACATCGCCCGACAAGCATTGTTCCTGCACGAGGTCGCGCATCCGTCGATCCGCTTCACGCTCGAT
Organism: Sphingomonas sp. RIT328; assembly: GCF_000632225.1. GTDB lineage: Bacteria > Pseudomonadota > Alphaproteobacteria > Sphingomonadales > Sphingomonadaceae > Sphingomonas > Sphingomonas kyungheensis. Next base: position 155,899 of record NZ_JFYV01000054.1, read on the forward strand.
CACAGCCTGCCGGCGCCCGCGCTGGTCTGCGACCGGCGGCAGCTCGGGCAGGCCTTCACCAACATCGTCAAGAATGCGGTCGAGGCGATCGAAAGCAAGGGCGATGCGGGCGGCAGCGTGACGATGCGCGTTGCCGAGGAGGATGCGGTGATGATCGTGGAGGTCGCCGACACCGGCGTCGGACTGCCGCCCGATCGCGACCGGATCGTCGAACCCTATATGACGACACGCGCACGGGGCACCGGGCTCGGCCTCGCGATCGTCAAGAAGATCGTCGAGGAGCATCACGGCATGATGACCTTCGCCGACCGCGACGGCGGCGGCACCATCGTCCGCATGACCTTCGACGCCGCCGCTCTCGCCGCCCTCGACCAGGGGGCCGCCGCGCCCGAGCCCGCCGGCGACGGCCAGCTCGCCGCCCTTACTCGTAATCGGAATTAATTATGCCGCTCGACATCCTCGTCGTCGATGACGAACACGATATCCGCGAACTCGTCGCCGGCGTCCTTGAAGACGAAGGCTATGACACCCGCTCCGCCGCGAACAGCGACGCGACGCTGGAGGCGATCGCCACCCGCCGGCCGTCGCTGGTGCTGCTCGACGTCTGGTTGCAGGGATCACGACTCGACGGGCTTGAGCTGCTCGACGAGATCAAGCGGCGCGATCCGTCCATCCCGGTGCTGGTCATTTCGGGCCACGGCAATCTCGATACCGCCGTCGCCGCGATCCGCCGCGGCGCCAGCGACTTCATCGAAAAGCCGTTCGAGGCGGAGCGGCTGCTGCTGCTCGTCGCCCGCGCGACCGAGACCGAGCGCTTGCGTCGCGAGGTCGCCAGCCTGCGCGTCTCGGCAGGGCGGGAGAGCGATCTCACCGGCAGTTCGGGTGCGATCAATGGCGTGCGCGCGACGCTGAAGCGCGTCGCCGCGACCGGCAGCCGCGTCCTCATCATGGGGCCGGCCGGGGTCGGCAAGGAGGTCGCTGCCCGGCTGCTGCACGGCTGGAGCAACCGCGCGCAGGCGCCGTTCGTCATCGTCAGCGCGGCGCGGATGACGCCCGAGCGCGTCGAGGAGGAGCTGTTCGGCGTCGAGGAAGGCGGGGACCTGATCCGTCCCGGCCTGCTCGAACAGGCGCATGGCGGGACCTTGTTCCTCGACGAGATCGCGGACATGCCGATCGCGACGCAGGCGCGCATCCTGCGCGTGCTGACAGACCAGAGCTTCAGCCGCATCGGCGGCACGCGCATCGTCAGGGTCGACGTCCGCGTCGTCTCGGCGACCTCGCGCGACCTGACCCACGAGATCAGCGAAGGCCGGTTCCGCGAGGATCTCTATTATCGCCTCAATGTCGTCCCGGTCGTGCTGCCGCCGCTCGCCGAACGGCGCGAAGACATTCCCGCGCTGGTCGAACATTTCATGGCGCATTATGCCGCCGAACGCCGCGTGCCGACGCCGGAGATCGCCGCCGACGCGATGGTCGCGTTGCAGTCGTACGACTGGCCGGGCAACGTCCGTCAGCTCCGCAACGTGGTGGAGCGGACGATCATCCTCGCGCCGGGCGACCGGATCGGGCGGATCGATCTCGACCTGCTGCCCGCGGAAGTGCTCGGCGACCAGGGCGACCTTGGCAGCGGCGGGGGCGGGGCGATCATGGGCGCGCCGCTGCGCGAGGCACGCGAGACCTTCGAGCGCGAATATCTCCGCGTCCAGATCCGTCGCTTTTCCGGCAACATCAGCCGCACCGCCAGCTTCATCGGCATGGAGCGTTCGGCGCTGCACCGGAAGCTCAAGCTGCTCGGCATCACCGACGTGCGCGAGGATTAGGTGCTGGACGCAGCGCCCCATCGTTCATAGATGCACGTCGTCGCCCGATCCGGGCGGTGATCCGACGCCGGGAAACGGCGCGATAGCGGGCAAACGGCTCGCCAAGAACCGAAAGGCTTATGTATGGCCGAAAAACAAGGCTCGTTGCAGGACCTCTTCCTCAACGCTCTCCGCCGCTCCAAGACCCCGGTGACCATGTTCCTGGTCAAGGGCGTCAAGCTCCAGGGCATCGTCACCTGGTTCGACAATTTCTCGGTGCTGCTGCGCCGCGACGGCCAGTCGCAGCTCATCTACAAGCACGCCATTTCGACGATCATGCCGTCCGGCCCGATGGATATCGCCGCGCTGATCGAATCGGTCGGCGAGGCGCAGCGCAAGCAGCCGCTGTTGCAGGAGATCTTCCTCAACGCCGTGCGCAAATCGGAAGATTCGGTGACGATGTTCCTGATCAACGGCGTCATGCTGCAGGGTCAGATCGCCGGCTTCGACCTGTTCTGCATGCTGCTCCAGCGCGAAGGCATGGCGCAGCTCGTCTACAAGCACGCCGTCTCGACCATCCAGCCGGCGCGCGCGCTGAACCTCGCCGATGAAGGGGAGACGGAAGACTGACCGTGACCAATGGCTTCAATCGCGATCGCGATGAATTCGCCCGCGGCGGCCGCACCCTCGTCGTGCTGCCCGATTCCGGCGACGCGCATCGCGATGCCGATGCCCGGCTCGACGAGACGGCGGGCCTCGCCGCGGCGATCGGCCTGGTCGTCGTCGACAAGGTCGCGGTGCGGGTGAGGGCGCCCAAGGCGGCGACCCTGATCGGCAGCGGTCAGGTCGAACAGCTCGCCGTACAGGTGCGGCAGAACGAGGCCGACCTCGTCGTCTTTGATGCGAGCCTCACCCCGGTGCAGCAGCGCAATCTCGAGACCGCGCTCGAAGCCAAGGTAATCGACCGCACCGGACTGATCCTCGAAATCTTTGGCGAGCGTGCGGCGACCGCCGAAGGGCGGTTGCAGGTCGAACTCGCGCATCTCGACTATCAGGCCGGCCGGCTGGTGCGCAGCTGGACCCATCTCGAACGGCAGCGTGGCGGCTTCGGCTTCCTAGGCGGTCCGGGTGAGACGCAGATCGAGGCCGATCGCCGGCTGATCCGCGACCGGATGGCGCGGCTGCGGCGCGAACTCGATCAGGTCAGCCGCACGCGCGGTCTGCATCGCGATCGGCGCCAGCGGGCACCGTGGCCGATCATCGCGCTGGTCGGCTATACCAATGCCGGCAAGTCGACGCTGTTCAACCGGCTCACCGGCGCGCACGTCATGGCCGAGGATCTGCTGTTCGCGACGCTCGACCCGACGCTGCGGCAAATCTCACTGCCGGGAATCGACAAGGCGATCCTGTCCGACACGGTCGGCTTCGTCTCCGACCTGCCGACGCAGCTCGTCGCCGCCTTCCAGGCGACGCTGGAAGAGGTCGTCTCGGCCGATCTTCTGATCCACGTCCGCGATATCGCGCATCCCGACAGCGAGGCGCAGCGCAGCGACGTCGAGGCGGTGCTCGCAGAGATCGGCGTATCCGAGCAGACCCCGCGGTTCGAGGCGTGGAACAAGCTCGACCTGCTCGATCCCGAGCGGCACGAGGACGTGCTGGTCGAGGCGGGGCATCGCGATGATGTCGTCGCACTTTCCGCGTTGAGCGGGGAAGGGGTCGACGACCTGATCGAACAGGTCGCCGCCAAGCTGACCGCCGGGCACCGCCGTTACTGGATCACGCTCGACGCCGGTGACGGCGCCGGCGCGGCATGGCTGCACGCGCATGGCGAGGTGCTCGGGCAGATCAGCGAGGATCTCGAAACGCAATATGAGGTGCGGCTCGCCGAGCGCGACTATGCGCGTTTCCTGCAACGCTAGCCGTGCTTGACCCGCTGCCATAACGCTTCCTTGTCGGCGAGCGGCAAGGCGGCGAAAGCGTCGCCGGCGATCCCCTCCATCCCCCGGAAGCGTCGTTCGAACTTGGCATTGCCCCGACGCAGCGCCGCTTCCGGATCGATGCCGAGGTGGCGCGCCCAATTGACCACGGCGAACAGCAGGTCGCCGATCTCCTCTTCGACCGCGTCGCCCGTCGCCGTGGCGACCTCCGCGATCTCCTCATGCACCTTGGCCAATGCGCCGTCGCCGTCCGGCCAGTCGAAGCCGACCCGGGCGGCGCGGTTCTGCAACTTCACGGCGCGCATCAGCGCGGGCAGGGCCACCGCGACGCCGGCAAGCGCACTGGTATCGCTTTGGCCTTCCCGTTCGGCGGCCTTGATCGCTTCCCAGCCCGGCGTCGCATCGGCGTCGCCGAATATATGAGGATGCCGCCGCTCCATCTTGTCGCTCACCGCCGCGGCGACGTCGTCGAGCGTGAAGGTGCCGGCGTCCTCGGCGATCCGGCTATGGAAGACGACCTGGAGCAGCAGATCGCCGAGTTCATCCTTAAGATCCGCCGCATCGTCGCGCGCGATCGCGTCGGCGACCTCATAGGCTTCCTCGATCGTATAGGGCGCGATCGTCGCCCAGGTCTGCGCCACGTCCCACGAGCAGCCGTGGACGGGATCCCGCAGCCGCGCCATGATCGCCACGAGCCGATCCATCGCCGATGACGTCACCTCAATCCTCCCTCGTCGTGTACTGTCTGTAGCAGCGCCCGGGAGGTGGGGCTAGATGACTGCGATTTCGCCATATCCGTCCATCCTGCCACGAGAAAAATAAATGACGCACGACCGGCCTGGCATTCGTGGATGTAAATTTGACACTTTTCTATTCGCCAACAGTAACTTGGCTGCTTCTAGCTCAGGCTAAGCATCCCAATACCGGTCATATACTCGTCATGGAGGTATGACACGGCGCCCGCGAACCGGATCAACGGTCACGCTATCATGCGGGGGATGAATATCATGTTGAAATATGGCGCTGCGATCATTGCGATCGCGGCAGCGTCGGGTCCTGCCCGAGCTCAAACTGTGCCGGCCGGCGGCAGCGTGCCGGCACAGTCGCGGGACGCCGGTGACGATCAGGAGGTCGTCGTTACGGGCAGGGCGGTGACCTTTGCGAACACGCAGGTGACCAATGCGATGATCAGCCGCCAGTCGGCGCTGACCAGCGTCAACGATGTCATCAAGGAGCTGCCCGGCGTTTTCGTTGCTGAGGGCGATGCGTTCGGTTCGTCCGACTGGGCGACCTCGATCAGCATCCGCGGGTTCAGCAGCGGGGGCGGGGGCGGTCAGCAGATCGGCTCGACGATCGACGGCCTTCCCAATGGCGGGTCCGGCTATGGCGGCGGTGCCCGCGCCAACCGCTATATCGACTTGCTCGATCTCAAGACGGTGCGCGTGTCGCAGGGCACCGCGGACATCGCGTCGCGATCGAACGAGGCGCTCGGCGGTACGCTCGATTACGTCACCGACGATCCGGCGGCCGAGCGTCGGTATCGCTTCACGGCGGCGGGTGGTGACTTCAGTGCGCGCAAGCTCTACGCGCGCGTCGATACGGGCGACATCGCGCCGTCCACGCGCGCCTTCGTCAGCGCTTCCACATCGCGGGTCCGGGACTGGATCGGCGGGGCCGGTGAGACGCGCCGCGACCATGTCGAGGGCAAGCTGAAGAGCACGATCGCCGCGGTCAATCTCACGGCTTGGCTGTCATACGACGATGCCGATGAAGCGGAATTCGGATCTGTCTCGCCTGACTCCTTCGCCAGTGATCCGAACCACGATGCCTATACCGATCACTGGACCGGCGTCCCGTACATCGACCAGAGCTACCGTGCCGGATCGCGGGCCTTGCGGCGCAACCTGTTCGGCTATCTCAAGAGCGATACCCATATCGGCGAGGTGGCGCTGTCGCTGACCGGTTATTACCATCGGCTCCGGGGTCGCGGCGATTTCCTGCCGCCCTATCTGGTCGATGTCCGTCAGGACGGCGTGGGCGCTTCCGAAAGCGAATATACGGGTTCGCAGCCCACCCGGATCGGTGGTGCGCCGCTCGGCAAGATCTATTTCGTCACGCCGACCGGGGTCGCGGCGACCATGAACGAGGGGTGCGCCGGTACTGCGCTCGTGCCGCCGAGCTATGCAGCGGCCTGCTATCCGAGTGGATCACAGGCGGTGATGTCCTATCGCCATACCCATTATCGCGGCGAACGCGGCGGCTTCACCACCGATGCCGGCTGGATGCACGAGTTCGGCGGTGTGGAGAACCTGCTGCGGGCCGGCTTCTGGTTCGAACGCGACCGCGCCAACCAGATCAGGGACTGGCACAAGGTCACCAATCCGCTGGTCGGCATGGCGTTCGACGGGACGGCCTATTACGAGCAGTACAGCACGGATTATGATGTCGACGAGGCCATGTATTATGCCGAGGACACCATAACGATCGGTCGGCTGAGCGCGCGGTTCGGCGTCAAGCAATTCTTCCTCGATCAACGCCGCGCCGAACAGCTCAACGACCGGGCCAGCACGTCGCTGCGCTCGCACTCGCAACCGTTGATCTCGGCGGGCGTGACGGTGCAGGCGCCGCTGCCTGGACTGGAAGTCTTTGCCGGCTACTCGCAGAATTTTGCCGCGATCGGCAATGGCCCGCTCGGCCAGCCGCGTGTGGTGATCGCGCGGATCAAGCCGGAGACGGCAAACAATATCGAGATCGGCGGCCGCTACAATGCCGGCCGGGTGGAAGCGTCGCTGACCGGCTATGACATCAAGTTCAACAATCACATACAGTCGATCTCGGCCAACCTCGTCAGCGAGATCGATTATCTGAACGAGCAGAGCAGCGTCTATCTCAACGTCGGCGGCATACGCAGTCGCGGGATCGAGGTCGCTCTGGCTTATCGCCTCACGCCGGCTTTGAAGCTGTCGGGCAGCTATACCTACAATCACGCGACGTATATCGGCACCGGCAATGCTGCGCAGGATGACGATATCGGCGTGACGCCGGGGCGGCAGGTGATCAATTCACCACGCACGATGTGGGTGCTGGCGAGCGACTATAAAGGATCGGTGCTGAAAGCCGGCGCAGCGGCTAAGAAGGTCGGCGACCGTTTCCTCGATACCAGCGGCGATGTGAGTGGCGCCGGCTTTCTGTTGGTCGATGCCTATGTCGGCGCGGATCTCGGCAAGGTCGCCGGACCGCTCAAGGGTCTGTCATTGACGATCCAGGCGAACAACCTGACCGACAAGCGCTATCTTGCCGGCAGCGACGGTGGTTCGGCGTTCCTCGGCACGCCGCGCACGATCACCGGATCGTTGACGCTCGACTTCTGAACGCAAGAGAGGGCGCGTACGCCGCGCCCGCTCGACCCTGCTACTCGAGTTCGATAATATGTATTATGTAAAATCCTGCGGGTGGTGCGGCTCTAGGATCAGCGTGCTGCCCTCCACCCGCCACGATTTCAGCTTCGACAGGAAGTTCATCCCGAGCACATCGGTGTCCCCGAAGGCCGGCGACACGACGACGCCGAGATCCCGTGCAGCGATATCGCCGAGCCGCAACTCCCGCACCGTCGCGGTCTGCGCACGGATCTGGCCGTTGGCGGTGTTGAGGATCATCGGAAATGCGCTGTCGCGGACGTCGAGCGCGGCTGCCTGCGCCGTAGTCGTCGAAAGCGCCGTCACCGTCGCACCACTGTCGACGAGCATCCGTCGCGACACGCCGTCGAGCGTCACGCGCGCCCAGAAATGGCCGTCGGGCGCCATCCGGATCCGCGTCTCCTTGCCCGCGACCGACTGATCCTCGATTCTGAGCAGCCGTGCGACGTGCTGGAGGTACGGATCAAAGCGCTCCCGCTGTGCCACGACGATCGCGAGCAGCCCGAAGATTGCCGCCCAGCTGACGAGCGACAAGGCGATCCGGGCGATCGGTACGCGCCGCGCCACCAGCGCCGCGATCGGCAAGCCAAGCAACACCACATAGAATAATGCAGAGCCGCCCAGTTCGTGTGTCATAATCGAAATTCGAGTCCGTCATAGCCAGGTTCGACGCCCGGCGGCAGCGCCGCGACGAGCGTCGCATAGTCCATGGAATGATCCATATGTATGAAGGCTGACCGGCGGGGACGCAGCTCCTCGATCCAGTGCAAGACGGTCGGTACGTCGGGGTGCGTCGGATGCGGTGCGTAGCGCAGCGCGTCGACGATCCACACGTCGAGGTTGGTATAAAGGGCGCGCATCGCCGGGGTCAGCTCGTGAAAATCGGTCGCATAGCCGATGACCGCATCGTCCGTGGTGAAGCGCAGCCCGGCCGAGCTTATCCGGCCATGCGGCTGGTCGACCACATCGATGGTGATGCCACCGATGGTCAGGCGATCCGGCAGCTCCGCCGCCTCGACCGTCGGTGGATAGCCCTGCCGCCCGGCGAAGACATAGGTGAAGCGCTCCCGCAGCGCCGCGAGCGTGCTTTGTCGGGCATAGCCCTGCACCGGCGCGCCCCGCGCATGGAAGATCTGGCGGACATCGTCGATGCCGTGGCAATGATCGGCGTGATCGTGCGTCCAGAGGATCGCGTCGACCGCCGCCACCTCCGCGGCGAGCAACTGCTCGCGCATGTCCGGCCCGGTGTCGACGAGGATGCGGGTGCCCTCATGCTCGACGAGGATCGACGCGCGGGTGCGGCGGTTGCGCGGCTCGGCGGGATCGCACACGCCCCAATCATTGCCGATCCGCGGCACGCCCGATGACGTACCGGAGCCGAGGATGCGGACCTTCATCCGCGCGCCTTGCCGAACAGCGTGAAGAAATTGTCCGCCGTCCGCGCCGCCAGCATATCGAGCGGCTCTCCGCGCAACGCGGCGAGGAAGGCGGCGGTATCGGCGACGAACGCCGGCTCACCGGGCTTGCCGCGGTTGGGCACCGGGGCGAGGAACGGTGCGTCCGTTTCGATCAGCAAGCGATCGATCGGCAGCCACGCCGCCGTCTCCTGCAGATCGCGCGCGTTCTTGAAGGTGACGATGCCCGAAATCGAGATGTAGAGACCGAGTGCGAGCGCCGCATCGGCGAAGGCGCCGCTCGCGGTGAAGCAGTGGATGACGCCGGTATAGGCCCCCTGCTCCATCTCGTCGCGCAGGATCGCCAGCGTATCCGCCTCGGCGTCGCGGGTATGGACGATCAGCGGCAGACCGGTTTCGCGGCACGCCGCGATATGCGTGCGGAAGCTCGCCTGCTGACGGATGCGGTCGGACCGTTCGTAGAAATAGTCGAGGCCGGTCTCGCCGATCGCGACGACGCGCGGGTGCGCGGCGCGCGCGATCAGCGTGGCGCGGCCGATGTCAGGATAATGATCGGCTTCATTGGGGTGGATGCCGATCGCCGCCCATACGTCGGGCTCGCGTTCGGCGGTGGCGATCACCGCATCCCACTCGCTCTCGCGCGTCGAGATGTTGAGCATCGCGCCGACGCCGCGCGCGCGCGCGCGGCCGAGCACGTCCTGTTGCTGCTCGAACACCCCCTTATAGTTAAGGTGGCAGTGACTATCCGCGAACATCATGCCGCGGCGGCCGGCAGTTCGAGCCGCGGGAAGATCGGCGACGGCGGTGCGATGACGAAGCCCGATGTCGCCTGGCGGCCGTACCAGCCGTCATCGTCGATTGCCGCGTGATCGCGCGCCTCGGCACCGATCTGGTCGAGCACCTTGCCCGCCGATTCCGGCACCACCGGCAGGATCGCGATCGCCAGCATGCGGATCGCACGGACCAGCGTGCCGAGCACCGCGTGCATCCGCTCCGGATCCGTCTTGCGCAGCGCCCATGGCGCCTGTGCATCGATATATTGGTTGCAGGCGAAGACGCCGCGCATCCACGCCTCGATCCCCTGGCTGAGCATCAGATCGCCGAACGCCGAGGTGAGGCCGGCGCAGGCGACGACGACCTCTTCGAGCAGCATCGCATCGGCCGGGTCACTGCGCCCGGCCTCGGGGAAGGCGCCGGCCAGATTCTTGGCGATGAACGACAGGGTGCGCTGCGCGAGATTGCCGAAGCTGTTGGCGAGTTCGGCATTGACGCGCGTGACGATCGCCTCGGCCGAATAGCTGCCGTCCTGACCGAAACTGACGTCGCGCAGCAGGAAGTAGCGGACCGCGTCGACACCGAACGCGTCCGTCAGCTCGTCGGGGCTGACGACGTTGCCGACCGACTTCGACATCTTCTCACCGCGGTGCAGGACGAAGCCATGCGCGAACACCTGCTTGGGGATCGGCAGCTGCGCCGACATCAGGAAGGCCGGCCAATAGACGGTATGGAAGCGGGTGATGTCCTTGCCGATCAGATGCAGATCGGCCGGCCAGAACCGCGCCAGCGACGCGGAATCGTCGGGATAGCCCGCGCCGGTCAGATAGTTGGTGAGCGCGTCGACCCAGACGTACATGACATGGCCCGGGCTGTCGGGCACCGGTACGCCCCAGTCGAAGCTGGTCCGCGACACCGACAGATCGGACAGGCCGCCCTCGACGAAGCGCATCACCTCGTTACGACGCGCCTCCGGCCGGATGAAGTCCGGGTTGGCGGCATAGAAGTCGAGCAACGGCTGCTGATATCTGGACAGGCGGAAGAACCACGTCTCCTCCGCGGTCCATTCGACCGGCGTGCCCTGCGGCGAAAGGCGCTGCCCCCCTTCCCCGTCGACCAGCTCCTTCTCGTCGTAGAAGGCTTCGTCGCGGACCGAATACCAGCCTTCGTACCGATCGAGATAGAGGTCGCCCGCGTCGCGCATCGCGCGCCAGATCGCCTGGCTGGCGGCGTAATGACCGGGTTCGACGGTGCGGATGAAGCGATCGTAGCTGATGCCGAGCTTGTCGGCCATGCCGCTGAAATGCGACGACATTTCGTCGGCGAAGGCGCGCGTTTCCATGTTCCGGGCGCGCGCGGTCTGCGCCATCTTGAGGCCGTGTTCGTCGGTACCCGTCTGGAAGCGGACGTCGCGCCCCGCTTGCCGCTGGAAACGGGCGATCGCATCGGCGGCGATCATCTCATAGGCATGGCCGATATGCGGACGCCCGTTGGGATAGTGGATCGCGGTCGTGATATAATAAGGATCGGCCATGCCGGCCTCCTAGTCGATCCACCCGGCGAGGTGAAGCGGGCTCAGCGCAGCGTCGCGACGATCGCCGCCATCTCGAACACCGTCGCCTGCGCATCGAGCGACAGGCCGAGCGCCGCGCCGGCGAGGTCGCGCGCCGCAGCCTGCGCATCGATCGCGGTCTTCAGACGCGGACCGCTGCGCCCGCGCGCCTCGCGCGCGATCAGCGTCGGCACGCGATCGAGAAAGGCTTCGTAGCGCGCGGCATTGCCCTTGCCGGCGAGCGCCTTGGCAAGCGCCGCCCGGCGCGTGTTGGCGGGATCGCCGTCCCCGGCGATGGCGACGATCGCCCGATCGATCCCGTCGATATCGAGCCCGGCATAACGGATCGCCCGCCCCGGCGCCCCCTCCCCGCTGCCGACCAGCG
>NZ_JFYV01000055.1 GCF_000632225.1 Sphingomonas sp. RIT328
GCCGACCAGCGTCGCGATCTCGTCTTCGGACGTTTCGGGAAGCGCCTGCCGCAGTGCCGCCGCCATGTCGGTGTCGTCGAGCGCGGCGAAGCGCAGCACGCGGCAGCGCGAGCGGATCGTCGGCAGCAGCCGTCCCGGCGCGTGGCTGACCAGCAGGAAGATCGTCCCCGCCGGCGGCTCCTCGAGGTTCTTGAGCAAGGCGTTGGCGCCGTTGCGCTCGAGATCGTCCGCCGCGTCGATGATGACGACGCGGCGCGCGCCCATCGACGGCGTCGTCGCGAACATCGGCTGGAGGCTGCGCACCTGCGCGATGGTGATGCTGCGCGCGAGATCCTGATCCGGCTTGTCGGCATCCTTGGGCAGGCGGTGCAGCACGCGCAGATCGGGATGCGAGCCGGCATCGACCAGCGCCCGCGTCGGATGGCCCTCCGGCACGGCGAGGCCCGGCGCGACGGCGCCCGTGGCGCTCGCCTCGGCGAGCAGACGCAGCGCCGCGCGATGCGCGAAGCTGGCCTTGCCGACGCCTTCGGGGCCGACGATCAGCCACGCATGATGCAGCGAGCCGCCGCGCAAGGCCGCGGCGAAGGCGGCCTGCGCGTCGCTATTGCCGAACAGCTCGCTCACCGGCGTCGGATCAGCCGAACAGCGAGGTCAGCCCCGCCCAGGCGCGACCGAAGAAACCGGCTTCGCCGACGTCCTTGTCCGCGACCAGCGGCAGGCGCTGCTCGGGCAGGTCCGGCGCGGTGACGACGAGATCGGCGATATGCTGGCCCGCCTTGATCGGCGCGCGGATCGGGCCTTCGTAGACGACCTTGGCGTGCATCTCCGGCACCGCGCCGGCCGGCAGCGTGACGGTCAGGTTGCGCGGCGCAACGAGGCCGACGCTGCTCGCGCCGCCCATCTGCACCTCGGCGGTCGAGACCTGCTTGCCCTGCGCGACGATCGGCTTGGCCTGCCAGGCGCGGAAGCCCCAGTCCATGAACCGCACCGATTCCTGTGCGCGACCGTTGGACGAGGTCAGCCCGGCGACGACCATCACCAGACGGCGGCCGTTCTGCTCGGCCGATCCGGTGAAGCCGTAACCCGCCTCTTCGGTATGGCCGGTCTTCAGCCCGTCGGCGCCCGCCACGCGGCCGAGCAGCGGGTCGCGGTTCGCCTGGGTGATGTCGGCGCCCGCGCCGAGCGTCTTGCCCCAGGTGAAGCTCGGCAGCGAATAGAAGCGCTTGTACAGGTCCGGGAAGTCGCGGATCGTCGCGCTGGCGAGATGGGCGAGGTCGCGCGCGGTGACATAGGTGACGCCATTGTCGGGCCAGCCGTTCGAAGTGCCGAAATGACTGTTGGTCAGGCCGAGCTTCTTCGCCTCCGCGTTCATCCGGTCGGTGAAGGTCTGCTCGGTGCCGCTGATCCCCTCGGCGAGGACGACGCAGGCGTCGTTGCCCGACAGCGTGACGATGCCCTTGAGCAGATTCTCGACGCTGACATTCTCGCCGGTCGACAGGAACATCGTCGACCCCGCCTGCGGCCCGTGCCAGCGCTGCCACGTCTCGGGACGGACCTGGAACGTCTGGTTGAGCTTGAGCTCGCCCTTCTTGATCATGTCGAACGCGACATAGACCGTCATCATCTTCGCCATCGACGCAGGCGGCATCCGCCGGTCGGCATCCCGCTGGTACAGCACCGCGCCCGACGACAGATCCTCCATATAGGCGATCGGCGCGCTCCCCTGGAACTGGGGCGCAGCGGCGATCGAGGGAACGGCGGCGGCGACGATCGCGAGGGGAGCGGCAATCAGCTTGTTCATGACGATGGTGAGGCTTTCCGGGAGATGAAGCGGGACGAACTCGGCATAGCGCCGCACGGCGGCGACGTCAGCCCTCAACCGCGTCGGCGAGCAGCCCGACCGACAGAGCGTAGAAATTCGAGCAATTGTAATCGAGAATCACGCGGTAATTGCCGGTGAGCAGATAGGCGGTCGCGCCCGGACCGTCGGGCTCGATCAGCGTCGCCTGCACAGTGTCCGCGGGCCAGCGCCGCCCCTGCGGCACAAGTCCGAGCGCGCGCCACTCCGCCATCGTCCGCCAGCGGCTGTGCCGTTCGAACACGCGCGGGCAGCGCGGGCTGACCATCCGGTTGGTGATGCTGCGCCGGTCGAGCGACGCCGGCACGCTGACCGCGACACCCCACGGCTGACCCGGTCGCCAGCCGGCATTGGCGAAGTAATTGCCGATCGAGGCGAGCGTATCGGCCGGGCTGGTCCAGATATCCGCGCGCCCGTCGCCATCGCCGTCGCGTGCGAGCCGCAGATAGACGGAGGGGAGGAATTGCGGATTGCCGGTCGCCCCTGCCCAGCTGCCTTTCAGCTGTTCGCGCGGAATGCCCCGATCGAGGATCTTGAGTCCGGCGATGAATTCGCCCGCAAACAATTCGCGCCGCCGCCCTTCATAGGCGAGGCTGGCGAGACTGCGCAGCAGGTCGAAATTGCCGGTATAGGCGCCGTAGTTGGTTTCATGCCCCCAGATTGCGACCATGATCGATTCGGGCACGCCGGTCTCGCGCTCGACCCGCGCCAGCCGGGCGCGTTGCGCCTGATAGGTCGAACGGCCACGACCGATTCGCGCCGCATCGACGTGGCTCGTCTTGTACGGCGCAAAGGGCGGGGTCGCGGTGCTGCCCGGATTGCCCGGCTGGGCCCGATCGAGCTGGATCGTGCGGTCGCTGAGCGTCAGCGTCGGGAAGACCGAGTCCACCGTCCGCTGCGTCACGCCGGCGGCCAGCGCCTGCTGCCGCAGCGTCTGAAGATAGGCCTGAAACCCCGCCTCGTCCTGCGCGGCGACCGGCGCCGCGGCGGCCAGCGCCAAGCTCATGGCCAAAGCGCCGGTCGTCAGCGCGCGTCGCAATCCTTGCCCCCACATGCCGGCGGTGGTGCCACAGCCGGCGCGGCGCGTGAACCTCTTATCGTCGCAGGGCTTGCACGGGCAGCCGCGGTGCGACTATCCGGGGTCCGCCGGAGGGATGGCCGAGTGGTTTAAGGCAGCGGTCTTGAAAACCGCCGTAGGTGGAAGCCTACCGTGGGTTCGAATCCCACTCCCTCCGCCACCCGGCACCAGCGCCCTTCCCTATTTCGCCGGGCCGAGCAGCTTCTGCGCGAAATAGGTCATCTGCAGCGCCTGCAAGCGCGCGCCCTGTTCGATATCGGCGTCGCCGGAATGGCCGCCGGCGGTGTCCTCGTAGAAGAGGTACGGCAGGCCGTATTCCTTCAGCCGCGCGGCGAACTTGCGCGCGTGCTGCGGGCCGACGCGGTCGTCCTTGGTCGTCGTCCAGATATAGGGTTCGGGATAGGCGACGCCGCGCTTGATGTTCTGATAGGGCGAGATGGTTGCGAGGAAGGCGCGCTCCTCGGGCACCGATACCGAGCCATATTCGTCGACCCATGACGCGCCCGCGGCGATCTGTTCGTAGCGGAGCATGTCGAGCAGCGGCACCTGGATCGTCACCGCCTTCCAGAGGTCGGGATGCTGGTTGAACTCGACGCCCATCAGCAGGCCGCCGTTCGATCCGCCATAGATGCCGAGCTTGGCCGGACTGGTCAGCTTGCGCGTGAACAGGTCCTTGGCGACGCTGGCGAAATCGTCGTAGATCACCTGCCGCTTGGTCTTGCGCCCGGCATCGTGCCACTTCGGCCCGAACTCGCCGCCGCCGCGGATGTTGGCGAGGACGTAGGAGCCGCCGCGCTCGAGCCACAATTTGCCGGTGATCGCCGAATAGCCGGGCAGCATCGGCAGCTCGAACCCGCCATAAGCGGTCATGATCGTCGGCGTGCTGCCGTCGAGCGCGATGCCCTTCCTGTGGACGATGAAATAGGGCACCTTGGTACCGTCGGTCGAGGTCGCCTCATGCTGTTCGACGACGAGGTTGCTCGCGTCGAACTTGGCGGGCAGCGTCTTGACCGGTGCGGCGACGCGGCCGCTCGCGGCGTCGATCGGCAGCAGGGTCGTCGGCGTCAGGAAGCCGGTGACGGTGAGATAGCCGTGATCGCTCTTGTCGTCAGCGCTGGCGACACCGAGCGAGACGTTGTCGGGCAGCGCGATCGGCCGCGCCGTCCACCCGCCCGCGCCCGGCGTATAGACAGCCGCACGCCCGCGAACATTGTCGTTGTAGATCAGGACGACATGGTCCTTGGTCGTCACCACCTCGTCGACCGACTGACGCGGGTTGGGCGCGAACACCACGGTCGGGCGGATCGCATTCGCCTGCACCTCGGCGAGCGGCGCCGAGGCGACCGAGCCGGCGGTGATCGCGCCCCACGGATCGCTGGTCTGGAACAGCACCTGGCCGGCGACCATGCCGACCGGGCTGGTCCGCGCCGGAATGTCGAGCTTCTTCGTTCCCGCCGGCGTCCAGACGTGGGTCTCGCCGCCGAAGAAGGTCACCCGCCGCTCGATCGTCACCAGCCGATTGCCCTGGCCGTCGGTGATTACGCCGGCATAGGTGCCGAGCTGGTCGGTCGGCTGGCCGCGGAAGATCTCCTGCGCGCCGGCCAGCGGCTGGCCCCGCTTCACCGTCTTGACGACGAAGGGATAGCTCGACGCGGTCATCGTGCCCTCGCCCCAGTCGCGGCTGACCAGCAGCGTATCCTTGTCGAGCCAGCTCGCGCCCTGTTTCGACTTGGGCAGCGCGAAGCCGCCGGCGACGAACTGGCCGCTGGCGAGATCGAACTCCCGATAGCTGATCGCGTCCTCGCCGCCTTCGGACAGCGCGACGAGGCACAGCCGCTCTTCGGGCTGGAGGCAGGTCGCGCCCTTCCACACCCACTTCTTGCCTTCCGCCTTCGACAGCGCATCGAGATCGAGCACCGTCGTCCACTTCGGCTGCGGCCGGGCATAGTCCGCCTCGCTGGTCCAGCGCCAGATGCCCTGCGGATGATCGGCGTCGCGCCAGAAATTGTAGATCCGGCCGAACAGCTGGCTCGGCATCGGAATACGGTCCTTTGCCGAGGCGATCGCCAGCGCTTCGGCATAGAAGGTCCCGTAGCGCGGATCGTTCTGCAACCGCGGCAGCGTGCGCGCATTCTCCGCCTCGACCCAGGCGAGCGGCTTGGCGCCGTCCTTGTCCTCGAGCCAGAGATAGGGATCGGTCTGGGTGCTGGTCGTCATGGCGGTGCTTTGCGCGAGCGCGGGCGCGGCGGCAAGGATCGTCGAGGCGATCAGCAGGCTTCGGAGGATCATCGGCGCTAGTCTCCCTGTCGTTGGACCGGTCTTGCCGGGCAAAGCGTTGCCGCGCAATCCGCCGCGACGATCAGGAGACACGCGATGACCGATGGCCTGCCCCTGCCCCGCCGCTATGTCGCTATCGGCGCCATTTCCGCGGGGACGGCGCTGGTCATCATCGACGGCGGCATCGCCACGGTGGCGCTGCCGACGATCGCGCGCGACCTGCACGTCGGCAACAGCGCGGTGGTGGCGGTGGTCACCGTCTACCAGCTGATCCTGGCGATGATGATCCTGCCCTTCGCCGGGCTGGGCGACAAATTCGGGTTGAAGCGCACCTATCAGTTCGGCCAGCTCGTCTTCACCGTGGCGACGATGCTGTGCTTCTTCGCCAAGAGCCTGCCCTTCCTGCTCGTCGTGCGGGCCGCGCAGGCGCTGGGCGCGGCGGCGGCGCTCAGCGTCTCGTCGGCGCTGATCCGCTCGATCTACCCGGCGAAGCAGCTGGGGCGCGGGCTCGGCATCAACTCCGTCGTGGTGTCGAGTTCGGCGGCGCTGGCACCGACGCTCGGCGGCCTGGTGCTCGGCATCGCGCCCTGGCCCTGGGTCTTTGCGAGCGCCGTGCCGTTCGCCTTGCTCAGCCTCGTCCTCGGTCGGGCCCTGCCGGCGCCGCAGCCGCGCGACGAGCCGTTCGACGTGCTCGGCGCGGTCATGTGCGCGAGCATGATCGGCCTCGTCATCTCGGGGGCGGAGAGCGCCGTCCACGGCGACAGTCCCGTGGTGTCGGCGGCGATCGTCGCGGTCGGCGCCGCGATCGGCTGGATCTTCGTGCGGCGCGAGCGTGGCGAGGCGAAGCCGATCCTGCCGATCGACCTGCTCGCGCGGCCGGTGATCGCGCTGTCGGCGATCGGCGCCTATACCGCCTTCACCGCGTCGATGACCCTGCTGCTGTCGACGCCGTTCCGCTTGCAGCATGGCTTCGGCTTCTCCGCCGCCGAGGTTGGCGCGGCGATCGCGCCATGGCCGCTCACCAATATGATCGTCGCACCGCTCGCCGGCTGGCTGTCCGACCGGGTGCCTGCGGGCGTGCTCGGCGGGATCGGCATGGCGGTGTCGATCGTCGCGCTGCTGCTGATCGCCACGCTGCCCGCGGACGCGGCCTATGTCGACATCGCCTGGCGTATGGCCTTGTGCGGCTCCGGTTTCGGTCTCTTCCTGCCGCCCAACGCCCGCCTCATCATCGGCTCGGCCCCGCGGGAGCGGGCCGCCGCCGCCGGTGGACTGGTCGGCACGGTCCGGCTCGTCGGGCAGACGACCGGCGCGACTTTGATCGCGGCGCTGCTCGCGATCAACGTCGGCGCCGGCATGGCGCCGCCGCTGGTCGCCGCCGGCCTTGCGGCGGTGGCGGGGATATGCAGCCTCGCCCGCCTGCGCCCGTCGATCCGCAACCCGCGCAGCGACGAGGCGGAAGACCAACAGCCGGGAACGCAGGTCTCGCGCTGACCCGCACCCGGTCGGTCTCAGCGCACCGTCAGAACACCGCCCGCGCGGTCGGCTCGCCCATCATGCGCTGACGGACGAGCGGGATCGCCGGGCCGCCGTAGCTCAGGAACTGGTCGTGGAAGGCCTTCCACGCCGTGCGGCCGCCCCGCGTCGCAGTCCAGTCGTCGCGCAGCTTGCGGATCATCAGCTTGCCGAGCGTGTAGTTGAGATAGGCGGGATCGTAGGTGCCGCGCGCCGCCTGCTGGCGCGAATTGCCTTCGTCCTGATAGCATTGCTCGCGGAACATCTGCAGGCTCTGCGCCTGCGTCATGCCGCGGGCGTGCAGGCCGATCGCCGACAGGAAGCGGCAGTCGCGCAGCAGCGCGTTGCTGATCTGGCCGACATGCGTCTCGGCATCGCCATTGCCGAGGCCGGCGTCCCACATCATCTCCTCGGCATAATGCGCCCAGCCTTCGGCGAAGGCATAGCCGACGAAGACCCGGCCGAACATCGACGGCGAGCGGTTGGCGTGGAGGAATTGCAGGAAGTGCCCCGGCATCACCTCGTGGACCGAGGTGAACAGCAGATCCTTCTTGCCCGGCACGAAGGCATCCTGCGTCTTCTTGTCCCAGGCGGGATCGGGCGGCGAGATATAATAGACCGAGGGGACGTTCTTCTCATACGGCCCGGCGGGATCGATATAGGCGGAGTTCTGCCGGTTGTAGGGCGGACTTTCCTCGACCTTCGCTTCCTCGGTGCCGGGGATGGTGACGAGATCCTTGGCGATGACGAACGCCCGCAGCTCCGGGATCTGACGGCGCGCCTCGGCGACCGGGCCGTCGGGCGACTTGTTGGCGTTCATCTTGTCGATGCAGGCGGGGATCGTCTGGCCGGGCGCGAATTGCCGGCAGGCGGCGGCGAGCGCATCCTGGTTGCGCTTGAGGTCGGCGCGTCCCGCCGCTTCGAGCGTCGCGAGCGGGGTATCGACGCCTTCCGTCGCGCGGACCATCCGCTGGAATCGATCGGCGCCGAGTGCGAAATCACCGGTGGCGGTGCCGCGCTGTCCCTCGAGCCAGGTGCCGAGCGCCCGCACGGCCGCGCTCGCCGCCGCGGCGGACGTGGCGAGCTGTTTCTGCAAGGCCGGGTCGCGCACCTCCGCGAAGGCGGCCTTGGCATCGCCCGTGTAGTAATCGGCGAAGCCGTTGAAGCCGGCGACGCCATAATCGATGAACGATCGCGGCATCGGCGTCTTCAGATTGGCGCGGATCGCCTGCGCCGCCGCCGGCACCCGGCCGAAGAAGGCGACCAGCGCCTTCATCCGCGTCGGTGCGTCGGCATAGGGCCGCGCGATATAAACGTTGGGATCGAGCCCGCCCCCGACATAATAGGCCGGGTTGGTGTGCGGCTGATCGGCATCGTCGAGCCAGAACAATTTCCCTTCGGCGACGCGGATCAGATAGTCGCGCTCGAACCGCTCGTCGAGAGTGAGGTCGGCATCCTTGAAGCCGCGCGCGCGGTCGATCGCCTGGCGGAGGAAGGCCGACTGGCGTTTCAGCCCGGCCGCGCTCCAGTCCGGCAGTTGGCCGTCGAAATCGTGACGGCCCTGATAGACCGCAGTGGCTGGATCGAGCTTGAACCAGCCTTCGATGAACCCGTCGCGAAAGGCGGCGAAGCCCTGCGTCGCAGCAGTCCGCGCCTGGCTCTGTGCCGGCGCCGGCGTTCCGCCGAATCCTGCTGCCGTGGCGATGGCGAGCAGCGATGCCGCCGCGATGATCCGCATGACTATGTCCCCTGATTCGTTTGGTATACGTCATGCTGGCACTGCCACGCGGCGAACGCCAGCGAGGAACAGCGCGCCGGAAGCCACGTTGTCGCCAACGGATTACGAGAGGATCGGCCATGCCTTATGTGAAGACGCGCGACGGTACCGACATCTATGTCAAGGATTGGGGATCCGGCCGGCCGGTGATCCTGCTGCACGGCTGGCCGTTGTCGGCGGACAGCTGGGATCCGCAGATGATGGCGCTGGCCGATGCCGGCTTCCGCGCGATCGCTTATGACCGGCGCGGCTTCGGCCGGTCGGGGCAGCCGTGGAGCGGATATGAGTATGACACGCTCGCCGATGATCTCGCCGACGTGATGGCGGCGACCGGTGCCGACAGCGACGCGACGCTGGTCGGTTTTTCGATGGGCGGCGGCGAGGTCGCCCGCTACATGAGCCGGCACGGCGGCAAGGGCGTGATCGCCGCGGCGCTGGTCTCGTCGGTCGTACCCTATATGCTGAAGACCGACGACAATCCCTATGGCACGCCCGAGGACAAGCTCGCCGAGATCGGAGAGAATATCCAGAAGGACCGCGCCCATTTCTTCCGCGACACCTTCTTCAAGCAGTTCTTCGGCGTCGGCGTGATCAGCCATCCGGTCAGCGACGACGTGCTCGACGCAGCGACGGCGACGGCCTTGCAGGCGGGGCTCAAGCCGACGCTCGCCTGCGCCGAGGCGTTCGGCCATACCGACTTCCGCCCGGACCTGGCCGCCTTCCGCGTCCCGACGCTGATCATCCACGGCACCAGCGACCAGACGGTGCCGATCGACGCCGCCGGTCGCGCCGCCGCGGAGGGCATCGCAAACAGCCAGCTCGTCGAATATGACGGTGCCCCGCATGGCCTGTTCGCGACGCATGGCGATCGCCTGACCAACGATCTGCTCACCTTCCTCGGCCGCTGAGGCCTGATAACCGGACCGTATCGCCCGCGCGTCAGACGACTGGCGCCGGGCGATCGGCTCCCCTATCCCACCGGCGGGCGCCGGCCGGCGTCCGCGGCCTGCACAGCGGGGATGCCTTGAGTGACCGACCCTGAAATCTACCCGATCACCGGCGATTGGACCAACGCCAGCCTCAACCCCAAACGCTACGAAGACCTGTACGAAGCCGCCGCGAGCAGCCCGGGCAGCTTCTGGCTGGATCAGGCGACCAAGCGCCTCGACTGGATCGAACCACCGACGATCGCCGGCGACTGGTCGTTTGCCAAGGCCGACTTCCATATCCGCTGGTTCGCCGATGGTCAGCTCAATGTCGCCGCCAACTGCCTCGACCGTCATCTCACCAAGAACGGCGATACCGTCGCGATCATCTGGGAGCCGGACGAGCCCGGTGAGGCGGCGCGCCACATCACCTATCGCCAATTGCATGCCGAGGTCTGCCGCTTCGCCAACGTGCTGAAGGCGCAAGGCGTCGCCAAGGGCGACCGCGTCACGCTCTACATGCCGATGATCCCGGAAGCGGCCTATGCCGCCCTCGCCTGCGCCCGGATCGGCGCGATCCATTCGGTGGTGTTCGGCGGCTTCTCCGCCGATGCGCTCGCCGGCCGGATCGAGGATTGCGGATCGAAGATCGTCATCACCGCCGACGAGGGCCGCCGCGGCGGCAAGCGCATCACGCTCAAGGCCTGTGTCGACGAAGCGGCGAGCCGTGCCCCGTCGCTGGAGCGGGTCATCGTCGTGCGCGCGACCGGTGCCGACGTGCCGATGGGGGAGCGCGATATCTGGTATCACGACGCGCTGGCCACGGTGAGTGACATCTGCCCGCCCGAGCCGATGGCGGCGGAGGATCCGCTGTTCATCCTCTACACCAGCGGGTCGACCGGCAAGCCGAAGGGCGTGCTGCACAGCTCCGCAGGCTATCTGCTGTGGGCCGATTTCACCTTCAAGATCGCCTTCGATTATAAGCCCGGGCAGGTCTTCTGGTGCGCCGCCGACATCGGCTGGGTCACCGGGCACAGCTACATCCTCTACGGCCCGCTCTCGAACGGCGCGACGACGCTGATGTTCGAAGGCCTGCCGACCTGGCCCGATGCGAGCCGCATCTGGCAGGTGGTCGATCGCCACAAGGTGCACACGCTGTTCACCGCTCCCACGGCGCTGCGTGCACTGATGAAGGAAGGCGACGACTTCGTCCGTCGGACCGATCGGTCATCGCTCAAGCTGCTCGGCTCGGTCGGCGAGCCGATCAATCCGGAGGCCTGGCGCTGGTATCACGACGTCGTCGGCGAGGGCCGCGCGCCGATCGTCGATGCCTGGTGGCAGACCGAAACGGGCGGCATCATGATCGCCCCCCTGCCCGGTGCCGTGCCGATGAAGCCGGGCTCGGCCGCCAAGCCATTGCCGGGCGTAATGCCGCAGCTCGTCGACGACCAGGGCACGCCGCTGACCGGGCCGGCCTCGGGCAATCTCTGCATCACGCAGAGCTGGCCGGGGCAGATGCGCGGCGTGTGGGGTGACGACGAGCGGTTCTTCCAGACCTATTTCACCACCTATGAAGGCAAATATTTCACCGGCGACGGCTGCCGCCGCGATGCCGACGGTTATTACTGGATCACCGGACGCGTCGACGACGTGATCAACGTCTCCGGTCATCGGATGGGGACCGCCGAAGTCGAGAGCGCGCTCGTGCTGCACGAAGCGGTGGCAGAGGCCGCGGTGGTCGGCATGCCGCACGACGTGAAGGGACAGGGCATCTACGCCTATGTCACGCTCAACGCCGGCGTGACGGGCGATGACGAACTGCGGCGGGCGTTGATCGCCTGGGTGCGGCACGAGATCGGCCCGATCGCCACGCCCGACAAATTGCAGTTCGCGCCGGCCTTGCCGAAGACCCGATCCGGCAAGATCATGCGCCGCATCCTGCGCAAGATCGCCGAAGGGGATACGTCGAGCCTCGGCGACACGTCGACGCTCGCCGATCCGGCGGTGGTCGACGATCTGATCGCCAACCGCGTCGTCTGACCCCGTGAGCGGCGGGAGGCTGGTCTTGCCCTCCCGCCACCGCCCGGAGTAAGCCGCGCGCGAGGGAGACGAGAGCGATGCGCAGCGCGAACAGGATCGGCTGGGGCGTCGTCGCGCTGATCGGCGCCGGGGCGCTCGGCGTCATCGCCAATGCGCGCGGCGAAGCGATCAACGCCGTCTGGGTGGTGATCGCGGCCTTGTGCGTCTACCTGATCGCCTATCGCTTCTACGCGCGCTACCTCGCCCGGATCGTCGGGATCGATCCGGCGCGACCGACGCCTGCGATGCGCCATCCCGACGGCCTCGATTTCGTTGCCACCGACCGGCGCGTGCTGTTCGGCCACCATTTCGCCGCGATCGCCGGCGCCGGACCGTTGGTCGGGCCGGTGCTCGCCGCGCAAATGGGGTATCTGCCAGGCATGTTGTGGATCCTCGCCGGGGTCGTGCTCGCCGGCGCGGTGCAGGACTTCATGGTGCTGTTCCTGTCGATGCGCCGCGACGGTCGCTCGCTCGGCGAGATGATCCGGCTCGAGATGGGCGCGGTGCCGGGGACGATCGCGTTGTTCGGCGCTTTCATGATCATGATCATCATCCTCGCGGTGCTCGCGCTGATCGTCGTGCGGGCGCTGGCGGGCAGTCCCTGGGGCCTGTTCACCGTCGCCGCGACCATCCCGCTCGCGGTGCTGATGGGCGTCTATACCCGCTGGATCCGGCCGGGGCGGGTCGGAGAGGTGTCGTTGCTCGGCTTCGTCGGGCTGATCCTGGCCATCGTCTACGGGCGCGACGTCGCCGCCTCCGCGACGCTCGCGCCGTGGTTCACCTATTCGCCGGTCGCCCTGTGCTGGATCCTGATCGGCTATGGCGCGATCGCGTCGTTGCTGCCGGTCTGGCTGCTGCTCGCACCGCGCGACTATCTGTCGACCTTCCTCAAGATCGGCGCGATCGCCACGCTGGCGATCGGCATCGTCGTCGTCGCGCCGCCGTTGCGGATGCCGGCGCTGACCGCCTTCGTCGACGGCAGCGGACCGGTCTGGTCGGGCTCGCTCTTCCCCTTCCTGTTCATCACCATCGCCTGCGGCGCGGTTTCGGGCTTCCACGCGCTGATCGCAAGCGGCACCACGCCCAAGCTGATCGCGAGCGAGGGCGATGCGCGCTTCATCGGCTATGGTGCGATGCTGATGGAGAGCTTCGTCGCGATCATGGCGCTGGTCGGTGCGTCGATCATTGATCCCGGCGTCTATTTCGCGATGAACAGCCCCGCCGCGGTCGTCGGCACCGACGCGGCCAGCGCCGCGGTCGCCGTTACCGCGATGGGCTTTCCGATCACGCCCGAGACGATCGCCACCACCGCCCGCGATGTCGGCGAAACGACGATCATCAGCCGCGCCGGCGGCGCGCCGACGCTGGCGGTCGGCATGGCGCATATCTTCAGCGCAGTGGTCGGCGGCCGGGCGATGATGGCCTTCTGGTATCATTTCGCGATCCTGTTCGAGGCCTTGTTCATCCTCACCGCGGTCGACGCCGGCACGCGGGCCGGGCGGTTCATGCTGCAGGATCTGATCGGGCTGGCGGTGCCGTCATTCCGTAACGCGACGAGCTTCCTGCCCGGCCTGATCGGCACCGGGCTGTGCGTCGCGGCCTGGGGCTTCTTTCTGTACCAGGGCGTCACCGACCCGCTCGGCGGCGTCAACACGCTCTGGCCGCTGTTCGGCATCTCCAACCAGATGCTCGCGGCGGTCGCGCTCGTGCTCGCGACGGTGGTGCTGTTCCGGATGAAACGGCAGCGCTACGCCTGGGTGACGATCCTGCCGGCGATCTGGCTGGTGCTGTGCACCGTCACCGCCAGCCTGCTCAAGCTGTTCGCCAGCGATCCCCGCGTCGGCTTCCTCGCCCATGCCAACCGCTTCGCGGATGCCGCCGCGCGGGGGCAGATGCTCGCCCCGGCGAAGACGCTCGCCGAGATGCGGCGGATCGTGCTCAACGACCGGATCGACGCGATACTCTGCGCGCTGTTCCTCGCCGTGGTGGCATCGATCATCGGCTATGGCATCCGCACCTGTCTGATCGCGCGCAGAAGCGACGCGCCTAGCGTCATTGAAATCCCGGCATGGCCGGCGCCGGCCGAATGAGCCTCAAGGCCCTCTGGCGCGGCCTCGCCGATACCGGCAGGCTGATGGTCGGCGTACCCTCCTACCAGGCCTATTGCGCCCATATGGCGGAGGCGCATCCCGATCGGCCGGTGCTGAGCGCGACCGCCTTCTTCCGCGATCGGCAGCAGGCGCGGTACGGCGGTCGCGGCGGCGGGCGGTGCTGCTGAGCGCGGCTCAGCCGAGCAGCAGCAAGGTCACCGCGCATATCGACAGCGCCGCGCCGCTCGCGCAGCACAACAGGCCGAAGCCGCATTGGCACAAGGTCGGTTCGTACCGGTCCATGGCATCCTCCATGCCGCTCTCCCGGCGGCGACAGAGAGCTTAACAAAGCCCGGATCGGAAGCAATAGGCTAGCGCGTGCGGGTATCGCCGCCGTCGAGCCCATCGAGCGCGGTGAGCAGCTTGGCCAAGGTCGACGAGAGTTGCGCGCGCTCGTCTGCGTCGAGCGCACCGAAGACCGCGTCGATCAAGTCCTGCCGCAACGGCTCGGTCTCGCCGAGCACCCGTCGTCCCTCGTCGGTGATCGAAACCTGTTTGACGCGTCGGTCATGCGCGTCGGGGGTCCGCGCGACGAGGCCGTCGCGCTCCAGTCCATCGATCGCCTCGGTCACCGTGCGCGGCGCGTTGTCGAAGAAGTCGGCGATGTCGGCCGCCCGCGCCGGACCGCGCTTGTGCAGGAACAGCAGCAGCTTGGTGCGGGCCAGTGACGCGCCTTGTTCTGCCATCCGGCGGTTCATCAGACGCTGCATGCGCAGGAAGAGGCGGAACAGGTCCGACGCGAGGG
The DNA here is from genome assembly GCF_000632225.1 of Sphingomonas sp. RIT328. Taxonomy (GTDB): domain Bacteria; phylum Pseudomonadota; class Alphaproteobacteria; order Sphingomonadales; family Sphingomonadaceae; genus Sphingomonas; species Sphingomonas kyungheensis. The sequence continues at coordinate 14,406 of NZ_JFYV01000055.1, forward strand.
GTTCGTTGCAAGCCATATGTGAGGACCCTCATTAAATGGTCTTGCACTATGCTGCAAGTGCGAGCATTTAAACGGCAACGACGAACCAAGAAGATGAATGTGATGGCCCAGAACGAGCATCCTGTTGCGGACACTGCCGAATCGCACGACGAACCGGAAGCGCCCGCCGCCGCGGCGTCACCCGAGAAGAAGCGTCGCATCCGGCTGATCCTGCTGATCGTCGCGCTGGTCGTGGTAATCGGCGGCGTGCTGTGGTTCGTCCGCTACCAGAGCGTCGGCAAGTTCATGCAGAATACCGACGATGCCTATGTGCAGGCCGATGCGGTGACCGTCTCGCCCAAGGTGTCGGGCTATGTCGATCAGGTCTTCGTCGCGGACAATCAGCAGGTCAAGGCGGGCACCCCCCTCGTCCGCATCGATTCGCGCGACTATCGCGCGCAGGCGGCGCAGGTCACCGCGCAGATCGACGTGGCCCGCGCCAACGCCGAAGGCGTGCGCGCGCAGATCCGCGAGCAGCAGGCGGCGATCGACAAGGCCCGGTCCGACCTTGCCGCCGCGCGCAGCGATGCCGCCTTCGCGCATAGCGAGGTGCGCCGCTACCAGCCGCTCGCCGCGTCGGGAGCGGAAACGCGCGAGAAGCTGTCGACCTTGCAGAACCAGGCGCGGCAGGCGGATGCGCAGGTCGCCGCGGCCAATGCCGCGCTGGTCAGCGCGACGCGTCGGGTCGGCACGCTCCAGGCGCAGGTCCAGCAGGCGCAGGCACAGGGTGAGGCGAGCCGCGCCCAGCTTGCCGCGGCGCAGGTCAATCTCGGCGCCACCATCCTGCGCGCCAGCATCGACGGCCGGGTCGGCGACAAGACGGTGCGCGTCGGCCAGTATACGCAGGCGGGCACGCGGCTGATGTCGATCGTCCCCGTCCAGCAATTGTATGTCGAGGCCAATTTCAAGGAAACGCAGCTCGGCCTGATGCGCGTCGGCCAGCCGGTGACGCTGGAGGTCGATGCCCTGCCCGGTGTCGAGATCCACGGCCGCGTCGAAAGCGTCTCGCCCGGCACCGGCGCGCAATTCTCGTTGCTGCCGCCGCAGAATGCGACCGGCAATTTCACCAAGATCGTTCAGCGCGTGCCGGTGCGCATCGCGCTCGACGCGGGGCCGGAGACGCGCAAGCTGCTGGTGCCCGGCATGTCGGTCGACGTCACGGTCGACACCCGCTCGGCGAAGGGCAGCGTCCAGCGCATCCGCGACGAGCAGGACCAGCATAACGAGCGGCGCGGGAAATGAGCGCCGCCGTCCCGGCTGAAACGGCGGCGGCATCGCCGCCCGAGCGCGCCGATCTCGCCGCGTGGCTGGCCGTCGCGGCGGGCAGTCTCGGCGCGCTGATGGCGACGCTCGATATCTCGATCGTCAACTCGGCGCTGCCGGTCATCCAGGGCGAGATCGGCGCGAGCGGCACCGAGGGAACGTGGATCGCCACCTCCTATCTGGTCGCCGAGATCATCATCATTCCGCTCTCCGCATGGCTGGAGCGCGTGCTCGGCCTGCGCACCTTCCTGCTGATCGCCTCGGTGCTGTTCACCGCCTTCTCGGTGGTCTGCGGCCTGTCGACGACGCTGACGATGATGATCATCGGCCGCGCCGGGCAAGGCATCACCGGCGGCGCGCTGATCCCGACGGCGATGACGATCATCGCGACGCGGCTGCCGCGCAGCCAGCAACCGATTGGCACCGCGCTGTTTGGTGTCACCGCGATCCTCGGCCCGGTGCTGGGGCCGCTGATCGGCGGCTATCTGACCGAGAACGTCAGCTGGCATTACGCCTTCTTTCTCAACATCCCGGTCGGTGCGGTGCTGCTCGTGCTGCTGCTCGTCGGCCTGCCCTATCAGAAGCCGCACCTCACCGAATTGCTCAAGGCGGACTGGCTCGGCATCGCCGGCCTCGCTCTGGGACTCGGCGGACTGACCGTCGTGCTCGAAGAGGGGCAGCGCGAGCAATGGTTCCAGTCCGCCCTGATCCTCAAGCTCACCGCGCTCACCATCGTCGGGCTCGTCATGCTGATCGCCGGTCAGTTCATCGCGAAGAAGCCGGTGGTCAAGCTCCGACTGCTGCTCGACCGCCAGTTCGGCAGCGTGGCGACGATGGGCCTCGTGCTCGGCATGGTGCTGTACGGCAGCAGCTACGTCATCCCGCAGTTCCTCGCCGCCATCTCCGATTACAATGCGTTGCAATCGGGCAAGGTCGTGCTGCTCAGCGGCATTCCCAGTCTGTTGATGATGCCGCTGGTGCCGCTGCTGATCCGCCATCTCGACATTCGCGTCGCGGTCGCGTCGGGGCTGCTGCTGATGGCGTTGAGCTGCCATCTCGATACCACGCTGACCGCGGCATCGGTCGGCAGCGCCTTCACCGACTCGCAATTGCTGCGTGGCGTCGGCACGATCCTCGGCTTCGTCTTCCTCAACCAGGCGGCGATCGCCTCGGTCAAGCCGGAGGAAGCGGGCGATGCCGCCGGATTGTTCAGCGCCGCGCGCAACATCGGCGGGTCCTTCGCGCTCGCCGGGATCGCGACCCTGCAGGATCAGCGCAGCTATCTGCACAGCCGTCGCATCGACGAGGTCCTCAACGCCAATTCGGTGGCGTTGCAGGATTATCTCGCCGCGACGGCGCGTTCGCTCGGCAGCACGGCGACCGCGATCCGCTCACTCGGCGGCACGATCCAGCGCGAGGCGCTGGTGATGACCTATAACGATCTGTTCTGGCTCTTGTCGGTCGGCATCTGCTGCGTGGTGCCGCTCGTCCTGTTCCTCCGCCCGCTGCCGCAAGGCAAAGCCGTGGCGATGCATTGAGGCGATGATGCAATTCTCCCGCACCCCCATCCTGCTGCTGCCCGCGCTGGCGCTCGCCGCCTGCACGGTCGGGCCGAACTACGCCGGCCCGCCCAAGACCTTGTCCGACGCCAATGGCGCTCCCCGCTTCGTGCGTGGTGGCGCGCAGGTCAGCCCTGCCGCACCGACGGTCGCGGCCTGGTGGACCCAGCTCCACGACCCGTTGCTCGACACGCTCGAGGCGCAGGCGCTCGCCGCCAATCCCAATATCGCGGTCGCCACCGCGCGGCTGCGGCAGGCGCGGGCGTCGCTGCGGCTGGAGCGTGCCAATCAGGCGCCGAGCGCCAACGCCTCCGCCACCTATCTCCATGCCCGCATTCCGGGCTTCGACTTCGGCGGCGGCAGCAGCGACGGCAGCGCGAGCGCGGTCGACGTCTATAATCTCGGCTTCGACGCGAGCTGGGAGGTCGACCTGTTCGGCGGTCGCCGCCGGTCGGTGGAAGCCGCGCGCGCGCAGTCCGAGGCGGCCGAGGCGAATGTCGCCGACGCGCAGGTCAGCCTGACCGCCGACGTCGCGCAGGCCTATGTCAGCTTGCGCGACGTGCAACACCGGATCACCCTGTCGCGCGACAATGCGCGCATGCAGCAGCAGATGCTCACGCTGACCGAGCAGCGCTTCGCCCAGGGTGCGGCGTCGGACCTCGATGTCGAGCGGCTGCGGGGGCAGGTCGAGACGACCAATGGCCAGATCGTCCCCTTGCAGGCGGAGGCGGAGCGCTACCTCAACGCCATTGCGGTGCTCACCGGCCGCGAGCCCGGTGCGCTCGATGCAACGCTCACGCCGGGAGGCGCGGTGCCGCTACCGCCCGCGGCGGTGGCGATCGGCGATCCCGCCGCGCTGTTGCAGCGTCGCCCCGACATTCGCGCCGCCGAGCGCCAGCTGGCGCAGCGTACCGCGCAGGTCGGCGTTGCCGATGCCGCGCGCTTCCCGCGTCTGACGCTGCTCGGCCTGATCGGGCTGGGTGGCACGCGGCTGTCCGATATCAGTCCCGACAAGCTCGTCGGCATCGGTGCGCCGATGCTGCAATGGAATTTTCTCGACTTCGGTCGCAACCGCGCGCGGATCCATCAGGCGGAAGGACAACGCGACGAGGCGGAGGCGCAATATCGCGGGGCGGTGCTGGTCGCGCTGCGTGATGCTGAGGATGCCTTGTCCCGCTTCGGCCATCGCCGCGACACCGTCGCCAGCCTGATGCGCAGCAAGGCGAGCGCCGACCGCGCCGCCGACCTGATGCAGCAGCGCTTCCGTGCCGGCACTGCGACGCTGATCGACACGCTCGACGCCGAACGTCAGCGCGTTGCCGCCGAGCAGAACACGTCCGCGGGAGTCGCCAGTTTGACCGGCGACTATATCGCGTTGCAGAAAGCATTGGGGCTAGGCTGGGGAGAGCCGCCGCCCGCCGCCTGATCCGATATACAAAATATTGATTTTACGGCTTCATTCTGGAATGAACAGACTATGCGCCGCGTCCGCTGCGCCGGGAATTCATCGATGAGCATCGTCGTCCGGACATTGTCCGACCAGGTATTTGAAATCGTGCGCGAGCGGATCGTCGACGGATCGATTCGCGCCGAAGCGCCGATCCGGCAGGACGCTCTTGCCGCCGAACTCGGGGTCAGCAAGATTCCGCTGCGCGAGGCATTGGTCCGCCTCGAACATGAGGGGCTGATCCACAGTCAGGCGAACCGCGGCTATGCCGTGCGGGCCTTGTCGGCCGAACAGGCGGATGAGATCTACGCGCTGCGCCTCGCGATCGAACCGCGCGCCGCTGCGATCGGTGCGGCGGAAGCCAGCGAGGCGGATCGGCGCCACGCCCGCGAGGCGCTCGACGCACTCGAAGAGGCGCGCGGCGCGGCGGCGACCGAGATAGCGGTCCGCCACCGTCGCTTCCACGTCGCCTTGGTCCGGCCGGGCGACCGGATGCTGACGACGCAGCTGATCGAGCGGCTGGCGATGCTCGCCGAGCGTTATGTCATCGCGCATCTTGCCCCGGAGGGCCGGTTCGCCCGCGCCGATCGCGAGCATCGTGAGTTGCTCAACGCCTGGCTGGATGGTGACGGCGATGCGGTCGAACAGGGAATGATCCGCCATCTCGACCTGACCCGCGCCGATCTGGACGCCGAGCTCCAGCACCTGCGCGTTCGCTGAGCGCGTTCCGCTTGCTGTAAGAAAGGGATCGCTGCGGCGATCCCGGCGGATCGATCCGCCCTGCCCGCGCTTGGCGGGAAATTGGTCGGGGCGACAGGATTCGAACCTGCGACCCCCACACCCCCAGTGTGATGCGCTACCAGGCTGCGCTACGCCCCGACCGAGGGACCGTTGCCATGCGGCGACCGATCCCGGAGCGGGGCCTGTAGGCGGGTCCGGCGGGGGATGCAAGCGGCCTTTGTCAAAGCCGCGCCGTGGCGTGCCGTTGCAGCGGCGCAACATTGCGCCACGAGGGAACCGATGCTAGCGCGCAGATCATCTTGCGCGGGGAATGTCTTCCGCCGATCAGCCATGCACGGATACGATGTTTATCTCTCCAGCTTACGCCCAGACCGCCGGCAGCGCCGCTGAGCCCGGCGGCCTCGCCTCGCTCATCAGCTTCGCGCCGTTGCTGCTCATCTTCATCGTCTTCTATTTCCTGATGATCCGGCCGCAGCAGACGCGGATGAAGGCGCTGCAACAGGCGGTCGCCGCGGTGAAGAAGGGTGACAGCGTCGTCACCGCGGGCGGCATCGTCGGCCGCGTCACCAAGGTCGAGGACAATTTCGTCGAAGTCGAGATCGCGCCGAACACCCGCATCCGCGTCGTCAAGTCGACGCTCGCCGAGGTGACCGGGCTCAACACCAAGCCGGCGAACGACTGATGCTCGACTTTCCGCGCTGGAAGGTGGCGACGATCTGGGCGATGCTGGCGCTGCTCTGCGCGCTGTCGATCCCGACGTTCCTGCCCGAATCCGTCACCAGCAACTGGCCGATCCACCCGCGCGTCAACAAGGGGCTCGATCTCGCCGGCGGCAGCTATCTGATGCTCGAGGCGGATACGCAGGATCTCGCCAATACGCGGATCGAGGCGCTGCGCGAGCAGATCCAGGGCACGATGCGCAACGGTACGCCGCGGATCGAGATCGGTGACATTTCGACGCGCAACAACCAGATCAGCTTCCTGCTCCGCGACCCCAGTCAGGTCGATGCGGCGCGCGAGCGGCTGCTCGGCATCACCGGCGGTGGCGCCGGCATGACCGGGCAGCGCGAATGGGACATCCAGGTCGTCGATTCGAGCCGCTTCGTGCTCTCGCCGACGCAGGCCGGCCTGCAACAGGCGATCAAGGTCGCGATGGAGGATGCCACCGACGTCGTGCGGCGTCGTATCGACGAACTCGGCACGCGCGAGCCGACCATCGTCCGCCAGGGCGACAATCGCATCCTCGTGCAGGTGCCCGGCCTGCAAAACCCGCAGGCGCTCAAGGACCTGCTCGGCAAGACCGCCAAGCTCGAATTCAAGCTGGTCGACACCAACGCCAATCCCGCCGACACTGCGCGCGGCGTCGCCCCGATCGGCAGTCAGATCCTGCCCTCGGTGACTCCCGGCCTGCCGCCGACGGTGGTCAAGCGTTCGGTGATCATCTCCGGCGATCAGCTCGCCGACGCCCGCCAGGCGTTCGATCAGCAGACTAACGCACCAAACATCCAGATCACGTTCAACGCCACCGGCGGCAACCGCTTCGCGCGGGTGACGCAGGCGAATGTCGGCAAGCCCTTCGCAATCATCATCGACAACAAGGTGGTCTCGGCGCCTCGTATCGAAACTGCGATTCTCGGCGGTTCGGCGGTGATCAGTGGAAGCTTTACCACCGACAGCGCCAATCAGCTGGCGATCGCACTGCGGTCGGGCAAGCTGGCGATCAACCTCAAGGTGATCGAGGAATCGACCGTCGGTCCCGACCTCGGTGCCGATTCGATCCGCTCGGGCATCATGGCCTGCGCCGTCGCCGTCGCGCTGGTCGTCGCCTTCATGTTCGTGACCTACGGCCGCTTCGGCCTCTATGCGAACATCGCCGTCATCATCAACGTCTTCGTCATCCTCGGCGTGCTGGCGATGCTCAAGGGCACGCTGACGCTGCCGGGGATCGCGGGCTTCGTGCTGACGATCGGCACCGCGGTCGACGCCAACGTGCTGATCAACGAGCGCATCCGCGAGGAACGCCGACGCGGACGCTCTGTCGTCCAGGCGGTCGAACTCGGCTATAAGGAAGCGAGCCGGACGATCTTCGAAGCGAACATGACGCACGCCATCTCCGGCTTCATCATGTTCGCGCTCGGCTCCGGCCCGGTCAAGGGCTTCGCGGTCGTGCTGCTGATCGGCATCGCCACCTCGGTCTTCACCGCCGTCACCTTCACGCGCATGCTCGTCGCGCAGTGGATCCGGCGCGAGAAGCCCAAGACGATCAACATCTGAGGCGAAAGGCCAAGACATGCGCCTCCTGAAAATCGTTCCCGACAACACCAACATCGACTTCGTCCGGCTGCGCGGCTGGGCGTTCGGACTGACGCTGCTGCTCAGCGTGATTGCGGTGGGACTCACCGGCCTGCGCGGTCTCAACCTGGGCGTCGACTTCGTCGGCGGTCTGATGATCGAGGAGAAGTTCCCGACCGCGCCGGACCAGGACAAGGTCCGCACCGTCATCGACCGGCTCGGCGTCGGCGAGGCGGCCTTGCAGCAGTTCGGTGACCCCAAGACGCTGACCATCCGCCTCCCGGTTCAGAACGGCGCCGACGAGGGCGCGACCAACGCCGTCGTGAAGAAGGTCGAGGGCGCACTCGCGCAGGCCTTCCCCGGCGCGACGTTCAGCCGCTATTCGACCGTGTCGGGCAAGGTCTCGGGCGAGCTGATCCAGCATGGCATCCTCGCCGTCGTGCTGGCGGTGCTCGGCATCGGCCTGTTCGCGATCGTACGGTTCGAATGGCAGTTCGGCGTTTCGACGATCGTCGCGATCGTCCACGATCTGCTGATGACGGTCGGCTTCTTCGCGCTGTCGCGGTTCGAATTCGATCTCAACATCATCGCCGCGGTGCTGACGATCATCGGCTATTCGATTAACGACAAGATCGTGATCGACGACCGCATCCGCGAGAACATGCGCCGCTATCGCAAGATGGACATGCGCGAGATCATCAACCTGTCGGTCAACGAGACGCTGCCGCGGACGGTGATGACCTCGGTGACGATCCTGCTCGCGCTGGTCGCGATGCTGCTGCTCGGCGGCCATGTGCTGCGCGGCTTCACCGCCGCGATGATCCTCGGCATCATCGTCGGCACCTATTCGTCGATCTACGTGTCGTCGTCGCTGCTCATCACGCTCGGCCTGCGCGCCGATCCCAATGCCGGGGGCAAGCCGCAGCGTGGCGCGATCGATCAGGCGGAGCGCGTCGCCCCGCGCGAGCGCTAAGCGATGCGGATGCAAGCCGATCCCCAGTCCGGCGGGCCGATCGTTCGCGGCTTCGTCGGCAGCGGCTTCCGTCTCGACGAGGAGCGGGTCGTCGCTGCGGTGTTGATGACGCACGAGACGGCGACGGAATGGTCACCGCCGCCGATCGCCTCGCTCGACATGGCGTCGCTCGCGATATTGGTCGACGCGCAGCCGGAGTTCGTCTTGATCGGCACCGGCGCGACGTTGGTGCGGCCGCCGGTGACCTTGGTCAATGCGCTGGAGGCGCAGGGGATCGGTGTCGAGGCGATGGATAGCCGCGCCGCGGCGCGTGCCTGGGGTGTGCTGCGCGGCGAAGGTCGGGTAATCGGCGCGGCGCTCTACCCGCTCGACGCCTGACGTGCGCGGATCGCTCGACGCGGGCCTTGATCAACGAGCGCGCGGAGATGGGCGACAAGCGCGGCACTATTCGCCTCCCATGTGAAACCGGTCGCGGCTGCCCGTACCGCTTCGGGCGCAGGCGGGTCGGCGAGCAAGGCTTTGATCGCCGTCGCAAAGGCGGCAGGGCTGCGCGCGACGATCCGACCGGCACTCCGGGTGGTGACGACCTCGCGTGCGCCGCCAGCATCGCTGATCACGATCGGTGTGCCGCAGGCGAGTGCCTCAAGCCAGGCATTCGCCAGTCCCTCGGACGCCGAGGCGAGCGCCATCACATCCGCCGCCGCGCAGAATGCCGGCAGATCGGCATGCGGCACGCTGCCGAGCAGATGCAGCCGATCGCGCATCCCCAATTCGCTCGCGAGCGCCAGCAGTCCGGCCCGCTCGCTCCCCTCGCCTGCAATCGCCAGCGCGACGCCGGGTAGCGCCGCCACGGCACGCAGCACGATGTCATGTCCCTTGCGTGGGATCAGGGCGCCGAGCGACAGCACCAGCGGTCCATCCACGCCCGCAGTCGCCTTGGCGCTGCGGCGATCCGCCATCGGCACGAAGCGGTCGAGGTCGACGCCCGTGTGATGGACGCGGATATGATCCTCCGGCATGCCGAGCGCGACCATATCGGCGCGCATCGCGGCGCTGACCGCGAGCAGACCGTCTGCCGCCTGCGCCGCGGCGAGAACCTGCCCCCCGGTCGCCCCCGCCGTCCCCCAATGATGGATATCCGCGCCGCGCGCCTTGATCGACACCGGGATGCCGTAGCGCGCGCCGAGCGCCACCGCTGCCGGTCCATCCGGGAAGAAGAAAGAAGCATCGATGACGTCGAAGGGAAAGTCGGCACGAATCGCATCGAGCAGCGGGATCAACGCGCCGGTGAGATGCCGCGCATGCCACCGTCCACGGGCTCCGGGCACCGACAGGAAGCGCGGCCGGTAGACATCGAGCCCGCGCCACAGTTCGCGGCATGGCAGCGTGAGCTTGTCGCGGTGGTGGATCAGCGCGAGCGGCCCCGGCGGCAGCCCGATCGGCGCGACCACGCGGACCGACACATCCGCCGTCGCCGCCAGACCGGCGGTCTGCCGCTCCACGAACACGCCGAAATTGGGTCGCGTCGCGTCCGGGAACAGGGTCGAGAGCGTCAGCACGCGGAGCATCGTCCGCGTGCTACGCCTTACGCGTTAAGACTTTACGCCTGAGACGCATTCAGATCCGCTGCGTGCCCGGATAGGCGAACAGCAGGTCGGCGTCGGCGCTCGTCGTCACCGTCTCGCGGCCGGTGACGGTCAGGCATTCGCCCGCCTTGAACGCGACACCGCCGACCTCGCCGGTTCCGGTGATCGGCACCAGCCAGGCCGTCCGCCCTTCCGGCAGAACAACCGCATGCTCCCCCGCCGACCAGCGTTCGAGCACGAACTTCGGCCCCTCGACCAGGATCGTCCGCCCCTCGCCCGCCGCGCCCGGCGAGGTGATCGGCTGATAGGGCGTCAGGTGCGACACCGCGACGCCGTCCTCGAGGTGGAGTTCACGGTCGCTGCCGTAATCATAGAGGCGGTAGGTCGTCTCGCTGTTCTGCTGCACCTCGATCAGCGTCAGCCCGCCACCGATCGCATGGATCGTGCCCGACGGTGCGTAATAGAAGTCGCCCGCCTTGACCGGCACCCAGTCGAGATCGTCTTCGATGCTGCCGTCCTGCGCGTCGGCGCGCAGCGTCTCCGGCGTGATCGTCTGCTTGGGGCCGAGCGCGATCGTCGAATCAGGCCGCGCGGCGAGGATCGTCCAGCATTCGTCCTTGCCGCGCGGCAGGCCGCGGGCATGCGCCTGCTCGTCGTCCGGATGGACCTGCACCGACAATTTCTGGCCGGTGAACAGATATTTGATCAGCAGGTCGGGCGAGGTGTCGCCAGGCTCCTGAAACCAGATTTCGCCGATCGGTTCGCCGTCCGCCGGCGCATCTTCGAACCCGAAGCCCAGATCATGCCGACCCCACGGCTTTTCGACGCGATGGGTGTGGAGCAGGGTAGCAGGCATGCGGGTCCTTTCGTGATCGTATCAATGTGCCGCCAACGTGCGACGCGGGGGATTGTTCGCAACCGCGAGCTTGAGCTAAGAGCCTTAGCCGATGCGTATCCCCCAGTCCAAGGCGCTTGCCGCAGCGCTGATCGCCGTCGTCGCGCTTCCCGTTGCAGGCTGTGCCCGCAACCGTGCGAAGTCCGACCTGCCCTATGTCGCACGCGACGTCGGCACGCTTTATTCGACCGCCAAGAAGCGGCTCGATCAAGGGCGTTACAAGGAAGCGGCGGTGCTGTTCGACGAGGTCGAGCGGCAGCATCCCTATTCGATCTGGGCCCGCCGCGCGCAGCTGATGAGCGCGTTCAGTTACTATCTCAACCGCGACTATACGCAGAGCATCCAGTCGGCGCAGCGCTTCCTGTCGGTCCATCCCGGCAACCGCGACGCGCCTTATGCCTATTATCTCGTCGCGCTGAGCTATTACGAACAGATCCGCGACGTCACCCGGGATCAGAAGATCACGCGACAGGCGCTCGACGCGCTCGGCGAGCTCGTCCGCCGTTATCCGAACACTCGCTACGCCTCCGATGCGCGGCTGAAGATCGACCTCGTCAACGATCACCTTGCCGGCAAGGAGATGGAGATCGGGCGCTTCTACGAGACGCGCGGCCAGTGGCTCGCGGCGACGCTGCGCTTCCGGACCGTCATCGACAAATACCAGACGACGACGCACACGCCCGAGGCGCTGATGCGACTGACCGAAAGCTATCTCGCGGACGGCCTCCCCGAAGAGGCGCGCAAGGCGACCGCGGTGCTCGGCGCCAATTATCCGGGCAGCGACTGGTACGATCACGCCTATAAGCTGATGCAGAAGCATCCGGTCCAGGCAGTCGCGCCGATCCCGCCGGGTCAGCCGATCATCCCGGCAGGCACGCCGGGCGCCGCGCCGACGATGCCCGGACAGTCCACCAAGGGTGGCGCCGCGCCGAGCGCGGCGGCGACCGGGCCGAGCCCCGTCGGCCCCGCAGGAAGCACCAGCGCGGGTCGTCCGACGAACTGAGCGGCTGGCCCCTTCCCCCTTCGGCTTGCGCGGGGACGGATCGGCACGCGATGCACATCCTGTCTGCGCACGCTGACTGGGTCACCGCCGCTGCGAAAATAGAGAACATTTAAGGATCAACATTGCCGCCGACGCGCGCTATATCGCCGTCACAATGTTGACTGCGCTGTCCATTCGCGATGTGGTGCTGATCGAGGCGCTCGACCTGGAATTCGGGGCGGGGCTCGACGTGCTGACCGGGGAAACCGGTGCCGGCAAGTCGATCCTGCTCGACGCACTCGGCCTTGCACTCGGCGGTCGCGGGGAAACTGGCCTGGTGCGCCACGGCGCGACTCAGGCGGTGGTGACCGCCACGTTCGATCCGCCGACCGGTGCGCTCGCGGCGGTGCTGGAGAACAACGGCGTCGATATCGAACCGGGCGAGCCCCTGCTCGTCCGCCGCATCGTCAAGGCGGACGGCGGCAGCCGCGGCTTCGTGAACAACCAGCCGGCCGCCGCGGCGCTGCTGCGCGAGATGGCGCCAATGCTGGTCGAGATCCACGGCCAGCATGACGACCGCGGCCTGCTCAACCCGCGCGGCCATCGTGCGTTGCTCGATGCCTTCGGCCGCGTCGATCCCGGCGACACCGCACGTGCCTGGGCGACATTGCGAGGCGCCGAGACCGATCTCGCCGCCGCGCGTGCCGAGATCGAGACCGCCGCGCGTGATCGCGAATGGCTCGAACATGCGGTCGGCGAGCTTGCCGCGCTGGCCGCCGAGCCGGGGGAAGAGGAAGCGCTCGCCGACAAGCGTCGCGGCATGCAGCGTGCCGAGAAGATCGCCGACGATCTCGCCGCTATCGAAGACTATCTCGAAGGATCGAACGGCGGCCTCGCGCAATTGCGGCAGGCGGCGCGCGTGCTCGAACGGATCGCCGGCGATCATGACGCGCTCGGCGAAGCCCTCGCGGCGATCGATCGTGCGGTGATCGAAGCGGGGGTCGCGGAGGAGCAGCTCGCCGAGGCGCGCCGCGATCTCGCGTTCGATCCGCGGGCGCTCGAAGAAGATGAGGCGAGATTGTTCGAGCTGCGCGGCATGGCGCGCAAGCATCGCGTCCAGCCCGACGATCTTGCCGCGCTGACGGAGGAGTTGCGGAGCAAGCTCGAACGGCTCGAGGCCGGCGAAGGCGGGATCGCGCGGCTGGAAGCGAACGTCGCCGCGGCGCAGGTGAAATACGACGCCGCGGCCGATCTGCTGTCGGAACGCCGCCGTGCGGCCGCCGAACGGCTCGACGTGGCGGTGGCGGGCGAGCTTGCGCCCCTCAAGCTCGATGCGGCCCGCTTCCGGACCGTCGTCATACCCTACGCCAAGGACGGCTGGTCGTCGCACGGCAAGGATCGCGTCGAGTTCGAAATCTCGACCAATCCCGGAGCGCCCTTCGCCCCACTCGCCAAGATCGCCTCGGGCGGCGAGCTGTCGCGCTTCATCCTCGCGCTCAAGGTCGCGCTCGCCGAAGAGGGTGGCGCGGCGACGATGATCTTCGACGAGATCGATCGCGGCGTCGGCGGCGCGGTGGCGAGCGCGATCGGCGAGCGGCTCGCACGGCTTGCCGAACATACCCAGCTGCTGGTCGTGACCCACTCGCCGCAGGTGGCGGCGCGCGGTGCCGAGCATCTGCTGATCGCCAAGAGCCATGACGGCACCGTCACCCGAACCGGCGTCCGCGTCCTCAGCGAGGCGGAGCGGCGCGAGGAGATCGCCCGCATGCTGTCCGGCGCCACCGTCACCGACGAGGCGCGGGCTCAGGCGGAGCGGCTGCTCGAAACCGCCTGAGCCGAGCCTGATCAGATCGCGCCCGTCCCGCCATTGGCGCCGAAGGCGCTGCCGGTGGTGAAGCTGTTGCCGCCGTCGGCGAGTGCAACGTAGAGGCCGGCGAGTTCTGCGGGTTGTCCGGCACGGCCGAGCGGCGTGTCCTGCCCGAATTCATGCATCTTGCCGGGCAATTGCCCGCCGGCCACCTGCAACGGCGTCCAGATCGGTCCCGGCGCGACCATGTTGACGCGGATACCCTGTTTGCCGAGCTGCTTGGCGAGCGCTTTGGTGAAGATCAGGATCGCCCCCTTGGTCGAGGCATAGTCGAGCAATTCCACTTCCGGCGCGACCGAATTGACCGAGCCGGTGTTGATGATCGCTGCGCCGGGCTTCATCAATGGGATCGCCGCCTTGCACAGGTGGAACATCGCATAGACGTTGGTCTTCATCGTCCGGTCGAATTGTTCGGTGGTGATCTCGAATATCGACTCCTTCGACTGCTGATACGCGGCATTGTTGACCAGGATGTCGAGCCCGCCGAGTTCGCGATTGGCACGGGCGACGAGGTTCCGGCAGAAGGCCTCGTCGGTCAGGTCCCCAGGGATCAGCACCACCTTGCGCCCCTCGGCGCGCAGCAGCCGGGCGACGTCCTGCGCGTCGGGCTCCTCGGTCGGGAAATAGTTGATTGCGACATCCGCACCTTCCCGCGCGAAGGCGATCACCGCGGCGCGGCCGATCCCCGAATCGCCGCCGGTGACCAGCGCCTTGCGCCCGGCCAGCCGGCCGGAGCCGCGATAGCTCGCCTCACCGCAATCGGGCACCGGTTTCATGTCGCGCTGCAACGCCGGCCATTTCTGCTTCTGCTCGGGAAAGGGCTGCGCAGGATATTTGGTGCGCGGATCGCCGGCCGGCGCGGCGCCGGCTTGCGCGAATGCCGGTGCGGCAACGGCCGCGGCGCCGGCGACGGCAGCGCCTTTGAAGAGGTCGCGGCGACTGGTTTGATCGGTCATGGCACAACTCCCGAAAGGGTGAAGGCCAATCGCCCGCCACGCCGATTGGTTCACCGAGGCCGATCCGAAATGCGAGGTTTATCCGCGTCCGTCCGCCACTTGATCCGACGACGCCGAAGTGCGCTTGCCGGATCGGGGGCGCTTCCCCTACCCATCCGCGATGACCGACCTGCCCCAGACCGCGCCCGAGGCCGCAGCCGAGCTCGCCACGCTCGCCGCCGAGATCGCCTATCACAACCAGCGCTATCACACCGACGATGCGCCCGAGATCAGCGACGCCGCTTATGATGCGCTGGTCCGTCGCAACGCCGCGATCGAAGCCGCCTTCCCCGATCTCGTCCGCGCCGATTCGCCCAATCGCCAGGTCGGCGCCGCCCCCGCCGCGCATCTCGCCAAGGCGCCGCACGCCCGGCCGATGACCAGCCTCGACAATGCCTTCGCGCCCGCCGACGTCGAGGAGTTCATCGCCCGCATCCGTCGCTTCCTGCGGCTCGGCGACGATGAGCCGGTGCTGCTCACCGCCGAACCCAAGATCGATGGCCTGTCCTGCTCGCTCCGCTATGTCGATCGGATGCTCGTCCAGGCGCTGACCCGGGGCGACGGCCGGATCGGCGAGGACGTCACCGCCAACGTGCGCCATATCGCGGACATCCCGCAACGGCTGCCCGACGATGCGCCGGCTGGCTTCGAGGTGCGGGGCGAGGTCTATATGGCCAAGAACGATTTCACCGCGCTCAACCGCCGTCTGCTCGACGAGGCGGAGGATCCGGCAAAGGCTCGCCAGTTCGCCAATCCCCGCAATGCCGCTGCCGGTTCGCTGCGCCAGAAGGATGCCGAGGTGACCGCGACACGACCGCTGCGCTTCTTCGCCTGGGGCTGGGGGGAGGCGACGGAGCTGCCGGAGACGACGCAATCGGCGATGATCCAGCATATCCGGCGCTGGGGGTTCCGCGTCGCCGACGACGACCTCATGGTCCCGCTTTCCCCCAATATCGCAGAGGCTGGCGATGGCGAGGCGGTGCTCCAAACCTATGCCGGTATCGAGGCCCAGCGCGCGGATCTGCCGTTCGATATCGACGGCGTCGTCTACAAGCTCGACAGGCTCGACTGGCAGGAGCGGCTCGGCGTCGTCGGCCGCGTACCGCGCTGGGCGATCGCGCACAAATTCCCCGCCGAACAGGCGCAGACGACGCTGGAGCGGATCAATATCCAGGTCGGCCGCACCGGTGCGCTCACCCCGGTGGCGAGGCTCGCGCCGGTGACCGTCGGGGGCGTCGTCGTCACCAACGCGACCCTGCACAATGCCGACGAGATCGAACGGCTCGGCGTGCGCGAAGGCGACCGCGTCGTCCTGCAGCGCGCCGGCGACGTCATCCCGCAGATCGTCCGCAACCTCACCCCCGATGTCGAGCGGCCCGCCTGGCCCTTCCCGCGCTGCTGCCCCGAATGCGGCTCGGCGGTCGAGCGCGAGGAAGGCGAGGTCGTCTATCGATGCACCGGCGGCCTGATCTGCCCGGCGCAGCG
This sequence comes from Sphingomonas sp. RIT328, assembly GCF_000632225.1. Classification (GTDB taxonomy): domain Bacteria; phylum Pseudomonadota; class Alphaproteobacteria; order Sphingomonadales; family Sphingomonadaceae; genus Sphingomonas; species Sphingomonas kyungheensis. Next base: position 30,530 of record NZ_JFYV01000055.1, read on the forward strand.
GGTCGAGCGACTGATCCACTTCGTCTCACGCCATGCGTTCGACATAACCGGCCTCGGCGCGACGTTGATCGAGGCGTTCTTTACCGACGGGCTGATCCAATCACCTGCCGACATCTTCCGTTTGACCGAGGAACAGCTCGCCGCGCGCAAGAAGGACGGCAAGGTGTGGGCCGCGAACCTCGTCGCGGCGATCGCGGCACGGCGCGAGATCCCGCTCGACCGATTCCTGTTCGCGCTCGGCATCCGTCATGTCGGCGAAATCACCGCGCGCGACCTCGCGCGCCGCTACCGTTCGATCCGTGCCCTGGGCGCGATGCTGCGCCACGCGGTCTTCCTCCATCATCGGCTCGAGCCGGTGGTCGGCGAAACCGAACGCAAGTTCGTGCTGCGCCGCGACCGCCTTCTGGTCGCGGCGATCGAGACGCCCGGCATCGGCCCGGAAGTCGCCGGCGCCCTGATCGGCTTCTGCGCGGAAAAGCACAATCGCGACGTCGTCTTCGATTTGTTGCGCGAGGTCCGCCCCACCGACATCATCTGGGAGACGCGCGCGTCCGAAGTCAGCGGCAAGACCGTGGTGTTCACCGGCAAACTCGAAACATTGTCGCGTGACGAGGCCAAGGCACAGGCGGAAGCGCTTGGTGCGCGCGTCTCCGGATCGGTGTCGGCGAAGACCGATCTCGTCGTCGCCGGCGCCGATGCCGGATCGAAGCTCAAGAAGGCGGCCGACCTTGGCGTGACGGTGATCAGCGAGGCGCAGTGGGTTGAGATTGTGCAGGCCTCAGGCTGACATAAAGCAGTCCCCGCGTGTCTTTTTTGCAACGCGCGATCAATCACTTCACCGCGATGTGTCTGGTGACTCGCATATGTCACGTAACAGAAATATTGCGCGTGCAGGGGCGCGGCAACGGCGAACGATAGAGCCGCGATTCGAGCAGGGCTCCAAGGGGACATTGATATGCGAAACAACCTTTTCCTGGGTGTGGCTGCGGTTGCGCTGATCGCACCCGCCGCCGCGTCGGCGCAGGAGACGACATCGGTCATTCGTGGCACCGTTACGAACGCTGGCACTCCGGTTGCCGGGGCGACCGTGACGGCGACCGATGTCAACTCGGGCACCAAGTCGCAGACGAGCACCGACGCGACCGGTTCGTTCTCGCTCCCTGGTCTGCGGGTCGGTGGCCCCTACACGGTCGAGGTCGCAAGCGACGCCGGCAGCAAGACCGTCACCGACATTTACACCGTTCTCCAGCAGGATTTCACCCTGCCCGTCGAACTCGGCGCGACCGCTGACGCCCCCGCGGACGCAGGTGGCGAGATCGTCGTGACGGCACGTTCGATCCGCGGCGCTGGTGTCGCATCGAACGGTCCGGCGACGGTGCTGACGCAGGCGGACGTTCGTAAGGTCGCGTCGGTCAATCGCGATATCCGTGACATCCAGCGGCGCGACCCCTTCGCGACGCTCGATCTGTCGAATGGTTCGCGCACCGGCGGCGCGGTTTCCTTTGCCGGCGTCAATCCCCGCTTCAATCGCTTTACGATCAACGGTGTCCAAGTCGGCGATCAGTTCGGTCTCAATCAAGACGCTTCGCCGACCGGCCGCGGTCCGATTCCCTATGATGCAATCGGTCAGGTTTCGGTTTCGATCGCGCCCTATGATTTTCGACAGGGCAACTTCCAGGGCGGCGTGATCGACGCCGTGCTGCTGTCGGGTACCAACGATTTCCACGGCACCGGCTTCTATTCGCAGAACACGGATGGCCTGTCGGGTAGCCGGCTGGGATCAAACACGTACGTCATCCCGAAGTTTAAGTCCGAGACCTATGGCGCGACGCTGCGCGGTCCACTGATCAAGGACAAGCTGTTCTTCATGGTGTCGGCCGAGCGCAACACCGATCCGCGTCCGTTCGATACGCTGCTATCGCAAATCCCGAACCTGACGCAGTCGCAGATCGACAATGTCTCCACGATCTCTAACCAGACGTATAACTATAATCCAGGCGGTGTGCTTGGCATCAATGCGCGTAAGGACGAGAAGATCGTCGGCCGCATCGACGCCAATATTACGACCGGCCAGCGGCTGAGCCTTTCGTATATCAATGCCTACGACTCGCAAGGCAGCCAGAATAACACCAGCGTCAGCACGACCTCGCCGAGCTACGGCCTGTCGTCCAATGCCTATACGCTGACCGAGCTGCTCCGCGCCGGCATCGTCCAGTTGAATTCGGACTGGACCGACAAGCTGTCGACGGAAATTCGCGGCCTGTATCGTTACTATACGCGTGGTCAGAACCCGCTGCTCGGCAATAACTTTGCCCAGTTCCGCGTGTGTAACGATCCGACCAGCCTCGCCAGCCTGACGCAATGCTCGCAAGGCGCGACCGGCACGCTTGGCACGCCGACGCTCGCATTCGGACCGGATAATTCGCGTCAGACCAACGAACTGTTCACCGACACCTGGGGTGGTTCGTTCTTGCTGCGCTACCGCAATGCCGGCCACGACCTTAAGTTCCTCGCGGAAATGAACGAGAACCGGACGTTCAACAACTTCCTTCAGAACAGTGCCGGCAACTATTATTTCGACTCGCTCGCTAATTTCCAAAATCGGCAGGCTGATCAGCTCGTCTACGCCGTACCGCTCAACGGTGCCGCCAACGGCGCGTCGGCAAACTTCCACTACGATCAGTGGAACTTCGGTATCCAGGACGACTGGCGTATCACCGACAAGCTGCGCGTCAGCTACGGATTCCGCTGGGACGTGTTCGGAGAAGCGGACGCCCCGACCTACAATCAGTTCTTCCAGGCGCGTTACGGCTACCCCAATACCAAGACCTACAAGGGCCTGGCGCTGTTCCAGCCGCGCATCAGCTTCAATTATGACGTGACCGACAAGCTCCGCATCCGCGGCGGTGGCGGCATCTTCGGTGGCGGATCGCCGGACATCTATCTGTCCAACAGCTTCTCGAACACGATCCTTGCCAACACGCTGACGATCAACCGCACCGCCGCCGCCGTGGCGGGTGGAACGGCGACCTGCTCGGGCTTCACTGGCGCGACGGGCGCCCAGCTGACCGCCTTGTGCAATGCCGCGCTCAACAACGTCACCGGGCAGATCCCGTCGGCAGTTCGCGACTTTGCGCTCGGCGCCAACGGTAGCGCACAGCTGACGACCACCGCTGCCCTCGCGCCCAACTTCCGCCTGCCGTCGTCGTGGAAGGCGACGCTGTCGGCAGACTATAAACTGTTCGGCTTCAACGTCGGTGCGGACTATTATTTCTCGAAGGTTCGTGACGGCGTCGTCTTCACCGACATCCGATCGGCAGTGATCGGCGTGCTGCCGGACGGACGTCCGCGCTACAACGCCCGGACGATCGGCACCGTGATCAACGGCACGCGCGTGTCGAGCGACAATAACTACGACATCCTGCTGACCAACACCGATCGCGGTCACAGCCATGTCGGCGTCATCCGCTTCGACAAGCAGTTTGACTGGGGCCTGTCGCTCGGCGGCAGCTATACCCGGCAGATCGTCAAGGACGTGGCAGCGGCCACTTCGTCGACGATCCTGTCGAATTATGGCAACCAGCCGGTCAACGATCCCAACTATCCGGCTTACGGTACCTCGAACGATCAGATCAAATTCTCGTTCAAGTACAACGTCGGCTACGATCATGCGTTCTTCGGCGACTATCGTACGATCGTGCAGTTGTTTGGCGAAACCCGAGCTGGACGTGCGTTCAGCTACACGATGCAGAACGCCGGCAGCACCCGCTCGCCTGTGTTCGGCACGCTGTCGAACACCGATCGCTACCTGCTGTACGTGCCGACGAGCACGTCCGACCCGATCGTCAGCTATGACTCGACGGCGACGCAAAACGCGCTTGACAGCTTGATCAACAACTCTGCGCTGAAGGACTATCGCGGCAAGATCGCGGGCAAGAACATCGGCCGCAGCCGCGTCAACACGCGGATCGATCTCCATCTTGAGCAGGAGATTCCGACCTTCCTCGGCGAATCGCGTTTCTCGATCTTCGCGGACATCAGCAACCTGCCGAACTTGATCAATCATAACTGGGCGGGCCTGCGTCAGCTCGGCTTCCCTCAGACTGCGGCAACTGTTCAGGTGCAATGCCTGACGGTCGCTACGCCGACGGGGACGACGCCGGGCGCCGGGGTTGTGAACACCGCCCCGACGCAAACGTGTGCGCAGTATCGCTACTCGACGTACGCACAGCCTCAGACCGCAACGGTGGTCAACAACTCGCTCTATGCGATCCGTCTCGGTGCGCGCTTCACCTTCTGATCGCGCAAAGACCGGACAACTACCTCAAGGCCGCCGCTCCCCACCGGGAGCGGCGGCCTTCTGTTTTGCACCGGCCGCATCAGCCGTGTAGAGACGCGGCAACATGGCGACCCTTCCCGCCCCATCCCGCCCGGCGCTCAACGTGCGTCCGTTCTTCGAGAACAAAAGCCGCGCCTTCTGGACGTTGCAGGCGGTCGGCTGGACCGGCTATCTGCTGCTGCGCGGCGCGTCGACGCTGACCAACGTCTCGTTGGAAGCGATCATCCCGGTGATCGTCGAGGCGATCGTCGGCTATTGCATCACCCTGCTGCTCTCGACCTTCTACGGCTATTTCCGTGGTCTGCCGCGAGCGCCGGGACTGGCGCTGACCGTCGTCGCCTTCGTCGCCGCAACGCTGGTTTTCGCCTTCCTTGATACCTTCACCTGGTCGTTGATCCAGAACGGACAGCCCGGCGTCACGCTGCCACGGCTGCTCGTCTCCTTCTACGTCGCCTTCACGGTGATGGCCGGCTGGTCGGCGTTATACTTCGGGATCAACTTCTACCTGATCGTTGAGCAGCAGATCGACGAGATGCAGCATCTCGAAAATCAGGCGTCCTCCGCGCAGCTGGCGATGCTGCGCTACCAGCTCAACCCGCATTTCCTCTTCAACACGCTCAATTCGATCTCGACCCTGGTGCTGCTCAAGCAGACCGAGCGCGCCAATGCGATGCTCAGCCGGCTGTCGTCCTTCCTGCGCTACACGCTCGCCAACGAGCCGACCGCGCACGTCACGGTCGCGCAGGAGGTCGAGACGCTCAAACTCTATCTCGAGATCGAGAAGATGCGGTTCGAGGAGCGGTTGCGGCCGGTGTTCGAGATCGATCAGGCCGCCGAACGCGCGCGGCTGCCGTCGCTGCTGCTCCAGCCGCTGGTCGAGAATGCGATCAAATATGCGGTCAGCACGCAGGAGGAAGGCGCCGAAATCTGCGTCCGCGTGCGGCTCGCCGGGGATCGCGTGCAGATCGGCGTATCCGACACCGGGCCGGGTTTGCTCGACGGTCGGACAATGCCAAGCCTTTCAACCGGCGTAGGTCTCCCCAATATTAGGGAACGGCTGATCCAGGCCTATGGCCCGGACCACCGTTTCGAGACGCGTACCGCGCCGGCTGGCGGGTTTTCGGTGGAGATCGAAATTCCCTTCCAGCTCGACGATCTGAGTAGAGAGGCCGCATGACGATCAGAACCATCCTGGTGGACGACGAACCGCTCGCGATCCAGGGATTGGAGCTTCGGCTCCAGGCGCATGATGATATCGAGATCATCGAGAAATGCTCCAACGGCCGCGAGGCGATCCGCGCGATCAAGACGCACAAGCCCGACCTCGTCTTCCTCGATATCCAGATGCCCGGCTTCGACGGCTTTTCGGTGGTGCAGGGGCTGATGGAGGTCGAGCCGCCTTTGTTCGTCTTTGTCACCGCTTATTCGGACCATGCGCTGCGCGCGTTCGAGGCGCAGGCGGTCGATTATCTGATGAAGCCGGTCGAGGAGGCGCGACTCGCCGATACGATCGAACGTGTCCGTCAGCGACTGAGCGAGAAGCGCGGCGTCGAGGAGGTCGAGAAGCTCAAGGAGGTGCTCGCCGAACATGCGCCGGAGGCTGCCGCCGATATGGTCGAGGGTGACGCGGTCAGCGCCAATCGCTTCGAGAAGCTGATCAACATCAAGGATCGCGGCCAGATCTTCCGCGTCGATGTCGACACGATCGAGCGGATCGATGCGGCGGGCGATTACATGTGCATCTATACCGCCGACAATACGCTGATCCTGCGCGAGACGATGAAGGACCTGGAGAAGCGGCTCGATCCGCGCCGGTTCCAGCGCGTGCACCGTTCGACGATCGTCAACCTCGATCTGGTCAAGCAGGTGAAGCCGCACACCAACGGCGAATGTTTTCTCGTGCTCAACTCCGGCGCGAACGTGAAGGTCAGCCGGAGCTACCGCGACGTCGTTGCGCGCTTCGTGCACTGATCGTGACGACGACGGCCCCCGTCCGGGGGCCGTCGCAAGGGGTCACAAGGCGCGGCGACCGGTGAACAGCTGGATCAGGCCGACGATGATCGCGATGACCAGCAGGATGTGGATCAGACCACCGGCGATATGGAGCGAGAAGCCCAGCAGCCAGAGGATGAGCAGGATGACGGCGATCGTCCACAACATTGGTTTGTCCCTTCGCGACTGACGGCCGGATGGCCGCCTTGCGGGACACAAAATGTTACGGACGCGGTTCGAGTTCCAGAAGAACCGAAACGGTATCAGATGGATAGCGGGTAGACGCGGTCGCTCACAGCATCCGGCGGCCGGTGAACAGCTGGATCAGCCCGAGGATCAGCGCGATCACCAGCACCGCATGGATCAGACCGCCGGCAATATGGAAGGAAAAGCCGAGCAGCCAGAGGATCAACAGAATGGCGGCGATCGTCCCCAACATGGCCGTGTCCTCCTATGCCTCGGTCTCTCTCTTATAGACGCAAAGCCGAGGGGACGGGGCGATCCCGCACGGCTTTAGCCGAGCAGCGCCGCCCGTGCCCGGTCCTCGATCCAGGCGATCGCTTCGGCGTGGATGCCGGGAGCGGTGACCATCACGCCGAACGCCTTGGGATCGGGCTTGTTGTACCGCAGCCGTGCGCCGAGCGCGTCGCTCACCCCCGCCCCCGCCTCCGCCGCGATCAGCGTCGCGGCGGCGATGTCCCATTCATTGCCCCAGCGCAATGTCGCGAGCAGATCGGCCTCATCGGCGGCGACCATCGCCATGCGCAACGCGATCGAATTGGGCTTGGCGACCGCGACAAGGTGGCGATCGACCTTGGGCAGAGCATCGGTCGGCACGCGCGCACCGGCCAGCACCTGGCGATCGCCCGCGTGGAGTGTCACGCCGTTGCGCGTCGCCCCCGCGCCGAGCGCCGCCAGCCAGCGTTCGCCCCGTGCCGGCGCGTCGAGCACGCCGATCACGACGCGACCGTCCTCGACCAAGGCGACCGATACCGCCCAGCCCTCGCGCCCGCGGATATAGTCGCGGGTGCCGTCGATCGGATCGACCACCCAGACGCGCGCGTGGCGCAGCCGGTCGGGATTGTCGACCGTCTCCTCCGACAGCCAGCCGGCATCCGGGAGCAAGGACGACAGCCGCGCGCGCAGCATCCGGTCGACGTCGAGATCGACCTCGCACACCGGGCTGCCCGGCGTCTTTTCCCACCGGTCGAAGTCGGTGCGCCAGCGCGCAAAGGCGAGCGCCCCCGCCTCCTGCGCGACCGCGGCGACCGCAGCGGCGAGCTCGCCGCGCGGATCAGCCACCCGCGACCGTCATGCCGTCGATCCGCACCGTCGGCACATTATAGCCGTGGCGGAAGACGAGATCGTTGGCCGGGGTCAGCGCGCGGAACATGTCCTTGAGATTGCCAGCGACGGTAAACTCCGCCACCGGTCCGGCGATCTGGCCGCCGACGATGCGGAAGCCCGCCGCGCCGCGGCTATAGTCGCCGGTGACGCCATTGACCCCCTGCCCGATCAATTCGGTGACATAGACGCCGTCGGCGATGTCGGCGATCAGCGTCTCGACCGGCACGTGCCCCGCCGCCATATAGAGGTTGCTCGGCGAAACGCCCGGACCGCCACCGACGCCGCGCGCGGCATGGCCGGTCGGTTCGAGCCCGAGCTGCCGCGCCGAACCGCTGTCGAGCAGCCAGGTTTCGAGCATCCCCTCGGCGATCAGCGCGACCGGCGACACCGGCAGCCCCTCGCCGTCGAACGGCCGCGAGCGCAGGCCGTGCGGGCGATGCGGATCGTCGTGGATCGACACGCCGCTGTCGAATACCTGCGTGCCGAGCGCGTCGAGCAGAAAGCTGGTCTTGCGCGCGATCGACTGACCGGAGATCGCCGCGGTGAGATGGCCGAGCAGCGACGAGCCGACGCGCGGGTCGAACACCACCGGCATCGCGCCGCTCGCGACACGGCCGGGATTGCGGCGCGCGACCGCTCGCTCACCGGCGCGGCGGCCGATCTCCTCGGGCGAATCGAGGTGGGCGTGGCGGCGGGCGCTGTGATGCGCATAGTCACGCTCCATCCCGCTCGCCGCATCGCCGGCGAGGACGCTGGCCGACAGGCTGTAGCCGGTCGCGGCATAGGCGCCGGCGAAGCCGTGGCTGGTGGCGAGCGCCCAGACCGATCGCGAGTTGCTCGCGCCGCCGCCTTCGCTGTTGGTGACGCCGGGCACCGCGCGCGCCGCGTCTTCCGCGGCGAGCGCCGCCTCGCGCAGGTCGGCCGGACTGAGCGTGCCGCCGTCGTCGAGGTCGAGCAGCGGCGGCGCGCCGTGCATCAGCCGCTCCTGCGGCGCGAGCCCCGCCCAGCGATCCTCCGGCGCCTCGCGCGCCATCGCCACCGCGCGCTCGACCAGCGCGGCGACCGCATCGGCGGACAGATCGGAGGTCGACACGCTCGCCGAACGCTGGCCGACGAACACCCGCAGACCCAGCTCCTCGCTCTCCGAGCGGCCTACATCCTCAAGCGCGCCCAGTCGGACGGACAGTTCGAGCGCGGCATCGGCGGCGAAGACAGCGTCGGCGGCATCGGCCCCGGCGGTGACGGCACGGGCGACGATATCGGCGGCGCGGTCCCGCGCCTGATCAGGGGTCAGCATCGCCACGACTTAGGGGCGGCGGCGGCGCGATGCTAGGCCCCGCGATTGTGGCGAATTGTGGCAACATGGACAAGATGGACACCTTGATCGAAACGATCCGCTGCCATCGTTTCGATTCTGGCGATGATCGTGGCGGAGGATCGGTGTCATGTGCGCGGACATAGCGCGTCGGCGGCGTGTAGGACATTAGGGGAACGTCGAGGCGATGTCTGGTGGTTCAGGCGGGATGGTCGGGCGCTGCGCCCGTCAACCGATCGACCAGAGCGTCGATCGCGCGCTCGGCCGAGTCGATTGATGCGGCAAGGCGCTCGTCGCCAAATTCGTCATATTCGACAGCGATCGTATGACTGTCCGACAACCCGATATAATTGAGGGGTATCGTCACGCCAGCTTCGACGACGTTGCGATGCGCCAGACGGCCGCCCGGATCGTACCCATAATCGCCGCGTGCGGTCAAAATCACAACACTCCTGCCGGCGGGAAGCATCGGCCAATAGGGTTCGGGCCGGCGGCGGCGATCGAAACCGAACGTCAGCCCCACCCGTACCACGTTGTCGATCCACGCTTTCAACTGCGATGGGATGCCGAAATTGTACATCGGCACACCGATCACAAGCAGATCGGCAGCGAGCAGCTCGGCTGTCAGCGCGTCACTTTCGACGAGGCGGGCCGACTGGATAGAGGTACGTCGGTCCGGCGGCGTGAAGCTGGCATCGATCCAGGCCTGATCGATCATCGCCGGCGGGCATGCCGAAACGTCGCGCCGGATCACGCCGTCGTCCGGTCGCAGGGTCTGCCGGCGTGTCACGAACCGGTGCGAGAGGCGTCGGCTGTGCGACCCGTGCGCCACCTCGTCGGAACGGCCAAGACGGGCACTTGCGTCGATGTGCAGCAGGCGGCGAACGGCGGTGCGATCGGTCAGCATGACAATGGATCCCTCATCTGTCTCCCGACCGTTTTGGCGTGATGCTATGGCTCTGACGAACGCGAATTGCTCAGGAGATAGCTGACGTGAGTTCATCCGTGACGGCACGACGCCAGCTGCCGCCCCTGGCGACGCTACGCGCGTTCGAGGCAGCGGCACGGCACCTCAGCTTTCGTCAGGCCGCGAGCGAGCTTGGCGTGACGCCGACGGCGATCAGTCACCAGATACGCTTGCTGGAAGCCATGCTCGGCCAACCGATGTTCGTCCGTCACGTCCGGCGCGTGTCACTGACTCCGGCGGCGGCGACGCTCTACCCCGTGTTGCGGACGGGCTTCGACGCTTTCGCCGATACGTTGGCGCAATTGCGCAAGCCCGCCGCGCGGGCGACCGTCGTGCTGACGGCGACGCGGCTGTTCACCGCCCGCCTGCTGGTGCCGGCGCTCGGCGGCTTTACCCGGGCCCATCCCGACATCGACCTTCATCTCCACGCGAGCGACACCCCGGTCGATCTTGCCGCCGGAGCAGCGGATATCGCCGTCCGTTACGGCACGGGGCCGTTCGACCCGCTCATCGCCACCCCGCTGGCGGCGGAGCGGGTCGGCGTCCTCTGCAGCCCGAGCCTCATGATCGCGACCCCGGCGGACCTGCGTCGCACGTCGTTGCTCCATTCCGAATGGACCCACCCGGTGGCCGGACCGGACTGGGCGACCTGGGCACGCCTCGCCGGGATGGACGACCTTGCGGTGGAGAGCGGACCACGATTCACCGACGACGGCCATGCGTTGCAGGCCGCGATCGCCGGCCACGGAGCGGTCCTCAGCAGTCTGATCCTCGCAGCACCGGACATCGAGACCGGTTTGCTGGTCCATCCGTTCGGGCCGGTCATCACGAAAGGCGGCTATGTCATCGTCACGACGGCGACCGCGGCAGACCGGCCCGACGTCGCGGCCGTGCGCGACTGGCTCGTATCCCTGGTCGACGCACCGTCAGGACCGTAGTCGAGGCGCCGGCCTTCGGTTCGCCGATAGCAAGCGAGGCCCGCCCCTACCCCGCGGACGACCCCACCACCGCGCAGGCGAGGAACATCAGCAGGCCGGCGAAGCGGTTGCTGCGGAAGCGGGCGAGCGCGTTGGTGCCGTCGTCGGGGCGGAGCGTCGCGATCTGCCAGCAGAAATGGAGCGCCACCGGCAGCAGCGACAGCAGCGCGAGCGGATCGGGACGGACGCACCAGATCGCCGCGCCCCATCCGGCCAGCGCCGCGACATAGAAGAGCGCGGTGCCGCTGCGCACCCGCCTGCCCATCCGCAGCGCCGACGAGCGCACGCCGATCAGCGCGTCATCCTCGCGGTCCTGCAAGGCGTAGATCGTGTCGTAGCCGATCGTCCAGGCGATGCAGCCGGCGTAGAGCAGCAGCATCGGCAGCGACAGCGCGCCCGCCACCTCGGCCCAGCCGACCAGCGCCGCCCAGGAGAAGACGAGGCCGAGCCACGCCTGCGGCCACCAGGTGATCCGCTTCATGAAGGGATAGGCGGCGACCGGCGCGAGGCTGGCGAGCGCGACGCCGGCGGCGAGCGGGCGCAGTTGCAGCAGCACGACGAGGCCGACGAGGCAGAGCGCGAGCAGCCACAGCCAGGCGAGCTTGAGCGACACCAGTCCGCTCGGGATCGGCCGCGCGCGGGTGCGCGCGACCTGCGCGTCGAGATCGCGGTCGACGATGTCGTTATAGACACAGCCGGCGCCGCGCATCGCGATACTGCCGGCGAGAATCCACAGGATCAGCGGCCAGCGCGTCGACGCGCCGCCGGCGAGCGCGACCGCCCAGGCCCCCGGCCAGAACAGCAGCCACCAGCCGATCGGCCGGTCGAGCCGGGCGAGCAGGGCAAGGCCGCGCAGCGTCGGCGGCAGCCGCCCGACGAGGCCGCGGTGTTCGCTGTCGGGGACGATCTCGGCTGACATGGCGCCGCTCTTGCCGTGCAATCGCCGCCGGCGGCAAGGCCCAGCGCCGCTTTTGCCTCGCTCCGGCCACGAAAGTGCGGCAGGCGCGTCAGGATGATCGGTTTGTCGGTAGCGGTGGGACGGTTCGTCGAGGCGCTGTTCTGGGCGATCCTCCGCGTCGCGGGCGTCGTCGCCTTCGCGGTGGCCGGGCTCGCGGTGGCGCTGCTGCTCGGCTGGATCGTCGCGCGCAAATTATGGGCGCGGCAGCGCCGCAAGGGACAATCATGACCGCCACCCCCGCCTGGCCGCCGCAATCGACGCCGCGGCTGTTCGTCGACAGCGAGCTCGCGCCGGGGCCGCGCCGGATCGACGGCCCGGCCGCGCATTATCTGATCGCGGTGATGCGCATTACCCCCGGCGATCCGGTGAAGCTGTGCGACGACGTCACCGGCGAATGGCTCGCCACCGCGACGCAGGTCGGCAAGCGCGACCTCACTGTCGACGTGTCGACACGGCTGCGACCGCGCGAGCCGGTGCCCGACCTGTGGCTGTGCGCCGCGCCGCTCAAGAAGGGGCGGATCGACTGGCTGGTGGAGAAAGCCTGCGAGCTCGGCGTCGACCGGCTGGTGCCGGTGGTGACGCAGCGGACGATCGTCGACCGCCCCAAGCTCGACCGGCTGCGCAGCCATATCGTCGAGGCGGCGGAGCAATGCGCGCGCACCGCGCTGCCGGTGCTCGCCGAGTCGACCAAATTGGCGGCGCTGCTGCGCGACTGGCCGGCGGAGCGCGCCTTGTTCTTCGCCGACGAATCGGGTGGTGCGCCGGCCTTGGCGGCGATGCGCGAACGGCCCGGGCCGGCGGCGATCCTGATCGGCCCGGAAGGCGGCTTCACCGACGAGGAACGCAGCGCGATCCGCGCCTTGCCGCAGGCGGTGGCGGTCAGCCTCGGCCCCCGCATCCTGCGCGCCGATACCGCCGCGGCGGCGGCGGTTTCGCTCTGGATGGCGGCATGCGGAGACTGGCAGGAAAGCTGACTGGCGCGTGCGTTCATCCCCGCGTAAGGCCGCGGCATGACGACCAAGACCGAGAGCGCCGCGGGCGCACCGATCATCGAATCGCGCGACCAGCTGATCGCCCATTTCGCGCGTGGCGAGAAGCCGCGCGACCGGTGGCGGATCGGCACCGAACATGAGAAATTCGTCTATCGGCTGGACGATCACCGCGCCCCCGCCTGGGACGAGCCGGGCGGCATCCGCGACCTGCTCCACGCGCTGCAACCGCACGGCTGGCAGCCGGTCGAGGAGGGCGGCAAGATCATCGCGCTGACCGGTGCCGACGGCAGCGTCAGCCTCGAACCCGCCGGGCAGTTCGAGCTGTCCGGCGCGCCGCTCGAATCGCTGCACCAGACCTGCGCGGAGACGGGTCGGCACCTCGAACAGGTCAAGGCGGCGGGCGATGCGCTGGGGATCGGTTTCCTCGGGCTCGGCATGTGGCCCGACAAACGGCGCGACGAGCTGCCGATCATGCCCAAGGGCCGCTATGCGATCATGCTGCGCCATATGCCGCGCGTCGGCAGCATGGGGCTCGACATGATGCTGCGGACCTGCACGATCCAGGTCAATCTCGATTACGCCAGCGAAGCCGATATGGTGAAGAAGTTCCGCGTCGGGCTGGCGTTGCAGCCGCTCGCCACCGCTCTATTTGCCAATTCGCCGTTCACCGAGGGCAAGCCCAACGGCTTCCTCTCCTATCGCAGCCACATCTGGTCGGATACCGATCCGGCGCGCACCGGCATGCTGCCGTTCGTGTTCGAGGAGGGTTTCGGCTACGAACGCTATGCCGACTATATGCTCGATGTGCCGATGTACTTCGTCTATCGCGACGGCCGCTACATCGATGCCGCAGGCCTGTCGTTCCGCGACTTCCTGCGCGGCGAGCTGAGCGTGCTGCCCGGCGAGAAGCCGACGATCGACGACTGGAACGACCATCTCTCCACCGCCTTCCCCGAGGTGCGGCTCAAGACCTTCCTCGAGATGCGCGGCGCCGACGGCGGGCCGTGGAACCGGATCTGCGCGCTGCCCGCCTTCTGGGTCGGGCTGCTCTACGACGATGCGGCGCTCGACGCGGCGTGGGAGCTCGTCAAGGACTGGTCGATGGAGGATCGCGAGGCGTTGCGCAGCGCGGTGCCGCGGCTCGCGCTCGACGCGCCGCTGCCCGGCGGCGGGCGGCTAGGGGACATTGCCGGGCCGGTGCTCGACATCGCCCATGCCGGCCTCGCCGCGCGTGCCCGCACCAATGCGATGGGCGACAATGAGACCGGCTTCCTCGATCCGCTGCGCGAGGTGGTGCGATCGGGCAAGGTGCCGGCGCAGGTGCTGCTCGACCGCTATCACGGCGACTGGGCGGGCGACCTGTCGCGCATCTATGCCGAGGCGAGCTTCTAGCCGCGGCTAATCAAGGCCGAGGGCGGCGCGGGCGACGCGCTTCACCTCCGGGTCGAGCGGCGGCGGGCTCATGTCGACGCCCGCCGCGAGCCGGTCGGCGATGAGGCGCAGCGCGGCGATCCGCGCCGCCTTCTTGTCGTCGCCGGCGATCACCGTCCAGGGCGCGCCGCCGGTATCGGTGCGCGCGAACATATCGTGCATCGCCAGCAGATAGTCGCCGCGGCGGCCGCGGTTGCGATAATCGTCGAGGCCGGTCTTCCACCGCTTCCACGGATCGTCGAGCCGTCGTTCGAGCCGATGGTCCTGCTCGGCCTGGCTGATGTGGACGAACAGCTTGATGAGGGTGATGCCGTCCGCCATCATCTCCGCCTCGAAGGCGTTGATCTCCTCATAGCCGCGCTGCCATTCCGCTTCGCTCGCATAGCCTTCTACCCGCTCGACGAGGACGCGCCCGTACCAGCTGCGGTCGAACACCGCGATATCGCCCGGCGCGGGCAAGGCGCGGCGGAAGCGCCAGAGGAAGTCGTGCGCCTTCTCCTCCTCGGTCGGCGCGGCGATCGGGTGGACGTCGAAATGGCGCGGGTCCCAACTGGTGGTCAGCCGCTGGATGATGCCGCCCTTGCCCGCCGCGTCCCAGCCTTCGAACATGATCACCGCGCGCCCGCCACGGACGATATAGGCGACGAGGATCTGTTCGAGCCGGTCCTGCAAGTCGGCGAGATCGCGCTTGTAATGGCCCTTGTACGGCTTGTCGGTTTCGTAATCGGCGAGAGCGATCATCCGCGGCGTCCTCCTGTGCTGGGGAGGCGAGAACGCATCAGCCGCGTCCGCGTCGCATCAGTCGCTCGGTCCGTGCCATTCGACCCAGGCGCCATAAGCGTGGCAGGTGGCGAGATGCTGCGTGCTGCCGTCGGGCCAGAGCGTCAGGCTGAGGTGCACCGCGTCGCGCGCCGCGGTCCATTCGAAGGCGATCCGCGCCAGCGGCCGGTGCGCATCGGCGCGGACGCCCGCGTCGCGGAACGCCGCCTCGACGGCACGCCGACCCGCCGGATCGAGATATTGCAGCGCCATCGAATGGACGACGACGCGGCAGCATCGCTCCGCCTGCGGCAGGGCGAGGCGCGCGGGCAGCCAGGTCGTGATGTCGCCCTGGTCGACCTGCGGCGGTCGCGCCAGCGCGATGGCGATCGCGGCGGAGAGGCGTTGCAGCCGCTCCTGCTGGTCCGCCCAGATGAACGCCATCAGCCGCGCCCGCGCCGCCGGATCGGCGATGTCGACCGGCCGCAGATCGACGCCCCGCGCCGACCGGATCGCGATCGGCCGCACCGGCGGCGGCGGGCCATGCCAGTCCGGCGCCACCCGCACCGGCGATCCCGGACAGCCGATTTCGCGCCCGCCGAGCGTATAGGCATACCGATCGAGGTTGAGCGCGAGCCCGGCGCTCGCGCCGAGTTCGAGCAGCTCGCACGGCATGTCGAAGCGCCGGCGGGCGACCATCAGCGCCGCGACGATCGAGGCGGTGCGGCCGACTTCGTTGGTCTGCGGCGGATCGCGCAGCCAGTCGACGATCATCGCATCGCCCTGCGCCAGCGCCTCGCCGATCGCCGCGTCGAAATCGCCGCGCTGCGTCCGGTAGAGCGCGGTGAGCGCCGGGATCGCCTCGCTGCGGGCGAGCGCGTGCAGCGCCGCATTGACGCGCATCGCCAGCGCATCGGCGGCGACATCGCGCGGCCATGCCGCGATCAGCGCGGCGGTGCGCGGCGCATGGTGCAATTGCCGCTCCGTGGCCTCGAGCACCGCCGGGACGAAGGTCGAGCCGAGGGCGCGCACGACCTCGGCATGGGAGGCGAGCGGACCCGGCTGGGGCAACGATCGATCAGCCGTGATCCGCGCCGACGCTGACAGGGTCAAAACGTATCCCAATCCCCATTGGCGACGAGCCGCGGCCGTCCCGGCTCCTTCGGCATGTCCGCCTCCGTCTTGGTCGGGGTGAGCACGCGCACCGGGCGCGACGGCGGTGCCGGCGGCGGTGGCGGTACCGCGGCCGCGGCATCGATCCTGAACGAATCGACGGATCGATCGAGCGCCTCCGCCTTGTCCGCGAGCTGACGCGCCGCCGCCGAGGTCTGTTCGACCATCGCGGCATTTTCCTGCGTCATCGTATCCATTTCGCCGATCGCGGTGTTGACCTGCGCGAGGCTGCGCGCCTGCTGGTCGGAGGATTGAGCGATCGCCTCGATCGCGACGCTGACCGCGGCGACGCGATCGATGATCCGTGCGAGCGCCTGCCCCGTCTCGTCGACGCGGGTGACCCCGGTGCGGATATGCGCCGCGGCGGAATTGACCATCTGCTTGACCTCGGTGGCGGCATTGGCGGAGCGTTGCGCGAGCGCGCGCACCTCCTGCGCCACGACCGCGAAGCCGCGCCCGGCCTCCCCCGCCCGCGCCGCCTCGACACCGGCGTTGAGCGCGAGCAGGTTGGTCTGGAAGGCGATGCCGTCGATCAGCGCGATGATATCGGCGATCTCCTTGCTCGCCTTGTCGATCCCCTGCATCGCGGCGATCGCCTCGCGCACCACCGTACCGCCCTGCTCCGCCTCGCCCTTCGCCTCGCTCATCGAGCGGCTCGCGCCGATCGCGGCGCCGGCACCGTCATGGATCGAGCGGGTGACCTCGTCGAGCGCCGCGGCGGATTGCTCGATCGCCGCCGCCTGCTGCTCGGTGCGTTGCGAGAGATGCTGGGTGGCGCGGCTGATCTCGTCCGTATTGTGCAGGATCGCCGTGGCGCCGGCGCGCACCTCGGCGACGGTGCGCGACAGGCTTTCGGCGGCGTGGTTGAGATCGTCCGCGAAGCTCAGATAGCTGTCGGGCATGCCCTCGATGCGGACGGTGAGATCCGCCGCGGCGAGCCGCCGTAGACCGTCACCGATCTTCGCCGCCGCCGCGTCGCGCTCGATCGTCGCCGCGACCTTGGCCTTGGCGGTATCGCGGAACACGGTGACCGCCTGCGCCATGGCGCCGAGCTCGTCGTCGCGATCGGTCGCGGGTACATCGACATCGTTGCGGCCGGCGACGAGGTCGGTCATCACGCCGGTCAGCGCGGTGATCGGCCGGGCGATCTGGCGGCCGAGCACGTTGGCGAGGGTGAACGCCAGTCCCATCAGTGCGATCGAACCGATGATGAGCACCACCACGGCATGATGGATCGCGCGGTCCTGCTGCGCGGCATTGGCCTCCATCTCCTTGGTCTCGACGTTGCGCAGGTCGCGCAGCGGCAGCGCGACCTTGCTGACCAGCACCTTCTCGCCCGCGGCGCGCACCGCCGCCTCGGCAGCCTCGCGCCGGCCGTCCCTGACCCATTGGATCAGCCGGTCGCCCCAGTCGCGGCGCCACGCCAGCGCCTCGCGATTGGCGATATGCAGCCGGTCCAGCTTATCGGCGTCACCGCGCAGCAGGTCCTCGAGCTCGGCCGCGGTATCGTCATAGGCCTTGGCGCCCTCGTTGTAGGATTTGAGGTAGGACGGGTCGCCGGTGACGAGAAAGCCGCGGAACTGGCTGTTCTGCCGCAGCATCGAGGTTTCGAGCGTCAGCGCCTTGGCATAGATCGTCTGGCTGATGTTGTTGCGCGCGGTGGACCGCTCGATCGACTGGATGTTCAGGAAGAACACCAGCATGACGATCGCCGCGGTGGCGTTGATGGCGAGGAACGACAAGCCGAGCTTGCGCGGGATCTTCATGGTCGTCGGACCTCCAGAAGCGGTAAACAGGGGTGGCGTCGCGACCGGGCGGTGCTGGAACGCTCCATGCACGGCTCGGCGTACCGATATGCCGGGTGGATCGCCGACCGCTCGGTCGGATCGGCCAGTAATGCGTTCATCTTACCCCCGGCATACGCTGCAGTGACGGCGTCGCCCCACTCGTCGGGGCGCCGGCCGCCCCCGCGAAGGTCGGTGTTCGCATTATAGGTCCGATCCGACGCTCATGCGTCTCACAACCCCATTCTTTCGACGGAGCGGCGGCGCCTGGCCGATCCGGCGCCGCCGCGGACGCGCGCTAGAAGCGCGAGCGGAGCGTCAGGCCGTAGGTGCGGGGTTCGGCCAGCATGGCGATGGTCAGCGCATTGCCGACCGCGTAGCGCGGGTAACCGAACCGCTCGACCTGCGAGAGGCTGCCGTTGCCTTGCAGATAGGCGGAGGAGGCGACCTGTTCGTAGCGCGCGTTGAGGACATTCTGTCCCCACAGCTCGACCGACCAGCGCTGGTCGCGTCCCCGCACGCCGATCCGGGCATTGACCAGCAGATAGGCCGGCTGCCGCTTCTCGACGAACAGGTCGGAGCCGGCGCTATAGTCGCTGCTCAGCCGGCTATCGACGTAGAAGAGCGCCGACAGGCCCGTGTCGCCCAACGCCGGTGTCCAGCTCGCCGATTCGGTGACGACGTGACGCGGCGCATTGGAGAGCTGATTGCCCGGCAGCAGGAACAGGCTGGTGCTAAGCGGGGCGCCCTCGGCGCTGCCGACCAGATTATGCCGGTATTGCGTATAGGCATAGGTGTAGCCGGCGGTGACCGTCACATCGCGGCGGGGATAGAGCCCGGCCTCGATCTCGATACCCCGCGTCACCACGCCGGCGCCGACGGTGCCGGTGCAGCGCCCCGAACCCCTGAGCCGATCGATGTCGGTACCGTGAAGCGATTCGCTGCACGCGCCGATATTCTGCACGACGAATGCCGCGCCATTGAAGGTGTTAAGCTGGAAGTTGCTGAAATCCGACCGGAAGGCGGCGATGTTCGCGCTGAAGGCGGCGCCGCTGTACTTGGCGCCGACCTCCACCGCGCGCACCGTCTCGGGATCGAAGCGCAGGCTGCTGCCCGCCGCCGCCGGCGTCGTATAGGCGTCGTCGGCCAGCCCTGCGCGGGCAAGATTGTAGCCGCCTGCCTTATAGCCATGCGCATAGGATGCGTAGAACAGTGTGTGCGGCCGCGCCTGCCAGGACAGGACCGCCGTGCCGGTCACCTGCCCCTCGCGCTTCGCATCGGCGATCGGCGTGTCGTTGAACGCCGTGGTCGAATTGCCCGCGCAGCTCTGCCGGATGATCGCCGCCGCCGCTCGCCGGACGCGTGGATCGCGGTTCGAGAACAGGCCGGCGAGGCTGGACTGCTGGACCCCGCAGGTGACGTTGTCGCTATTGAGCGCCGCATGCAGCGTCTTGCGCTCATGGGTATAGCGCATTCCGCCCGTCACGCTCAGCCTATCGGTGATGCGATAGATATTATGGGTGAAGACAGCGAAATTGTCGCTCGTCTGCTGGAAGATATCGTGCGCGTTGGTGACGTCGTGCAACGCGGTCAGCCGATCGATCCCGGCGATCAGCGGCCTGCCGATATTGGCGATCGCGGTGGAGCGGATCGCCGGCTTGATGCAGCCGGGCGCGCGGACATCGCGCACCGCCCCGGCCGGATCGAAGGCGGCGAGCATGCTGCACGCGGCGAAGACGCCATAGTGCGATCCGAAGTGCAGCGATTCGACCGAACGCAGCGTCTCATGCGCGAAATAGCCGCCGACCAGCCAGTCGAGGCGATTGCCGAAGGCCGTGCCGCTCAGCCGCGTTTCCTGCGTGAAGGTGTGGAATTGCCGGTACGCATCCTTGCCGCGATAGGCGATGTCGAGATTGGTGCCGTCGAAGTCTCCCGCCGTCCCCGCCTTATATTCGCGATAGGCGCTGATCGAGATGAGCTGGACGTCGCCCGACGTCCAGCCGATGCGTGACGACAGGCCATAGTCCTTGACGATATTGCCATAGGCGCGGCCGGGGGTGATCGCGATCTGGCGATTGTAGGGATCGCCGTCGCTCGGCAGCACGCCGCCCATGTCCTTCATCAGCGTGACGATCCGGTTGCGGGGCGCGAAGGCGACATCGCCCGGCCGACCGGGAGTGGGATCATATTTCTCGCGCGTGTCGACATAGACCGCGCCGCAGCATTTCTCGTTGCGGTAGGTATAGTCGCCGATCAGGCGCAGCGACAGCCCGTCCTGCGGCTTGAAGAACAGCTGGCCGCGGACGAAGGCGCGGCGGCGATCGTTATAGTCGGTGTCGTTGACGACGTCGTGATAGAAGCCGTCGCGCCTGGCGGTGACGCCGTCGATGCGGAAGGCGAGCACGTCCTTGACCAACGGGCCGGTGATCGCGCCGGCGAGCCTTATCGCCTGATAATTGCCGTAGCTCGCCTCGCCATAGCCGCCGTAGGTGAATTCGGGATATTTGGTGTAGATGCTGATCGCGCCCGCCGACGAATTGCGTCCCGACAGCGTCCCCTGCGGGCCGCGCAGCACCTCGATCCGCTCGATCTCGCCGATGTCGTTGAGGCCGTTGCCGGTGCGGTTGCGATAGACGCCGTCGATGAACATCGCGACCGAGCTTTCCAGCCCGGGATTGTCGCCGACGGTGCCGATGCCGCGCAGCCGGGCGGTCGCATTCGCCTCCGACCCCGACGACGCGACCATCAGCGACGGTGCGAGCTGCGCGGTCTGGCGGATATCGGTCGCGCCGGAATTCTGCAGGGCGGTGGTGCCATAAGCGCTCACCGCGATCGGCACGTCGGACAGGCGCTGCGACCGGCGGGTCGCGGTGACGATGATGTCCGA
This sequence comes from Sphingomonas sp. RIT328, assembly GCF_000632225.1. Classification (GTDB taxonomy): domain Bacteria; phylum Pseudomonadota; class Alphaproteobacteria; order Sphingomonadales; family Sphingomonadaceae; genus Sphingomonas; species Sphingomonas kyungheensis. Next base: position 51,451 of record NZ_JFYV01000055.1, read on the forward strand.
CGTATTCTCGGCGACGGGCGCCTTGTCCGCATCGCTCCTGGCGGTGGGCGGCAGCCCGCGCAGCCCCTGCGCCGCGACCGGCGCGGTCACGCCGACACAGCCGACCGCCGCCAATAGATATCCCAATGTCCGCATATTCGCCCCCTGACTGTTTGCCGGGAGCGATTGGCCGCGACATCGCTAATGAAAAGTTAATCCCGGAACAGGATATTGGCCGAATGATACCATATCTCGGAAATAAGACGGTTTAAAGTTTTGGGGCTTCGACCGCGTGATGCCGCGGTCGTCGAACGGGGACGACGAGGTGGCGCCGGGCCTCCGGCGCCACCCCGTCGCCGGTGTCAGAACCGCGAACGCACGGTCAGCCCATAGGTGCGCGGTTCGCCGGGCACGCCGACGGTCAGCGCATTACCGACGGCGTAGCGTGGGTATCCGAACCGCTGGACCTGCGACAGGCTGCCATTCCCCTGCAGATAGGCGGCCACCGCGATCTGCGCATAATGGCTGTCGAGCAGGTTCTGGCTCCAGAATTCGACCGCCCAGCGCTCGTCGCGGCCGCGCAGGCCGATGCGCGCATTGACCAGGACATAGGCCGGCTGCTGCTTCTCCGCCATCAGATCGGAGCCGGTGGAATAGTCGCTCGACAGGCGGCTATCGACGTAGAACAGCCCCGACAGGCCGCTGCGGCCGAGGGCCGGCGTCCAGGCCAGGGACTCGGTGACGACATGGGTCGGCGCGTTGGACATCTGATTGCCCGGCAGCAGGAACAGGCTGGTGCTCAGCGGCGCGCCCTGCGCATTGCCGACCAGATTGTGGCCATAGCGCGCCCGCGCATAGGTATAGCCGACGCGGAAGGTGACATCCCTGACGGGATAGACACCGGCCTCGACCTCGAACCCGCGGGTCACGACGCCGGCGCCGACGTCCCCGGTGCACCGCCCGCTGCCCAGCGACCGATCGCTGTCGGCACCGTGCAGCGAATCGCGACAGGCACCGATATTCTGCACGACCAGCGCCGCCCCGTTAAAGGTGTTGAGCTGGAAGCTGCTGAAATCCGACCGGAAAGCCGCGATGCTCGCATTGAAGGTCGGCGCATTGTACTTGGCGCCGACCTCGATCGCCCGCACCGTCTCCGGATCGAAGCGCAGGCTGCTGGCCACCGCCGGCGCCGTGACGAACGCATTGTCGGCGAAGCCGGCGCGGGTCAGATTATATCCGCCCGCCTTATAGCCATGCGCGTAGGAGGCATAGAAGAGCGTGCTCGGCCGGGCCTGCCAGGACAGTACCGCGGTGCCGCTCAACCGGCCCTCCCGCATCGAATCGCTGATCCGGGTCCCATTGTAGGCGGAGGTCGAATTGCCCGGGCAGCTTTGCCGGATGATGATCATCGCCGCCTGACGCATCTGCGGATTGGGGTCGGTCAAAAGGCCGGCCAGAGCGGTCTGCTGCGCGCCGCAGATCGTATTGCCGCTGTCAAAGGCGGCGCGCATCGTCTTGCGTTCGTTGGTATAACGCAGGCCGCCGGTGACGCTCAGCGTATCGGTGAGGCGATAGATATCGTGCGTGAAGACGGCGAAATTGTCGCTCGTCTGCCGGTAGACGTCATGGACGTTGGACGTATCGTGCAGCAGCGTCAGCCGGTCGAGCCCGCCCATCAGCGTCGGCCCGACCGCCGCCACGGCGAGGTCGTGGACCATCGGCTTGAGGCAGGCGGGCGCGGCAGGATCGCGGAACGCGCCGCTGGGATCGAAGGCGGCGAGCATGCTGCACGCGGCGAAGGCACCATAGTCGGACCCGTAGCGCAGCGAGTCGGACAGGTTCAGCCGCTCGTGCGCGTAATAGCCGCCAAGCAGCCAGTCGAGCCGGTTGCCCAACGCCGCGCCGCTCACCCGCGTTTCGTGCGAGAAGGTGTGGAACTGACGCGTCGCCTCCTTGTCGTAATTGACGAGATTGAGGCTGCCGAAGTCGAAATCCCCGGCAGTGCCGGCCTTATATTCGCGATAGGCGTCGATCGAGACGAGCTGCACCGCCCCCATCGTCCAGCCGATCCGCGACGAGACGCCGTAATCCTTGACGATGTTGGTATAGGCCTGACCACGCGAGATGGCGGAGAGGCGGTTATAGGGATCGCCGTTGCTCGGCAGCACCGCGCCCATGTCTCCCATCAGCTTGACGATGCGGTTCTCCGGAGCGAAGGCGACGTCACCCGGCCGACCCGGCGTCGGGTCGTATTTCTCGCGCGTATCGAGATAGACGGTGCTGCAGCACCGCTCCCGGCGCACCGTATAGTCGCCGATCACGCGCAGCGAGAGATCGTCCTGCGGTTTGTAGAACAGCTGGCCGCGGACGAAGGCGCGGCGGCGATTGTTGAAGTCGATATCGTTGACCACGTCATGGTTGAAGCCGTCGCGCCGGGTGGTCGCACCGTCGATGCGGAAGGCGAGCGTGTCCTTGATCAGCGGACCGGTGACCGAGCCGGCGAGGCGCAGCGCATTGTAATTGCCGTAGCTCGCCTCGCCATAGCCGCCGAAGGTGAATTCGGGATATTTGGTGTAGATGCTGATCGAGCCCGCCGACGAATTGCGCCCCGACAGGGTGCCCTGCGGCCCGCGCAGGATCTCGATCCGGTCGATTTCGCCGATGTCGTTGAGGCCGATGCCGGCGCGGTTGCGGTAGACGCCGTCGATGAACACCGCGACCGAGCTTTCGATACCGGCATTCTGACCGACGGTGCCGATCCCGCGCAGCCGCGCAGTGGCGCTTACCTCGGAATCGGTCGACGAGACGATCAGCGACGGCGCGAGCTGCGTGACCTGACGGATGTCGGTCGCGCCGGTGCGGCTCAGCGTCACCGTGTCATAGGCGCTGACCGCGATCGGCACGGTCGACTGGCGTTGCGATCGCCGCGTCGCCGTGACGATCAGGTCGGTGGTGTTCTCCGCGACCGGCGTGTCGGTCGCGGCCTTGTCGTTCTTGGTCGCCGGCGCGATCGCGCGCAGGCCCTGCGCCTGCGCCTGGCCGATCGTTCCGACGCAGCCGACTGCCGCCAGCAGATATCCTAATTTGCGCAATTCTGGTCCCCCTCAGCAATGTTCGGGGTCCGAAGAAGCGAATTACATTAATAAATGGTAAATCCAATTATAGTATCGGTCTGCAGAAACGAGCCTGCAATGTCCGCCAGCATCGATCAGCCTGGTCTATCGATTTGAGATTACGCATCATCCGCCGGCAGGGCAGGACGGATCCGCGCCAGTATCGCCCTCATCTTTAAAAGCGCGAGCGCAACGTGGCGCCGTAGGTGCGCGCTTCGCCGAGGAAAGCGACGCTCAGCGCATCGGCGGTGGCGTCGCTCGGCGCGCCCATCGGATCGGGGGATGGCGACATCCCGAAAATCCGGAAAAGGTTCAGTCACGCCGCCGGGCCGTCGCGACGGCCCGGCGACGGCGGATCAGCCCGCCTTCGGGGCGACCGCCTTGTCGACGTCGGTCGCGGCGACTCCCGCCTGCGGCGCGATGCGCAGGTTGAGTTCCTTGAGCTGCTTGGGCGTCGCGAAATTGGGCGCGCCCATCATCAGGTCCTCGGCCTTCTGCGTCATCGGGAAGACGATCACCTCGCGGATATTGGGTTCGTCGGCGAGCAGCATGACGATGCGGTCGATACCCGGCGCCGAGCCGCCGTGCGGCGGCGCACCGAACTTGAAGGCGTTGATCATGCCGGCGAAGTTGGTGTCGACCTCGGCCTGCGAATAGCCGGCGATCTCGAACGCCTTGTACATGATCTCCGGACGATGGTTGCGGATCGCCCCGCTCGACAGTTCGACGCCGTTGCAGACGATGTCATATTGATAGGCGAGGATGTCGAGCGGGTCCTTGGTTTCCAGCGCGTCCATCTCGCCCTGCGGCATCGAGAAGGGATTGTGGCTGAAGTCGATCTTCTTGTTGTCCTCGTCATATTCGAACATCGGGAAATCGACGATCCAGCAGAATTCGAAGCGGTTCTGATCGATCAGGCCAAGGCTCTCGCCGACGCGGGTGCGCGCGAGGCCGGCGAGCTTGGCGGCCTGCGCCTCCTTGCCGGCGGCGAAGAACAGGCCGTCGTCGGGGCCGAGGCCGAGCGCATCGGCCATCGCGCTCATCTTGCCCTCGCCGTGGTTCTTGGCGATCGGGCCGCCCCATTCGCCGCCCTTGCGCGTCGCATAGCCGAGGCCGGCGAAGCCTTCGGACTGCGCCCAGGCGTTCATGTCGTCGAAGAACTTGCGGCTCTTGTCGGCGGTGCCCGGCGCGGGGATGGCGCGGACGACGTCGCCGCCCTCGACGATCGAGGCGAAGCGGCCGAAGCCCGAGCCGACGAACTGATCGGACACGTCGCTGATCAGGATCGGGTTGCGCAGGTCGGGCTTGTCGTTGCCGTATCTCAGCATCGATTCGCGATAGGGGATGCGGCGGAACGGCAGCGCCGAGACGCTGCGCCCCTTGCCTTGCCAGTCGGCGAATTCCTCGAACACGCCGTGCAGCACCGGCTCGATCGCGGCGAACACGTCCTCCTGCGTGACGTAGCTCATCTCGAAATCGAGCTGGTAGAATTCGCCGGGGCTGCGATCGGCGCGTGCATCCTCGTCGCGGAAACAGGGCGCGATCTGGAAATAGCGGTCGAAGCCGGCGACCATCAGCAGCTGCTTGAACATCTGCGGCGCCTGCGGCAGCGCGTAGAATTTGCCGGGATGGACGCGGCTGGGGACGAGATAGTCACGCGCCCCCTCCGGCGACGAAGCCGTGAGGATCGGCGTCTGGAATTCGGTGAACCCCTGCCCGATCATCCGCTGGCGGATCGAGGAGATCACCTTCGAGCGCAGCATGATATTCTGGTGCAGCCGCTCCCGGCGCAGGTCGAGGAAGCGATAGCGCAGGCGGATGTCCTCGGGATATTCGGCATCGCCCGCGACCGGCATCGGCAGCTCCTGCGCATGGCTCTGCACCGTCGCGGCGCGCGCGAACACCTCGATCGCGCCGGTGGCGAGATTGGGGTTCTGCGTCGCCTCGGACCGCGCCTTGACCAGGCCGTCGATCGTCACCACCGATTCGACGCGCAGCGATTCCAGCGTCGGCAGCGCCGGTGAATCGCTGTCGGCGACGATCTGGGTGATGCCGTAATGGTCGCGCAGATCGACGAAGAGCACGCCGCCATGATCGCGCTTGCGATGGACCCAGCCCGACAGGCGGACGGTCTCGCCGACGTTGCTCGCGGACAGCGCGGCGCAGGTGTGGGAGCGATAGGCGTGCATGATCGTTTCTTCCGGCCGGCAAGGGCATGTGGGTGAAGCGTGGCGCTTCCCCGTCTCACTTGGCTTTGTCAACCCGGCCGCGTGTGGCTATGGCAAGGCCATGCATATCCACCCGTTGATTACAGACAGCGCGACCCTCGCCAATCTGTGTGCCCGCCTCGCCAATGCCGACTTCGTCACCGTCGACACCGAATTTATGCGCGAGAGCACCTATTACCCTGAATTGTGCCTGATCCAGATCGCTGACGTGAACGAGGCGGCGGCGATCGATCCGATGGCGCCGGGGCTCGACATGACGCCGCTGCTCGACCTGCTCACCGAGAATCAGGACGTGCTCAAGGTCGTCCACGCCGGCGGGCAGGATATCGAGATCATCTACAATCTCACCGGCAAGACGCCGCAGCCGCTGTTCGACACGCAGGTCGCGGCGATGGCGCTGGGGCAAGGCGAGCAGATCGGCTATTCCAACCTCGTCGACAGCTGGCTCGGCATCCAGGTCGACAAGGGCGCGCGCTTCACCGACTGGGCGCGGCGGCCGCTCGACGCGCGGCAGATCGAATATGCGATCGGCGACGTGACCCACCTCGCCGATATCTTCCCCAGGATGCTCGAACGGCTGCGCAAGACCGGGCGCGGGGTGTGGCTCGACCAGGAGATGGAGCGGCTCGCCGATCCCGCCAATTATGCCAACGACCCCGATCAGGCGTGGAAGCGCGTCCGCATCTCCGGCCGCAAGCCCGACGTGCTCGGGCGGCTCAAGGCGCTGGCGCGCTGGCGCGAGCTGGAGGCGCAGTCGAAGGACCTGCCGCGCGGACGCATCGTCAAGGACGAGACGTTGGGCGACCTCGCCGGCCATCCGCCGCGCAAACAGGCCGATCTCGCCAAGGTGCGCGGCCTGTCGGCGACCTGGGCGTCGAACGACATCGGCGGCCGGCTGATGGCGGCGATCGATTCGGCGCAGCCGCTGTCTGGCGACGAGCTGCCGCCGCGCGACGACCGCAAGCCGGGGCTGGGCAAGGAGGGCGCGCTGGTCGCCGACCTGCTCAAGCTGCTGCTCAAGATCCGCTCGCGCGACATCGACGTCGCCTCGCGGCTGCTGGCGCGGTCGGACGAGCTGGAGGCCTTGGCGGCGGGGGTGCGCACCGGCCTGCCGATGCTGGAGGGCTGGCGCTTCGATCAATTCGGTCGCGACGCGCTCGATCTGGTCGAGGGGCGGCTCGGCTTCGCGGTGCGCGGCGGCAAGCTCAAGATGACGCGAACGGAGGAGACGGCATGAAGCGGATGATCCTGATGGCGCCGGTGCTGGCGCCGATGCTGACGGCGGCCTGCGCGACGATGGCGCCGCCCCCGCCCGAGCGCGGGCCGTGCGCGGTCGACGAGGCGGCGAAGATGCACTTCGCCGCGGTGAAATACCGCGAGCGGATGCGCGGCGAGATCGAACATGCGACGCATTCGGCGGTGTCGCGGATCGTCCGGCCGGGCGACATGGTGACGCAGGATCTCCGGCCGGACCGGCTGACGATCCTGCTCGACGACGGCGGGCTGATCAGCGGCTTGCGCTGCGGGTGATCCGCGGGGGCGGGGCTGGCCGGCGATGGCGCTGAGCCGAGGTCTCGCTCATCCCGCATAGAGTTATCCGTTAGCCCTGAGCCTGTCGAAGGGCGGGCTTCCAGAGTGCGGTCGATCGATGTGTCGCAGTGCGGTCGCCGCGGGGCGGGACGGACCGACTAGCGCTCCGCTCGGGGGATGGCAGCGCTTCGACAGGCTCAGCGCGAACGGTGACGGGTGGCCGAAACGCACCTCAGCGGTCGCGCAGGCATTTCCCTCATGTGCGCAGAGTTGGCCCCACCAGCGCTTGGCCGAACACCACGCGCGGCTTGCGCTTGAGTCCGGTCGCCAGCGCGGCATGGCGGCGCTCGACCGTCTCCGAATAGAGGGGTCGGTCCGCCTCGCCGAGCGACAGCAGCACGTGCCCCGGTTCGAGCCCCAAAGTCGCGCGTTGCAGCGGGCCGGCGAGCCCGGCGCTGAACCGCTGCCCGAGCCGGATCGCCAGCCCCCAGTCGATCGCCAGCGCAATCTGTCCGACATTGGCGAGGCCGGCGAGCAGCGGATGCGGCGTGGTGCTGCCGCCAAGGCTGGTGTGCAGCGCCTGCGCGAGCATGGCGCGCTCGGGCGCGTCGATCGCCACCCAATTGCCGTGCAGCGCGACCTCGAAGCCGCGTTCGTCGCGGAATTCGGGATTGGCGCGCCAGCCGGTGTCGGCGAGCAGGCAGGCGGCGTGGCGGATGCGGGCGAGCTCCGGCCCTTCGCCGGGAAAGAGCGGCGCGATCCAGCCGGCGAGCAGATCGCCATGTTCGGCGAAGCGGCCGAGCAGCCGCCCTTCCTCGCGCGCGCCGACGATCAGCGGATCGAGCGCGCGCGTCTGCGGATCGAGCGCGGCATAGAGCAGCCCCTCGCGCAGCCCGAAGGTCGAGGCGACGGCGCTCGCCGAACCGAGTTCGCGCATCACCACCGCGAGCAGCGCGGTCGCATCGCCGAGCTGGCCGGCCCGCACCGCCGACATGCCCGGCACGCTGCGCAGCCGCGTCCGCGACAGATGCGCGATGCTGCGGCCGAGCCGGCCGACCGTCTCGGGCGCGAGCGTATAGCCGTGGATGATCGGCAGCGGATAATGCGTCAGGCTCATGTCGAGCCGCGCCAGCGCGCGCCACGATCCGCCGACCATATAGAGCGGCAGGCCCCTGCCCCGCCCGGTCCAGCCGGCCTCGCGGATCAGCCTCGTGACGTGGCGGTCGAACGCCGGGCCGCGCCCTTCGCGCAGCGCGGCGATGCGCAGCACGCCGAGCGGGAAGGAGATGCGGTCGGTGACCGTGCCGGCGACGACGCGGACGAGTTCGAGGCTGCCGCCGCCAAGATCGCCGACGACGCCGTCCGCCTCGGGAATCGCCGACAGCACGCCCATTCCCGCGGCGGTCGCCTCTTGTTCGCCCGTCAGCACGTCGACGGTGAGGCCGAGCGCACCGGCCGCGGCGATGAAGGCGGGGCCATTGCTCGCGTCGCGCACCGCGGCGGTGGCGACGGTGCGCAGCGGCGCGTCCATCTCGCGCGCGACCATCGCGAACCGGCCGAGCGCGCCCATCGCGAGCGCCATGCTGTCGGCGTCGATCGTGCCGGTCGCGGCGAGGCTGCGGCCGAGGCCGGCCATCACCTTCTCGTTGAACAGCGTCGCCGGGATGCGGGGATGACCCTGGTAGACGACGAGGCGCACCGAATTGGAGCCGATGTCGATGATGCCGGTACGGGGGAACGTCTCTGCCATGACCGGCTCAACGAGCGGCACGGCCGGCTGTTCAGACACGCCCCGCTCGCGCAGGGTGGTGAGGAAGGGGATGCGGGCCATCAGGCGGCGGGACGTCGCCGCCCCGGCTCACCGCCGCTCCGCACCCCGGCCACGCCGCCGCCCACCGTCATCGCCGCCGCCGCAGCGCCAGCGTCGGCACCGCATTGCTTTCGGCGAGCGCCGCGCCGCGCCCCGACAGTGACGGGTTGGTCATGAAATAGCGGTGGAGGTTGAACGGCTTCTCGCCCGGCGTCTCGCGCACGTAGCGACCGTCGGGGCCGAGCTCCCAGCTCTGCTCGGTGTCGATCAGATTGGCGACCATCACCTGGTCGAGCACCTGATCGTGCACCGTCGGGTTCTCGATCGGCAGCATATATTCGACGCGGCGATCGAAGTTGCGCGGCATCCAGTCCGCCGAGGAGATGAACACCTTGGCACCGTCATTGGGCAGTGCCGCGCCGTTGCCGAAGCAGAAGATGCGGCTGTGTTCGAGGAAGCGGCCGATGATCGACTTGACGCGGATATGCTCTGACATGCCCGGCACGCCGGGGCGCAGGCAGCAGATGCCGCGGATGATGAGGTCGATCTCGACCCCGGCGCCGCTCGCCTCGTACAATTTGTCGATGATCACCGGATCGACCAGGCTGTTCATCTTCGCCCAGACCGCGCCGACCTTGCCGGCGCGCGCATTGGCGATCTCGACGTCGATCAGCTGCAGCAGCTTCTGGCGCAGGTCGCGCGGCGACAGGCTGAGTTTGACGATGTCGGTCGGCTCGACATAGCCGGTGACGTAATTGAACATCTGCGCGGCATCGCGCCCCATCCGCGGGTCGGCGGTGAAGAAGCTGAGGTCGGTGTAGATGCGCGCGGTCACCGGGTGGTAATTGCCGGTGCCGAAGTGGCAATAGGTGCGGAACTGGCCGTTCTCGCGCCGTACCACCATCGAGACCTTGGCATGCGTCTTCCATTCGAGGAAGCCGTAGACGACCTGCACGCCGGCGCGTTCGAGCGCGCTTGCCCAGAGGATATTCTGTTCCTCGTCGAAGCGCGCGCGCAGCTCGACCACCGCGGTCACCGACTTGCCCGATTCGGCGGCGGCGATCAGCGCATTGATCACCGCGGGCTGTTTGCCGGCGCGATACAGCGTCTGCTTGATCGCGATCACGTCCGGGTCCTGCGCCGCCTGTTTGAGGAAGGCGAGGACGACGTCGAACGTCTCATAGGGATGATGGACGATGATGTCCTTGGCGCGGATCGCCGCGAAACAGTCGCCGCCGAATTCGCGGATCCGCTCGGGGAAGCGCGGCACGAAGGGCAGGAACTTGAGGTCGGGCCGATCCTCGTCGATCACCGCGTCGAGATCGCCGATGCTGAGCAGATTGCCGCTTTCGGTGATCGTCGCGTCGGCGCCGCCCAGTTCGTGGCGCAGCACCTTGGCGAGCGCGTCGGGCATGCCCGTCTCCAGCTCGAGCCGGATGACGCGGCCGCGGCGGCGGCGCTTGATCGCATTGGCGAAATAGCGGACGAGATCCTCCGCCTCCTCGTCGATCTCGATATCGCTGTCGCGCAGCACGCGGAAGGCGGCGGCGCCGACCAGCGTATAGCCCGGGAAGATCACCGGCGCGAACCGCTTGAGCAACGCCTCGATCGAGACGTAGCGCGCCGGCTCGCCCGGCAGGCGGACGAAGCGCGGCGCGCTCGCCGGGATCATCACCAGTTCGCGCACCGGCTCGCCGTCCGAATCGCGGACGACGTCGAACATCACCGACAGCCCCTTGTTGGGGATGAAGGGAAAGGGATGGGCGGGATCAAGCGCCTGCGGCGTCAGGATCGGGAAGATCTGCTCGCGGAAATGCGCCTCGAGCCATTCGGCATCCTCGGCGTCGACCTCGTCGCGGCGCAGCACGTGCAGCCCAGCCTCGTCGAGCAGGGTGCGCAGGTCGCCCCACACCGCCTGCTGGCTCGCCATCAGCGCATCCGCCTCGCGCGTGATCGCGGCGAGCTGCTGCCCCGGCGTCAGGCCGTCGGACGAGCGGCGGTCGACATCCTTGAGCTGCTGCCCCTTGAGGCCGGCGACGCGGACCATGAAGAATTCGTCGAGATTGTTGCCCGAGATCGACAGGAAGCGCAGCCGTTCGAGCAGCGGATGCGCCGGATTGCACGCCTCCTCCAGCACGCGCCGGTTGAACGCCAGCCACGACAGCTCGCGGTTGAAATAGCGGTCGTTGACCTCCGGGACGAAGGGATCGTCGTCGGGGGCGGCGAGATGCGAGAGGTGGATCGGGCGTGTCATGGTTCGGTCATAGGCAGCAACGGTTGCGGTTGCGTGACGATCCCTGCCGCGGTGAGAACGGTGCGCGCCAGCGGGATCGACAGGCGGCGGTGGCTACCGAGCACCTCCTGATCGAGCGCATCGACGACGCGCTGGACGACGATATGGCTGCGCTCGATCCGCGTGCTCAGCCATTGCACCAGATCCGGGCGCGCATCGAGCCCGCGCCGGTGGAAGAGATGGGCGAGCAGCACCGCGATCAGCTCGTCGTCGGGCGCGCCGATCGCGGCATGCGGGCTGGCGGCGAGGCGCGAGCGCAGGTCGGGCAGCCGCACCGACCAGCTCGGCGGCAGCGCGTCGGCGACGATGACGAGCGGGCGGTTCTCCGCCTGCGCCTGGTTCCAGGCGTGGAAGATCTGCGCCTCGGGCATCGTCTCGGCATCGTCGATGATCCGGCCCTGGCTCTTCGCGGCGAAGATGCGCGCGAGCAGGCTGCGCCCCGATTTGCGCGGGCCGGTCAGCACCGCCGCCCTGACCGGCCAGCTCGCCCAATCCTCCAGCGTCCGCGCCGCGCGCACGTTGCTCGGCGTGACGAGGAAGGCATCGTCGTTCGGATCCGCGGGCCAGCCCAGCGGCAACGCCAGTTGCTGCGTCATCGGGTCAGCCGGCCGGGTTGGGATCGGCGGGCAGGTTCGACGGCAGCAGCTGCGGCGCGCGGCGGATGCGCAGCGTCTGCCCCGATCCGGTCACCTGGAAGCCGCGGACCTCGAGCGCGCGGCGCAGCGCCTCGGGATCGCCGTCATAGACGACGCGCATCAGCGACAGGCCGCCGAGCGCGAGGCTGGTGGTACTCGCCGAGCGCACCCCGGCGATGCCGCGCACCAGCCCTTCTGTGTTGGCGACCGCACTCGCGCCCGGCGTGTCGAACTGGATGGTGAGCGGAATGCCCGCATCCGCGGCGCCGGTGTCGCCGACGATCTCGGCAAGCGTCTCGCCGCCCGCCGCGTCGTCGCTGTCGTTCGGATCGACCACCGGCTCGGGCGCGGGCGGCGGCGGCAGCGTCGGGTCGAGCCCGAGCGCACCGCCGCGCAACGCCTGCTGGAACAGGCCGTCCATCCGCGTCACCCCGGCGTCGAGCAGCCGCGGCAGGCCCGCCGCGCTGCCGACGCGCAGCGTGAAGCTGCCGATCAACTGATTGTCGGGACCGTGGCGCGCCTGGAACACGCCGATGATCGGCCCGCCCGGATAGCTGCGATAGAGGCGGACGACCGGGATGAGGATGTCGCTCGCGCCATATTGGTCGATCACCTGCCGCCACCAGCCGCGTCCCGGCCGCGCGATCTGGCCGGCGTTGAGCAGCAGCGAATCGGCGCCGGTCCCCGAGGGGCGGACATAATCGATTGCGCTGTTGCCGGTGCGGAAGCGCGCCCAGGCCTCCTGCCAGTCGTTGCGCTGCTCGAACACCGTCTCGACCCCGCCCGACACCTGCAGCGGCACGAGCAGCATCGGCCGCGAGCGGTCGGCATAGGCGCTGATGCCGAGCAGCCCCGCCGCACGGCCGCGGTTGAACAGCACGCCGAGCCGCGCGACGTAACGCGTCGGGCCGATCTGCTCATTCTCGACGACGATGCCCGAGACGAGCTGGTCGAGCGTGCCGTCGGAGACCAAAGCGCCGTCGCCGCCGAGCCGCTTCGACAGCTGCACCCACGCCTTGCGCTGGGCGAGCCGCCAGCCGCCGAGCCGTGCGCCCTCCGCGGTCTTGGCGGCGACGTCGACGCTGACGCCGCCGACCTCGAAATCGCCCGAACTGTCGACCGGGGTGACGCCGCGGCCGCCTTCGATCTGCGCATAGGCGCCCGCGGCGAGCAGCAGCGTCGCCCCGGCGAGCGAGGGAAACAGGGATGGCATGCGCATGGTGCAGGCCTTTTGGCGAAGCGGGCGGGCGATGCCAAGCGCGATATGCGCCCTGCCCCCGCCGCCCGCGCCCGGCGCACCGGTCGCCGCTACCGATCCTTGTTGCCAGCGCGGGGCGAAAATCTTAGCAGGCTGGCCGGATGAGCCAGCCGCCCTCCCCGTCCGACCAGTCCTACACCTATGCCGATGCCGGCGTATCGATCGCCGCGGGCAACGCGCTGGTCCGCGCGATCGGGCCGCTCGCCAAGGCGACGCGGCGGCCGGGTGCGGATGCCGAGCTCGGCGGCTTCGGCGGCTTGTTCGACCTCAAGGCGGCGGGCTTCTCCGATCCGCTGCTCGTCGCCGCCAATGACGGCGTCGGCACCAAGCTCAAGCTCGCGATCGAATGGGACCGGCATGAGGGCGTCGGCGTCGACCTCGTCGCGATGTGCGCCAACGACCTGATCGTCCAGGGCGCCGAGCCGCTGTTCTTCCTCGACTATTACGCCACCGCCAAGCTCGACACCGGCATCGCCGAACGCGTCGTCGCGTCGATCGCGGAGGGCTGCCGGCAGGCGGGCTGCGCGCTGATCGGCGGCGAGACGGCGGAGATGCCGGGCATGTACGCCCCGGGCGACTATGACCTCGCCGGCTTCTGCGTCGGCGCGGTCGAGCGCGACCGCGTGCTCACCGGCCAGACGATCGCGGCGGGCGACGTCATCCTCGGCCTCGCCTCGTCGGGCGTCCATTCCAACGGTTTCTCGCTGGTCCGCCGGCTCGCCGCGGATCGCGGCTGGAAGCTCGACCGGCCGGCGCTGTTCGACGCCGACCGGCTGCTGATCGACCTGCTGATGGCGCCGACGCGCATCTATGTCGCGAGCCTGCTGCCGCTGCTGCGCAAGGGGGCGATCAAGGGCCTCGCCCATATCACCGGCGGCGGGCTGCTCGAGAATATCCCGCGCGTCCTGCCCGAGGGCACACATGCAGTGGTCGACGCCGACGCCTGGGAGCAGTCGCGGCTGATGGCTTTCCTCCAGGCGCAGGGCGCGATCGAGCCCGAGGAGATGGCGCGCACCTTCAACTGCGGCATCGGCATGGCGGTGGTCGTCGCCGCCGACGACGCCGACCGGGTCGCCGCGGCGCTCGGCGCGGCGGGCGAGACGGTCCACCGGATCGGCCGCGTCGAGGCGGGCAAGCGCGGCTGCACGGTGCGCGGCTCGACCGAGACGTGGAGCGCGCGCCACGACTGGACCGCGACGCACGATCATGGCTGACCGTCGATGAAGGCGGTCGGCATCCTGATCTCGGGCCGGGGCTCGAACATGATGGCGCTGGTCGAGGCGGGGATCCCCGTCGCGCTGGTCGCCTCCGACAAGCCCGATGCGCCGGGGCTGGACTGGGCGCGGGCGCGTGGCATCGCCACCTTCGCGCTGTCACCCAAGGGGATCGGCAAGGCCGCCTATGAGGCGGAGCTCGACGCCGCGTTGCGCGCGGCGGGGTGCGAGGTGATCGCGCTCGCCGGCTATATGCGGCTGGTCTCCGCCGATTTCGTCGCGCGCTGGCGCGACCGGATCGTCAACGTCCATCCGTCGCTGCTGCCCCTGTACAAGGGGCTCGACACGCATGCGCGCGCGATCGCCCATGGCGACGCGGTCGGCGGCTGTTCGGTCCACCTCGTCACCGAGGAGCTCGACGCCGGCCCGCTGCTCGGCCAGGCCGAGGTACCGATCCTCCCCGGTGATACGCCCGAGACGCTCGCCGCGCGGGTGCTGGTCGCCGAACACCGCCTGTATCCGCAAGTCCTCAAGGAGTTCGTCAGCCGATGACGTCAGCCCTCACCCGCGTCCGCGACCTCGCCCTGCTGCTGCCCGAGGCGGCGGAGCGCGACGAGGACGGTGCGCCGACCTTCACCGTCGCCGACACGCCCTTCGCGCGGCTGCGCGGCGACGGCGTCGAGGTGCGCGGCGACGACGGCGGCTGGTCGACGATGTCGCTCGCCGACGATGCCGACTGGGCGCTGATCGAGGACCGGATCGCGCACAGCTGGGAGCTCGCCGCGCCGCGCGGGCTGCTGGAGGCGGGCGGGCGATGAGCGAATCGCGCGATCAGGCGCAGACCCGCCGCCGCTGGATCACGCTCGCCGAGCTGGTGGCGGTGGCGGGCGTCGTGATCGCCGCGCTGACGCTCTACACCAACTGGCAGGAACGGCGCGAGGCCGCCGCCGACAAGGCGATCGAACAGGCGAGCGCGACGCGCGACAAGACCCGTTTCCTGTTGCGCGGCACGGTCGACGCCAAGAAGCGCACGATCCTGCTGACCCGCGAGGAAGCGCATCCGCTCGGTGACATCCGCGTCACCTTCCCGACCGCGCTCGGCGTCGCGCCGCAGGATTCGGTGACGCAGACGATCGACGCCGACTGGTTCGACTCCGCGCTGCGCCAGGCGACCGACGGCGGTGCCGACGATCAGACCGGACGCCTGCCGGTGCTGATCCGCTACACCTATTTCACCGACGACCAGCCGACGACGCGGCAGGCGATCTACGATATCGTCTGGCAGACGCACGGTCGCCGGTTTCGCGGTCGCGAGGTCGAGCTGCTCGACCTGCGGCTGCGCGAAACCGGCGGCAATCAGAAGCGCGTCGATACGCTGTGGGCAAAGGAGCGGCCGGCAGGCTGAGCCGAGGCTCAGTGCGCGACCAGCCAGCGCAGGAAGCGCGGCACCGCGCCGTGCCGCGTCATCCACCGGCTGTAGGCGCGATAGACGGGGTCGCGGCCGAGATGCCGCTCCTCGGTCCGCGCGCGCCAGTAATAGATGCCGCTGACGATGCCCATCAGCGCGGTCGCGCGCACCGCGTCGATCAGGCTGCCGGTGGTCAGCAGCGGCAGCGTCGACAGCCACCAGAACAGGTTCTTGGCGAGATAGGCGGGGTGGCGCGACCAGGCATAGGGGCCGTGCGTCAGGATGCCGCGATGCGTCAGGTTGGAGAAGCGTAGTCCGAAGGCCACCGTCGCCCAAGCATAGAGCGCGGTCAGCGCGACGAGGATCGCGCCCCAGGCGGCGAGCAGCAGCGGATGGCCCGCGAACCACGCCGACCAGTCCTGCGTGCCGGGATGATAGTCGAGCGGCCCGCCCTCCTCCATCAGCTGGAACGGCGGATAGCAGATCAGCGCCGCCGTCCACGCCGCGGCATAGGGATTGGCGCTGCGGATATGCGCGTCGAGCGGGCGCAGCGTCAGCACATAGCCGACGGTGGCGAAGGCGACGTCGACGACGAACATCAGCGCGATCAGCCATTGCGTCAGCGCCACCGGATCGCCGAGGCGCCGCCAGTCGGTATGAACGAAGCCCGCCCAATTGCCGGGGATCACCGCGAGCATGAAGGCGAGGAAGAAGGCCTTGACCGCCCAGCTGCGCATATGGCCGTAGATCGCCTGCCGCTCGACCCCGGGCTGGCCGGTCAGCCAGGCGCCGACGTGCCAGGCGCCATCGCGCGGATCGACCAGATAGCGGTCGAGCCACAGCAGATAGGGGACGGCGAGAAGCGCGACGACCGGCATCGCATGGCCGAAGCACCACATCGCGAAACCATAATTGCGGTCCCAGTAGAAGCGGCCGATGCCGTAGAGCAGCGCGATCGCCCCCCAGGTGACGTAGAGCCCGGCGAGCTTGGTGAGGCTGACGTCGCGCGTCTCGACGGCGGGACGCGGGTGATGCCAGTCGATTCCGGTACTGTGACGCCGGTGGACCTTGTCGATCGCGAGCGACCAGCCGACCATCGGCAGCGCGCAGGCGATGAGCGCGACCAGCGCGGCATAGGGACCGTCCATGCCGGTCGCGAGCGCGATCGTCAGCCACAGGGCGAGGCCGACCAGCCCGGCGATGCCGACGCCATGGCCGACCGCGGAGGCTGGGCGCGAGGCATCGGTCGGTGGGGCGGCTTGCATCGCCTTCCCCTAGCCGAGCAAGGGTAAGCAAGCCATGAACCACACCGAGCCGCGCCTATCGGGATGCTTGCGCGATCATCTGCGGTTCGGTAGATGCGCGACACCCCCTGTCGGAACGCCAGCGTCCGCAACGTAGGAACGACCGGATCGGGGGTCGGAAAACCGCGGTTCAGCGCGGGTTTGCGGGTATAGCACAATGGTAGTGCAGCAGCCTTCCAAGCTGAATACACGGGTTCGATTCCCGTTACCCGCTCCATTCCTCCTCTGATCAAGCGTTGTGCCCTGTCGGTGGGGCATGCGGCGATTCCCGTGAGCCGGCGCGGGTCCGGCATCCACTGCTCCCGCAATAGCGTAAGGCGGTGGTTTCGCGGCACGGTGGACCCCGGAACACGTCCGGGGTGATGGCGCATCCTGGGCGACGCCAGGACTTTCGCAGACATCTGGCGGAGGCGGCAATATGCCGACCAAGCAGAACGCCGACTGGCGGCTTCGAAGAGACACGCGGCTCCCACTGTCGCGCGAGTGCGGGTGAGGTGAGCGGAAGTATTCCCCAACTGGCCCCAAAAGGGTGCCACGCCCATCGCGCGGCACCCCGGCGCCTCAATCCTCCGCGGTACCCGGTTCCGCCATCTTGCGATGCTGTTCCGCGAGCACGGCATTGGGGGTGACGTTCGCCACCGCCGATTGCAGCTTGTTCTTCCAGCCTGACACCACCGCCGCCTTGCCGTCCATCAGTGCGTCCCAGCCGTCGGCGGCGACCTTGGCGGGATCGTCCTTGTGGGGATCGGTGCCGACGTCGGTGTCGAGCATGTCGCCGCGCGCGAAGAATTCGGTGTCGGTCGGTCCCGGCATCAGGTTGGTGATGGTGACGCCGTCGGCATCCTTGATTTCATTCTGCAAGGCCGCGACGAAGCTGTCGATGAACGCCTTGGTGCCGTTGTACACCGCCTGGAATGCGCCCGGAATATAGCCCGCGATCGATCCGGTGACGAGCACCTTGCCGTCGTTGCGCGCGACCATGTCCTTGAGCACCTTCTGGAGCAGATAGGCGGTGCCGGTGATGTTGGTCTCCACCACGGCGCGCCAGTCGTCGACCGCCTGGTCGAGAAAGGCGTGGCCGAGGCCGCGGCCGGCATTGGCGCAGAGCAGGTCGATCGTCCGCCCGTTGGTCGCGGCGAGCAACTTGTCGACCCCCTCCGGCGACGACAGATCGGCCTCCAGCGCGTCGACGCCATGGCCATATTGGCGGAAGTCGGCCGCCGCCGCCTCGATCAGCGGCTCGTCGGCGACGACGAGGATGTCATAACCGTTGCGCGCCGCGAGCGACGCCAGTTCGAAGCCGATGCCGGTCGAGGCGCCGGTGATGATCGCGAAACGTTCAGCCATCTGCGTGTCCTTCGCTATTGTGGTGACGCTCAACCCGCCATGCCGGGCTTGAGCACGATCTTGGTCGTCTCGTTCTGGTGGTTCTTGAACAGGTCATAGCCCTTGGGCGCATCGGTCAGCGGCATGCGATGCGAGATGAGGAACTCGGTATCGATCTTGTCCTCCATGATCGCATTGAGCAGCGCCGGCATGTAATGCTGGACGTGGGTCTGCCCGGTCTTGAGCGTCAGCCCCTTTTCCATGAACGCGCCGAGCGGGAATTTGTCGACGAAGCCGCCATAGACCGCCGGCATCGAGACCCGGCCGCCCTTGCGGCAGGCGATGATCGCCTGACGGATCGAATGCGGGCGATCGGTGCCGAGGAAGGTCGACGCCTTGATCTGATCGATGATGTTGTCGACGAACATGCCGTGCGCCTCGAGCCCGACCGCGTCGATTACCGCATCGGGACCGATGCCGCCGGTCATCTCCATCAGCGCCTCATAGGTGGCGCTCTCCTCGAAGTTGATCGTCTCGGCGCCGAACCGCTTGGCGAGTTCGAGCCGGTGCGGGAAATGATCGATCGCGATGACGCGTTCGGCGCCCATCAGGAACGCCGACTGGACGGCGAACAGCCCGACCGGGCCGCAACCCCAGACCGCGACGGTATCGCCCGGCTCGATCTGCGCATATTCCGCCGCCTGCCAGCCGGTCGGCAGGATGTCGGAGAGGAACAGCACCTTGTCGTCGTCGACGCCGTCGGGAATGACGATCGGGCCGACGTCGCTGAACGGCACGCGGACATATTCCGCCTGGCCGCCGGCATAGCCGCCGGTCATATGACTATAACCGAACAGGCCCGACATCTCGTGCCCGTACAGCTCCTGCGCGATATCCTGATTGTCCGCCGGCAGGCCGTTCGGGCAGGCGGAATATTGATGCTTGTTGCAATGGTAGCAACTGCCGCAGGCAATGGTGAAGGGCACGACGACGCGCTGGCCCTTCTTGAGCGTCGACTTCGGCCCGACCTCGACCACTTCGCCCATGAATTCGTGGCCGAGGATGTCGCCGGCCTGCATCGTCGGGATATAGCCGTCATAGAGATGAAGGTCGGAGCCGCAGATCGCGGTCGACGTCACCTTGATGATGCAATCGCGCGGGTTGACGATCTCGGGATCGTCGACGGTGTCGATGCGGACGTCGTGCTTACCGTGCCAGGCGAGTGCTTTCACAGCCCCATCTCCTCATATTGCTTGGGGTTCATCGCCGGGGTGGCGACCTCTCCGGTCTCCATCAGCTGCTTGAAGCGGCGCAGGTCGCGGCGCGCCTGGATGGCCGGCTCGCGCTGAAACATCTTGGCGATCAGCTTGCCGATCGTGCCGCCGGGCGGGTCGTAGGCGATCGTCGCGGTCACCACGGTGCCGCGCGCGCCGGCATCCCGGAACTCGATGCGGCCCGAATTGGCGATGTCGGCGCCGGGCTGCGAGGTCCAGGCGATCAGCCGGTCGGGCTCTTCCTGGGTGATGCGCGCATCCCATTCCATCGTCGCGCCGGCCGGCGCCTTGACCACCCAATGCGACACCTTGGGATCGGCGACGGTGATCGAGACGATATTTTCCATGAAGTGCGGCAGATTGGTGAAATCACGGAAATAGGCGAACAGCTCGTTCGCCGGGCGGTCGATCGTCACCGATCGGCCGACGACGGAACTGCCCTTGCCCTCGATCAGCGAGGCGGTGGCGGCGTCGGCGGCATCGCCGTGCTTCTTAGTGGTGGGCGGCGCATCATCGCGTCGGTCGGTCATGCTGGTCTCCCTTCGCAAGACCGCCCCAACCGCTCGGAATCCGTCTACGTTCCTGTCGTTACGCGTCCAGATTCAATTAGATAAAGACGATTGCCGCCCATGGGGGGGGCGCCAGCGCCGCCAGCGACGGGAGTCCATGACGTATCTCGACGGGATCGGCGGGGACCGTCAGCGCGGCAGGAGCGGCTGGTGCGGGACCTCCCCGCCGGAGCGGGGAGGTGGTGGACAGGGCTGGATTCGAACCAGCGTACGCTTGCACGGGCAGATTTACAGTCTGCTGCCTTTAACCACTCGGCCACCTGTCCAGATGGGCCGCTTCGCTGAAGCGAGGCGGCCTATTGGCGAAGCGCAGCGCGGCTGTCAACGCGGTTGCGGCGGTTTTTCACCGAACCGTCACGCGCTTGCGCGAAGCGCCCGGCCCGCCTAGCAGCAGCGGCATCATGTTCAAGCCGACCGCCCCTGCCCTTCTCCGCCCCATCGGAGCGCTGCGCTGATGGCGCGGCGTGGCCATCGCCCGTCGACGGGCACCGCCAACCGCCCCAAATTCTGGGGCCGGCATCCGGTCACCGCGGCACTCGCCAATCCCAACCGGGTGGTACGCAAATTGTGGGGGACGCGCGAGGCGCTCGGCTCGCTCGACATTCCGGCGTCGCTGCCGGTGGTCTATGCCGATGTCGCCGATCTCGGCCGGCTGGTGCCGTCCGACGCGCCGCATCAGGGCCTCGTCGCCGAGGTCGAGCCGCTCGACGACATCTGGCTGCAGGACCTGCTGATCGACGGCAAGGACGACCAGCGTCCGCTGGTGGTGCTCGACCAGGTCACCGATCCGCACAATGTCGGCGCGATCCTGCGCTCGGCCGCGGCGTTCGACGCGCTCGGCATCGTCACGCAGGACCGCCACGCCCCGCCCGAGAGCGGTACGGTCGCCCGCTCGGCGTCGGGCGCGCTCGAGACGGTGCCGTGGGTGCGCGTCGTCAACCTCGCCCGCGCGCTCGAGGAGATCGCCGAGGCGGGCTTCTGGCGGATCGGGCTCACCGGCCATGCCGACCAGACTTTGGGGCAGGCGATGGGGTCGCAGCGGATCTGCATCGTGCTCGGCGCCGAGGGCGAAGGCATGCGCCAGAATACTGAGGCGCATTGCGACGAGCTCGCCAAGCTGCCGATCAGCGGCAAGGTGGAGAGCCTCAACGTGTCGAACGCGGCGGCGATTGCGCTTTATGCGGTGGCGGCGCGGTAGCAGGCGTCCATGCTTAGGAGAGTGTGGACGACCTATCCGGACTTATGCGAGCCAGTATTCCCGCGCAGGCGGGAATCCAGTGGCCAAGCAGAGCAACCCCTGATTTCTCAAAGAAACACTGGGCTCCCGCCTGCGCGGGATCACTGTTGAGATTGGTTGATGCCTCAGCAGAGCAAACGCGGATTGGCGAATTTCCAATCGCCTCTCCGCGATTTCATCCACTAACCTAAACCACCCCGGCGCAGGCCGGGGTCCAGTCGGGTAACACTAGCGATCACTTACGATGCGCTCCCACCTGAACCCCGGCCTTCGCCGGGGTGGTCGATCAACGGGGCGAAGTTCTTCCCGCTGAACGACGCCGGGAAGCGCCGTCCGCTCAATCCTCTGCGGCGATGGTGACCTTGAGGCCGTCGAGCGCGGGCGTCATCTGGATCTGGCACGACAGGCGCGAGGTGGCGTCGCGCTCGTCGCTCGAATCGAGCAGATCGTCCTCGTCGGGGCCCATCGCGGGCAGCTTGTCGGTGAAGGCGGGGTCGACGTGGACGTGGCAGGTGGCGCAGCTGCAGCAGCCGCCGCATAGCGCGAGCAGCTCGTCAATGCCGGCGTCGCGGATCACCTCCATCACCGACAGGCCGGTTTCGCCCATGATCTCACGTTCTTCCCCCTCGCGCGTAACGACGATAAGCTTGGGCATGACAGTCTCCGATGATGGCAGTCGCGGCCATGCCGTGCCGGTGCGCCGGGATCAAGCCGCGTGGGTATCCGCATGGGCCTGACCGCCGAACAGATTCGCACGGCGATGGATGCACTTGCCGCGGTCGAGCCGGCCTTCGCCAGCGGCCTTGCCCGGGTCGGCTACCCGCCGCCGCGGGTACGCGAGCGCGGCTATGCGACGCTGTTGCGGACGATCCTGGGGCAACAGGTCAGCGTCGCCTCCGCCGCTGCGGTCTATCGCAAGCTCGAATCTCTGGTCGGTGATCCGGGCGATCCGCACACCATCCTCGCCGCGAGCGACGAGACGCTGCGCGCCGCCGGCCTGTCGCGGCAGAAGGCGAGCTATGTCCGCAGCCTCGCCGAGGAGGTGACGAGCGGCCGGCTCGACCTCGCCCATTTGCCCGAGGATGATGAGGCGGCGATCGCGCAGCTCGTCCGCGTCAAGGGGATCGGGCGCTGGTCGGCGGAGATCTACCTGCTGTTCGCCGAGGGGCGGCCGGATATCTGGCCGGCGGGCGACCTGGCGGTGCAGATCGAGGTCGGCCGGCTGCTCGGCCACGAAGCGCGCCCGTCGGAGAAACTGACGCGCGACCTCGCCGAGGCGTGGCGGCCGCATCGCGGCGCGCTCGCCATCTTCACCTGGCATCATTACGGCGCCGGACCGGATGTCGACGCGTCGCCGGTCTAATCGGACAGGTGTTTGATAAGATGGATTGAACCGGGAGCGCGACAGGCCGCTTGCCGCCGCCCGCGGCTTCCGCCACACACCGGCGCCATGACGCCACCCGCCTCTGCCCCCGCCGTGTCGCTGTCCGGCAGCCATCGCAGCGTCGCGGTGCCGAGCGGCGGTGCGGGCTGGCGGCGGCTCGGGGCGTTCATGGGGCCGGGCTTCCTCGTCGCGGTCGGCTATATGGACCCGGGCAATTGGGCGACCGACATCGCCGGCGGCTCGGCGTTCGGTTATACGCTGCTGTCGGTCATCCTGCTCTCGAATCTGATGGCGATCGTCTTGCAGGCGCTGTCGGCGCGGCTCGGCATCGCCGCGGGGCTGGATCTCGCGCAGGCGTGCCGGGCCTATTACAGCAAGCCGGTGGCGCTGCTGCTCTGGCTGCTCGCCGAGATCGCGATCATCGCCTGCGACCTGGCCGAGGTGCTCGGCACCGCGATCGCGCTGCAACTGCTGTTCGGCATTCCCTTGGTGTGGGGCGTGATCGTCACCGCCGCCGACGTCTTCCTGATCCTCGCGCTGCAACGCTTCGGCTTCCGCAAGCTGGAAGCGTTCATCGTCGCCTTGCTGCTGATCATCGCCGGCTGCTTCGCCTTCGAGCTTTTCCACGCCAGACCCGACGTCGGTGGCATGCTCGCCGGGCTGGTGCCGTCACCCGGGATCATCACCGATCCGGCGAAACTGTACCTCGCGATCGGCATCCTCGGCGCGACGGTGATGCCGCACAACCTCTACCTCCATTCCTCGCTCGTGCAGACGCGTGCATTCGAGCGCAGCGACGCGGGCAAGGCGGATGCGGCGAAGATGGCGACGATCGACAGCACGATCGCGCTCGGCCTCGCCTTCTTCATCAACGCCGCGATCCTGATCGTCGCCGCCGCGGTCTTCCATACCGCCGGCCGCACCGAGATCGCCGAGATCGACGAAGCCTATCGCCTGCTCGCGCCGATGATGGGCGTCGGCGCGGCGAGCATCGTCTTCGGCGTCGCGCTGCTCGCCTCGGGACAGAATTCGACGATCACCGGCACGCTCGCCGGGCAGATCGTGATGGAGGGGTTCCTCCATCTCCGGCTGCCGAGCTGGCTGCGCCGACTGGTGACGCGGTTGCTGGCGATCATCCCGGCGGTGATCGTCGTCGGCGCGAGCGGCGAAGGCGGCGCGACGCGGCTGCTGGTGCTGAGCCAGGTGGTACTCAGCCTCCAGCTGCCCTTTGCCGTCGTGCCGCTGGTGCTGTTCACCGGCCAAACGCGGGTGATGGGCCGTTTCGTCAGCCCGCTGTGGCTGCGCGGACTCGCCTGGCTGATCGCGGCGATCATCGTCGTGCTCAACCTGACCTTATTGATCAGCATGCTATAAGCTTCGAAAATGGCCGTTTTCGCGCTCGACAGGCGCGACGCGGCAGCCTTTCTTCGTCTCCTCTTGCTTCGGACATGCCGTGACAGACAGCCAAGCCGCCGCCCCGATCGCGTCTGCCCCCCGCCCCGCGCCGCCCGCGCTCGCCTCGGCGATCGTCGACACGCTGGTGCATCGCATCGGCAAGGACGCGCAGGCGGCACGGCCGCACGACTGGCTCGCCGCGACGATCTTCACGCTGCGCAACGAGATCATCGAACGCTGGATGGAATCGACCAAGGCGGCGCATGCCGCGGGGGCCAAGCGGGTCTATTACCTCAGCCTGGAATTCCTGATCGGGCGGCTGCTGCGCGACGCGCTCTCCAACCTGCGCCATAATGACGAGGTCGGCGAGGCGCTCGCCAGCCTCGGCGTCGATCTCGCCGCGATCGAGGAGATCGAGCCCGATGCCGCGCTCGGCAACGGCGGCCTCGGCCGGCTCGCCGCCTGCTTCATGGAGAGCCTCGCCAGCCTCGACCTGCCCGCCTACGGCTATGGCATCCGCTATGTGAACGGCATGTTCCGCCAGCGGCTCGACGACGGCTGGCAGGTCGAGCTCCCCGAGA
Organism: Sphingomonas sp. RIT328; assembly: GCF_000632225.1. Classification (GTDB taxonomy): domain Bacteria; phylum Pseudomonadota; class Alphaproteobacteria; order Sphingomonadales; family Sphingomonadaceae; genus Sphingomonas; species Sphingomonas kyungheensis. The sequence goes on from NZ_JFYV01000055.1 coordinate 75,989, forward strand.
ACTGGCTCGCGCATGGCAATCCGTGGGAGTTCGAACGGCGCGAGAGCGCCTATTTCGTCGGCTTCGGCGGCGAGGTGACGCAGACCGCGGCGGGTCAGGTGCATTGGTCGCCCGCCGAGGCGGTCGAGGCGGTGGCGGTCGATACGCCGATGGTCGGCTGGCGCGGCAAGCGCGTCAACACGCTGCGGCTGTGGAATGCGCGCGCCTTCGATCCGATCAAGCTCGACCGGTTCAACGCCGGCGATTTCGAAGGCGCGCTCGCCGGCCAGTTGCGCGCCGAGACGCTGACCCGCGTCCTCTACCCCAATGACAGCACGCCGGCCGGGCAGGAGCTGCGGCTGCGCCAAGAATATTTCTTCTCCTCGGCGTCGATCCAGGACATCGTCCGCCGTCACCTGCAATATTTTGGCGATATCCGCACCCTGCCCGACAAGGCGGCGATCCAGCTCAACGACACGCATCCGGCGGTGTCGGTCGCCGAGCTGATGCGGCTGCTGGTCGATTTCCACGAACTCACCTTCGATGAGGCGTGGGACATCACCCGTGCGACCTTTGGCTATACCAACCATACCCTGCTGCCCGAGGCGCTGGAAAGCTGGCCGCTGCCGCTGTTCGAGCGGCTGCTGCCGCGGCACATGCAGATCGTCTATGCGATCAACGCCAAGTTGCTCCGCGAGGCGTCGGCGGTGGAGGGCATCGACGGCAATGCGATCGCCGCGATCAGCCTGATCGACGAGGGCGGCGAACGGCGCGTCCGCATGGCCAATCTCGCCTTTGCCGGCAGCCACAGCGTCAACGGCGTCGCCGCGCTGCATACCGAACTGATGAAGCAGACGGTGTTCGCCGATCTGCACCGCCTCTATCCGACGCGGATCAACAACAAGACCAACGGCATCACCCCGCGCCGCTGGCTGCAACAGTGCAATCCGGCCCTCACGACGCTGCTGACCGAGGCGATCGGCGACGGATTCCAGGATGATGCCGCGCGGCTCAGCGCGCTGGCGCCGTTCGCGGACGATGCGGGTTTCCGGGAGCGTTTCGCTGCCGTTAAGCGTTCCAACAAGGTGACGCTGGCGACCTATATCAAAGAAAGCATGGGATTGTCGCTCGACCCCGATGCGATCTTCGACGTCCAGATCAAACGCATTCACGAATATAAGCGCCAGCTGCTCAACATCGTCGAGGCGGTCGCGCTCTACGACCAGATCCGCAGCCATCCCGAACGCCGCTGGACGCCGCGCGTCAAGCTGTTCGCCGGCAAGGCGGCGTCGAGCTATTACAACGCCAAGCTGATCATCAAGCTCGCCAACGACGTCGCCAAGCGGATCAATGCCGACCCCATGGTCGGCGATCTGCTCAAGGTGGCGTTCGTCCCCAATTACAACGTCAGCCTCGCCGAGAAGATCATCCCCGCCGCCGACCTCTCCGAGCAGATCTCGACCGCTGGGATGGAAGCCTCGGGCACCGGCAACATGAAGTTCGCGCTCAACGGCGCGCTGACGATCGGCACGCTCGACGGCGCCAATATCGAGATCAAGGATCACGTCGGCGACGATCATATCTTCATCTTCGGCCTGACCGCCGACGAGGTCGCCGACAAGCGCGCGCACGGCTATCGCGGGCGCGAGGTGATCGAGGGGTCGCGCGAGCTGGCGCAGGCGGTCAACGCCATCGCCTCCGGCGTCTTCTCGCCCGACGATCCCAATCGCTACAAGGGGTTGATGGACGGCCTCTACGAGCATGACTGGTTCATGCTCGCCGCCGATTTCGATGCCTATGCCGCCGCGCAGCGCAACGTCGACGCCCGCTTCGGCGACCGGCCGGCGTGGGACCGGTCGGCGGTGCTCAACGTCGCCAATATGGGGTGGTTCTCGTCGGACCGGACGATCGGCGAATATGCCAGGCAGATCTGGGGTGTGATGTGACGCCGCCGCGTGGCGCCATCGCTGCACTGCTGGAAGGGCGTCACGACGATCCGTTCTCGCTGCTCGGCAGTTTCACCGGACCGGCGGGCACCTTCGCGCGCACGCTGATCCCCGGCGCCGAGACGGCCGAGGCGCACGATCTGTCCGGCGTGTCGCTCGGCCGGCTGACCCGGATCGACGATCGTGGGCTGTTCGAAGGGACGATCGCCGGCGATCCGCAGCCGATCGCCTATCGCGCGCAGGGCTATGGCGCCGAATGGTGGGTGACCGATCCGTACAGCTTCGGCCCGGTGCTCGGCCCGACCGACGATTATCTGATCGCGGAAGGATCGCATTTCCGCCTCTACGACAAGATGGGCGCGCACCTCATCACCCATCAGGGCGCGGCGGGGGTGCATTTCGCGGTCTGGGCGCCCAACGCGCGACGCGTCTCGGTGGTCGGCGACTTCAACGACTGGAACGATACGCGCCATGTGATGCGCCGCCGCGGTGACATCGGCGTGTGGGAGATCTTCCTGCCCGACATCGGCGCCGGCCGCAGCTACAAATTCGCCATCCTCGGCCCCGACGGCACGCTCCAGCCGCTCAAAGCCGATCCCTTCGCCTTCGCCGCCGAGCTGCGCCCGAAGACCGCGTCGCTGACCACCGCGCCGCCGAGCCACGTCTGGGGCGATGCCGCGCATCGGCAGACCTGGTCGACGGTCGATCCGCGCCGCGTGCCGGTGAGCATCTACGAAGTGCATGCCGGCAGCTGGGATCGCGACGCCAATGGCTGGTATCTGTCGTGGGATGCGCTCGCCGACCGGCTGATCCCCTATGTCGTCGATATGGGTTTCACCCATATCGAGTTCATGCCGATCAGCGAACATCCCTATGATCCGTCATGGGGATATCAGACCACCGGGCTCTACGCCCCGTCGGCGCGGTTCGGCGATCCCGACGGCTTCGCGCGCTTCGTCGACGGTGCGCATCGCGCCGGCATCGGCGTGCTGCTCGACTGGGTGCCGGCGCATTTCCCGGTCGATCCGCACGGCCTCACCCGTTTCGACGGCACCGCGCTCTACGAGCATGAGGACCCGCGGCTCGGCTTCCACCCCGACTGGCAGACCGCGATCTACAATTTCGGGCGGCGCGAGGTGCGCTCGTTCCTGATCAACAACGCGCTGTTCTGGGCGGAGCGCTACCATGTCGACGGGCTGCGCGTCGATGCGGTCGCCTCGATGCTCTACCGCGACTACAGCCGCGAGGCGGGCGAGTGGATCCCCAATGGCGAGGGCGGGCGCGAGAATTGGGAGGCGGTCGGCTTCCTGCGCGACATGAACCGCGCGCTTTACGGCAAGGAAGACGGCGTCTTCACCGTCGCCGAGGAATCGACGAGCTGGCCCGGCGTCTCGGCCCCGGCCTTCGACGACGGGCCGCGCACCAATCTCGGCTTCGGGTTCAAATGGAACATGGGCTGGATGCACGACACGCTCCAGTATTTTGCGCGCGAGCCCGTCCATCGCCGTCATCATCACGGCGAGATCACCTTCGGCTTCGTCTATGCCTTCGACGAGAATTTCGTGCTGCCGCTCAGCCACGACGAGGTGGTGCACGGCAAGGGATCACTCCTCACCAAGATGGCGGGCGACGACTGGCAGCAATTCGCCAACCTGCGCGCCTATTACGCCTTCATGTGGGGCTATCCCGGCAAGAAGCTGCTGTTCATGGGACAGGAATTCGCGCAGCGGCAGGAATGGAGCGAGGATCGCGCGCTCGACTGGCATCTCGACCGGTCGGCGGCGCATGGCGGCGTGCGCAAGCTCGTCCGCGACCTCAACCGCCTGTATCGCGACACGCCGGCGCTGCATGCGCGCGACTGCGAGCCCGACGGGTTCGAATGGCTGATCGGCGACGATGCCGCCAATTCGGTCTTCGCCTGGCTGCGCAAGGCGCCCGGCGAGCGACCAGTCGCGGTGATCGCCAATCTGACGCCGGTAGCGCGGGCGCCCTATCGCATCCCGCTGCCGCACGACGGGCGCTGGCGCGAGATCATCAATTCCGACGCGCATGACTATTGGGGCTCGGGCCTCGGCAATCTCGGCGGGGTCGAGGCGCAGGGCGGCGCGGCCTGGGTGACGCTGCCGCCGCTCGCCACGGTGATGCTGCAATTCGACGGCTGACCGGCATCCGACGCGATGCCGACAAGGATGAAACAGGAGGGTGCCATGGTAGACAGACGAGGACAGCCGCTTTCGCGCGACGCGATGGCTTATGTGCTGGCAGGGGGCCGCGGCAGCCGGTTGATGGAACTGACCGACACGCGCGCCAAGCCGGCGGTGTACTTCGGCGGCAAGAGCCGGATCATCGACTTCGCGCTGTCGAATGCGATCAATTCGGGCATCCGGCGGATCGGCGTCGCGACGCAATACAAGGCGCATTCGCTGATCCGCCATCTCCAGCGCGGCTGGAACTTCCTGCGGCCGGAGCGCAACGAAAGCTTCGACATCCTGCCCGCCTCGCAGCGCGTGTCGGAGTTCCAATGGTATGAGGGCACCGCCGACGCGGTGTTCCAGAACATCGACATCATCGAGACGTATAACGTCGAATATATGGTGATCCTCGCCGGTGATCATATCTACAAGATGGATTACGAGATCATGCTCCAGCAGCATTGCGACAGTGGCGCCGACGTCACCGTCGCCTGCATGGAGGTGCCGCGGATGGAGGCGGTCGCCTTCGGCGTGATGCATGTCGACGAGACCGACCGGATCATCGACTTCGTCGAAAAGCCCGCCGATCCGCCGGCGATCCCCGGCCAGCCCGATATCGCGCTCGCCAGCCTCGGCATCTATGTCTTCCGCACCAAATTCCTGATCGAGCAGCTGAAGCGCGATGCCGCGACCGAAGGCTCGGCGCGCGACTTCGGCAAGGACATCATCCCCTATCTGGTCGAACACGGCACCGCGCAGGCGCATCGCTTCTCGCAGAGCTGCGTGCGCACCAGCGAGGAGCCTGCCGCCTATTGGCGCGACGTCGGCACGGTCGATGCCTATTGGGAGGCGAACATCGACCTCACCGATATCATCCCGCAGCTCGACGTCTACGATCACGAATGGCCCCTGTGGACCTATTCGGAGATCACCCCGCCCGCCAAGTTCGTCCATGACGAGGAGGGGCGGCGCGGCTCGGCGGTGTCGAGCCTCGTTTCGGGCAACTGCATCGTCTCGGGTTCGTCGATCCACCGCAGCCTGCTATCGACCGGTGTACGCGCGCACAGCTTCTCGTCGCTCGATGAAGCGGTGGTGCTGCCCTATTGCGAGATCGGCCGGAACGCGCGGCTCAAGCGGGTGGTGATCGATCGCGGCGTGGTGATCCCGGACGGGCTCGTCGTCGGCGAGGACCCGGCGCTCGACACGCAGCGCTTCCGGCGCACCGACAAGGGCATCTGCCTCATCACCCAGCCGATGATCGACCGCCTCGCGCTGTGACGCTGTCGGTCCTCTCGGTCGCCTCCGAGGCGTTTCCGCTGGTCAAGACCGGCGGGCTCGCCGACGTGGTCGGCGCGCTGCCCGATGCGCTCGCGCCGCATGGCGTCGCCACGACGACGATGATCCCGGGCTATCCGGCGATCGGCAAGGCGATCAAGGGCGCCAAGGTGGTGCGGCGCTGGCCGCGGCTGCTCGGTGCGGAGGCGCGGCTGCTGCGCGCGCGGATCGGCGACCATCCGCTGCTCGTGCTCGACGCGCCGGCGCTGTTCGCGCGGCCCGGCGGGCTGTACGGCGACGAGGACGACTGGCGCCGCTTCGCTGCCCTGTCACGTGCGGCGGCGGATATCGCCGGCGATTACGACGTGCTCCACGCGCATGACTGGCAGGCGGCGATGGCCCCCGCCTATCTGCGCTACGGCAGCGGCGCGGCGCGGCGCCCGGCGAGCGTGATGACGGTGCACAATATCGCCTTCCAGGGCCATTTCGACGCGGCGGTGTTCGCCGAGCTCGACCTGCCCGCCGCCGCCTATGCGATCGACGGCGTCGAATATTATGGCGGCGTCGGCTTCCTCAAGGCGGGGCTCGAGGCGGCGGATGCGATCACCACGGTCAGCCCGACCTATGCCGCCGAGATCCGCGAGGGGCGTTTCGGCATGGGGCTGGAGGGACTCATCGAAAGCCGGCGCGGCAGCGTCCACGGCATCGTCAACGGCATCGACCCGGCAATCTGGAACCCGGATCGCGATGCCGCCCTCCCCAGCCGCTATTCCGCCCGCGCGCTCGGCCGGCGCAAGGCGAACAAGCGCGCGATCGAGAAGACGTTCGGGCTGGAGGCGGGCGACGGGCCGCTGTTCACCGTGATCAGCCGGCTGACCTGGCAGAAGGGCATGGACGTGCTCGTCACCTGCCTCGAAGAACTGGTCGCGGGCGGCGGCCGGCTGGCGCTGCTCGGCTCGGGCGACGCGCATCTCGAAGCCGCCTTCCTCGCCGCGGCGGCGCGGCACCCGGGGCGGATCGCGGTGCGGATCGGCTATGACGAGCCGCTGTCGCACCTGTTGCAGGGCGGCGCCGACGCGATCCTGATCCCGTCGCGCTTCGAGCCGTGCGGCCTCACCCAGCTCTACGGCCTCGCCTACGGCTGCGTGCCGATCGTCGCGCGCACCGGCGGGCTCGCCGATACGGTGATCGACGCCAATCAGGCCGCGCTCGCCGCGGGGGTCGCGACCGGCTTCCAGCATGGCGAGACCAATTACCACACGCTGGCGCATGCGATCGCGCGCGCCATTGCGGCCTATGCGCGCCCCGACCTATGGTGCACCTTGCAGCGCAATGGGATGCGCGCCGATTTCTCCTGGTCGGAAAGCGGGCGACGCTATGCCGATCTCTACCACAGCCTGACAGGAACCGCATGATCCGCACCGTCGCGAGCCAAGCCTATTCGGACCAGAAGCCCGGTACGTCGGGACTGCGCAAGAAGGTCACCGTCTTCCAACAGCCCAATTATGCCGAGAATTTCGTCCAGTCGGTGTTCGACGTGATCGACGGCAAGGACGGCGCGACGCTGGTGATCGGCGGCGACGGGCGTTTCCTCAACCGCGAGGTGATCCAGAAGGCGATCCGCATCGCCGCGGCGAACGGCTTCGGCCGCGTCGTCGTCGGCCGCGGCGGGCTGCTCTCCACCCCCGCGGCGAGCAACATGATCCGCATCCGCGGCGCGCTCGGCGGGCTGGTGCTCTCGGCGAGCCACAATCCGGGCGGCCCGACCGAGGATTTCGGCATCAAATACAATATCGCCAACGGCGGACCGGCGCCCGAGCCGGTCACCGAGGCCCTGTACCAGCGCACCAGGACGATCGACCGCTGGCTGACCGTCGACGCCGACGACGTCGATCTCGATACGCTGGGCGAGGTGACGGTCGGCGAGATGACGGTCGAAGTGGTCGATCCGGTCGCCGATTATGCCGCGCTGATGGAGCGGCTGTTCGACTTCGACGCGATCCGCGCCGCCGGGCTGACGATGGCGTTCGACGCGATGAGCGCCGTCACCGGCCCCTATGCGACCGAGATCCTCGAACGCCGGCTCGGCTTTGCGCCCGGCACGGTGCGCAACGGCGAGCCGCTCGAGGATTTCGGCGGCCACCATCCGGATCCCAACCTCGTCCATGCGCGCGCGCTGTACGAGACGATGATGGCGGCGGACGCCCCTGATTTCGGCGCGGCGTCGGACGGCGACGGCGACCGCAATCTCATCATCGGCCGCGCCCGCTTCGTCACGCCCTCGGACAGCCTCGCGATGCTCGCGGCGAACGCACACCTCGCCCCCGGCTATAAGGCCGGCCTCAAGGGCATCGCCCGCTCGATGCCGACCAGCGCCGCGGCGGATCGCGTCGCCGAAACGCTCGGCGTGCCGATTTTCGAAACGCCGACGGGGTGGAAGTTCTTCGGCAATCTGCTCGACGCGGGCATGGCGACGATCTGCGGCGAGGAGAGCGCGGGCACCGGATCGGATCACGTCCGCGAGAAGGACGGGCTGTGGGCGGTGCTGCTCTGGCTCAACATCCTCGCGGTGCGCGGCGAATCGGTCGATGCGATCGCGCGCGACCATTGGGCGACCTATGGCCGCAACTATTACGCCCGCCACGATTACGAGGGCGTCGACAGCGCCCGCGCCGATGCGCTGATGACGGAGCTGCGCGGCTCGCTCGCCGGGCTGCCGGGCCGCACGGTCGCCGGGCTGCGCATCGCGACCGCGGACGACTTCGCCTATAACGATCCGACCGACGGCTCGGTCAGCCGCAACCAGGGCGTGCGCATCCTGTTCGACGGCGGCAGCCGCGTCGTCTTCCGCCTGTCGGGCACGGGCACCAGCGGCGCGACGTTGCGCGTCTATCTGGAACGCTACGAACCCGCCGGCGGTGACCTCGACCAGGAGACCGGCGCGATGCTCGCCGATATCGTCGCGGCGGCGGACGAGATCGCCGGCATCACCCGCCACACCGGGCGTAGCGAGCCGGACGTCATCACGTGATCGCCGCGCCCGTGCTGGGCGCGACGCCAAGCGAATCGGGCGTCAGCTTCGCGGTACGCGCGGCGACGCCGGTCTGGCTGTGCCTCTGGGACGGTGCCAGCGAGCGGCGTGTCGCGATGCGCGACGCGGGCGAGGGCGTCTGGACCGCTACGGTCGCCGGCATCGGGCTCGGTCAGCCTTATGGCTATCGGGCCGAGGCGGACATGGCGAAGCTGCTGGTCGATCCCTATGCGACCGCGCTCGACCGCCCCTTCGCCTATGATCCCCGGCTCGGCGCGCCGGGGGTGGAGACGGGCTCGCTCGTGCCGTGGAGCATCGTCGCCGAGGCGCCCGACATCCTGCCGCCGCCGCCGATCTTCGCGCCCGGCGGGCTGATCTACGAGGTCAACGTGCGCGGCTTCACCATGTTGCACCCGGAGGTGCCCGCAGCGCAGCGCGGCACGATCGCCGCGCTCGCGCATCCGGCGGTGATCGCGCATCTCCAGCGGCTGCGCGTCGCGGCGATCGAACTGATGCCGATCGTCGCGTGGATCGACGAACGCCACCTGCCGCCGCTCGGATTGCGCAATGCCTGGGGCTATAATCCGGTCGTGCCGATGGCGATCGACCCGCGGCTCGCCCCCGGCGGCCTCGCCGAGCTGACCGCCACCGTCGCGACGCTGCGCGCCGCGGGGATCGGCGTGATCCTCGACCTCGTGTTCAACCACAATGGCGAGAGCGACCGCGACGGCCCCACCCTGTCGCTGCGCGGCCTCGACGAGGCGCTGTACTTCGCCCATGGCGAGGACGGCACGCTGATCAACGACAGCGGCACCGGCAACACGCTCGACTGCGCGCAGCCGGCGGTGCGCGCGCTGATCCTCGCCAGCCTGCGTCATTTCGCGCGCGCCGGGGTCGACGGCTTCCGCTTCGATCTCGCGCCGGTGCTGGCACGCGGCCCCGGTTTCGATCCGCAGGCGCCGATCTTCGCCGAGATCGCCGCCGACCCGCTGCTCGCGACGCGGGTGATGATCGCCGAGCCGTGGGATATCGGGCCGGGCGGCTATCAGCTCGGACGCTTCCCGCAGACCTGGCTCGAATGGAACGACCGCTATCGCGACGACCTGCGCCGCTTCTGGCGCGGTGACGGCGCGGCGGGGGCGCTCGCGACTCGGATCGCGGGATCGGCGGACGTGTTCGGCGCGGGTGCGACCCGCAGCGTCAATTTCGTCGCCGCGCATGACGGCTTCACGCTCGCCGACACCGTCGCTTATGCCGAGCGGCACAATCACGCCAATGGCGAGGACAATCGCGACGGCCATGGCGACAATCACAGCTGGAACAACGGCGTCGAGGGCGAGACCGACGATGCCGCCGTCCTCGCCCGGCGCGACGCCGATCGCCGGGCGCTGCTCACCCTGCTGTTCGCGTCGCGCGGCACGATCCTGCTGACCGCGGGCGACGCGTTCGCGCGCACGCAACGCGGCAACAACAATGCCTATGCGCAGGACAATGCGATCGGCTGGGTCGACTGGACGACGCGCGACACCGCGCTGGAGGCCTTCGTCGCCGCGCTCGCCGCCTTCCGCGCCGCGCATGGACTCGACCGGGTGGCGCCCTATCTCGCCGCCGACTGGCGCCGGCTCGACGGCGAGCCGATGCGCGACGGCGACTGGGACGGGGCGGACGGCTTCGTGCTGCGCTTGCCCGACGGGGACGCCGCCGTCACACTGCGGGTCGATCGGCGGACGCGGCGCGTTGCGCTGTGCCACGGCCAGTCGCTGGAGAATCGCTCATGATCCGCCCCCTGCTGCTCGCGCTGTCCGGTCTGCTCGTCGCGGCGACGCCCCTGTCGCCGGCGCAGCGGTTCGGCGCGCTGTTCCGCGACGTGCAGATGCGGCAGATCTTTCCCGACTCGAAGACCTTCGCCGATGCCGAGCCGCGTGCACCGGATGCCGCGATCCTTGCCGACTATAGTCGTTGCGCCTGTGGCGACGATGCCGAGCTCAAGGCGTTCGTGCTCGCGCATTTCACCTTGCCGGTGACGCCCGCAGCACCGCCGCCGGCGAAGACGCTCGGCCTCGCCGCGCATATCGACGCGCTGTGGCCGCAGCTGACCCGGACGCTGCCGAGCGTGCCGGCAGGATCGTCGGCGCTGTCGCTGCCACGGCGCTTCGTCGTACCGGGCGGGCGGTTCCGCGAGATGTATTATTGGGATTCCTACTTCACGATGCTGGGCCTGCAAGCGTCGGGGCGGCAGGATCTGGTCGAGGACATGATCGCCGATTTCGGCAGCCTGATCGATCGCTACGGCCGCATCCCCAATGGCACGCGGACCTATTATCTCAGCCGCTCGCAGCCGCCCTTCTTCTACCTGATCGCCGGTTTGTCGCGCGATGCCGGGACGCTGGCGCAGCGGACGCGGTGGATGCGCGCGGAACATGATTTCTGGATGGCGGGCGCGGACGGGCTCAAGCCCGGCGGCGAACATGCCCGCGTCGTCCGCCTCGTCGATGGCGCGTTGCTCAACCGCTATTGGGACGATCGCGACGATCCGCGCGACGAAAGCTATCGCGAGGATGCCGCGCTCGTCGCGGCGACGCCGGGGCGCGACGCCAGGACGCTGTACCGTGACCTGCGCGCCGGGGCGGAAAGCGGCTGGGACTTCAGCTCGCGCTGGCTCGGCGACGGGCGGACGCTGGCGACGATCCGGACGACGCGGATCGTGCCGGTCGATCTCAACAGCCTGCTCTACGGCATGGAGCGGAGCATCGCCGCCAATTGCCGCCAGCTCGGTGATACCGCCTGCGCGGCGGGCTATGATGCCGCCGCGCGCGATCGTGGCGTGGCGATCGAGCGGCATCTGTGGAACCCTGCCGGCTTCTATGCCGACCATGATCTCGACGCGCGGCGGCCGACCGCGGCGCGTACTGCGGCGATGGCCTATCCGCTGTTCGTCGGCCTCGCCCCCGCGCCGCGGGCGCAGGCGACCGCACGGGCGCTCGCGCCATTGGTCGGCGAAGGGCTCGGCACCACGGCGGTGCGCACCGGCCAGCAGTGGGACGAGCCCAACGGCTGGGCGCCGCTGCAATATGTCGCGATCGCCGGACTGCGCCGCTATCGCGAGGAGGCGCTCGCCACCCGCATCGCCGACGGCTGGCTGGCGACCGTGGCCCGCGAATATGCCGCCAGCGGCAAGCTGCTCGAGAAATACAATGTCGTCGAGCGGCTGCCCGGCGGCGGCGGGGAATATCCGTTGCAGGACGGGTTCGGCTGGACCAACGGCGTGACGCGGACGCTGCTGTCCGCGCCACCGACGCGCTGATCTACATCGCAGGCATGCTCGCCGGCATCAGATTGTGGTCGAGATGGCCCATGATCCAGATCGAACCGATCAGCACGAGCCCGACGATCAGCACGCCGAACGCCAAGGCGAGGACGTTGTTGGTATTGTCCGGCCCGCTGGTGACATGCAGGAAGAAGACGAGGTGGACGCCCATCTGCGCGATCGCCAGCGCGATCAATGCGACCGGGATACCCGGACCGTAGATCACGCCGCTATGCACCACCGCGAAGGACGCGATGCTGAGCACCGCCGCCAGCAGGAAGCCGACGATATAGGTCACCATCTTGCCGCGGATGTCGACGCCGCCCGAGTCTTCGCCGGGCGCGCGATCGTTGTCGAGGTCGGACTGATCGCTCATCCGGCGACTCCCAGCAGATAGACGGTGGTGAACAGCGCCACCCAGATGATGTCGAGCGCGTGCCAGAACAGGCTGAAGCAGGCGATGCGACGCAGGATCTCGTCTCGGAAACCCTTGGCCTGGACCTGCGCCATCATCGTCGTCAGCCAAACGAGGCCGAGCGTGACGTGGAGGCCATGGCAGCCGACCAGCGCGAAGAAGGCCGACAGGAAGGCGCTGCGCTGCGGGCCATGGCCTTCGCCGATGAGGTGGAGGAACTCATAGGCTTCGAGCGCGAGAAAGCCGGCGCCGAGCAAGGCGGTCGCCGCCATCGCGATCTGGAACCAGAAGCGGTTTTTCGCCGCGGTGGCGATCCCCGCCATGCCGCAGGCGAAGCTGGAGGCGAGCAGCAGCGCCGTCTCGCCACCGACCAGCGGCAGCTCGACGATGTCGCGCGCCGCCGGACCGCCCGCGGTCGCCTTGGCGAGCACCGCATAAGCGGCGAAGAAGCCGGCGAACATGATGAAGTCGGTGAGCAGGAAGATCCAGAAGCCATAAGCGACGACGACGCGCTTGGGCGCAGGCCCCCGTTCGCTGGGCGCAATCTCACCGCGACCGAGCTTGTGCGGATCGCCGCTCATGCCGGTTGGTCCGCGGGGATGTCGAGCAACCGCGCCTTGGCGTTGCGCCGCTCGGCGTCGAGCCGTTCCGCCTCGGCGGCGCTGATCTCGATCTCATTCTCGTCACGCCACGCGAAGATCACGAAGGTCGCCCAAGCCCCGAGAAAGCCGAGCACGAACAGCCACCAGATATGCCAGACCGCGGCAAAGCCGAGCGCGGTGGTGAAGAAGGCGGTGACGACACCGGTCGGCGAGTTGCGCGGCATGTGGAACGCCTCATATTTGGGGCGCTCGGAAAGTTCGCCATTGTCGCGTGCGGTCGACTTGATCCCCCAATAGGCCTCCTCGCCCGTGACGTTCGGCAGCACCGCGAAGTTGAACGGCGGCGGCGGCGAGGTGGTGATCCATTCGAGGCTGCGCCCGTCCCATGGATCGCCGCTGACATCGACGAGGTCCTTGCGGTTGCGGATCGAGACGTAGAGTTGGATCACCTGGCAGGCGATGCCGCCGGCGATCATCAGCGCGCCGAACGCCGCCGCGATCAGCCACGGCTGCCAGCCCGGCACGTCGTAATGCGCCATCCGCCGCGTCATCCCCATCAGCCCCAGCACGTAGAGCGGCATGAAGGCGAGATAGAAGCCGCCGACCCACAGCCAGAAGGCGCGCCGCCCCCAACGCTCGTCGAGCCGGAAGCCGAACGCCTTGGGGAACCAATAATTGTATCCGGCAAAGGCGCCGAACAGCACCCCGCCGATGATGACGTTGTGGAAATGCGCGACGAGGAACAGCGAATTGTGCAGCACGAAATCGGCGGGCGGCACCGCGAGCAGCACCCCGGTCATCCCGCCGATCACGAAGGTGACCATGAACGCCACCGCCCACAGCATCGGCACGTGGAAGCGAATCTTGCCGCCGTACATGGTGAACAGCCAGTTGAAGACCTTCACGCCGGTCGGCACCGCGATGATCATCGTCGTCACGCCGAAGAAGCCATTGACGTCGGCCCCCGCCCCCATCGTGAAGAAATGGTGCAGCCAGACCATGAACGACAGGATGCAGATCACCATCGTCGCCACCACCATCGAGCGGTAGCCGAACAGCGGCTTGCTCGAGAAGGTCGAGACGATCTCGCTGAACACGCCGAACGCCGGCAGGATCAGGATATAGACTTCGGGGTGGCCCCAGGCCCAGATGAGGTTGACGAACATCATCTGATTGCCGCCAAGCTCGTTGGTGAAGAAGTGGAAGCCGAGATAGCGGTCGAGCAGCAGCATCGCCAGCGTCGCGGTCAGGATCGGGAAGGCCGCGACGATCAGCAGGTTGGAGGCAAGGCTCGTCCAGCAGAACATCGGCATGCGGGTATAGCCCATGCCCGGCGCGCGCATCTTCAAGATGGTGGTGACGAGGTTGACCCCGGACAGCAACGTCCCGACGCCCGAGATCTGCAACGCCCACAGATAATAATCGACGCCTACGCCGGGCGAGAAGCGCAGCTCCGACAGCGGCGGATAGGCGAGCCAGCCGGTCTTGGCGAATTCGCCGATGACGAGGCTGAGGTTGATGAGCAACGCGCCGCTCGCGGTCAGCCAGAAGCTGACGTTGTTGAGCGTCGGAAAGGCGACGTCGCGCACGCCGAGCTGCAACGGCACGACGAAGTTCATCAGCCCGATGACGAACGGCATCGCCACGAAGAAGATCATGATCGTGCCATGCGCCGAGAAGATCTGGTCGTAATGTTCGGGCGGCAGATAGCCGGGATTGCCATAGGCGATCGCCTGCTGGCTGCGCATCATCGCCGCGTCGACGAAGCCGCGCATCAGCATCAGCAAGGCAAAGCCGCAATACATGATGCCGATCCGCTTGTGATCGACCGAGGTGATCCATTCGCGCCACAGATAGGGGACGTGCCCGGCGCGCCACGTCCACACCAGCACCGCGAGGATGCCGCTGCCGACGATCGCCGCGGCGATCAGCGGGATCGGCTGATCCCAGGGGATCGAATGCCAGTTGAGCTTGCCGAACATGCTCAACTCTCCCGCCCGCCATTGTCGGTTTCATGCACCGGCGCACCGGCCTCCCTGACCGCCGCGGCGAAGAAGCCGCGCGGCACGCTGCCATAAGCGAACGGCGTCACATTGCCCTTCTGGCGGGCGAGCGCGTGATAGCTGGCGGCGGTGAGCGCCGGCCCCCGCCCGCGCATCTTCGCCGCCCAGCCGGCAAATTGCTGCGCCGGCACCGCGTCGACGGTGAAGTCCATATCCGAAAAGCCTTCGCCGCTGTAATGCGCCGACAGGCCGTGGAAGCGGCCGGGCCGGTCGGCCATCAGGTTGAGCTTCGCCTCCATCCCCGCCATCGCATAGATCTGACTGCCGAGCCGCGGCACGAAAAAGCTGTTCATCACCGTCGCCGAGGTGATGCGGAAATCGACCGGCGTGCCGGCAGGCACGACGACGCGGTTGACGGTGGCGATGCCCTGCTCCGGGTAGATGAACAGCCATTTCCAGTCGAGCGCGACGACCTGGATGGTGATCGGCTTGCGCGTCGCAGCGAGCGGCCGGCGCGGATCGAGCTCGTGGCTGGCGATCCAGCCCATGCCGCCGAGAAAGATGATGACGAGCAGCGGTACCGACCAGACGAGCAGTTCGAGCTTGCCTGAATAAGCGAATTCCGGCCGGTGCTTGGCACGGCCGTTGCCCGAGCGGAACCAGAAGGCGAAGGCGAGCGTCAGGACGATCACCGGTATGACGATGCCGAGCATCACCGCCAGCGAGTTGATCAGCAACGTCTTCTCACCCGCGGCGACGGGTCCTGCGGGGTCGAGCAGCGCGGGCGCACAGCCGCCGAGGGCCGCGGCCAGCACGAACGGCAGACGTCTCAACATACGAGCGGCGGCAGACAGATCATCATTCCCCTTCGCGGAAGCCCGCCGGAACGGTTCTCCGATAATTGCAACGAGTGGCAATGCGGAGGGTTTCGCCCGCTTACGAACTATTCCGGGGATGATTTGCGGGGATGCGCGAGGAGTGGATCGGCGACTGGCATCGTCGGCGCATCGTGCCGGCGCGCCGCCCTAACGCTGGCGCGCCCGCCGCCACGCGAGCGACTGCCGGTTGAGCGTCGCCAGATCGACCGTTCCCGCCGCCGCGCCCTCGCCAAGCCTGACCGCCTCGGCCAGTCGATCGACCGCTATATGCCGATAGGCCGGCCGCGCCGCGACCGCATCGTACCAGACGCCGCCCACCGCCGCATCGAGCAGGATGCGCTGGAAACAATGATCCGCACGGACCGGCCACATACGACACCCCGCGAGACCGGGCAGGGTCTCGCGGGTCAGCGTCAGCCAGGCGGCTTCGAGGGAGGCGCGGTCGGGATCGGCCGCGGTCATCGCTCAGATATGGATCGGCTTGCCGGTCACCGCCATCGCCGCTTCCTTGAGCGCTTCCGAATGCGTCGGATGCGCATGGCAGGTATAGGCGATGTCCTCGCTGGTCGCGCCAAACTCCATCGCCTGCGCCGCCTGCGCGATCATCGTACCGGCAACACTGGCGATCGCCCAGACGCCGACGACACGGTCGGTCTTGGCATCGGCGATGATCTTGACGAAGCCGTCGGGCTCATGGTTCGTCTTGGCGCGGCTGTTCGCCATCATCGGGAACTTGCCGACCTTGACCTCACCTTTCGCCTTGGCCGCTTCCTCGGTGAGGCCGACGCCGGCGAATTCGGGCATCGTGTAGACGACGCTCGGGATGACGTCGTGGTTCACGATGCCGGTCAGTCCGGCGATATTCTCGGCGACCGCAATCCCCTCGTCCTCCGCCTTGTGCGCGAGCATCAGGCCGGGGGCGACGTCGCCGATCGCCCAGATGCCGGGCACGCTGGTCGCGAAATCGTGATCGATGTCGACCTGGCCACGCGCATTGACCGACAGGCCGGCGGCTTCGAGGTTGAGACCGTCGGTATTGGGCTTGCGGCCGATCGCGAGCAGCACCGCGTCCGCCTCGATCGTCTCGCCCGCACCGCCCGCCGCCGGCTCGAGCGTGAGCGTCGCGCTGTCGCCGGCGACGGTGACGCCGGTCACCTTGGTCGACAGCTTGAACTCCATGCCCTGCTTCTTGAAGATCTTCTGCGCTTCCTTGCGCACGTCGCCATCGAAGCCCGGCAGGATCTGGTCGAGATATTCGACGACGGTCACCTTGGCCCCCAGCCGGCGCCAGACGCTGCCGAGCTCGAGACCGATCACCCCGCCGCCGATGACGACGAGATGCTGCGGCACCTTGGCGAGTTCGAGCGCGCCGGTGCTGTCGACGACGACCTTCTGATCGACGGTGACGCCGGGCAGCGGCGTCACGCTCGACCCGGTGGCGATGACGATGTTCTTGGCGCGCACAGTCTTGCCGGCGACCTCGACGCTATCCTTGCCGGTGAAGCTGGCGCGGCCCTTGAGCCATTCGACCTTGTTCTTCTTGAACAGATATTCGATGCCGCCGGTGAGCTGCTTGACCGCGTCGCGTCGCTGGCCGTGCATCGTGTCGAGATCGAGTTCGGCGGTGACCTTGATGCCCATCTTGGCCATCGTGCCGTTGGCGGCGGCATCGAAGAATTCGGACGCATGCAGCATCGCCTTCGACGGAATGCAGCCGACGTTGAGGCAGGTGCCGCCGAGCGTCTCGCGGCTCTCGACGCAGGCGGTCTTCAGCCCGAGCTGCGCCGCGCGGATCGCAGCGACATAGCCGCCGGGGCCGGCGCCGATCACGAGGACGTCATAGTCATACTCAGCCATGATAGGCTCCGTTCATATTATGTGATGAGAGCGAAGGCGTGTTTGCCAGCCTCGACGACTTTGCGCACGAATGATCGAAGCCGAGCGATATCGGATTGCAGAAACGTCAACGCTTCCTCTCCCTCATCCGCCAGCGTCTCGGCCAAATATACCTGCTCGGCTACGGCAGTCGAGGCATCATAACGCCTCGCCCACTCTTCATCAGAGTGTTTTGCCAAAGCCGAGTGGAACGCCCGTATCGCCTCAGACGGGATAAACCATGCCGGCCCATAACCGTGGTCGGGACCGACTTCTTCGTAGGTACCGAGGATGAAACTCAGCGGACTATCAACGGGACCAGCTGATCCCGTCAGCAGGAAATGGACAGCATGCCACTGCTTGTCCAAGTCCAGGATCTGATAGTCTGGAGAGAGGTCCTCCGGATTGACGAAGTCGTAGATGGACTCGGGATCGGCACGCAAGGAGACGACATCGTCGTCACTGGCGGCTCTTACAACCCAAACCATTCCCATTGTTCGGCTCCTTACAGGTCGATCAGGATCCGCGTCGGGTCTTCGATCGCATTCTTGAGCGCGACGAGGAAGGTCACCGCCTCGCGGCCGTCGATCAGGCGATGGTCGTAGCTCAACGCGAGATACATCATCGGGCGGACGACGACCTGGCCGCCGACGACGACCGGGCGTTCCTCGATCCGGTGAAGGCCGAGCACCGCGGCCTGCGGCGGGTTGATGATCGGGGTCGACATCAGCGAGCCGAAGACACCGCCGTTCGAGATGGTGAAGGTGCCGCCCTTCATCTCGTCCATCTTGAGCGTGCCGTCCTTGGCGCGGCGGCCGAAGTCGCCGATCGTCTTCTCGATGCCGGCGACGGTCAAGTCCTGCGCATCGCGGATCACCGGCACGACGAGACCGTTGGGCGCGCTGACCGCGACCGAGATGTCGGCATAATCGTGATAGACGATCTCGTCGCCCTCGATGCTGGCGTTGACCGACGGAATGTCCTTCAGCGCCATCGTCGCGGCCTTCACGAAGAAGCCCATGAAGCCCAGCCGGACGCCGTGCTTCTTCTCGAACAGGTCCTTGTACTTGGCGCGCGCCTCGATCACCGCGGTCATGTCGACGTCGTTGAACGTCGTCAGCATGGCGGCGGTGTTCTGCGCTTCCTTGAGGCGCTTGGCGATCGTCTGGCGGAGGCGCGTCATCTTGACGCGCTCTTCCTTGCGGCCGCCCGCGGGCGCAGCGGCCGGCGCCGGCGCGGCGGCGGGCGCGGCGTTCGCCGGCTTGGAGGCGGCAGCGGCGGCGACGTCCTCCTTGGTGATGCGGCCGTCCTTGCCGGTGCCGGTGATCGACGCCGGGTCGAGGCCGTATTCGAGCACCGCGCGCCGCACCGACGGCGACAGCGCCGCGGGCGAATCGCCGGCCGGCTCGGCCTGTGCCGGAGCGGGCGTGGCGGCAGGCGCGGCTGCGGGTGCAGGCGCTGCCGCCGGCGCGGCGGCCGGAGCCGGGGCCGCGGCGGCGCCGTCACCCGCCTCGATCGTCGCGAGCATCGCGCCGACCTCGACCGTGTCGCCGACCTTGACCGCATGGCTACCCATCACGCCGGCGACCGGCGAGGGCACCTCGACCGACACCTTGTCGGTTTCGAGGCTGGCGATCGGCTCGTCGACCTTGACCGGGTCGCCGGGCTGCTTGAGCCATTCGCCGACGGTGGCTTCGGTGATCGATTCACCCAGAACGGGTACGGTGACTTCGGTTGCCATCTCTTGCATCCTTCTCCCCGGGGAGGCGGGGTCTCAATCGGGGAATTTGGGTTAGCTGCCGGGGGCCTGCGTCGGCCGGGCGGTGGTGGTCGATCCCTCGCCGCGGGTGCGGCGGATTTCCTCGCGGACGTTGTGACCGAGCGCGTCGGCGACCAGCGCGCCCTGTTCGGCGGTATGACGCTTCATCAGCCCGGTCGCCGGCGATGCCGCCGCCTGCCGGCCGGCGTACCGCGCCCGCTTGATCGGGCAATTGGCGGCCTTGAGCGATTCCTCGATCAGCGGCTCGACGAAGAACCAATAGCCGTTGTTCTTCGGCTCTTCCTGCGCCCAGACGACGTCCTGCAGATTGGGCATCCGCCCGATCCGGCGGGCGAGCGCATCTCCCGGGAAAGGATAGAGCTGCTCGACGCGGACGATCTGCGTCGTCGTATCGCCGGCGGCGTTGCGCGCCTCGATCAAATCATAGGCGACCTTGCCGGTGCACAGCACCAGCCGCGTCGTCTCGGCATCCGCCGCGCCGTTGGTGTCCGACAGCAGCCGCTTGAAGTGGCTGTCGCCCTGGAAGTCCGCCGCCGCCGACACCGCCAGCTTGTGGCGGAGCAGCGACTTGGGCGTCATCACGATCAGCGGCTTGCGGAAGTTGCGGTGCATCTGCCGGCGCAGCAGGTGGAAGTAATTGGCCGGCGTGGTGCAGTTCGCGACCTGGATATTGTCCTGCGCGCACGACTGGAGGAAGCGTTCGGGACGCGCCGAGCTATGCTCCGGCCCCTGCCCTTCGTAGCCGTGCGGCAGCAGCATGACGAGGCCGTTGGCGCGCAGCCACTTGGATTCGCCGCTGGTGATGAACTGGTCGATCATGATCTGCGCGCCGTTGACGAAGTCGCCGAACTGCGCCTCCCACATCACCAGCGTCTTGGGGTCGGCGAGCGCATAGCCATATTCGAAGCCGAGCACGCCATATTCGGACAGCGGGCTGTCGAGCACCTCGAACCGGCCATGCTCGACCGTGGTCAGCGGCACATATTTGTGCTCGTCGGTCTGGTCCACCCAGACGGCATGACGCTGCGAGAAGGTGCCGCGGCCCGAATCCTGACCCGACAGGCGCACGCCATAGCCTTCCGACAGCAGCGAGCCGAAGGCCAGTGCCTCGCCGGTCGCCCAGTCGAAATTCTCGCCGGTCTTGAACATCTGCCGCTTGGCATCGATCACGCGCGCCAGCGTCTTGTGGATCTGGATGCCCTCGGGCACCGTGGTCAGCGTGCGGCCGAGCGCGTCGAACAGCTTGAGCTCGATCCCCGTCTCGACGTTGCGCCGCTCGCTGCCGCCGTCGGTCGGTGCCGACAGGCCCGACCAGCGGCCGGCGAACCAGTCCGCCTTGTTCGGCTTGTAGCTCGCGCCCGCCTCGAACTCGCCTTCGAGCAGGGTGGTGTACTGGTTGACCTTGTCGTCGAGCCACGCCTGGTCGATCACGCCCTCGGCGATCAGCCGCTTGGCGTAGATCTCGCTGACGCCGGGGTGCTGACGGATGACGTTGTACATCAGCGGCTGGGTGAAGCCCGGCTCGTCGCCCTCGTTATGGCCGAAGCGGCGATAGCACCACATGTCGATGACGATGTCGCGGTGGAACTTCTGGCGGAATTCGATCGCCATCTTGGTGGCGAAGGTCACCGCCTCGGGATCGTCGCCGTTGACGTGGAACACCGGCGCCTGGACGCCCTTCGCCACATCCGACGGATAGGGCGAGGAGCGCGCGAATTGCGGGCTGGTGGTGAAGCCGACCTGGTTGTTGATGATGAAATGGACGCAGCCGCCGGTATTGTAGCCGCGGATGCCCGAGAAGCCGAGGCATTCCCAGACGATCCCCTGCCCCGCGAAGGCCGCGTCGCCGTGGATCAGCACCGGCAGCGAGGCGACGTGATCGCTGAGATCATTGGCCAGCGTCTGGATCGCGCGCGTCTTGCCGAGCACGACCGGGTCCGCCGCCTCGAGGTGCGACGGATTGGCGACCAGCGACATATGCACCTTGTGCCCGTCGAACTCGCGGTCGGTCGAGGTGCCGAGGTGATATTTGACGTCGCCCGAGCCGCCGATCTCATCGGGATTGGCCGAGCCGCCGGCGAATTCGTGGAAGATGACGCGCAGCGGCTTCGCCATGACGTTGGCGAGCACGTTGAGCCGGCCGCGATGCGCCATGCCGAACACCATCTCGCGCACGCCGGCCTGGCCGCCGTATTTGATGACGCTTTCGAGCGCTGGGATCATGCTCTCGCCGCCGTCGAGGCCGAAGCGCTTGGTCCCGACATATTTCTTGCCGAGGAACTTCTCCCACTGCTCCGCCTCGATCACCTTGCTGAGGATCGCGCGCTTGCCGTCGGTGCTGAACTCGATCGCCTTGTCCTTGCCCTCCATGCGGTCCTGCAGGAAGCGGCGCTCCTCGACGTCGACGATATGCATATATTCGAGGCCGACGTTGCCGCAGTAATTGCGGCGCAGCGTGTCGACCAGCTCGCGCACCGTCGCCCATTCGAAGCCGAGCGTGCCGCCGAGATAGATCGGCCGATCGAGGTCGGCGTCGGTGAAGCCGTGATATTCGGTGCGCAGATCCTCGGGCATTTCGCGACGCGACAGGCCGAGCGGATCGAGATTGGCGGCGAGATGACCGCGGACGCGATAGGTGCGGACCAGCATCTGCGCGCGGATCGCATCGCCCGCCGCCTTGATGATGTCCTCCCTGGACGGCGCCGCCGTCGGTGCCGCGGCGGGCTTGCCGCCCTTGGCGGGCTTGGGGGCGGGCTCCATCTGCGTCGGGTCGAGCCCGGCGGTCAGATCGTCGGTGGTCGACAAGGGCCAGCGCTTGTTGGTCCAGCTCGGACCGCCGCTGCCTGCCTCCAGGCCTTCGAAGAAGCCGCGCCAGCCGAGATCGACCGACGACTGGTCGGCCTGATATTTGGCGTAGAGCGCCTCGATGAACTGGGGAGACACGCCTGCGGCGATGTCGCTGAAATCCTGACCTTCGTAGCCCATGGTCTTCTTCCTGTTCCCTTCTCCCAGCGGGAGAAGGAGGGGCCCGCCCGCGACAGCGGGTGGGAGGATGAGGGCGAGCGTGGCGCGATGCCCTCACCCTTGTGCCGCCCCGGGGCGGCTCCCTCCCTCTCCCGGTGGGAGAGGGAGGGTTGCATTAGCCGTTCAGCACCTCGAGCAGCGTCGAACCCAGCTCCGAGGGGCTCGCCGCGACCTTGATCCCGGCGGCTTCCATCGCCGCGATCTTGCTCTCGGCATCGCCCTTGCCGCCCGAGACGATCGCACCGGCGTGGCCCATGCGGCGGCCCGGAGGCGCGGTGCGACCGGCGATGAAGCCCGCCATCGGCTTCTTGCGACCGCGCTTCGCCTCGTCGATCAGGAACTGCGCCGCCTGCTCCTCGGCATCGCCGCCGATCTCGCCGATCATGATGATCGACTGGGTCGCCTCGTCAGCGAGGAAGAGCTCGAGCACGTCGATGAAGTTGGTGCCGTTGACCGGATCGCCGCCGATGCCGACCGCGGTGGTCTGGCCGAGCCCGGCGTTCGAGGTCTGGAACACCGCCTCATAGGTCAGCGTGCCCGAGCGCGAGACGACGCCGACCGAACCCTGTTTGAAGATGCTGCCCGGCATGATGCCGATCTTGCACTCGCCCGGCGTCAGCACGCCGGGGCAGTTGGGGCCGATCAGCCGCGACTTGCTGCCCGACAGCGCGCGCTTGACGCGGACCATGTCGAGCACCGGAATGCCTTCCGTGATCGCGACGATCAGCGGGATCTCGGCATCGATCGCCTCGAGGATCGAATCCGCGGCGAAGGGCGGCGGCACGTAGATGACCGACGCATCGGCACCGGTCTTCGACTTGGCTTCGGCGACGGTGTTGAACACCGGCAGGCCGAGATGCTCGGTCCCGCCCTTGCCCGGCGTCACGCCGCCGACCATCTGCGTGCCGTAATCCAGCGCCGCCTTGGTGTGGAAGCTGCCGGTTTCGCCGGTCATCCCTTGCGTGATGACCTTGGTGTTCTTGTTGACGAGGATGCTCATCTCGGTTCTCTTCCTCACTGTGCTAGCGCAGATACGGCAGCGCCAATTGTGTCATCCGAACACGGACTCGAACAGGTCGAGCCAGTCGGGGTTTTTCTCTTCGATCAGCCGCAGCTTCCAGTCGCGGTTCCACTTCTTGAGCTGGCGCTCGCGGTATAGCGCGGCCTCCAGATCGTCATGAACTTCGTACCAGACGAGTAACGTACAGCCGTATGTCTTGGTGAAGCCGTCGATCAGGCCATTCCGGTGCTGGTAGACACGGGCAGCGAGATCGTTCGTTACACCTGTATAGATCGTTCCGTTGAGCCGGCTCGCCATCATGTAGACGTAGCCGGCCTTGTTCACCGTTCGCCCCGATGTGCTCCCGCGAAGGCGGGAGCCCAGTCCTGGGTCCCCGCCTTCGCGGGGACACATGGGTCCGTCGGGCGCACCTTACTTCAGCGTTTCGTCGATCCCCTTGCAGGCTTCGAGCAGTTCCTTGACAGCATCGACCGAGACGGTGAGGTTCTCCTTCGCCTCGTCGTCGAGCGCGATCTCGACGATCTGCTCGACGCCGCCGGCCCCGATCACCACCGGCACGCCGACATAGAGGTCGTTGACGCCATACTGACCGTCTACATAGGCCGCCGCCGGCAGCACGCGCTTCTGGTCGTAGAGATAGGCTTCGGCCATCGCGATGCCGCTGGTCGCCGGGGCATAATAAGCCGAGCCGGTCTTGAGCAGGCCGACGATCTCGCCGCCGCCGCCGCGCGTGCGCTTGACGATCGCGTCGATCTTCTCCTGGCTCGACCGGCCCATCTTAATGAGGTCGGGAACCGGGATGCCGGAGACGGTGGAATAGGAGATGACCGGCACCATCGTGTCGCCATGGCCGCCGAGCACGAAGCTGGTGACGTCCTTGACCGAGACCTGGAACTCCTCGGCGAGGAAGTGGCTGAAGCGCGCCGAGTCGAGCACACCGGCCATGCCGACGACCTTGTTGTGCGGCAGGCCGGAAAATTCGCGCAGCGCCCAGACCATCGCGTCGAGCGGGTTGGTGATGCAGATCACGAAGGCGTCGGGCGCATTCGCCTTGATGCCCTCGCCGACCGCCTTCATCACCTTGAGGTTGATGCCGAGCAGATCGTCGCGGCTCATGCCGGGCTTGCGCGCGACGCCGGCGGTGACGATGATCACGTCGGCACCGGCGATGTCAGCATAATCGTTCGAACCGATGATCTTGGCGTCGAAGCCCTCGACCGGGCCGCACTGCGACAGATCAAGCGCCTTGCCCTGCGGCACGCCTTCGACGACGTCGAACAGCACGATGTCGCCGAGGTTCTTCAATGCCGCGAGGTGCGCGAGCGTGCCGCCGATGTTACCGGCGCCGATCAGCGCGATCTTCTTGCGAGCCATCCAATCCATCTCCGTTACAGGCAGGGCGTGATTGGTCACGCCGGTTACGCCCGTTTTGCGCGTCCGGCAACCGCTAAACGGTATCGGTTAAAAGTTTAACTGATAATGGTT
This sequence comes from Sphingomonas sp. RIT328, assembly GCF_000632225.1. GTDB lineage: Bacteria > Pseudomonadota > Alphaproteobacteria > Sphingomonadales > Sphingomonadaceae > Sphingomonas > Sphingomonas kyungheensis. Next base: position 100,802 of record NZ_JFYV01000055.1, read on the forward strand.
CGCAGGTGCATTAGACGCTGCCATGGCCCTGCGCGAGATAATCTTCGGAGCGCATTTCCTCCAGCCGGCTGACCGTCCGCTGGAATTCGAACCGCCCGTCGCCGGTCGGGTAGAGCGCCTCGGGCTCGGCATCGGCGGCGGCGAGCAGCTTGACCTTATACTCGTAGAGCGCGTCGATCAGCGTGACGAAGCGCGCCGCCTCGTCGCGGTTCTCCGGGCCGAGCCGGGGGATGCCGACGAGGATCACCGTGTGATAGCGCCGCGCCACCGCGAGATAGTCGGCCGCACCGCGCGCCGCGCCGCACAGCTTCTTGAACGAGAAGACCGCAACGCCTTTCAGCGTCTTGGGGACATGGAGCGTGCGGCCCTGGACGACGAGATCCTCGGACGGGATCGGCTCGGTCACCTCGTGATCGGTGAGGCGGAAGAAGGCCGCGGACAGATCCGCCGTCGCCGCGGGGCCGTTCGGCACGAGCCAGATGTTCTGCTGGCCGAGCCGGTCGCGGCGATAGTCGATCGGGCCGTTGAGCGTGACGACGTCGAGCTTCGCCTCGATCAGCGCGATGAACGGCAGGAAATGTTCGCGGTTGAGGCCATTCTTGTAGAGATCGGCGGGCGCGCGGTTCGACGTGGTGACCATCGTCACGCCGGCGGCGAGCAGAGCGGTGAACAGCCGGCTGAGGATCATCGCATCGGGCGAATTGGTCACCATCATCTCGTCGAAGGCCAGCAGCCGCGTCTCCTCGGCCAGCGCGGCGGCGACCGGGGCGATCGGATCGCCGGCTTCCTTGCGCCGTTCGATCGCGATGCGTCCGTGCACCTCGATCATGAATTCGGCGAAATGGACGCGGCGCTTCTTCTCGATCGCGACATTGGCGAAGAACAGGTCCATCAGCATCGACTTGCCGCGGCCGACGTCGCCGAACATGTAGACGCCGCGCGCCGCGTCGCCGCCGCGCCCGGTCAGCCGCCCGAGCCAGCCGCGCTTCGGCGGCGTTTCCAGCGCGCTGGCGAGCGTGTCGAGGCGGAGCGCGGCGGTGCGCTGCTCGGCGTCGGGCCGCAGCTCGCCGGCGGCGACCAGCGCGTCATAGGCGGCGAGGACCTTCATGCTGGCTCCTGCGATCGGATAGAGAGGTAATAGACGCGGCGGCGAGACTTACGGGGCGGCGGCATAAGCTTGCGCACGCGAGCGGCGGCTGCCTTGGAAAATCACGCCCGATCCGCGCGAAGCGCGGAGCCGCTCCTAACACCGCGCCACCCCGGCAAAGGCCGGGGTCCCGGTGCAAGAGCGTGCGAGGGGTGCTCTACGTCCCCCGACCGGACCCCGGCCTTCGCCGGGGTGGGCAAATGGTAGTGTGACGGACAAGCTACAATCGCAGCCAAGGGCTCAGCCAGTCCACCGGCGCGTCCAACATCATGGCCGCCGGGCGCTTCGTCCCCCTTACAGAATCCGCTCGGCTTCCATCTTCTTGATCTCGGCGATCGCCTTGGCCGGGTTGAGCCCCTTGGGGCAGGTGTTGGCGCAGTTCATGATCGTGTGGCAGCGATAGAGGCGGAACGGATCCTCGAGCTGGTCGAGCCGTTCGCCGGTCATCTCGTCGCGGCTGTCGGCGAGCCAGCGATAGGCCTGGAGCAGGATCGCCGGGCCGAGGAACTTGTCGGCATTCCACCAATAGCTCGGGCAGGAGGTCGAGCAGCAGGCGCACAGGATGCACTCGTAGAGGCCGTCGAGCTTGGCGCGGTCGTCCGGCGACTGGAGCCGCTCCTTGCCCGAGGGCGGCGGGCTGACCGTCTGCATCCACGGCTTGATCGAGCTATATTGCGCGTAGAAGTGCGTGAAGTCGGGGACGAGGTCCTTGATCACGTCCATCGCCGGCAGCGGGGTGATCTTCACCTCGCCCTTCACGTCCTCGATCGCGGTGGTGCAGGCGAGGCCGTTGCGCCCGTCGATGTTCATCGAGCAGGAGCCGCAGATGCCCTCGCGGCACGAGCGGCGGAAGGTCAGCGAACTGTCCTGCTCCGCCTTCATCTTGATCAGCGCGTCGAGCACCATCGGCCCGCATTCGTCGAGGTTGATCTCGAACGTGTCGTAGCGCGGGTTCTCGCCGGTGTCGGGATCGTAGCGATAGACCTTGAAGGTCTTGATGCGCTTCGCGTCGCCGGTCGCCTTATGGACCTTGCCCTTCGCCTTGACCTTGCTGTTCTTGGGCAGGGTGAACTCGGCCATGGCCGCAACGCTCCTCTAAATGCTGCGTTGCGGCTATGCCTTTCGTCGGGCTTTCGCAACCCCTGAGAGATAGGTCGCGGTCAGATCACATCAAGAACGAGGCCGCGGTCGCGCGCCTCCTCGGCCTCGATATACCAGTTGGACGGCGCCTTGCGCTGCAGCTCCTCGAACGGCACCGCCGAACCGCGGACGATCTCGCGAAAGCCTTCCTCCTGGATCTTGATCGATTCCTCGATCTCGTGGAGCTTCGCCTTGAGCACCGCGGGCAAGGTGGTGAGCGGGCCGGACAATTGGATGCTGCTGCTCATCAGCCGCTCGTGCAGCATCAGCCGCGTGCCGCGGGTGAGGAAGCGCGTCTCGACCGGGAAGGCCGCCATGAAGGTGGCGCCGGCGGAATAGACCGCGACCTTGCCGAGGAACAGCGTCTCGCGCCCGGTATAGTCGCGCAAAAGCCGGATATCGTCGCCCATCGCCCGCCCCATCTCCGGATCGCCGCCGAGCGTGGTCAGCGACACGACGATCGGCCCCTCCGTCGGCGCGGCGGCGAGCTGCGTCTTGAAGCGGGCGTACATCATCTCGTCGACGGTGCCGTGCAGCTGGATGTGCGGGACCGCGAGCAGGGGATATTTGCTGGCGACGTTGGCGCGGGGATCTTCGGTCATGCCGCGGCGAACCGTCGCACCCGCGCAAGGTTCCGGCGGCGGCGGACAACATAAGCGGAACCCCTCCCCGCCGGGGCGGTTGAGGGACGACCCAACAGCAGGATATCGCGTGACCCCAGCTCCCCAGCCCGATCGAACCCCGGCGCTCAAGCCGCTCGCCGAGCAGGTGATGGTCATCACCGGCGCGAGTTCCGGCATCGGCCTTGCCACCGCCAAGCGCGCTGCGAAACAGGGTGCGCGCGTGCTGCTCGTCGCGCGCGACGAATCGGCGTTGCGCACGGCGGTGCACGAGATCGTCGCCGACGGCGGGATCGCCGACGCCTATGCCGCCGACGTCGGCGACGCGGCCGCGGTCCGCGCCGCCGCGGCGCATGCTCGCCAGCGATTCGGGCGGATCGACACCTGGGTCAACGATGCCGGCACCGCGATCTACGGCAAGCTCGTCGACATCCCCGACGACGAGCATCAGCAGCTGTTCCGCACCAATTATTTCGGTGCGGTGCACGGCTGCCTCGCCGCCATCCCGCACCTCACTGAAACGCGCGGCGCGCTGATCACCGTCGCGTCGATCGCCGCGGACATGCCGAGCCCGATCATGGGCGCCTATGCCGCGAGCAAACATGCGGTGAAGGCCTATATCGACGCGCTGCGCATCGAGCTCGCCTCCGACGGCGTGCCGGTGCAGGTGACGCTGATCAAGCCGTCCGGCATCGATACGCCGATCGCGCAACATGCCGCCAACCACGAGCCGGGCGAGGCACAGATCCCGCCGCCGGTCTATGCGCCCGAGCTGGTCGCCGACGCGATCCTGTTCTGTGCGACCCATGCCAAGCGCGACCTCACCGTCGGCGGCGCGGGGCGTGCGCAGGCATTGTTCGCCGCACATTTCCCGTCGCTGTTCGACCGATTGGCGCCGATCGCCGCAACGATGTTCGTCGATCCCAAGAAGCGCCAGCCGGCGCCGAGCAATTTGTTCGAGAGCAACGACACCGGCCGCGTCCATTCGGGCGAGCATCCCGCCGCCCGTCAGACCAGCCTCTATACCGCCGCGGCGAAACATTCCGGCCTCACCACCGCGCTGAGCGCCATCGCCGTGGCGGGGATCGGCGCGTTCGTCTATGGCCGGAAGGATCGGTAATGAGCGCTATCGACTGGCAGATGAGCGCGATCCTCGCCAACGTCGATCGCGGCGGCAACGAAGTGCCGGAGGTGACCAACCTCGCCGATGCGGTGCGCGCCTGGCTTGCGCTCGACCATGGCATGCAGAACGACGCGGTGCTCCGGCCGGAACATCCGATCGTGCTCGACGGCGAGCGGACGGTCGCGCTGACCGGGCAGGCGATCCGGGTGCTTGCCGACCGGCTCGAAGGATAGCGTCTCGGGTTTCTGAGGGGTCGTGCAGAGGCGCAGCGGGATGCGCCTGCCGCGGCAGCGGCTTTCAGTCGACCCGGTGAGGTTCGGCATCGCGTTTCCCCACCCACTGGATTTCCGCGCCTCCGCGCCTCCGCGTGAAATTTCCTCTTTCGGCTGGATAGTCGGCGTGCGCGACCGCCGCGTCGATCAGTCTGATCAGATCAGCAAAACGGGTTCACGCGGAGGCGCGGAGGCGCGGAGGCGCGGAGATATCGTTCGTGCCGGGCGTAGTGCCCCGGCACCGACGATTGCCGATATCGGGCCGCGATCGCCGCGACCGCCCCTGCTGCGCCCTCTGCGCCTCTGCGCGCGCTCCGATCACCCCGTGCCGATCAGCGGCAGCATCGCCGGCGCGAGGCCCTCGCCGCGTGCGGTCAGCCGGATCGCGCCGCCGCGCGCGCCGGCCTGTACCAGCGCCATCGCCAGCCCGTTGAACGCCGCGCGCGTCGTCGCATGATCGGGTTCGAGGCTGCGCGGATCACCGTTGCCGACGCCGAGCAACGTCGCATCGCCGCCAATCGCGAAGTGCAGCCGGTCGTGCGCGGTCGGCACCTCGTGCCCCGCCGCATCGAGGATCGCCGCGCGTACCACCGCGACCGCGCCGGGCGCGAGCCGGCGGCGGTCGCTCGACAGACCGATCCGCGCCGGGGCGCCGCTGGTGACGCGCTCGGCGGTGAGCAGCCGCCGACCGTCGCGATAGCCATGCGCCGTGATCCGTCCGGGCGCATAGGGCACCTGCCAGACGAGATGGCGATTGCGCGTCACCGTCTGCCGCCCGAGGCTGCGGCCGTTGACGAGCAGTTCCACCGCGTCGCAATTGCTGTGCACCCACACCGCGACCGTCTGCCCCTCGCGGCCCGGCCAGGTCCAGTGCGGGAAGAGGTGGAGCACCGGTTCGCTGTCCCACCACGCCTTGTAATAATAGAAATTGTCCTTCGGAAAGCCGCACAGGTCCATCTGCCCGAAATGCGAGACATTCTCCGGCCAGCGTTCGAACGGCGTCGGCTCGCCGCGATAGTCGAAGCCGGTCCAGACGAAGCCGCCGGCGAGGAAGTCGCGCGCATCGTAGAAGGACCACCAGTCCTGCGCGGTCGTCGCCCAGCGCGGGAACTCCTGGTCGTAGGCGGGCACCAGCCCCTCGGCCTCGTTGCGCGCATATTCGCCGCGCGTCATCACCGTGCTGCCCGTCTCGGTGCCGATCATCGGCACGTCCGGGTGGGCGGCGTGAAAGCCGTCTATTTCGTTGAGATAGTAATTGCAGCCCATCACGTCGAGCACGCGCGAGGCGCCCTGCCCGAGCTTGCCGTTGAACGCCTCGGTCACCGGGCGCGTACCGTCGAGCGCGGTGATGCGGCGCTTCATCGTCGCGGCGATGCGTGCGCCGGTCTCGGTGCCGCGGTGGATCTCCTCATTGCCGATGCTCCACAGGATGACGCTCGGATGGCTGCGCCCCTGCCGGACGACCCGGTCGAGCTGCGACAGGCCCTCGGCATTGCTCGACATCTGCCGCGTCTCGTCCATCACCAGCAGCCCGAGCCGGTCGCAGGCATCGAGCACCGCAGGCGCGGGCGCATGATGCGTCGAGCGATAGGCGTTGGCGCCCATCGCTTTCAGCTGTTCGAGCCGCCAGACGTGAAGGCTGTCGGGCACCGCGAAGCCGACCCCGGCGTGATCCTGATGGTTGCACGTCCCCTTGATCTTGACCGGCTGGCCGTTGAGGAAGAAACCGCGCGTCGCATCGAACCGGATCGTGCGAATGCCGAAGGCACTGTCGTCGCGATCGATCACGACGTCGTCGCGGACGATCTCGCTGGTCAGCCGGTAGAGCTGCGGCGTCTCGATCGACCAGAGCGCCGGATCGCGCACCTGCCCGACCTGCGTCGCGGTCTGCTGCCCCCACGCCGGCAGCGCCAGCGGATCGGAGGTCAGCCGCGCCACCACCCGTCCGTCGGGCGCGGTCACCGTCGAGCGGACGCGCACCGTCGCCGCCGGACCGTCATTGGCGATCTCGGTGGCGATATCGAGCCGCGCCCCGGCGGCGGTCACGGCGGTGCGGACATAGGCGCCCCATTGGCGGACGTGGACCGGCGCGGTCTTGACCAGCCGGGCGTGGCGGTACAGCCCTGCCCCCTCGTACGACCATGCCTCCCCCAGGCTGACGTCGCAGCGGACGAGCAGGACGTTGTCGACGCCCGGTCGGGCGAAATCGGTGACGTCGATCTCGAACGGCGTATAGGCGCTTTCGTTGCTGCCGACGATGAAGCCGTTGAGGATGACGAGGCAGTCGCGCGACACCCCGTCGAACTGGAGCAGCAGCCGGCGGCCGTCATCGTCCTTCGCGAGGCGGAGGATGCGGCGATACCAGCCGACGCTGGTCGCCGGCCAGGCGCGGCCGAGCGGCTTGAACCCCTGGAACGATCCGGTCTTGTCCGCCTCGCTCCCCGGCGGGCCGAACCGCTCGAACGGCAGGTCGACCGCCCAGTCGTGCGGCAGCGTCACCGCCTGCCAGGCGGAATCGTCGAACGTGCCCTCGGCGGCCGGCGTGCCGGCATCGCCCGATTTGGCATAGGTGTCGTGGCTGCGGCCGAAGCCTAAGTCCTTCGCCGGATCGGCGGCATGGCCGAGGTGGAAGCGCCAGTCGTCAAGCGGTTCGACGATCCGCGGGCCGGCGGGCGACGGCACAGGCGCGGCGGCAGGAAGCAAGGTCGCGGCGGCGACGGCGGCGCCGGAGGTGAGGATGGCGCGGCGATGCGGGTGGTTCAATGCACGGGTCCTTGCGCGGGGAGATCGCCAATCCCATCACGCACCGCGCCACCGGTCAAATATAATATACGATTCCGGCCGCGTCACGCTTTTCAGCGTGGTGCGTTCGGCGTCAGGCAGGCGCAAGTTCGCGGCAGGCGAACATTGCAAATGCAGGCGTATTAACCCAATGGTAGCCTCCTCGTGCCAAGTATGGCCGAGGGGTGACCCCACAATAGGAGATTAGCGTGATTCGTAAGTACCTCACCGCCGTTGCCGCTACGGCTCTCGTCGCTGCGCCGGTCGCTGCGGCACCGGCCAACCCCGCTGCGAGCCTGTCGGTTGCCAAGTCGGTCCGCACCGGTTCGACCTCGGCCAAGAAGAACGAGCTCGCTGGTGGCGGCGTGATCATCGCCGTGCTGGCGGTGGCTGCGGTTGCCGCGGGCATCGTGGCGGTCGCTTCGGACGACGGCCAGGCCGACAGCAACTAAAATCCGTTTTTCCGGGCCATCGCCGCGCGATGGCCATGGGAAACGGCAACGCCACGGGCGTTCGCAAAGGGGGCTGCGGCCCCCTTTGTTGTGTCCGCCGCGGCCGCAGCCGCGTCACCGCTCGCCGCGCTGATCGGTGAGCCGCGCCGGGCCACGGTTCCAGCGGCGCATCAGCGCGCGTACCAGTCCGCCGCGATGATAATAAGAGTCATGCCATTCGGCGGCCCGGCGGCGCTGCGCGCGGCGATCGAAGCGGATGGCCAGGAGGAGCAGCACGACGACGCACAGGATGCTGCCGAGGATCAGCATGTCGCTTGCGGAAAGATGTTGCCAATACATGCGTCACGGCCCCTTCCGGGCGCCCTGCCGGCCCGGGCGTTGACGAGCCTGCCGGCAGGGCGTGTCCTAACATGGCGTCGGCCCCGCCCCGCGGCAACCGGTAAGGCGCCGGTGAATCCCGTTACGATACAGACACCGGTCAGCCGCGCACCAGCGCGACCGGGCGGGCGCCGCGGCGCACCGGCAGATCCTTGATGCGCCGCGCGCGCACCGTGCCGCTCGCCCCGACCATATTGACGTAGAGGCCGTTGGGCGCGGTATCCTCGGTCACCACCGCCTGCGCGCCGATCTCGCAGCCCTCGCCGATCGTCACGCCGGGGTTGATCGTCACGTCGGTCATCACCCAGCAGCCGGCCTTGATCGTGATCGGCGCGTTGATCGTCTCGGGCGACGAGCGGCGGGTCGGATCGCCGGTATGATGATGCGTGCTGGTGGTGAAGGTCACGCCCGAGGAGACGCGCGCGCCATCCTCGAAGGTCAGCTGCGCCGCGCCGTCGTACCGCGCGAAGCAGTTGAGCATCGCGTCGCGCCCCATGACGATATCGGCGCTGTCGAGCCAGCACGAATGACGCACCGTCGCGGTCGGATGGATGCGCGCACCGGCGAAATTGAGCAGCCGCCGTCGCCACCGATCCGAGATGAACACCGATCCCTGTATGCGCAGGATCAGCGCGCGCAGCTTGGTCCGCTGCCAGTGTTCGGTAGCCATATGGCGTCTCCCGGCACGACCTGTCGCGCCCCTGTCGCCACGATAGGGCAACGCCCTTGGCCTAGCGCATTATGACGTGTTTGTCATGTCGGCCGTGTGCCCGACTGTTACGCGGCCTTAACTTTCTGATTGTAGGGCGGTTCTCGGTCCGAGAGGCCATGGAGGGGATGCCCGGCTGACCCGCCCGCCCAGTATTTGGCGGGCGGGTCAGTCTAGCCGGGCGCTCTCCGCCACCTGCCGCGCCGCGGCGGCGCTCCGTTCGAAATAATAGAGGGCCGGCGCCTCGTAGGTGATCAGATAGAGTTTGCCGTCGCGCAGCGTGCCGAATCCTTCGCCCCGGACGTGGATGGCTTCCTCCGGACGGACGAAACTGTAGCTAAAATGCACGCCGCCGGCGCCGGCGAACGGCGTCGGCTCGACGTGATCGATCGTCATCGTCGCGACGCCTAGCGCGCTGCGATAGCTGTTCTCCAGAAGCGTCGGAATGTCGGTGAGAAGCATCGTCCGGTTGACCGGCGGCAGCGGATGCTCCCTGCGATCGGCCTGGCGGAACAGCGTCTTGCCCTCGCCGATCGCGGCATAGAAAGTCAGCGCGTTGAGCGTGTCGCCGTCGAGCGTCCACACCTCGGCATTGCGGCCGGGTCGCGCGCCCAGCCGGTTCCACTCGCTCGCGGGCGTCACCGTCAGGGGCGTCCTGGCGATGCTCACCCGTCCGCCGGCGGCGATCAGCCGGTTGCTCGCGCCCGCCGGCACCGCCGCCGCCAGCGCGACGACCAGCAACAGGTGGCGGGGCAAGCGGTTCGGCAAGCGCGTCGTCATCATCGATCTCATCCCGCAATCAGGGTAGCGATCATCGCCGCGTCGCCGGCATCGGCCCTGCGCGCGAGATAGTCGCGCAGCGCCGCCTTGCCGGCCTCGACCTGCCCGCTGCGCAGCAACGCCAGCCCCAGCCCGCGATAGGCCTCCGCCGGCGCATCGCCGTGCGCGATCGCCTCCCGGTAGAAACCGGCGGCGGCGGACAGATCGCGGGGGTTGCCGCGCTCGCGGTACAATTCGCCGCGCGCGAACAAGAGCGGCGTCGTCCAGCCGTCCACGGCCAATTGGTTGAGCAGATATTCACTGCCGCCGAAATCGTTGCGCTTGATCTGGTCGCCGAGCAGGCGCGGCAGCCACGGCGCGATCGCGGCGCGGAAGCGTGCCGCCTCATCGACGCCGCCGCCGCCGATCTGCGCCGCCGCCGCGCGCAGATAGGTGGCGCGGGTCAGCTCGGTCGGATGCGTATCGAAGAAGCCGGCGACATACCGCTGGTTGGGCTTGCGATAGCGGCCGATCTCGGTGGCGTCCTGCTCCGCCATCACCCGCGTCCACAGATCCGCCGGCGCGGTCACGACATAGCCCGCCGCGGTGAGATAGCGGAAACCGAGCATGTCCGCCGCCGCTTCCTGCGCGCGACTGAAGCGATAGAAGCCGCCGACCACCATCGTCGGCAAGGCGATCCCGCCCGCGCCGAGCAACCCGGCCCAGGCGAGCAGATCGCTGCCGCTGCGCCGGCGCTGGAAGCCGGTAAGCGTATGGCGCAATTCGAAGTGGCTGAATTCATGCCCGAACATCGCGGCGAGTTCGGCCTCGCTATGCAGCCGCAGCAGCGCCCCCGACCATAAGGTCATCATTCCGTTCGCATAGGTGGTCGCGTTGAACATCGGGATGCGGACGATATACAGCCGGATCGCCGCGCATCGCGCCGGCCCGACGGTGCGGCACAGCACCTCGCGCGCATAGGCGTTCAGCGCCGGATCGCGGATCACCTCGGGCGCGTCGCGCATCCGCCGCTCGTCCTCGTCGGCCTCCATCCACAGGCCGCGCTCGTCGACCGTCGTCGGCTGATAGGCGGTGGTGAACGGGGGCAGCGGCAACGTCTCGCGCGCCGCCTGCACCGGCGCCGCGCAAAGCGCCGCGGCGAGCAGCGGCACGATCAGCCGGCACATGTCAGCGCGCCCGGTTCGCATCCGCCGCAGCGACCGGCGTGTCGGCGGGTTTGCCGGGGAAGCCGGCGAGCAGCTCGCGTACCCGTTTGCGGGCCCCCTCCGGCGTGCGGACGTCGCCGCCCATCTGCAGATCGGCGTTGAGCCAGACGAGCTCGCCGCTGTGCAGATCGACCAGCCCGGCGAACCCCTTGTGCACGCCGGAGACGACCGACACACGGGCGAGTGCGGCGAACAGTTGCAACACCTTGCGCCCGGTCGATCCGAACGCGTCCTCGGTCGTCACGAACAGGGCGTAATCGGCGCCACCGAGCCCCGGCAGTGTGCCGACCTCCGGCCCCAGCCCCCAGTCGAACTGATCCTTGCGCTTCTTGGTCGGCAGCCGGTTGCCGGGGAAGAACTGAAATTCGATCACCGCCGCGGCGACGGTATCGAACAGCGCATGATATTCGGCGAGCGCCGCGGCGTCCGCCCCGTCCGGCGCGGCATAATCGATCACCGTATGGCCGAGATGCGCCTCCGCCTCGCGCAGCGACGCGCCGAGCGCCTCGCGCGCCTGCGCGGTCCAGTCGGCATTGGGCTCGAACAGGCCCGCGGTGGATTGCGCACCGACCGTGATCGATGGACGGAACAGCAGGATGCGGGCAGTGTCCGGCGGCAGCACGAAACCCGGCTTGATCGCCGATCTCTCCTGCGCCGACGCCGGCACGGCGGCTGCGGCGACCAGACAGGCCAGGATCATATCCCGCGCAATCCGCAACATACCGCCCCCGGCCGCTCCGTTTTACTTCGAGTCGTACCGACACTTATCATGTCGTGCTTGACGATGCAGCGGATTTCCCGTTTTGCCTTGACTCTTTATTCACTATGGGCAGTCAGACACTTGACTTTATTGCCCTTCTCTTGTCGCTTGGTGCCGTGACCGCAAACGGCACCATTCCGCGATCCGGGCGTTACGTCCCCGCAATGGTTTCTCGCCACCTGAAAGTCGCCAGCTACAATATCCACAAGGGCGTCGGGCTCGACCGGCGGCGCAACCCCGAGCGGGTGCTGGAGGTGCTGCGCGAGATCGATGCCGATGTGATCGCGCTCCAGGAGGCGGACCGCCGTTTCGGCCCGCGCGAATCGGTGCTGCCCGCGCATCTGCTCGACGAGCATAGCGACTGGAAGCCGGTCGCCTTCGGCATGCGGGCGCTGTCGATGGGCTGGCACGGCAATGTCATCCTCGTCCGCAAGGCGGCGCGGGTGATCCATTGCGCGCCGATCCACCTCCCCTCGCTCGAACCGCGCGGGGCGGTCACCGCCGATGTCGAGCTGGACGGCGTGACCCTGCGCGTCGTCGGCATGCATCTCGACCTGTCCGGCCTGTGGCGACGGCGGCAGGCGGCGGCGATCCTCGCGCATGTCGAGGGCTGCGCCGACCGTCATCCGACCGTGATGATGGGCGATCTCAACGAATGGACCGCGGCGGCGGGATGTTTGCGCGACTTCGGCCGCGACTATCGCATGGCGGCGACCGGGCCGAGCTTCCACGCGCGCCGGCCGGTCGGGCGGCTCGACCGGATCATGGTGTCCGCCGACCTCCATGTGACGGAATGCGGCGTCCACGCCAGCGCCGCGGCGCGCAAGACCTCGGACCATCTGCCGATCTGGGCGATGCTGGCCCCGGCGTGATGCGCGAGAAGGAGCTGCGCCTCGCGCTGGTCTGTTATGGCGGGATCAGCCTTGCCGTCTACATGCACGGCATCACCAAGGAGGTCTGGCACCTCGTCCGCGCCAGCCGCGCGATTCACGCCGGTGAGACCGCGCACGGCGCCAGCGAGCGCGTCTATGCGGAGCTGATCGCCGAGATCGAGGCGCTCGCCGGGCTGCGGCTGCGCGTCCTCGCCGATATCGTCGCGGGCGCGTCGGCGGGCGGGATCAACGGCATCTTCCTCGCCCAGGCGATCACCAGCGGCCAGAGCCTCGAACCGCTCACCGACCTGTGGCTGACCTCCGCCGATGTCGAGGCGCTGATCGATGCCGAGGCGGCGCCGGCGAGCCGCTTCTCCAAATTATGGGCCTTGCCGCTCGCCTGGGTCGCGGCGGGGCGCAGCAAGGACAAGGTCGAGGCGCTCGACGCGGCGACGCAGGACGAGGTGCGCACCAAGCTGTCGCATTTCGTCCGCTCGCGCTGGTTCGAGCCGCCGTTCGGCGGCGAGACCTTCACCGGGCTGTTGCTCGATGCCTTCGCCGCGATGGCCGCCGCGCCGCCGGGGCCGCGGCTGCTGCCGGCCGGGCAGCCGCTCGACCTGTTCGTCACCTGCACCGATTTCACCGGCCATCCCGAGCGGCTGCGGCTCAATTCGCCGCCGGAGGTGCTCGAGACCGAGCATCGCATCGTCATCGGCTTTTCCGACCATGCCGGCGGCGCGATCGGCGCGGTGCCCGAACTCGCCTTTGCGGCACGGGCGACGTCGAGCTTCCCCGGCGCCTTCCCGCCGTTCACCGTCGCCGAACTCGACCGGGTCCTCGCCGCGCGCGGGCTCGCCTGGCCGGAGCGCGACGCCTTCCTCAAGCGGGTCCTGCCGCGCCACGTCGCCGCCAATCAGGTCGACAAGGCGGTGCTGATCGACGGGTCGGTGCTCGCCAATGCGCCGTTCCGCCCGGCGATCGATGCGCTCAGGGAACGGCCGGCGAGGCGCGAGGTCGACCGCCGCTTCGTCTACATCGACCCGTCGCCGGGCATCAAGATCCGCCTCGGCGCAGGGGGCGAGACGCCGGGCTTCTTCCAGACCATCCTCGGCGCGCTCAGCGACCTGCCGCGGCAGCAGCCGATCCGCGACAATCTCGATGCGCTCGCCGAACGCTCCGAACGGATCGACCGGCTGCGCGGCATCGTCACCGCGCTGCGCCCGGCGGTCGAGGAGGAGATCGAGCAATCCTTCGGCCACACGCTGTTCCTCGACCGGCCGACGCCGGCGCGGCTGGTCGCGTGGCGGCGGCGTGCGCAGACGGCCGCGGCGAGCCGCGCCGGCTACAGCTATGTCGCCTACGGTCATCTCAAGCTGAGCGGCGTCGTCGCGATGATCAGCGGGCTGCTCTACCAGATCGGCGGCGAGCCGGGGCAGCAGCGCTGGCGGCGGATCCGCGCGGGGATCGAGGCGGCGATCGCGTCGCGCGGCTTCGGCGGCGTCGCGCCGAGCTTCTCGGGCAAGGAAGGCGCGGCGACGGTCGACTTCCTGCGCACCTTCGATCTCGGCTTCCGCATCCGCCGGCTGCGGCTGATGGCGCGCCGACTCGAGGAGATCGAGGCCGGGCAGCCCGACGACCAGTCGGCCGGTGCCGCCGCGATGCGCGACGCCATCTATGCCTCGCTCGCCGCCTATCTCGACCGCCAGCGTGCGGATCATTATCCGCAACTCCACCAGATGGTGCGGACGTCCCGCAGCCAGGACGCGGCGCCGCTGCTCGACGCGCTCGGCGACGCGCTCGATCTCGCCACGCTCGATGCCGACACCGACCGCCGGCTCGCCGACGCCTTCGTCAGCCTCGACCGGCCGATGCGGCGGGCGCTGCTGCTCACTTATTTGGGCTTCCCCTATTTCGACACCGCGACGCTGCCGCTGCTGCAGGGCGAGGGACTCGACGAGTTCGACCCGATCAAGGTCGATCGCATCGCCCCCGACGATGCCGGCTCGATCCGCGCCGGCGGCGCGGAGGCGACGCTCAAGGGCATCCAGTTCAACAGCTTCGGCGCCTTCTTCAGCCGCGCCTATCGCGAGAACGATTATCTGTGGGGCCGGCTGCACGGCGCCGAGCGGATGATCGACATCTGCGTCTCGACGCTGCCGCCGACGGTGCGGATGAAGCCGGGCCGCGTCGCCGCGATCAAACGCAGTGCCTTCCGCGCGATCCTCGACGAGGAAGAGCCGCGGCTGACGGCGATCCCCGGGCTGATCGCGACGCTGCGCGGCGAGGTGGGATAAGGCCGCCTCACGCCGGCACGCCGGGCCGCCCCGATCGTACCCGTCCGGCCCCTCTGGCCATCCGCCTCCGCCGCCGCTACCCTCGCCCGCGTCCCCGGGAGTGATGCATGCAGTTCCTCAAGATCCTGTTCTGGTTCCTGCTCGCGTTCGTCGCGGCGCTGTTCACCTACGGCAATTGGACCAGCATCCAGATCAACCTGTGGAGCGGGCTGATCGCCGACGTCAATCTGCCGCTGCTGCTGCTCGTCACCTTCCTGCTCGGACTGCTGCCGACCTATCTCTATCTCGGCACGGTGCGCTGGCGGCTGCGCCAGCGGCTGAGCGCCTGCGAGCGGCTGCTCGCCGAGCAGCGCGCGCAGGTCGCGCCGCCGGCCCTCGTCGTCGCGCCGGCGAACGCCGATCCGCTGACGCCGAGCGAACCCGCCGCGATGGGCCGCCCGGCATGAGCCCGATCTTCGTCGCAATCGACACACCCGATCTCGCCCGTGCCAAGGCGCTCGCCAACCGCACGCGCGCGCATGTCGGCGGGCTCAAGCTCGGGCTCGAGTTCTTCTGTGCGCACGGACAGGCCGGGGTGCGCGAGCTTGCCGAGATCGGGCTGCCGATCTTCCTCGACCTCAAGCTGCACGACATTCCCAATACCGTCGCCAAGGCGGTACAGGCGCTGAGCGGGCTCGCGCCGGCGATCCTCACCGTCCATGCCAGCGGCGGCCGCGCGATGCTGGAGGATGCCAAGGCCGCGGCGTCGCCGCATACCAAGGTGGTCGCGGTGACGATGCTGACCAGCCTCGATGCGAGCGACCTCGCCGCGACCGGCGTCGCCGGCAGCGCCGAGGCGCAGGTGCTGCGCCTCACCGATCTGGCGCATGAGGCGGGGATCGACGGCATCGTCTGCTCGGGGGCCGAGGTCGCCGCGGCGCGCAAGGCGTGGCCCAAGGGCTTCTTCGTCGTACCCGGCGTCCGCCCTGCCGACGGCGTGATCGGCGATCAGAAACGGGTCGTCACACCGCGCGCCGCGCTCGATGCGGGTGCGTCGATCCTCGTCATCGGCCGTCCGATCACCCAGGCGGAGGACCCCGACGCCGCCGCCCGCGCGATCGGCGCGACGTTGTAAATGACACATCCCTCTCCCTACGGGAGATGACACATCCCTCTCCCTACGGGAGAGGGATGCGGCGAGAGGGTGAGGGCAGGCGCGAAACGCTCGGCCCTGGCCCCGCCAGTGGAGTGCCGGTCGCGATGACGGTCCGGGACCGGCTTACTCCTCGCCCGCGCCTCCACCACGCCACCGTCCGTGCGACGCTCTCAAAAACACGCCGCCCAACCTGCCGTCACCCAGCGCCGCCTTCTCCCTCTCCCATCGGGAGAGGGAGAAGGCGGGCTTGCAACTTGCGTCGGAAATCCCGACACGCGCTGGATGCCCACCGCCACTAAGATCTGCGGCCTGACCACGCCCGAGACGCTCGCCGCCGCGCTGCGCGGCGGGGCCAGTCACGTCGGGTTCGTCTTCTTCCCGCCCTCCCCCCGGCACCTCGGCCTTGATGCCGCGGCCGGCCTCACCGGGCAGGTGCCGGGCGAGGCGACGCGGGTCGGGGTGTTCGTCGATCCCGACGATGCGACGCTCGACGCGGCGATCGCCGCGGCGCGGCTCGACGCGATCCAGCTCCACCAGACCGCGCCCGAACGCGTCGCCGCGATCCGCGCGCGCGTCCGCCGGGAGACCTGGGCGGCGGTGGCGATCAAGACGCGCGCCGACCTCGATGACGCGCACCGCTACGCCGGTGCCGCCGACCGGCTGCTCTACGACGCCAAGACGCCGCCCGGCGGCCTGCCCGGCGGCATGGGGCTGCGCTTCGACTGGGCGATGCTCGACGGCCTGCGCCACCCGCTGCCCTGGGCGCTGTCCGGCGGGCTCGATCCCGCCAACGTGCGCGAGGCGATCGCGCGCACCGGCGCGCCCTTGGTCGACGTCTCGTCGGGCGTCGAATCCGCGCCGGGGGTCAAGGATATGGACAAGATCGGCGCCTTCCTTAAAGCGGCGCAGTCATGAACGCCCCCAACACCTATCGCGCCCAGCCCGACGAGCGCGGGCATTTCGGCCAGTTCGGCGGACGCTATGTCGCCGAGACGCTGATGCCGCTGATCCTCGAGCTCGAGCGCGAATATCGCGCCGCCAAGGCCGACCCCGCCTTCGCCGCGCAATTCGACGATCTGATGAACCATTATGTCGGCCGCCCCAGCCCGCTCTACCACGCCGAACGGCTGAGCGAGGCGGTACGCGAGGGCGCGGGAACCGGCCCGAACGGCGAGAGGCTCGGCGCGCAGATCTGGTTCAAGCGCGACGAGCTCAACCATACCGGCGCGCACAAGATCAACAATTGCATCGGCCAGATCCTGCTCGCCATCCGCATGGGCAAGACGCGGATCATCGCCGAGACGGGCGCCGGCCAGCACGGCGTCGCCACCGCCGCGGTCTGCGCGCGCTTCGGCCTGCCCTGCGTCATCTACATGGGTGCGAAGGACGTCGAGCGGCAGCAGCCCAACGTCTTCCGCATGAAGCTGCTCGGCGCCGAGGTCCGCCCGGTGACCAGCGGCGCGGCGACCCTGTCCGACGCGATGAACGAGGGGCTGCGCGACTGGGTCGCCAACGTCCACGACACCTTCTACATCATCGGCACCGCCGCCGGCCCGCATCCCTATCCCGAGCTGGTCCGCGACTTCCAGAGCATCATCGGCCGCGAGGCGCGCGCGCAGATGCTCGAGCGGACCGGCCGCCTGCCCGATCTGCTGTGCGCGGCGATCGGCGGCGGATCGAATGCGATCGGCCTGTTCCACCCCTTCCTCGACGATGAGTCGGTCGGCATGCTCGGCGTCGAGGCGGCGGGTCACGGCCTCGAGGGCAGCGAACATGCCGCCAGCCTCGCCGGCGGTTTCCCCGGCGTGCTCCACGGCAACAAGACCTATCTGTTGCAGGACGAGGACGGCCAGATCGCGGAAGGGCATTCGATCTCGGCGGGGCTCGACTATCCCGGCATCGGCCCCGAGCATGCCTGGCTGCGCGACATCGGCCGCGTCGAATATACCAGCGCGACCGATCAGGACGCGCTCGATGCCTTCCAATTGCTCTGCCGCACCGAGGGCATCATTCCCGCGCTCGAGCCCGCGCATGCGATCGCCGCGGTGACCAAGCGCGCGCGGACGATGCGCGACGACCAGATCATCCTCGCCAATCTGTGCGGTCGCGGCGACAAGGACATCTTCACCGTCGCCAACGCGCTGGGGGTGGCGATATGAGTGCACGCCTGTCGGCCGCCTTCGGGAAGGGCCGGCCCGCGCTCGTCACCTTCGTCACCGCCGGCGACGGGCCGACCGGCGCGATCCTCGACGCGCTGGTCGAGGGCGGCGCCGACGTGATCGAGCTCGGCATGCCGTTCACCGATCCGATGGCGGACGGTCCGGCGATCCAGGCGGCGAATCTGCGCAGCCTTGCCGCCGGCACGCGCACCGCCGACATCCTCGCCATCGCCACCGCCTTTCGCGCGCGCCATCCCGAGGTGCCGCTGGTGCTGATGGGCTATGCCAATCCGATGCTGCGCCGCGGTCCCGACTGGTTCGCCGCCGCCGCCGCGGCCGCGGGCGTCGACGGCGTGATCTGCGTCGACATCCCGCCGGAGGAAGACGAGGCGCTCGGCCCGATGCTGCGCGCGCAGGGCATCGATCCGATCCGCCTCGCCACGCCGACCACCGATGCGGCGCGGCTGCCGCGCGTGCTGGAGGGGGCGAGCGGCTTCCTCTATTACGTCTCGGTCGCGGGGATCACCGGGCTGCAACAGGCGGCGCAGGGCTCGATCGACGCCGCGGTGGCGCGTCTCAAGGCGCAGACCAGGCTGCCGGTCGCGGTCGGCTTCGGCGTCCGCACGCCCGAACAGGCGGCGGCGATCGGCGCCTGTGCCGATGGCGTCGTCGTCGGCTCGGCGATCGTCGAGCTGGTCGCGGCGCATGGCGCGGATGCCCCAGCGGCGGTGCGCGCCTATGTCCACTCCCTCAGCGAGGCGGTCGCCTCGTCGCGAAAGGTCAGCCGATGAGCTGGATCACCAACGTCCGCAACGCCCTGCCCTTCGTCGCCAAGCGCGAATCGTCGGACGAGAATCTGTGGCACAAGTGCAAGGGCTGCGGCCAGATGATCTTCACCAAGGAATTGGAGGAGAATCTCTACGTCTGCCCGAAGTGCGATCATCACGAGCGGATCGGGCCCAAGTTGCGCTTCGCGCAGATCCTCGACAGCGGCAGCTGCAGCGAATTGCCCGCGCCCAAGGTGGTCGAGGACCCGCTCAAGTTCCGTGATTCGAAACGCTATACCGATCGGCTCAAGGCGGCGCGGACCTCGGCGCAGGAACAGGATGCGCTGATCAACGCGCGCGGCACGATCCTCGGCCATCGCGTCGTGATGGGCGTGCAGGACTTCGCCTTCATGGGCGGATCGATGGGGCTTGCGGTCGGCGAGGCCTTCGTCCGCGGCATCGAGGCGGCGATCCACGACAAGGCGCCGTATGTCGTCTTCACCGCCGCGGGCGGCGCGCGCATGCAGGAGGGCATCCTCAGCCTGATGCAGATGCCGCGCAGCACCGTCGCGATCCAGATGCTCCACGATGCCGGCCTGCCCTATATCGTCGTGCTCACCGATCCGACCACCGGCGGCGTCACTGCCAGCTATGCGATGCTCGGCGACGTGCAGATCAGCGAGCCCAATGCGCTGATCGGATTCGCCGGCCAGCGGGTGATCGAGAGCACGATCCGCGAGAAACTGCCCGAAGGCTTCCAGCGCGCCGAATATCTGCTGGATCATGGCATGCTCGACATGGTCGTCCACCGCAAGGAGCTGCGCGATCGGCTGGCAACGGTAATTGGCTATCTGGCGACGGCGCAGGCGGCGTAGGCGAGGGCGGACCGGCCGCTGCCATACGGCAGCAGCCCGGCCGCTGCGAGGGCTGCGACCCCGCGTCCCCATCGACCACCCCGGCGAAGGCCGGGGTCTAGTTCCGCGACGCTTTTGGGACCTCACGGCAGTCTCCCAACTGGACCCCGGCCTTCGCCGGGGTGGTGCGGAGGATGGGGCGTGGGCCTGCTGAGCCAGATAGCGTCGATCCGTTAGCGGCAGATCCTCGTCGCGACCGGTCCGTGCCCTGGCGACAGCACCGGTTTGGCCATGCCGCCGGATCGACTTCCCCCACCCGTTCGCCTAAGGCGGGCGCGACGAGACCCCATGGCGCGCGGCGACCCGAGACCGACCCACACGATGCCAGACCACGCCACCTCCACCGATACCGCCGTCCAGCAGCAACTCGACCGACTGTGGTCGCTGTCCCCCGGCGCCGACGTGCTCGGGCTGGAGCGGATCACCCGGCTCCTCGCCCGGCTCGGCGATCCGCATCGGGCGATGCCGCCGGTGTTCCACGTCGCCGGCACCAACGGCAAGGGATCGACCTGCGCCTTCCTGCGCGCGGCGATCGAGGCGGCGGGGCATGACGTCCATGTCTTCTCGAGCCCGCACCTCGTCCGCTTCAACGAACGCATCCGCATCGCCGGCAGGCTGATCGACGATGCGACGCTCGCCGCATTGCTCGCCGAGGTGCTCGACGCCGCCGGGGACGGGGCGGATGCGATCGGCGCGAGCTTCTTCGAAGTCACCACCGCCGCCGCCTTCCTCGCCTTTTCGCGCACGCCGGCCGCGGCGACGATCGTCGAGGTCGGGCTCGGCGGCCGGCTCGATGCGACCAACGTCATCGCCGCGCCGGCGGTGACCGGCATCGCTGCGCTCGGCATGGATCATGAGGCATTTCTCGGCGATCGGCTGATCGACATCGCCGGCGAGAAAGCGGGGATCGCCAAGGCGGGCGTGCCGCTGGTGACGATGCGCTACGCCACCGCCTGCCGCGCCCGGATCGCCGCCGTCGCCGCGGCGGCCGGCGCCCCGGTCGTCGCCCGCACCGTCGACTGGTGGAGCGACACGACGCGGACCTCGCTGCGCTATCGCGACGCCGCCGGCACGATCGCCACCGCACGGCCGAGACTGGTCGGCGCACACCAGTCGCGCAATCTCGCGCTCGCGCTGGCGATGCTGCGCCATCAGCAGGCGGTGGCCGTGCCACTCGCGGCGATGCGCGCCGCCGCCGACGGCGCGCACTGGCCGGCGCGGATGCAGCGGCTCGCCCCCGGTCCGCTCCACGCGCATCTGCCGGCCGGAAGCGAATTGTGGCTCGACGGCGCACACAATCCCTCGGCCGCGATGCCGGTGACGCAGGCGCTGCCTGGCATCGCGCGCGGGCGGCGGGTCGGGCTGGTACTCGGCATGCTCGCCAACAAGGATGCGGCGGGCGTGCTGCGACTGCTCGCGCCGTCGGTGTCGGAGGTGATCGCGGTGCCGGTGCCGGGGCATGCGCATCACGCGCCCGCGACGCTCGCCGCGCTCGCCGCCGGCCAGGGAGTCGGCGCGGGAGTCGCTGCCGACCTGCCCGACGCGCTCGGCCAGCTCGCGCGACGCGACACGCCGGTGGTGCTGATCGCCGGCTCGCTCTACCTGGCCGGTGAAGCGCTCCGCGCCAACGACGAGTATCCTGCCTGACGCCACGATTGCGATTGACTTGCAATAGCGGACAGAGAAGACTGCGCGCGACCTCAGGAGTTGCCCCGCATGTCCGATCTCACCACCACCGTCGCGGCCCTGCCCTATGCACTGCCGGCCTGCCCCAATGCGCGTGTCGCGCTGTTCGCGCTGCGGCGGATGGGGGCGCAGGGGCTGCACGATGCGCGGGCGAGCCATGCGCTATTCACCGCCTTCGGCCAGGAGTTCCGCCGCCCGCTGGTGCTGATGCGCGCGCTGATGGCGGATCTCGCCGGCACCGCGGCAGGGACGATCGCGATCGCGCCCTGCTGCTGCGCGCGGATGACCGCCGCCGAGCGCGCGTTGCTCACCATCCTCGCGCGGGTCGAGACGGCGCCGGACAGCGCACGGCTGCTGCTCGGCGACCTGCTCGGCGTGCGGCGTGTCGATTCGGTGCTGGCGAGCGTCGCCGCCGTCGCGACCGCCTTCGCCGATGATGGGCGGCCGATCTGCGTCTAGGCGGTCGCGGCGTTCACGGCTGCTGTTGAAGGGGTTGGCGCAGAGGACGCGGCGGGGCGGCGTTCCGGGAGGCCGTGGTCCGTTCCACCGCACGAGGCGCGGCCACAATCCCGGCGACGCCTTCCTCCGTGCCGCTGGACGCTAACCGATTCGAGCGGGATGAACAGGAGCGCGCCTATCGGGGCGCTAGTCCCGCACGTCCCCCTCGCCGACGACGCCCGCGCTGCCGATCGACCGGTCGATCAAGCCGGACCGGCACATCCACCAGAACAGCAGCACCCCCGGCAAGGCCGCGACCGTCGTCCCCCAATAGAAGGCGACATAGCCGAAGCTGTCGACCAGCCGCCCGGTCGTCGTCGCGGTGAGCACGCGGCCGACGATGCTCGCCGCCGCCGAGATCATCGCATATTGCGCCGCGGTGAAGCGCAGGTCGCACAGCGCCGAGAAATAGGCGACGACGGTGACGCCGCCGATCCCGCTCGACATATTCTCGAACGCCATCGCGCCGGCGAGCCCGATATTGCTGTGCCCCGCCCCGGCGAGCAGCGCGAAGGCGGCGTTGGAGACCATCATCAGGATCAGGCTGAGCATCACCGATCGCTTGAGCCCCATGCGCGCATAGAGCACGCCACCGATCGCGATGCCGACCCAGAAGGCCCAGAAGCCGATGACGACGTCGTAGAGCGCGATCTCGTCGTTGCTGAAACGGAGATCGTCGAGCAGCAGCCGCAGCGCCTGCTGCCCCAGCGTATCGCCGATCTTGTGGAGCAGGATGAAGGCGAGGATGATGATCGCGCCGTGGCGGCGGAAGAATTCCGCGAACGGGCTGACGATCGACGCGCCAAGCTCGGCGAGCCCGCGGCGCCGCACCGGCTCGCGCCGCCGCGTCGGCTCGCCGCGCGTCACCGCCACCACCATCGCCGGCAGCGCGAAGACGATGCAGGCAAGATAGGCGACGTGCCAGTCCGCTCGTGCCGCGATCACCAGCGCGAGCGAGCCGGCGAGCACCGAGCCGATCTTCCAGCCATATTGCGTCATCCCCGATCCGACGCCCATCTGCTCGGGTTCGAGCGTCTCGATGCGATAGGCGTCGATGACGATGTCATAGGTCGCGCCGGCGAAGCCGACGAGGATCGTCGCGACGATCGTCGCCTGCAGGCTCGCCGCCGGATCGACCAGCGCGAGATTGACGATCGCGGCGATCACCAGCACGCCGCTGAGCAGCACCCACGACACCCGCTGCCCCAGCCGGCCGATCACCGGCAGCCGCACGCCATCGACCATCCACGCCCATAGCGGCTTGAGATTGTAGACGAGGAAGCCGAGCGTGAAGGCGGTGATCGTGCTCTTGTCGAGCCCGTCCTGCTTGAGCCGCGTGGTCAGCGTCGCGCCGATCATCGTGAAGGCGAGTCCCGACGATATGCCCATGAAGAACACCGCGACCGGGCCGCGCTCGGCATAAGGCGCGAGCGGGGCGAGCCGCGCGCGCATCGCCGCCGATCGACGCATCAGCGCGACGAGCAGCACCGTGACGGCCGCGACGATAACGAAATAGAAATTGGTGCCGGTCAACATCGCCGCGACACTAGCGCCAATTTTGCCCGCGCCTAGCGGGTTTGGCGGTGACGCCGGTCCGGCTGTGCAGGTCTCGGTTCGCGCAGAGGCGCGGAGGGCGCAGAACCCTTGTGGGCAGCCCATGCCGCCCGCGGGCCACCAGCCCGGCGTGCGTCATCGTGTGGCTATGCAAAGCTTCCCTGCGCCCTCCGCGCCTCGGCGCGAACCGGTCTTCGCCCGGCGGTCAGCGGGCATCGATCTCCGGCCCGGGCGCGACGGGCGCAGCATCGGGGATCGCGAACAGCCGGAAGCCGGTCGGCAGCCGCCGCGTCTTGCGGCCGGCGATGTTCGCTTCGATCGCCTCGATCGCGCCGATCAGGTCACGCTGCTGATAGGGTTTGGCGAGGCAGCCCGCGGCGAGCGCCATCGCCTCGGCGGGGAAATTGCCGGTGACGAACAGTACCGCGACGCCGCGCTCTCCCGCGGCCCGCGCGACATCCAGCCCCGATCCGTCGGCGAGATTGACGTCGAGCAGCACCAGGTCGACGTCCGAGTCCGATCGCAGCACCGCAATCGCCTCGGCGACGCGGTCGACGGTGGCGACGATCTGATAGCTCGCGTCGCTCAGCAGATGTTCGGTGTCGAAGGCGATCAGCGGCTCGTCCTCGACGACGAGCACCCGGACGATCGAACGTTTCTTCCTTCCGAACAACATCGCCACGCTCCGCCTGGCGCCGCACAAGTGATTACGCCTCCGCAGGATAACGCGCCGTACTCGGATCGGACGCAAATAATTTCGCTGCCATGACAAATGCGCGTTATGGCCGCGCCATGGCCCAATCCTCCGAACCCCGCAGCGGCGATCGCATCGCGAAACTGCTCGCCCGCGCCGGCATCGCCAGCCGCCGCGAGATCGAGCGCATGATCGCCGACGGCCGCGTCGCGCTCGACGGCACGGTGCTCGACACCCCCGCGACCGTGCTGCGCTCGCTCAACGGCGTCACCGTCGACGGCGAGCCGGTCGCGCAAGCCGAACCGACCCGCCTGTTCCTCTACCACAAGCCGACCGGCCTGCTGGTCACCGAACGCGATCCCAAGGGACGGCCGACGATCTACGACCGGCTGCCCGACGATCTGCCGCGGCTGGTGCCGGTCGGCCGGCTCGACCTCAATACCGAAGGGCTGCTGCTGCTCACCACCGACGGCGGGTTCAAGCGCCAGCTCGAACTGCCCGCGACCGGCGTCGAGCGCAGCTATCGCGCGCGCGCCTACGGCAATGTCACGCAGCAGCAGCTGGAGGACCTTGCCGACGGGATCGAGATCGACGGCATCCGCTACGGCCCGATCGACGCCAATATCGAGCGGCGCACCGGCGCCAACGTCTGGATCGAGATCACCATCACCGAAGGCAAGAACCGCGAGGTGCGGCGGGTGCTCGAACATCTCGACCTGCAGGTCAGCCGGCTGATCCGCACCCGCTATGGCCCCTTTCTGCTCGGCGACCTGCCGGTGGGCGGCATCGGCGAGGTCAAGCAGCATGAGATCGTCGCCTTCCGTCGCACGCTCAAGGGCGGCGTTCCCGAGGCGGACCTGATCGAGCCGCCGCGCGACGGCTTCCGTGCGGCGCCGGGCGCGGTCCGCCCGGCCCGCGCCCGCCCGCGCCCGATCGACGCGCCCGCCCCGCGCGAGGCACAGGCCGCCGGACGCGGCGCCGCCCGCGCGCCGCGCCGCAGCGATGTGACCGCGAGCGGCATCGCGCCGCGTCCGGCGCGCCCCGGCGCGACCGGGGATCGCACGCGTCCCGTCCTGCGCGAGGGGCGCGAGATGCGCACGACAGCGGACGGCGAAGGCCAGCGCGGCCGGCCGCGCCGCGACGAGCGCGAGGCGCGGCCGGCTCGGTCATCGACGGGTAATGCACCCCGCGACGGGCAGCCGGCACGCGGTCGGCGCGGTGAGACCGAGACACGATCGACGCGGCCGACCACCGGTGCGGCGCGCGACGGGCAGCCGGCGCGTATCCGGCGCGGTGATACGGAGCGCATGCCGGCCGGTGACGGCGCGCGCGACAATCCGCGTGGGCGTTTCCGCCGCGACGATCGCGACGCGCGGCCGGTGCCGACCGGCGGCTCGGCGCGCAAGCCGTGGGAGCAGGAGACGCCCCGCCGCGATGAGCCGCAGCGCAGCGGCGGCAGGCCGGCGCGAACCGGCGGCGGGTCGGCCGGTGGACGCTCCGGTGGCGGTGCCGACGGTCGCCCGGCGCGGCCGTCGCGCCCCGACACGCCGCGTGGGCCGGCGGGGGGGCGCGGCGCGCCACGCGGCGGGCCGAAGGGAGGCAAACGATGAGGGTGATCGCCGGCCAATGGCGGGGCCGCCCGCTCGTCGCGCCCAAGGGCGATGCGACGCGCCCGACCGCCGACCGGACGCGCGAGGCGCTATTCTCGATGCTGACCAGCCGGCTCGGCAGCTTCGACGGGCTCGCCGTCGCCGATCTGTTCGCCGGATCGGGCGCGCTCGGCATCGAGGCGCTGTCCCGCGGCGCCGGCTCCTGCCTGTTCGTCGAGCAGGACGGCGCGGCGCTCGACGCGCTCAAGGCCAATCTCGCGCGACTCGGCACGCGCGGCGACGTGCGCGCCGGCTCGGTGCTCGGCCTCGGCCCGGCGCCGGCGCCGCTCGATCTCGTCATGATGGATCCGCCCTACGGCACCGGCGCGGGTCTGGTCGCGCTCGACAAGCTCACCCGGCTCGGCTGGATCGCGCCCGCCACCTGGGTCAGTATCGAGACCGCCAAGGCGGAGGAGATCGCGCCGCCCGGCTATGCGATCGACGCCAGCCGCGTGCACGGCAAGGCGAGGCTCACCCTGCTGCGGCAGGGCTGACGAACCGCGGCGGCGGCTCAGGCCCCGGCCGGTTTGCGCAACAGCATCAGCCCGGCGAGGCTGAGCAGCCCCGCCGCGACCAGATACAGGCCGATCCACCCGAGGCCGCGCTGCGCCAGCGCCTCCGCGGCGATCGGCGCCAGCGCGCCGCCGAGGATGCCGCCGAGATTGAAGGTCATCGACACGCCGGTGTAGCGCACCCCGGCGGGGAACAGGCTCGGCAGCCAGCCGCCGAGCGGGCCATAGGCGAAGCCCATCACGAACAGCGCGAAGGCGAGCCACAGGAAGACGACGAACAGCGATCCCGCGCCGAGCATCGGCCCCATCGCCAGCCCGGCGACCATGCAGCCGCAAAAGCCGATCACCAGCATTCCGCGCGCGCCGCGCCGGTCGGCGAGCAGGCTGGCGACGATCACCCCCGCGGCGAGGAACAGGATCGCGACCAGCTCGACGCCCAGCATCGCCTCCCGCCCGTAGCCCAGCGTCTTGGTGCCGTAGCCGAGCGCGAAGGCAGTCGCGAGATAGAAGAGCGCGAAACAGGCGATCACCCCGCCGGTGCCGGCGAGCACCGCGCGGCTGTGCGACGCGAACAACGTCGCGATCGGCACCTTGGGCAGGGCCTCGGCGCGCTCGGCGGCGACGAACGCCGGCGTCTCGGTCAGCTTGAGCCGCACCCACAGGCCGAGCACGACGAGCACCGCACTGATCAGGAACGGCAGCCGCCAGCCCCAGGCGCGGAACTGCGCCTCGTCGAGCCACAGGCCGAGGATCAGGAACAAGCCATTGGCCATCAGGAAGCCGACCGGCGCGCCGAGCGGCGGGAACATCCCCCAGGTGTTGCGGCGGTGCGGCGGGGCATTCTCCACCGCGAGCAATGCCGCGCCACCCCATTCGCCGCCGAGTCCGAAACCCTGACCAAGCCGCATCAGGCACAGCAGCAACGGCGCGAGCCAGCCCATCTGCGGCGCGGCCTGTTCGACCTGGGCATAGGTGGGCAGGAAGGCGATCGCCACCGTCGACCCGCCCATCAGCATCAGGCTGGCGACCAGCGTCGACTTGCGGCCGATCCGATCGCCGAAATGACCGAAGACGATCGCGCCGACCGGCCGCGCGATGAAGGCGATGCCGAAGCTCGCGAAGCTCAGCATCTGCCGCGCGGTGCCGCTCGTCGCCGGGAAGAACAGGTCGCCGAACACCAGCGCCGCCGCGGTCGCGTAGATGTAGAAGTCGTAAAACTCCACCGCGGTGCCGACGAGGCTGGCGGTGAGGATACGGCGCGGCGAGGCAGGCGGCGGCGGGGTTACGGGAATCGACGTCATCCCCCCACTCTAGTCGGGAAAAAAGGCCGATGCGCAACATGAGTGAAATCCATCCGCAACAAAGCGCGTCTAGACAGAGAGGGTCGCTGCTCCTCTCCCCCTGTGGGTAGCGACTGTCGACCGCCTCCCCTGTCGGTCGACCTCCCTGAACTACGGGGCGGTCGCCAGGCGACTGCCCCGATTTTTCTATCGGTCCGTCCCGCCCACCGTCTGACCGGTCACCTTCGCCAGTTGCTGCGCTCCGTCGCGACGGACTTCACCGATACAGCGCATCACGTCCATCGCGACGGTGATATCCTTGGGTATCGTGCCACAGAGGTTCTGCGCCGCCCACCGGACCCGCGCGCGGAAGCGCCGTTGCCCTTCCGGCGTTCGCAGATCGAGATCCTGCGTGATGATCCTGGTTTGCACGATCCGGCGGTCGGGCGACGGGTCGGTCGCCGCAGTGGACGATGGCGTCGCAGTGAGCGCCGCAACACATAAGGGAAAGACGATCATCGGGGACCTCCTGCCGGCCCATCCGAAGGTCTCTCGGCCGGCTTGTGCTTTATAGAGGCACTCGGTCGCCGACATCGCCGCGCCGGGCGGGATGATCGCCGCCGCCCACCTTCACTCTTGCCCGTGCGAACGCCGTTCCCTACCTGTTCACCGGTGACCGATCTCCGTGCCCCCAACGCCTTGCAGGACCCGCCCTATCTCGCCGGGCTCAACGCGCCGCAGCGCGACGCCGTGCTGACCACCGAAGGGCCGGTGCTGATGCTCGCCGGCGCCGGGACGGGCAAGACCGCGGCGCTCACCGCGCGGCTCGCGCATCTGCTGTGGACGCGCAAGGCGTGGCCGTCGGAGATCCTCAGCGTCACCTTCACCAACAAGGCGGCCCGCGAGATGCGCGAGCGCGTCGGCCGGCTGGTCGGCGACGCGGTCGAGGGCATGCCGTGGCTCGGCACCTTCCATGCGATCGGCGCCAAGATGTTGCGCCGCCATGCCGAACTGGTCGGCTTGCAGAGCAATTTCAGCATCCTCGACACCGACGACCAGCTTCGCCTGCTCAAGCAGCTGATCGTTGCCGCCGACCTCGACGAGAAGCGCTTCCCCGCGCGCAGCCTCGCCGGACTGATCGACGACTGGAAGAACAAGGGGCTGGTCCCCGCCGATATCGACGCCGGCGAAAGCGAGCGTTTCGCCAACGGGCGCGGCGGCGAGCTCTATGCGCAATATCAGGAGCGGCTGCGCAGCCTCAACGCCTGCGATTTCGGCGACCTGCTGCTGCACATGCTGACCGTGCTCAAATCGCATCCCGATGTGCTCCGCACCTATCAGGAGCGGTTCAAATATATCATGGTCGACGAATATCAGGACACCAACGTCGTCCAGTATCTGTGGCTGCGGCTGCTCGCCCAGGCGC
The DNA here is from genome assembly GCF_000632225.1 of Sphingomonas sp. RIT328. Taxonomy (GTDB): domain Bacteria; phylum Pseudomonadota; class Alphaproteobacteria; order Sphingomonadales; family Sphingomonadaceae; genus Sphingomonas; species Sphingomonas kyungheensis. Next base: position 129,609 of record NZ_JFYV01000055.1, read on the forward strand.
GCAAGAACATCGCCTGCGTCGGCGACGACGATCAGTCGATCTATTCGTGGCGCGGCGCGCAGGTCGAGAACATCCTGAAGTTCGAAAAGGACTTTCCCGGCGCGAAGGTGATCCGGCTCGAACAGAATTACCGCTCGACGCCGCATATCCTTGGCGCCGCATCGGGGATGATCGCCAATAACGGCGGCCGGCTCGGCAAGACGCTGTGGACCGAGCTCGACGCGGGCGAGAAGGTCCGCGTCGTCGGCGTATGGGACGGCCCCGAGGAGGCGCGGCGCGTCGGCGAGGAGATCGAGGCGGCGCAGCGCGGCGGCAAGAGCCTCGACGACATCGCCATCCTCGTCCGCGCCCAGCATCAGACCCGCGAGTTCGAGGATCGCTTCATCGCGATCGGCATGCCCTATCGCATCGTCGGCGGCTTCCGCTTCTACGAGCGCGCCGAGATCCGCGACGCGCTCGCCTATCTGCGCGTCGTCAACCAGCCCGCCGACGATCTCGCCTTCGAACGCATCGTCAACGTGCCCAAGCGCGGGCTCGGCGATAAGGCGCTCGCCAAGATCCACCAGCTTGCCCGCGCCGAGCGGCTGCCGCTGACCCATGCCGCGGCGCGCATCCTCGACACCGACGAACTGACGCCGCAGGCGCGCCGCGCGCTCGGCAATCTGGTCGGCGACATCGCCCGCTGGCGCGACATGGCGCGCGACCTGCCGCACGCGGAGCTTGCCCGCCAATTGCTCGACGAGAGCGGCTATACGGCGATGTGGCAGGCGGAAAAGTCGGTCGAGGCGGCGGGGCGGCTCGAGAACCTGTCCGAACTCGTGCGCGCGATGGAGGAATATGAGTCGCTCGGCGCCTTCCTCGAACATGTCAGCCTCGTCATGGACAAGGAGGGCGGCGTCCAGGACCCGCAGGTGACGATCATGACGATCCACGCCGCCAAGGGGCTGGAATATGACACCGTCTTCCTCGTCGGCTGGGAAGAGGGGCTGTTCCCCTCGCAGCGCTCGCTCGACGAGGGCGGGACCAAGAGCCTCGAGGAGGAGCGTCGCCTCGCCTATGTCGCGATCACCCGCGCGCGGCGCCGCGCGACGATCCTCCACGCCGCCAACCGCCGCATCTACGGCCAGTGGACGTCGAGCATCCCGAGCCGGTTCGTCGGCGAGCTGCCCGGCGACCATATCGACGCCGAGACGACGATGTCGGGCGGCGAGAGCCTGTGGCGCGCCAATTGGAGCGAGCGCGCCGATCCCTTCGCCGATGTCGGCCGCGGCACCGGTCGTGGTCCCGGCTGGCAGCGCGCGGCGGGCGCCGCCTCGGGCTTCTCGACCGCACCGACGCGGGTGGTCGAGAGCCGCGCGAGCGCGGTGAGCATCGGCAACAAGGGACGCAGCGACCTGTCGGTCGGGCTGCGCGTCTTCCATCAGAAGTTCGGCTATGGCGCGATCGCCGAGATCGAGGGCAACAAGCTGGAGATCGATTTCGAGGCGGCGGGCCGCAAGCGCGTGATGGACACGTTCGTCACGATCGGCTGATCCGGCCGCCGTCCTCGTTCAGGAACCGCCAAGGGCGGATCGGCGTATGACCGGGGCGGACCCGACTCAGCGGGTCCGGAAAAGGATCATGACGATGTTTAGGTCGCTTTTGCTGTCCGCCGCGCTGGTGACGACGCTTGCCGCGCCGGTCGCCGCCCAGTCCGCCGCGGACGATGCGCGCTTCGCCGCCGCGCAGCAGCGCTTCGACGCCGAGCTTGCGCGCTACCGTTCCGAATTCGATCGCTATCGCGCGCTGCGCGGCATTCCCGGTCCGGGCGGCTATCGCCAGGCGCCGGTGCCGGACGGCTATGACGACCAGCGCTATGACCCGCGCGACGGCGACCGCTACGAAAACGGCTATGACCCGTCGCGCTATTACCGGCCGAGTTCGCAGGAGCGCGTGCTCAGCGCCAACGATCGCGTCTATGCGGGCACCGACGGCCGCTATTATTGCAAGCGCAGCGACGGCACCACCGGGCTGATCGCCGGCGGCGCGGCGGGCGGCATCCTCGGCAACGTCATCGACGGCGGCCACAGCCGCATTGTGGGCACCCTGCTCGGCGGCGCGGTCGGCGCGCTCGCCGGCAAGGCGATCGATCAGAACCAGGCGGAGATCCGCTGCCGCTGAGCCGAACGGCGGTCGGGCGTCAGCTGCGCTCGACCGCCATCAGCGTCACGCCCTCATATTTTTCGGCCGCGGGCTCGAACAGGCTGCTCGGGGTGAAGCGCGTGTCGGTGAGCGTCGGCGCGCCGAGCCCGTCCATCTTGAAGGTGCCGACCTTTTCCTCGCGTGGCGGCTTGCCGTCGCGCTCCATCGTCACGGCATCGACGTAGATCTCGCCGTGACGGGTGTAGAGGATATGGGGCGCGATCGTCACCGTCCCCTTGTTATAGGTGGCGGTCACGGCAAGCTGGCGCACGATCGCTTCGAACATCGTCGGCACCGGGCCGGTCGGTCCGTTGGCTGAAGTAGTCATCGGCGGCACCATAAACGTTCGTGTTGCATCGCAGCAAGAACGCTTTCGCGCCGCCGGTGTTTCCGGTGGACGACGTCAGACGCGGAAGCAGCGACGCTGCGGGCCATAATAGCCCCGCTCGATCCGGCATACCACCCGCCCGCGACCATAGCCGCGGCCGCCCCAGCGCGGTCCTCGATCATAGCCATAGCCGCGATAGCCCGGACCGCCATGCCAACGACGCCCGTCATGCCGACCATAACCATGGCCGCGATAGCCGCCATGATCGTAGCCACGGTCGTAGCCACGGTCGTAGCCATAACGCTGCGCCTCGGCCGGCGCGGCCCCTGCCAGCATCCCGATCCCGAGGGCAGCGGCCCCTAAACACGCAATGAAGTTCATGGGTTACTCCTGACACGCCCGTTTATGGGCATGGCGCGACCCTGCACCCCCGGCACTGCATGCGGCCTGAACCCGCGGTTGTACGAATGTCAGCTTTGCTGCCCGGTCACGCCGGCACGCGCACGGTCAGCCCATCCAGCGCCGCAGTAAGCCGAATCTGGCAGGCGAGCCGGCTGGTCCGCGTCGCATCGGGGACGAGATCGAGCAGATCCTCCTCCTCGTCGCGGGCGGGCGGCAGCCGTGCGAAATCCTCCGCCGCGACGATGACGTGGCAGGTCGCGCAGGCCATGTCGCCGTTGCACGTCCCCTCGAGCGGTTCGCCCGCGCCCCGCGCGACGTCGAGCAGCCGCGTGCCCGATTCGCCCGCCGCGGATCGCGCCGTTCGGTCCGGCCCGACGAAGACGACGCGGATCATAGCCCCTGCCGTGCCGCCGCCGCGACGATCAGCGCCAGCCCCGCGCGCAATTCGGCTTCGTCGGTATAGCGCCCGAAGCCGAGTCGCAGGCTCGACCGCGCCTCCCCCTCCGACAGGCCGATCGCGCGCAGCACATGGCTCGACCGGCCCGATCCGCTCGCGCAGGCCGATCCGGCGGAACAGGCGAGATCGCGACACTCGCTCATCAGCCGCGCGACATCGAGGCCGTCGCGCCCGACGTTGAGGTTGCCGCGATAGCGCGGTGCGGCCGTGCCGTTGATCCGCCAGCCGGGCAAGGCGTCGACTGCCAGTTGCCACAGACGCTCGACATGCGCCGCGTCCCGCTCGCCTTCCGCGCCGAGCAAGGCCGCCGCCGCGCCGAAGCCGGCGCACAGCGCGGGCGACAGCGTGCCCGAACGGCCCCGCTCCTGCCCGCCGCCGTGGAGCAGCGGTTCCGGCTCCACGCCGTCGCGCACCCACAAGGCGCCGATCCCCTTGGGGCCGTGCATCTTGTGCGCCGACAGCGCGATCAGGTCGCAGCCCGGCGGCATCGCGACCCGGCCGAAGCCCTGCACCGCGTCGCACAGCATCAGCGCGCCCGCCGCATGCGCCAGTTCGGCCAAAGCGGCGATCGGCTGGATCACGCCAATCTCGTTATTGACCAGCATCGCCGCGACCAGCCCGACGCCAGGCCGGATCGCCGCCGCCGCCACGGCGAGATCGATCAGTCCGTCGCGTCCGACCGGCAGCACCGTCACGGCCCGCCCCCGCGCCGCCTCGGCCGCGACGGTGTCGAGCACCGCGGCATGTTCGCTCGCCAGCGTGACGATGCCGCCGCGCGTGCCCTTGATCGCCCAGTTGAGCGACTCGGTCGCGCCGCTGGTGAAGCGCAGCGAACCGCCAGGCGGCAGTTGCGCGGCGATCGCATCGCGCGCGACCTCCACCGCCGCCTTGGCGGCGCGGCCGGCGCGGTGGGGGGCATGCGGATTGGCGTGCTGCGTCTCGAGCCACGGCAGCATCGCGGCGAGCGCTCCGGGCGCGAGCGGCGTCGTCGCCTGATAGTCGAGGTAGATCATGCCGCGCGCCGGGTCGTCCGCGCCATCTGCCGCCAGGCGGCGACGAAGCCGTCGACCGCCGCGGTATCGGTGTCTCGCCCGAAGCTCACCCGGATCACCTCGCGCCCGTCGGTCTCGCTCCAGCCCATCGCGGCGAGGACGTGGCTCGGCTTCATGCTGCCGCTCGAACAGGCGCTGCCCGCTGATATCGCGAAGCCGGCGCCGTCGAGCAGGATCAATTGCGCCGCCGCCTTGACCCCGCGCAGCCGGTAGGAGCCGATCGCCGGGTGGCGCACCGCCGCCGCGGCGACAATCTCGCCGCCCGAGCGCAGGATCGCATCGTCGAGCCGGTCGCGCAGCGGCTGATGATCGGGCTCCGCGACATCGAGCGCCGCGGCATAGCCGAGCGCGCCGGGCAGATTCTCGGTACCCGGCCGATAGCCGCGCTCCTGCCCGCCGCTCGGGCTGAGCAGCGCGAGATCGCGGACCAGCAGCGCGCCGACGCCCGGCGGGCCGCCGCGCTTGTGCGCCGACAGCGCGACCATATCGGCGAACGCCGCCACCTCGCCGGAGGCCGGCATCTGCGCGGCATCGACGAGCAGCCGCCCGCCCGCCGCATGGACCAGCGCGGCGATCTCGCCAAGCGGCTGGCGCACCCCCGTCTCGCTGTTCGTCCATTGCACGCAGACCAGCGCCGGGGGTCCGTCGAGCATCGTCGCGAGCCGCGCGCGATCGACCACGCCCGCGGCGTCGACCGGCGCGACCGCGGCATCGCCCGCGGCGCGGATCACCGCATCATGTTCGACCGCGGTGATGATTCGCCGCGGCAGAACCGACCGGCCGAGCGCGATGTGCAGCGATTCGCTCGCGCCGCTGGTCAGCAGCGTCTCGCCCGTCCAGCCATAGGCCGCGGCGATTCGCCGCCGCGCGCCCTCGAGCGCCGCGCGCGCCGCGCGTCCCTCGGCATGCGGCGACGACGGATTCGCCCAGAGCGCGACACCCTGCGCCATCGCCTCGCGCGCGGCCGCGATCACCGGGGTGGTGGCGGCGTGATCCAGATAGATACGATGCGACAGGGTTCGTTCCAATTGCGTGACGGAGCCTGACGCTTATATAGCGCGCAACGATCCGCGCTCCCAGCGCGCCCCTTAGCAGCGGCGAGACCCATGCCCGAAGTGATTTTCCCCGGCCCCGAAGGCCGTCTCGAAGGGCGTTTCGCCCCCGCTCCGCGGCCGCGCGCGCCGGTGGCGATGATTCTCCATTCGCACCCGGCGGCGGGCGGCACGATGAACAGCCGCATCGTCCAGGAGCTGTACAAGACCTTCCAGCGCCGCGGTTTCGCGACGCTGCGCTTCAACTTCCGCGGCGTCGGCAAGAGCCAGGGCACGTTCGACAACGGCATCGGCGAATTGTCCGACGCGGCGAGCGCGCTCGACTGGGTGCAGAGCTTCCACCCGGAGGCGTCGACCACCTGGATCGCCGGGGTCAGCTTCGGCGCCTGGATCGGCATGCAATTGCTGATGCGCCGGCCGGAGATCCGCGGCTTCATCTCGATCGCGCCGCCCGCCAACATGTTCGACTTTTCGTTCCTCGCCCCCTGCCCGTCGTCGGGGATCATCATCCAGGGCGAGGCCGACGAGGTCGCCACCCCCGGCGCGACGCAGAAGCTGGTCGACAAGCTGCGCACGCAGAAGCACATCACCATCCATCACGACACGATACCGAAGGCCAACCACTTCTTCGAGAACGAGACGCCGGAGCTGATGCGCTCGGTCGACAAGTATCTCGACATGCGGCTGGATCCGAATTCGCCGATACGGTGATTTGTGGGCGGGCTCGCCGGTTGACGGCGAGCCCGCATCGTCGCCGTTTCCGTTGGTCAATGCGTCAGTCTTCGGTGACCTGCCCCTCGTCGTTTGACGGGCACGCGGAAGGTTGCTCTTTGTATGACTCCTCAATAATATCGTCGATATCCCATAGCAGATGGCAGCCAATCACTGTCTTGCCATTATCGTCACCGGGATCATCGACAAACAGCGCCTTCGCCCGCGCTGCAAGGTCGACCGCCTTGGCGTACCGCGCCTCTCCTAGCTCTTCCCTGACATTTTGCAGCGCTTCACCGAGCACAGCGAATTCGCTATCGATTGTACGATCCGTTGCCCACCAATCCTTGAAAACAAAAGATGGCGCGGCGGTAACCAGCGTTGAAAGATAATCTTGAATTTCATCAAGCGATGATGGCTGGTACCTTGAGTTTACTTTTCGACTAAAATTCATCGGGGATCATCATCCAGGGCGAGGCCGACGAGGTCGTCACCCCCGGCGCGACGCAGAAGCTGGTCGACAAATTGCGCACGTAGAAGCACATCACCTCCATCACGACACGATCCCGAAGGCCAACCACTTCTTCCAGAACGAGACGCCGGAGCTGATGCGCTCGGTCGACAAATATCTCGACATGCGGCTTGATCCGAATTCGCTGATCAGATGAGGCAGACGCCGGGACCACGATTACGCGGCCCCGGCGGCTTGCCCGAAAACGACGCTCAGTCGCCGCTCAAAATACCTTCGAAATCGAGAATGCCGGCATGATATCGCTCTCCCCTCACTTCTTCGAGGATATCGTATACCTCCATCAGCGCCGTGACGCCTTTACGAGCGTCCCCCGTCGCCGATTGCGGGTCCGCCAGGAACAAGGCTTTTGCTCTATCGGTCAGACCTGCTGCTTTAGCATACCTCGCCGCGCCTAATTTGTTCTCGACTGCTTGCAATCCTTCCCGAAGACGAAAGAATTCATTATCGATTGTTTTAGGATAGCCGTAAAAGGTAACTACCTTAAAGAAAGGCGCTTCGTTAGCCATCACAATAATAAGGTCTTGAATTTCGCTTAAATTTTCAGGGATATATAACCTATCGCCGTACGTCTCTCTCGGGTTCATGAGTACCTCCTCAAGGTATTTTGTAGACATAGGTATGGGCGGAGCCAGCTTCGGACGGCGTCATTACCGCGATATGGCGTGGCTTCGGCAAACCCTTAGCAAATCGGCGAAGCTGAGCAGCGCTCATCGTTTTTCTTTGAAGACTGCCCTCAATAATTAGATCGTCTACCATAACGTCGGGAATACCATACGATCGGCCTTGCCCGTCGATGTAAAGTCTTCGATTTATCCTGACACGCCCTCGCGCGGCAGCCTTGATGCCATACCAGTTCAAAGCGCCTCTGATGTTACCCCGAACCCTCCGGTCGACGTAATTCCCGAGCCTCATCTGATCATTTACACCGTGCGACTTCAGTTCGCCGGCTTTTTGCAGCTTGTCACCTTCTCTTTTTGCTTGATCGATCTCTCTTTGCATTCGAACCATCATCGCTGTCTTTAGCGGCTCTATGTTGCCTGTCTTTCGAAGATAAGTCGCTGCCCGCCACATCATAAGGTCATCCAACCTGGCCGCACTCGCCTCCACGCTGGGTTGCGGAGAATAAATTTGTTGATAAACAAAATTAGGATCTAATTTCTTTATTTCTTTTAAGACCTCTTTCGAGCGGTTATCCAGAATATTGATTTGGGCCTCTGCCGCCGGTCCAAATATATCTAGCGTCGATTGCGCCAAGGCTTGGATACCATTCCACAGTGGACCATGCAGTTCCGGAAACGCCTGCTCGACCGTCATCGGGTCTTCAAAAGCTCGGCTATTGCCGCCCCGGCCAAGCCGCGGTCCCTGCCCGCCGTAATGCTCTTCGATCCCCGCTCCGATACCGGTCGCGAACGTGAACCGCCCGTTACGTGGATCGTGATAGGGATTGAACTTGAGCTCGAGTCCGCCCGCCAATCTCGCAACGGGCAAAAACCCCGTCCGTAACCATCTCGAAATCGCTCGTCTTCGTTCCTCAACCGATAAGTGCATGCCGTCACCTCGCTGGGTTACGGCGGGAACATATCAGCAACATTTTCCAACAAGGCAAAGCCTATCAGCGTCCATTTTGGTGGCGTCGGCCGAAAGCATTGTTCAGATGGACGATATTCTTCCGGAGGCGGCATCAGCAACCCGCTGACATCGACCCGACTCGCGGCTTACATCTGCCAGATTACCACATTGCCGAGCAGCACCCCTGCCATTACCAGCAGCAGCACGGCCTTCTTGCGATCGCCACCGCGGGCGAGCAGCGCGCCGCCGCCGATCAGGCAGGCGAAGCAGCCGAGCATCGCAATCGCCGGGGCGGCCTTGGCGATCGAGAGAAGAAGACCTTGCATCGCGGGATGGTGCCGCGGCTCGGCCGCCGTGTCGAGCCTCGCTGGGCGCCGCTGCGCCCCCTCGCCCGTTCGACGCTTCGGCCCTGTGACCGGTCAGCCGATCGCCCGCGCATAGGCCGCCATATCGACGTTGCCGCCCGACAGGATCACCAGCAGCGATGTACCCGTCACCCTGCCCGCGAGCACCGCCGCCAGTCCGACCGCGCCGCCCGGCTCGATCACCAGCCGCAGCTGTTCCGCCGCCCAGCGCTGCGCCGCCGCGATCTCCGCCTCGCTGACCGCGACGCCGGTCGCGCCGCGTCGCGCCAGCACGTCGAAGGTCAGCGGCGACACGCGCTGCGTCTGCAAGGCATCGCAGGCGGTCGGCGGCGGATTGGTGCCGACGGGCTCGATCCATCCCGCCTCCAGGCTGCGGCGCATGTCGTCCCACCCCTCCGGCTCGACCACCGTCACCGCGGCGTCGCGCAGCGCCAGCGTGACGCCGGCAGCGAGGCCGCCGCCACCGCAGGGGATCACCAGCTGAGTCGGCGCGGGCAGCCCGAGCGCCGCCATCTGCGCCGCCGCTTCGATGCCGGCGCTGCCCTGCCCCTCGATCACCCAGGGATCGTCGAAACTCGGCACGAGGGTCGCGCCGCGGGCCTCGGCGAGTCGCGCGGCGATCGCCTCGCGGCTTTCGCCGGCGCGATCGTAGCGCACCACCTCGGCGCCGAGCGCGAGCGTCGCCTCCAGCTTGGCGCGGGGCGCATCGGCGGGCATCACGATCGTCGCCGCGATCCCCAGCCGCCGGGCCGCCCAGGCGATCCCCTGCGCATGATTGCCCGACGAGAAAGCGACGACGCCGCGGCGCCGCGATTCTTCGTCCAGCGCGGTCAGTCGATGCCAGGCGCCGCGGATTTTGAACGCGCCGATCGGCTGCACCGATTCGGCCTTGAACGTCACATTCAAGCCGTTGATTTCGCGCCGAAAAATGGGGGTCGGCGGGAGGATGCGGGCGACCTTGTCCGCGGCGTCCCGGACCCCTGCCGCCGTCGGCTGTCGCAAAAACGTCACTTTTCGTCCTTTCATGCGCCAACCCACTTTACATGGGGGGCCGACGACCATAAATCGCGCTTCCGCTGCCCCATGGGACTTCCAACCGCAAGGCAGCTTTTGTCACCGTATGCCGAAAGGCAATTGGAGGTCCCTTGAATTGGCCAAGCACCATAGCGCGCTGGGGTTAGCGCCCCTCTCGACCGCCCGTTCCCTCACCGGCACCACGGGCATCGACATCGCCAAGAGCCGTCCGGTCGATCCGGTCACGCTCGTTCGCCCGCACGCCGCTGCGCGCGCCGCCCGCTTCTTCGTCGAGAAGTTTCCGGGCCGCTCGATGTATGCGGTCAAGGCGAACCCCAGCCCGGATCTGCTGCAGGTTCTCTGGGACAATGGCATCACGCATTACGATACGGCTTCGATCGCGGAAGTGCGCCTGGTCAAGGCGACGCTGCCGGCGGCGACCTGCTGCTTCATGCATCCGGTCAAGTCGGAAGAGGCGATTGCCGAGGCCTATTTCGTCCACGATGTGAAGACGTTCTCACTCGACAGCATGGAAGAGCTGGCGAAGATCGTCCGGGCGACCAAGGGCGCGACCGATCTCACGCTCTGCGTGCGGCTGCGCGTCTCGTCGGAATATGCCAAGCTCAGCCTCGGCTCGAAGTTCGGCGTCGGCCCCGGTGAGAGCAAGGACCTGCTGATCGCCACCCGCCAGGTGGCGGACGCGCTCGGCATCTGCTTCCACGTCGGCAGCCAGACGATGTCGCCCGACGCTTATGCCAATGCGATGGAGCGCGCCCGCGCCGCCATCGTCGAGGCGGCGGTGACGGTCGACGTGATCGACGTCGGCGGCGGCTTCCCCTCGGCCTATCCGGGCATGACCCCGCCGCCGCTGGAGCGCTTCTTCGAGACGATCCATCGCGCGTTCGAAAGCCTGCCGATCAGCTATTCGGCCGAACTCTGGGCGGAGCCGGGCCGGTCGCTGTGCGCCGAATATGCCTCGGTCGTCGTCCGCGTCGAGCGGCGGCGCGGCAACGAGCTGTACATCACCGACGGCGCCTACGGCAGCCTGTTCGATGCGGCGCATATCGGCTGGAAATATCCGGTCCAGCTGCTGCGCGAGCCGGAATCGGACGCGCGCGACATGGACTTCGCCTTCTGGGGTCCGACCTGCGACGATCTCGATTATATGGCCGGCCCGTTTCCGCTGCCCGCGGACACCAATGCCGGCGACTATTTCGAGATCGGCATGCTCGGCGCCTATGGCCAGGCGATGCGCACCGCATTCAACGGCTTCGGCACCGGTGACACGCTGCTGGCCGGCGACGAGCCGATGCTCTCGGTCTATCGCGACGACGAAACCGCGGACGTCCGCACGAACAACGTCGTAAAGCTGTAACCTCAACGCTATAACCGATTGTCTTCCCTCCCCTCGCCTCGGCGGGGGGAGCGGCCCTGGGTTTCCGCGTCCCCAATGTTGAACGACGACGGCTGGATAGCCAAAGGCGAACCATGACCGACACCCTGACCAAGACCGCCGGCGCCAACGCGCCGATCAACGACACCCGCAAGGCGGAGCTGCTGTCCAAGCAGGTCAAGCACATCGACATCAAGAGCTTTGACGCGCGCCCGATCGTCGATGCGATGGCCGACATGAGCTTCACCAGCCGTGACCTCGGCCGCGCGACCAACATCTACAACCAGATGCTGGCCGACAAGGATTGCTCGATCTTCCTGGTCATCGCCGGTTCGACCTCGGCGGGCGGCTGCATGGACCTCTATGCCGAGCTGGTCCGCAACAACATGGTCGACGGCATCGTCGCGACCGGCGCGACCATCGTCGACATGGATTTCTTCGAGGGCCTCGGCCACAAGCACTATCAGGCGCTGGAAATCCCCGACGACGACACGCTGCGCTCGCTCTACATCGACCGCATCTACGACACCTATATCGACGAGGAAGCGCTCCAGAACGTCGACCACACGATCTTCGAGATCGCCGAGTCGCTCGAGCCCAAGGCCTATTCGAGCCGCGCCTTCATCCGCGAGATGGGCAAGTATCTCGTCGAGCACGGCAAGAAGGACAACAGCCTCGTCAAGCTCGCCTATGAGCATGACGTGCCGATCTTCTGCCCGGCATTCGTCGATTCGTCGGCGGGCTTCGGCCTCGTCAAGCATCAGGTCGACGCCGCCAAGGCGGGGCGTCCCTATCTGATGATCGACGCGGTCGCCGACTTCCGCGAGCTGACCGAGATCAAGATCCAGGCGGGCACCACCGGCCTGCTGATGATCGGCGGCGGCGTGCCGAAGAACTTCATCCAGGATACCGTCGTCTGCGCCGAGATCCTCGGCCACGACGACGTCCAGGTGCACAAGTATGCGGTGCAGATCACCGTCGCCGACGTGCGTGACGGTGCGTGCTCCTCCTCGACGCTGCAGGAAGCGGCGAGCTGGGGCAAGGTCAACACCGGCATCGAACAGATGGTCTTCGCCGAGGCGGGTTCGGTGATGCCGCTGCTCGCGTCGGACGCCTATCACCGCGGTCTGTGGAAGGACCGTCCGGTCCACCGCTGGGGCGCGATCTTCGACAAGTAAGCCGGGAGGGCGGGGGAAACCCCGCCCTTTTGCTATCGGGCGATGAGCACGTCGCGCGCGGCCTCGGCGAGCTGCTGCACGCTGAACGGTTTGGGCAGGAAGGCGACGTTGTCGAGGTCGATCGAGCGGCGCAGCTGCTCCTCGGCATAGCCCGACATGAAGATGATCGGCAGGTCGGGATAGCGATCGCGCGCCTGACGGACCATCGTCGGCCCGTCCATCGTCGGCATGACGACGTCGCTGATCAGCAGATCGGGCCGGCCGTTGCGGTCGAGCAGCTCGAGCGCCGCCTCGCCATTCTCCGCGGTCATCACCGTATAGCCCTGGCGGGTCAGCGCGCGTTCGGCGACGGCGCGCACCATATCCTCGTCCTCGACGAGCAGGATCGTGCCGGTGCCCCACATCTCGACCGGCTTGGCGTTCGGCCGCGTCGCGGCGACGCGGGTGACGGTGCCGGCGGCGTGGACGGGCAGATACATGGTGAAGGTCGCCCCCTGCCCCGGCTTCGAGTCGGCGAAGATCCAGCCACCCGACTGTTTGACGATGCCATAGACGGTCGACAGGCCGAGCCCTGTCCCCTTGCCGACCTCCTTGGTGGTGAAGAAGGGTTCGAAGATCTTGGGCAGCACCTCGGGCGGGATGCCGCCGCCCTCGTCGCTCACCACCAATGCGGTATAATCGGCGACGGGCAGGATGTCGGACGCCATCGCGCGGACCTCCGCGGCGGTGACCGACTTGGTCTGGATGGTCAGCGTACCGCCGCCGCCGGGATTGTGCGCCAGCATCGCGTCGCGCGCATTGACCGCGAGATTGACCACCACCTGTTCGAGCTGCCCCGGATCGGCGCGCACCGCACCGAGATTGCGGCCGTGCGTGACGTCGAGTCGGATCTGCTCGCCCATCAGCCGCTTGAGCAGATTGGAGACCTCGGCGACGACGTCGGGCAGTTGCAGCGTCTGCGGACGCAGCGTCTGCTGGCGGCTGAAGGCGAGCAGCTGCCGCGTCAGGCTGGCAGCGCGGTTCGAATTGGTGCGGATCTGCTGGATATCGTCGTAATCGCTGTCGCCGGGCGAATGGCGCATCATCATCAGGTCGCAATGGCCGATGATCGCGGTGAGGATATTGTTGAAATCGTGCGCGACGCCGCCGGCGAGCTGGCCGACCGCCTGCATCTTGGTCGCCTGCGCCACCTCGCGCTTGAGCCGGCTCTCCTCGCTATTGTCCTTGAGGCTGAGCAGCACCGCGGCATCGCCGAGCCCGCGCGCGCCGGCGATGGTCAGCGCGACCGGCTCCTCGGGATGGCTCTTGAGCCGCACCGCCATGTCGGAGGAATGGGTCGCACCGCCGGCGAAGCGACGGATCGCATCGGCGACCGCGGCCTTGTCCTCGCGCACCACCAGATCGCCGGGATAGAGCGGCGGCGTGCGCGCCTCGACTCCCGCGGCGCGGATGAAGGCGTCGTTCATCTGGAGGAACTTGCCCTCACGATCGACCAGAGCCATGCCGAACGGCATCAGGCTGACGAGGCTGCGCACATGCGCCGAGGCGGAGGCGCCGATCGCCGGTGCGCTATCCTCGTCGTCGAGCAGGGCGACGAGCACCGGCGCATCCTCGGCATCGAGGAAGGGAATCTGGACGACGCGCAGCGGCGTGCCGTCGAGCCCCTCGCGCTCGAAGCGGACGAGGCCGCGGCTGTCGGTGATCAGCAGCCGGGCGAAATCGCGCCCCTCGACCTGCCCGCCGCTGCCGAGCGCGCGTTGCGCCAGCACGCGATTGGCGGCGCGCACCCGGCCGTCGGGGCTGATCAGCGCCGCCATCACGCCGGCCCCGCCGAGCCTGTCGCCGGTGGCCCCGGCGATCAGCGCCTCGGTCGAGGCGGCGACGTCGTGCTCCTCGATCACCGAAAAGCGCCAGACGAGCATGTCGCCCTCGTCCCCGGCGCGGGTGATCCGCGCGCAGACGCGCTGCAGGCCGACCTGCAGGTTGCGGACGACGCCATTGCCCTCGCGCCATGCGATCCGCCCGGCATTGCCGAGCAGCGCGACGCCCTCCTGATCGAGCGGCAGGCCGGGCGGGGTCGGGAAGCCGGCGAACAAGGCCTCATAGGCATCATTGGCGCAGACCAGCCGCCCGGCCCGATCGGTGATCGCCACCGCGTCGCTGCTCGCCTGCGCCACCGCGCGGGTGAACTCCCAGTCGATCGCGCGCGACTCGCCGGCATGGCGCGGGCCGAGCAGCCGCCAGGCGAAGACGACGCCGACCGCGATGATCCCGACCGCGAAAAATCCCGCCGCGGCAACGAGGCTGCCGACGACGCTGAGGATCAGCGCGGCGGCGGCGATGGTGATGACGCCGGCGATCAGCGCGGCGGTGCGGGCGGGATTCTCGGGGATCGGGGACGATGCCATCGTCCCGCCGTCATCGCGGGATCGGATGGCTTAGGTCAAGCACTTGGTGTTGATCGCTTCCTTCCCCGCGACGGGCGGGGAAGGAGGCGATGCGATCACCAGATGCGAACGCGCTGCTGCGGCGTCAGCACGAGTTTGCCACCCGGCGCCGGCTGATAGGCCGCATACCAGGGATCGAGGTTGCGGACGACCCAGGTGCGCTGCTGCGACGGGCTGTGCGGATCGGTCATCAGCCGCTGCTTGAGATTGGCCTCGCGATAGTTGCGCCGCCACACCTGCGCCCAGCCGAGGTAGAAACGCTGGTCGCCGGTCATCCCGTCGATCACCGGCGCCTCGCGACCGCCCAGCGACTTCTTATAGGCGTCATAGGCCACCGACAGGCCGGCGAGATCGGCGGTATTCTCGCCCAGCGTCAGCGCGCCCTTGACGTGCATGCCGGGCAGCGGCTCATAGGCGTCATATTGCGCGACGAGCTGCGCGGTGAGCGCCTTGAACCGCTCGACGTCCTGCGGCGTCCACCAATCGGTGAGCTGGCCGTGCGCGTCATATTTCGAGCCCTGATCGTCGAAATGATGGCTGAGTTCGTGGCCGATCACCGCGCCGATGCCGCCGTAGTTGATCGCCGGGTCGGCGGCGGGATCGAAGAACGGCGGTTGCAGGATCGCCGCCGGGGAGACGATCTCGACCATGCCGAAATTGGCGTAGGCGTTGACCGTCATCGGCGTCATGCCCCATTCCCAGCGCTGCAGCGGCTTGCCGAGATGGCCGATGTTGTAATCGTAGCGCCATTCCGCGGCGCGCCGTTCGTTGCCGAAGGCGTCGCCGGCGACGATTCGCAGCGCACCGTAATCGCGCCAGCGGTCTGGATAGCCGATCTTGGGCGTGAAGGCGGCGAGCTTGGCATGCGCCTTGACCTTGGTTTCCGGCGCCATCCAGTCGAGCTTGTCGATGCGCGTGCCCATCGCCGACAGCACGTTCTTGACGAGCTGGTCGGCCGCGGCCTTGGTCGCGGGCGGGAAATATTGCGCGACATAGACCTTGCTGACCTCGTCGGACAGCGCGCTGCTGGTGAAGCCGACCGAAAGCTTCCAGCGATCCTCCTGCTGCGGCGTGCCCGACAGGACGGTGCCGTAGAAGGCGAATTGCTCGGCATCGAAGGCGGCGGGGAGCACGTCGGCATAATCGTCGAGGCTGCGGATCAGCATCTGGTCCTGCAACACCGCGATCGGCGCCGCGGCGATCAGCCGGGCGATACCGGTGACGGCGGACGGCTGGCTGACATTGAGGCTGTCGACCGGCGTCCCGAGCGCCTTGAGATAGGTGACGAAGTCGAAACCTGGGGCGCTGCGGGTCAGGTCGGCGAGGCTGGTCTTGTTATACGTCTTGTTGGCGTCGCGGCTGTCGATCCGCGTCCAGCTGACCTGCGCGATCTGCGTCTCGAAATCGACGATCGCCTTGGCGCGCGCCGCGGCATCGGGTTCGCCGGCGAGCGTGAACATCTTGGCGATATGCGCCTCGTAGGCCGCCTTCTCCTTGGCGTTCTTGGCATCGAGATAGTAATCGCGGTCGGGCAGGCCGAGCCCGGCCTGACGCACGCCGACGATATAGACTTCCGGGTTCTTCGCATCCTGGCCGACGCCGGTGCCGAACGGCGTGCCGACCCCCTGCCGCGCCGCCTTGGCGACCAGCGTCGGGTAACTGGCCTTGGTCGTCGCCTTGATCTCGGCCAGCCACGGCTTGATCGGGGCGAGCCCCTTCTTCTCGATCGTCGCGGTGTCGAGATAGGTGGCATAGGCGGTGCCGATCTTCGAGCCGCGCGTCTTGGCCGCCGTCTCGAGGATGCCGCGGGTGCGGTCGCGCGAGCGATCGGCGAGGACGTCGAACGCGCCGAAGCTCGATTTGTCGGCGGGGATGGCGGTGGTCTTCGCCCAATTCCCGTTGGCATAGCCGTAGAAATCGTCACCCGGCGCGACGCTGCGGTCCATGCCGGCGGTGTCGAAGCCGAAGCTGCCGAGTTCGGGCTTGCCGGCGGCGGGCGTCGCGGCCGGCGGCGTCGACTGGGCGTGGACGATGCCGGCGATCGCGGTGGCGCCGAGCAGACCGGCGAGGAGGAAGGACTTCATGCAAGCTCCCGAAAAGAAAACGCCGCCCGCTCGGGCAATCGAGCGGGCGGCGGAAGGCGGAGTGATTACCAGATCTTGATACGGTCGGCGGGGGCGAGATAATATTTCTGCCCCGGCTTGACCGCGAAGGCGGGATACCAGGCGTCGAGATTGCGGACCACATAGGCGCGCCACTGGCCCGGCGTATGCGGATCGGTGGTCAGCTGGTTCTTGATCGACGCCTCGCGCGCCTTGGTCTGCCAGACCTGACCGAAGCCCATGAAGAAGCGCTGGTCGCCGGTGAAGCCGTCGATCACCGGCGCCTTCTTCCCCTTGAGCGACAGCTTGTAGGCGTCATAGGCGACGTTGATGCCGGCGAGGTCGGCCATATTCTCACCGAGCGTCAGCTTGCCGTTGACGTGGCTGCCGGGGATCGGCTCGTAGGCGCCATATTGCGCGACGACCTTGTCGGTCAGCGCGGTGAAGCGCTGGACATCGGCGGGCGTCCACCAATCGGCGAAATTGCCCTTGGGGTCGAACTTGCGGCCCTGATCGTCGAAATGGTGGCTGAGCTCATGCCCGATCACCGCGCCGATCGCGCCATAGTTCACCGCCGGATCGGCGTTGGGATCGAAGAACGGCGGCTGGAGGATCGCGGCCGGGAAGACCACCTCGTTCATCAGCGGATTGGCATAAGCGTTGACCGTCTGCGGCGTCATGAACCATTCGCTGCGGTCGACCGGCTTGCCGATCTTGTTGAGCTGGCGGTTATATTCGAATTCGGCGACGCGATCGGCATTGCCCAGCACGTCCCCCTTGACGACGCGCAGCGCGGTATAGTCGCGGAACTTGTCGGGATAGCCGATCTTCGGCGTGAAGGCGGCGAGCTTGGCGCGTGCCTTGACCTTGGTCTCCGGCGCCATCCATTCGAGCTTGGCGAGCCGCGCGTCCATCGCGACGATCAGATTGTGGACGAGCGCGTCGGCCTTGGCCTTGGCGTCGGGCGGGAAATATTTCTGGACGTAGATCTGGCCGACCGCCTCGCCGAGGCTGCCGTTGACGAGATCGACGCCGCGCTTCCACCGCTCCTTGAGCTGCGGCGTGCCGTTGAGCGTCGTGCCGTAGAAGGCGAATTGCGTGTTGACGAAGTTCGACGACAGCAACGGCGCGGCGTTCGAAATGGTGTGGAACGCCATATATTCGCGCCACACCGGGATCGGCGTCGCGGCGACGATCTTGGCGATGCCGGTCAGCGCCGAGGGCTGGCCGACGATGACGCGGGTCTGCGCGCCGAGTCCCTGCGCGGCGAGCATCGCCTGCCAGTCGAAGCCGGGCATGGTCTGCGCCAGCGTCGCGACCTGTGCGGGGTTATAGCCCTTCTCGACCTGGCGCAGCTCGGCGCGGTCCCAGTGGACGGTCGCGATCTGCTTTTCGAGATCGTAGATGCGTTGCGCCGACCCTTGCGGATCGGGCTGGCCGGCCATGCGCAGCATGTCGGCGATATAGGTGACGTATTTGGTGCGCGCCTCGGCGAACTTGGCGTCGTCCTTGAGGTAATAGTCCTTGTCCGGCAGGCCGAGACCGCCCTGGCCGAGATAGACCGCATAGACGGTATTATCCTTGAGGTCCTGCTGCACGCCCGCGCCGATCGGCACGTCGATGCCGTGCATCGTCGCCTCGCCGAACGCCTTGGCGAGGTCGCTCTGGCTCTGGATCGCCGCGATCCTGGTGAGATAGGGCTTGAGCGGCGCGGCGCCGGCCGATTCGATCGCCGCGGCGTCCATGAAGGTCGCATAGGTGTCGCCGATCTTGGTCGACACCGGATCGCTGCCCGGCGAGGCCGCCGCGCCCTCGATCACCGCGCGGGTGCGCTGGTCCGACAGGTCGCGCAGGATCGCGAAGCCGCCCCAGCTCGAACGGTCGGCCGGGATCTCGGTCCGGGCCATCCACGCGCCGTTGACATAATTGTAGAAATCGTCGCCCGGCGCGACCGCGCGATCCATCGCGGTAAGGTCGACGCCGAAGTCGCCGAGCTTCGGCTTGCCCGTCGCCGGCGCCACGGCGGTGCCGGCGCCCGTCTGCGCATAGACCGCGCCGGTCGTTGCCGACGCCAGCAGCAGCGCCGCAAGTAGCTGTTTACGCATCGATAATCCCCCAACCTTGCTGTGTTATGCGGCGATCTTGTAAAGGCTTGATCGGTCTCGTCAAATGCGGTTCGCCGCAGGACGGTGCCGCCATTTGCGGGCGATCCACAGCCGCCAGCCGAGCGCCGACAGCCCATAGCCGAGCAGCGCGCACCCCGTGGTCAGCAGGACCAGGCCGAGCGCGAACGCCGGCCCCTTGTCCCACAGCCAGCCGAGCGCGCCGGTCAGGCGATGCAGCCAGTCGGTCGCCTCCGCCACCGGCTGGGCGATCACCGGCGCATCGCTGTGCAGCAGCCACGCGCCGATCCGATAGGCGAGGAACCAGAGGAACGGCGTGGTCAGCGGATTGGTGATGAAGGTGGTCAGCGCGGCGACCGGCACATTGGCGCGGAACGGCAGCGCGAACAGCGCGGCGATGGCGATCTGGGCGACCGGAAAAAGGAACCCCGCGACCATGCCGAGCGCGACGCCGCGCGGCACCGAGCGCCGGTTGAACCGCCATAGGCCGGGCTCCATCACGCGATGCGCGACCGGGCGGAGCATACGGTTGGATTCCATCGATTCGCGCGTCGGCATGTTGCGACGACACCAGGCGACGCTCTTGTGCAGCATGGACCGTGCGTCTGCCCCTAGCCGCGGTCGCGCATGATGCGCCCGGCTTCGCGCTTCCATTCGCGCTCCTTGATCGCGGCGCGCTTGTCGTGATCCTTGCGCCCCTTGGCGAGCGCGAGTTCGACCTTGGCGCGCCCGCGGCCGTTGAAATAGACGCTCAGCGGCACGAGCGTCATCCCCTCGCGCGCGACCGCGCCGTGCAGCTTGTTGATCTCGCGTTCGTGGAGCAGCAATTTGCGCGGCCGTTTCGCTTCATGGTTGAAACGGTTGCCGTGGCTGAACTCGGGCACGTTGGCGTTGACCAGCCAGACCGATCCGTCGCGCACCTCGGCATAGC
This sequence comes from Sphingomonas sp. RIT328, assembly GCF_000632225.1. Classification (GTDB taxonomy): domain Bacteria; phylum Pseudomonadota; class Alphaproteobacteria; order Sphingomonadales; family Sphingomonadaceae; genus Sphingomonas; species Sphingomonas kyungheensis. The sequence continues at coordinate 149,446 of NZ_JFYV01000055.1, forward strand.
TTTCGGCGATGCTGCCCTCGCCGAAGCGCAGGCTCTTCACCTCGGTGCCGGTGAGCGCGATCCCCGCCTCGTAGACGGTGTCGATACTATATTCGAACCGCGCCTTGCGGTTCTCGGCGACGATCTTCTTCTTGTCGAAGGTGGCGGGTTTGGGACGCGACATTATCGCGCGATGTAGGAGCAGTTAGCGGCAAGGGGAAGCGGGCGCGCGACGATTGCGCGCGCCCCTGCCCTCAGCCGACCAGCCCGGCATGCGCCAGCGCCGCATCGACCGCGGCGCGCGACGCCTCCGACGGCCAGGTCATCGGCAGGCGCAGGCCATCGGGGAAGCCCGGCCGCACCCGCGTCATCGCATATTTGACCGGGCCCGGCGACGCGTCCGTGAACAGCGCGTCGTGCAGTGGATAGAGCCGATCCTGCAAGGCGAGGGCCGCGGCATAATCACCCCGCTGGCACGCCGCCTGGAAGTCGGCGCACAGCCGCGGCGCGACATTGGCGGTGACGGAGATGCAGCCTGTGCCCCCCATCGCGTTGAACGCCAGCGCCATATCGTCGTTGCCGGAGAGCTGGACGAAATCGGGGCCGCAACCGGCGCGGTGCGCGGAGACGCGGGCGATCGCGCCACTCGCATCCTTGACCGCGACGAACACCTCCGGAAAGCGGGTGACCAGCCGGATCAGCGTCGCCGGCTGGATATCGGTGACGGTGCGGCCGGGGACGTTGTAGAGCACGATCGGCAGCGTCGCCTGTTCGGCGAGCCGCGCGAAATGCTGGAAGATCCCCTCCTGGCTCGGCCGGTTGTAATAGGGCGGCACCATCAGCGCCGCATCGGCACCCGCTTCACGTGCGCGCACGACATTGGCGGCGGCGACCTGCGTGTCGTTCGATCCGGCACCGGCGATCACCGGCACCCGGCCGGCCGCCTGATCGACGCAGATCGCGACGATGGCGAAATGCTCGTCGGCGGTCAGCGTCGCGGCCTCGCCGGTGGTGCCGCACGGCACCAGCGCCGCCGACCCCTCGCCAATCTGCCACTCTATAAGACTACGGTAAGCTGCTTCGTCGAACGTGCCGTCGGCGGCGAAGGGCGTCACCAGCGCAGGGATGGAACCAGAGAACATGGGACTTTTCGGGCTCCTGATGCGGCGGACCGGGGTTTTCGTTCAGGACAGATACGGGTCCGCGCCCTATGATGTCCACATGCACCCAGCCAATCTGCCGCTTACGATCCTTCTTGCCGCTTTCGCCGGGGTGACCGGCGCGCCCGTACAACAGCAGCCGGCGACCGGCAATCCGACCACCGGCAGCCCGACCAGCGACGCGCTCGAACGCTATCGCACGCAGATGGCGAACATGTCGCCGCAGGCGCCGCGTACCCCCGCCGACGGCGCGATCGCCGCAGCCATCGCGCAGTGGAAGACGATCCAGCAGACCGACGCGCTGCCGTTCGACAGCTATGCCGGCTTCCTGATGGCGCATCCCGGCTGGCCGAGCCAGACCGCCAACCGCCGCGCCGCCGAGCGCCAGGCGGTCAACGCCTCGCCGACCAGCGTCATCGCTTTCTTCACCCGCTTCCCGCCGCAGTCGGCGACCGGCCTCGTCGCGCAGGCGCGCGCCTTGCAGGCGGTCGGCCGCGGCAGCGAGGCGCAGGTTGCGGCGCGCGCAGCGTGGCGCAAGGGCAGCCTGTCCGCCACCGACGAGGCGACGATCCTGTCGAGCTTCGCCGGCGCGCTGACCGCGGACGATCACGACGCGCGGATGGACGCGCTGCTGTGGCAGAATGCGACCGGCGTCGCCGCCCGGCAGATCGCCTATACCAGCGCCGCGCGCCGCCCGGTGTTCGAGGCGCGGCTCGCCTTCCGCTCCAATGCCGCCAACGCCGCCGATCTGGCGATGCGGACGCAGGATCAGTTCGCCAGCGATCCCGGCTATATCGCTGATCGTGCGGTGTGGCTGCGCAACTCGGGCGCCTCGCCGACCGCGCGCGCCTGGCTGGCCCGGACGCGCGTGCTCACGTCCCCGCCGGGGGCGGTCGAACCCTGGTATGAGGTGCTGCTGACCAACGCCCGCGCCGCGGCGGCGGACGGCCAGTACCAGCTCGCCTATGACATCGCGCGGCAGGTCGACGATGCCTATCCCGCCGGCACCGACGTCTCGGCCAAGCCCTATGGCGAGCGCGACGATTATACGAGCCTCGTCTGGCTCGCCGGGCAGACCGCGATGAAGCAGCTGCGCCGCCCGGCGGATGCGATGGTGATGTTCGAACGCTATGGCCGCGGCAGCCAGGCGCCGCAGACGCGCGCCAAAGGCTTCTACTGGGCCGGCCGCGCCGCCGAGGCTGCCGGCAAGAGCGCGGAGGCGACTGCCTATTTCGCCGAGGCCGGCGCCTATCGCGACCAATTCTACGGGCAGCTCGCGCTCGAGCGCACCGGCAAGCCGCTGGTCGCGCCGCCCGCGATCGGCACGCCGGCGATCGCGCCCGAGGTCCGGCAGGCCTTCGCCAATCGTGAGACGGTGCGCGCCGCGCGGTTCCTCGGCCAGATCGGCCAGTGGCAGGACCAGACCGCCTTCATCCGTCAGATCGCCGCCGACGCGACCAGTGCCAGTGACCACCTGCTCGCCGCCGAGCTCGCCACCCAGATCGGTCGCCCCGATCTTGGCGTGCTGGTCGGGCGCAGTGCGATGCAGAACGGCCTCACCGATTATTCGGCGACCGGCTTCCCGACCGTCGCGGTGCCGGCGGGCTACGAGGACAATTGGACGCTGATCCACGCCATCGCGCGGCAGGAGAGCCAGTTCGACAAGACCGCGGTCAGCCATGCCGGCGCGCGCGGACTGATGCAGCTGATGCCCGCCACTGCGCGCGAACAATCGGGCAAGATCGGCATCGCCTACGACCCCGCCGCGCTGACCACCGACCCCAATCTGTCGATCATGCTGGGGTCGAGCTATTTCCAGCGGATCTTCAATATCTATGGCAGCTATCCGCTGGCCATTGCCGCCTATAACGCGGGCGGCGGCAACGTGAACAAATGGCTGCGCGCCAATGGCGACCCGCGCACCGGCGCGGTCGACATGGTCGATTGGATCGAAGCGATCCCCTATCAGGAGACGCGCAATTACGTGCAGCGCGTCATCGAGAATGCGGTGGTCTACGATCTCATCAACCCGGCGCGCGCGAAGAGCCGCGGGCCGGCCAATGCCAGCTGGTATCTCGGCAAGGGCCGTCCGGGCTGAGCGGGATGGAGCAACGGCCGAACTACATCACCCCGGCGGGCTATGCGGTGCTGCGCGCCGAATATGACCGATTGTTCGGCAGCGAACGGCCGGCGCTGGTCGAGACGATCGCCTGGGCGGCGGGCAATGGCGACCGGTCCGAGAATGGCGACTATATCTACGGCCGCAAGCGGTTGCGCGAGATCGACCGCCGGCTCGGTTGGCTGGCGAAGCGGATGAAGGCGGCCAAGGTCGTCGATCCGGCCCGCGCCGAGGATCGCAGCCGCGTCTGGTTCGGCGCGACGGTGACGATCGCCGATGAGGAGGACAAGGAACGCGTCCTCACCCTGGTCGGTGACGACGAGGCGGAGGCCGGTGCCGGCCGCGTCGGCTGGAACGCGCCGATCGCACGCGCCCTGCGCGGCGCCACGGTCGGCGACCTGCGCCGCGTGCTGCTGCCGGCGGGCGAGAAGGAATATGAGGTCGTCGCCATCGCCTATCCGTGACGAAGCAACGCCACGCACCGGACGGCGGCCGCTGCGCGCGCGACTGGCGAGGGCGCCAAGCCTCTGTTAGGCCGGGCGGATGGCTGACGACAACACCCGCAACATCGCCCTGCTGATCGATGCCGACAATGCCTCCTGGCATGCGATCGACCCGGTGCTGACCGTCCTCGCCGAGCTCGGCACGGTCAACATCCGCCGCGTCTACGGCAATTGGTCCAAGCCCGCGCTGAAGGGCTGGCGCGACATGACGGTCAAGCACGGCATCGAGCCGCAGCAGCAGTTCGACCTGACCAAGGGCAAGAACGCCACCGACATGAAGATGACGATCGACGCGATGGACCTGCTGTTCCGCGGTCGCATCGGCGGCTTCGGCATCATGTCGTCGGACAGCGACTTCATGCCGCTGGCGATGCGCATCCGCCAGGACGGCATCCCCGTCTACGGCTTCGGCAACGCCAAGACGCCCGAGGCGTTCAAACAGGCGTGCACCCGCTTCATCGACGTCAACGCACTGGTCAGCGACGCCAAGGCCGAGGCGACCGCGACCCCCGCCAAGCCGGCGAGCGTCGACGTGCCGATCGGCGAATCGCTGCCGCCGTCGATCGCCGCGCCCAAGGCGAAGAAGCCGATCGACCCCGAGCTGATCGCCCTGCTGATCGACGCCTATCAGTCGGTGAAGCGCGACGAGAAGGGCTATGTCAGCCTGTCGGCGATGGGCCAGCTCGCCGGCAACCGGTCGAGCTTCGATGCGCGCAATTACGGCTACCAGCGCCTGTCCGACCTGATCCAGGCGGTGCCCAATTTCCAGACCGAACGCCGCGAGGACGGGCGGATCTTCGTCAAGCGGGTGCGGTAGCGGCCGCGCTTCGGATGCTCTATATTCGGGGTCGATGGGACAGCTCGCGGCGCCTCCTCCGGTACGTAAGCGCGTGCCGCTTCGTATAGCCGACGTCGATCTCTTATATCGGCGCGGGGCCTTCGATGATTATGGCCGGGTCGAGCTCATCGGGGGGGAGCTGATCTACGTGAACGCGGAATATCGTCCGCACATGATGGCCAAGAGCGAGTGCGCCTATCGCCTCCGCCGGGCCCTCGAAGCGATAGGGTCGACGCTGTTCGTCGGCATCGAAGGGTCGGTTGCCGTATCGGATCACGACCTCCCCCGCCCGGACATCATCTTGACGTCGGATGCCTACGGGGATGGCCCGGTTCCCGGAGCGAGTGTGACACTCGTCGTCGAGATCGCCGATACGACCGTGCAGCTCGATCTCGGTCGCAAACAGCGGCTTTACGCCAAGGGTGGTATTCCCGAATATTGGGTATTCGACGTCACCGGAAAGACTGTCCATCAGATGGCAAAGCCTGCCGGCGCCAGTTACCGGACCAAAGCGCAATCAAACTTTGGCGACTCGCTGACCGCATTGACCATCCCTCGCCTGACGATCGATACCACCGGCCTATAAAAGATTGGGGCGGCCCGCCGAGCCGCCCCCTCCCGGATCAGCGCGTCAGCTTCTTGTAGGCGAGACGGGTCGGCCGGTCGGCGGCGTCGCCCAGGCGGCGGCGCTTGTCTTCCTCGTAGCTCTCGTAATTGCCCTCGAACCATTCGACGTGGCTGTCGCCTTCGAAGGCGAGGATGTGCGTGCAGAGACGATCGAGGAAGAAGCGATCGTGGCTGATCACCACCGCACAGCCCGCGAAGGTCTCCAGCGCCTCCTCGAGCGCGCGCAGCGTCTCGACGTCGAGGTCGTTGGTCGGCTCGTCGAGCAGCAGGACGTTGCCGCCCTCCTTGAGCATCTTGGCCATATGGACGCGGTTGCGCTCACCGCCCGACAGCTGCCCGACCTTCTTCTGCTGGTCCGGCCCGCGGAAGTTGAACGCGCCGACATAGGCGCGCGTGCCCAGTTCCTGCTTGCCGAAGCGGAAGACCTCCAGCTCGTCGGAGATTTCCTGCCAGACGTTCTTGTTCGGATCGAGATCGTCACGGCTCTGGTCGACATAGCCGAGCTTGACCGTCGAACCGACCTCGATCGATCCGGAGTCAGGCGTTTCCTGCCCGGTGATCAGCTTGAACAGGGTCGACTTGCCGGCGCCGTTGGGGCCGATCACCCCGACGATGCCGCCCGGCGGCAGCGTGAAGTCGAGATTGTCGAACAGCAGTTTGTCGCCATAGGCCTTGGTCAGTCCCTTGGCCTCGATCACCTTGCCGCCGAGCCGCTCGGGGATCTGGATGAGGATCTGCGCCTTGCCGGCGACGCGATTCTCCTGCTTCTCCATGAGCTCCTCGAACGCACGGATACGCGCCTTCGACTTGGTCTGGCGCGCCTTGGGAGTCTGGCGCATCCAGGCGAGCTCGTCGGCGATCGCCTTCTGCTTGCCGGCCTCCTCGCGCTCCTCCTGCTCGAGCCGCTTCGCCTTCTTTTCGAGATAGCCCGAATAGTTGCTCTCATAGGTGTAGTAGCGGCCGCGATCGAGCTCGAGCACCCAGTTGACGACATTGTCGAGGAAGTAGCGATCGTGCGTCACCAGGATGACGTTGCCGGTATATTCCTTGAGGTAATTTTCCAGCCACGACACGCTTTCGGCGTCGAGGTGGTTGGTCGGCTCGTCGAGCAGCAGGATGTCGGGCTTTTCGAGCAGCAGCTTGCACAGGGCGACGCGGCGCTTCTCACCGCCCGACAGGCGGCTGACGTCGGCGTCGCCGGGCGGGCAGCGCAACGCCTCCATCGCCTGTTCGAGCTGGCTGTCGAGCGACCAGCCGTCGACCGCGTCGATCTTGGCCTGGAGATCGCCCATCTCCTCCATAAGCGCGTCGAAATCGGTATCGTCCTTGGGATCGCCCATCTCCGCCGAAATGGCGTTGAAGCGATCGACCAGGTCGGCGACCGGCCGCACGCCGTCCTTGACGTTGCCCATCACGTCCTTGCTCGGATCGAGCTGCGGCTCCTGCGCCAGATAGCCGACGCGCACGCCCTCCGCCGCCCAGGCCTCGCCGGTGAAATCGGGGTCCATCCCCGCCATGATCTTCATCAGCGTCGATTTGCCCGCGCCGTTGGGGCCGATGATCGCGATCTTCGCCGACGGGATGAACTGCAGGTGGATGTTGTTGAGGACGGGCTTGTTCGCGCCGGGGAAGGTCTTGGTCAGACCCTTCATGACGTAGGTATACTGGACGGCCATGTGCCGACGGCTCCTGATCGAAGGTACGGGAAATTCGTAGGTGGCATGTAGCGATCCGGCGACGCGCGTGCAAATGCCGCCGCGGTCCGCCGCTTGTGCTCGCCCGCGGCTTCGCCCACACCCGGGGCGCATTGATTGGACAGGGGATATTCCACGAATGACGCGCATCGCATTGGCCTTGCTGGCCCTCGCCTCCTCCACCGCGCTGTCGGCGCAGCGCCAGGCGCCGCCGACCCCCGCCCCGGTCGACGCCAAGGTCGCGGCGCTGCGCGATGCGGCGCTCAAGGACGACCTCGCCTATGACATCGTCGAGGGCCTGACCACCGAGGTCGGCCAGCGGCTCGCGGCGACCGAGGCCGAGGCGCGGGCGCGCAGCTGGGGCGTCGCGCGGCTCAAGGCGTTGGGCTTCAAGAACGTGCACGTTGAAACCTATCAGATGCCGGTGTGGCTGCGCGGCGAGGAGCGCGCCGAGGTGATCGCCCCCTTCCCGCAGCAGCTCAAGCTGGTCGCGCTCGGCAATTCGGGCGCCACCCCCGCCGCCGGCCTCACCGCGCCGGTGGTGGTGTTCCGTAGCTATGGCGAGTTCGCCAATGCCCCCGCCGAGGCGGTGCGCGGCCGCATCGTCTATGTCGGCAATGCGATGCAGCCGACGCAGGACGGGTCGAGCTACGGCGCCTATGGCCCCGCGCGGTTCGTCGGCCCGGCCCTCGCCGCGAGCAAGGGCGCCGCGGCGATCGTCATCAAGTCGATCGGCACCGATCACCACCGCAATCCGCACACCGGCGTCACCGATTTCCCCGCCGGCGTCGCGCCGATCCCGGCGGCGGCGCTGTCGGTCAGCGATGCCGAACTGCTCGAACGGATCGCCGACCGCGGCAAGCCGATCTCGCTGAAGCTCGTGCTGACGCCGCGCTTCGCCGGCACCGGCACCTCGGGCAACGTCATCGCCGAAGTCCCCGGCAGCGATCCCAAGGCCGGCGTCGTGCTGGTCGGCGGGCATCTCGACAGCTGGGACCTCGGCACGGGCGCGATCGACGATGCCAGCGGCGTCGCGATCACCACCGCCGCCGCCAAGCGGCTGCTCGACGGACCGCGGCCGCGCCGCACGATCCGCGTCGTCTGGTTCGGCGCGGAGGAGCCGGGCGGCTATGGCGGCAAGGACTATGCCCGCGTCCATGGCGGCGAACGCCACGCCACCGCCGGTGAAAGCGATTTCGGCGCCGATCGCATCTGGCGGTTCGAGGTCAATCTGCCCGACAGCGCCAATCCGGTCGCCGATCGCCTGCAGACCGCGCTCGCGCCGCTCGGCATCGGCCGGGGGTCCGGCCTCGGCGGCGACGGCACCGACGTCGGTCCGACGCTCGCGCTCGGGGTCGCGGCGATCGACCTCAACCAGGACGGAAGCCGCTATTTCGACACGCATCACACGCCCGACGACACGCTCGACCGGATCGATCCGGAGCAACTCCGCCAGAACGTCGCCGCCTGGACGACGATGCTCGCGGTGGTCGCCAACGCCCCCGAGGAAATCGGTCCGGTGACGCCGCGACGCTGAGTTGCTGATGCGGCGGAACCTTTCAGCCGGATGAATTTCCCGATTGACCGGGGGGAGTCGTGCGGTATTTGGGCTGTCTCGCGACGGCGATCGGGCCGGCCGCGATTTTTGCTTTGCTTTGCTTGGGAGCAACCGAATGAAGAAGATCGCTTTCGTTCTCGCTGCCGCCGGCCTGATGTCCGTCGCAGCCTGCCACAAGTCGCCTGAAGCGGCCGCCGTTGAGAACAACGGGGACATGCTCGCCGACAACATGGAAGCGCAGGCCGACAACATCGACGCGCTTGCCGACAACACCTCGAACGCCGCCGCTGCCGCCGCGCTCGAGAACGTTGCCGACAACACCAACGCCGCCGCGGACAACGTCCGTGACGCAGCCGAGGCCAAGGCCGACAACATGTAATCGGCCGGCGTCGGCGATCTGCCGACGCCCCGATCATGCTGTCGCACGATCTCGAAGGGCGCTCCCGCAACGGGGCGCCCTTTTTGCTGCGCGCCGCGCCCGCGGCACTTTTGCTTTGCCGGCGGTTGCGCTAGCGCTGCGCAGCGGTGGGGCCTGTAGCTCAATGGTTAGAGCTGGCCGCTCATAACGGCTAGGTTGCGGGTTCGAGTCCTGCCGGGCCCACCAATTTTCTCGCCCATACGCTCCATACTGAGCTGCCCCCTTCTGAGTGGTCCATGGACTATGACAGTCTGGATCAAAGAAGGGACAACGAATGCCTGCCAAGAAGCACAAGCCCGAGGAGATCATCGGCAAGCTGCGTGAGGTTGAGATCATGCTGGGCCAG
>NZ_JFYV01000056.1 GCF_000632225.1 Sphingomonas sp. RIT328
CGCCGAAACCGCCGCCGCCGAAGCCGCCCCCGAAATCGCTGCTGCCGCCACCGAAATCGTCGCGCTTGTCGCGACCACGTCCGCCACGATTGCCGCGGCCACCTTTGTCGTAACCCATAACCCTATTCGTCTTCCCGGTTCGCCCGCATCCAATCCGTGACAAGAACCCGTGCGCCGGACGACGAACGCGAGCCCTCGGGCGCGAAACCTATTGCGCCTTGGGAATCGCCATAGCGCAGAAAACAAGTCCCCGCGAATGAAATCGTCGCGTTATTGTCCCATGGCTGCGCGAATATTGCCGCATCGTCGCCGATCCGGCACGCCGTGCCGCACCCGGGCCGGCCTGCCGCGCGCCGACGCTTAATCGTTGAGCATCGCGACGTTGCAGCGTAGGGCGGGCACATGACCGTTCACTTCCACGAGGAAGACCTCCCCGCCGATGTCTTCGCCCCCGGCGCGTCGATCGCCGTCGATACCGAGACGATGGGGCTGATCACGCCGCGCGACCGTCTCTGCGTCGTGCAATTGTCCGATGGCGGGCCGGACGAGCATCTCGTCCGCTTCGGCCCCGACAGCGACTATGCCGCGCCCAACCTCAAGGCGCTGCTCGCCGATCCGGCGCGCGTCAAACTCTACCATTACGGCCGGTTCGACATCGCCGCGCTGCAGCATTACCTCGGCATCGTCGCCGCGCCCGCCTATGACACCAAGATCGCGTCGCGCCTGATCCGCACCTATACCGATCGCCACGGCCTCAAGGAGCTGGTGCGTGAGCTGCTCGGCCAGGAGCTCAGCAAGCAGCAGCAATCGTCTGACTGGGGCTCGCCCGACCTGTCCGACGCGCAGAAGGAATATGCGGCGAGCGACGTGCGCTACCTCCACCGCCTCCAGGCCGAGCTCAACCGGCGGCTGGAGCGCGAGGGGCGGATGGCGATGGCGCAGGCCTGTTTCGACTTCCTGCCAACCCGCGCCGCGCTCGACCTCGCGGGCTGGCCGGAAATCGACATCTTCGCCCATGCGTAGGCGCGTCCGGTGAGCGCGACGGCGCGCCCGATCCGCTCGGCGCGGCAGCGTTGGGCCGCGCCCGGCGGCCGGCAGGACCGGATCGTCACGTTGCTCAACACCGGACTGCCGATCGGCATCGGCGTGCTCGCCGCCTTTCTGGTGCTTGCCCCGCTCACCGCCGCCAACGAAGTCTCGTTCGTACTCGACAAGAACAAGGTCGAGGTCGCCAAGGAGCGGCTGAAGCTGCAGGCGGCGACCTATCGCGGGCAGGACGACAAGGGCCAGGCCTTCGCGCTCAACGCCGGCAGCGCCGTGCAGCAGAGCAGCAGCGTGCCGATCGTCCAGATCAAGGGCATGACCGCCGATCTCGCGCTCGCCGACGGGCCGGCGACGCTGCGCGCCGATCAGGGTCGCTACGACCTCAACACCGAACAGATGAAGGTCGACGGCCCGATCGCGGTGCGCGCCGCCAACGGCTATCGCATCGACACCAGCGATGCGACGGTCGATCTCAAGGCCAAGACGATGCGCAGCGACGGCAAGGTCACCGGCACCGTGCCGCAGGGCACGTTCAGCGCCGATCGGCTGAGCGCCGATCTCGACGGCCGCACCGTCCGCCTGAGCGGCAATGCCCGCTTGCGGATCGTGCCGCGAAAGACGAAATAGCCGGCCATGCGCAAGCCCTTCCCCGCCGCTCCGGTCGTCGCCTTGTCCCTGGTCGCGGCGTCGTTCGCCACGCCGCTGGCGGCGCAGAGCGCGCACAATTCGAACGCGCCGATCGATTTCGGCGCCGATACGATCGAGTTGCAGGACAAGCAGCACCGCACCATCCTGACCGGCAACGTCGCGGTCAAGCAGGCGGAAATGACGCTCAACGCCGCCCGGATGACGGTGGCGACGACCGGCGCGATCATCGGCGGCAGCCCGCAGGTGTCGCGGATCGACGCCTCGGGCGGCGTCGTCGTCCGTCGCCCCGATCAGACGGGCAAGAGCCAATATGCGATCTACGACCTCAACCGTCGCGTCATCACCATGCTCGGCGCGGTGACGCTGACGCAGGGCGGCAATACGGTGAACGGCGGCCGCCTGACGATCAATCTCGATACCGGTCGCGCGGTGATCGACGGCAATTCCGTCCGCGGCGCGGGCGGCGCCGCTCCCGGCGCGACCACCACCACCGCGCCGAGCGGCCGCGTCACCGGCACCTTCTCGGTCCCTAAGCGCAACTGATCGCAAGCCTTCCCGTCCGGCGCGCGCGGGGCACGCACCCGCGCCGGGTGCGCCGGCCGCGACCTAAAGGGTCTTCCCTCGCGCGTCGCGGCGCGCCATGACGCGGCGGCTATGCACGAAGCCTGCCAAGGCTTTGCTAACTCTTTGATGCGAGGCATCGAGTCGATGGACATGGACGCCGCCGTTACCGACCTGCACAGAGCCGAAGCGATCCACGAGCCGCCTGCCAATCGCGGCCTGCAGGCGATCTCGATCGCCAAATCCTATGACAAGCGCGTCGTCCTCACCGACGTGTCGGTCTCGGTCGATCGCGGCGAGGTGGTCGGGCTGCTCGGCCCCAACGGGGCCGGCAAGACGACCTGCTTCTATTCGGTGATGGGCCTCGTCAAACCCGATTCGGGCCGCATCATGCTCGACGGCGAGGATATCACCCGCCTGCCGATGTACCGCCGCGCGATCCTCGGCCTCGGCTATCTGCCGCAGGAGACGAGCATCTTCCGCGGCCTGTCGATCGAGAAGAATATCGGCGCGGTGCTCGAACTGTCCGAGCCCGATCCCGCGGCGCGCACCGCCAAGCTCGACAAATTGCTCGACGAATTCGGCCTCACCCGGCTGCGCGCCAGCCCCGCCATGGCGCTGTCGGGCGGCGAGCGCCGCCGCGCCGAGATCGCTCGCGCGCTCGCCGCCGATCCGTCGATCATGCTGCTCGACGAACCGTTCGCCGGCATCGATCCGATCTCGATCGCCGACATCCGCGATCTGGTGAAGGACCTCAAGCGGCGCGACATCGGCGTGCTGATCACCGACCACAACGTGCGCGAAACGCTCGATATCGTCGATCGCGCCTATATCATCTACGACGGCCGCGTGCTGTTCGCCGGCAGCCCCGAGGAACTCGTCGCCGACGCCAACGTCCGCCGCCTGTACCTCGGCGAGGGCTTTTCGCTGTAACGATGTGGGAGCGGTACGCCCCCATCCCCTCTCCCGGCGGGAGAGGGGCAAGCCACGAAGCGGCGCGGGGTGAGGGCCGGTGCGGAACACGAGCGACGTCTGCGCTCACCCTTGCGCCACCTCCGGCGGCTCCCTCCCCCTGTCATAGGGAGAGGGCAGTATGAGCCTCGCCCCGCGTCTCGACCTCCGCCAGTCGCAGTCGCTGGTGATGACGCCGCAATTGCAGCAGGCGATCAAGCTGCTCGCGCTCTCCAACCTCGAGATCGAGGGGTTCATCGCCGAGGAGGTCGAGAAGAATCCGCTGCTCGAGGCGGCGCAGACCGATGAGGTCGTCCGCCCCGAACGCGTCGAGCGCGACGAACCCGCCGGCGCCGACGAGCTGGTCGGTGGCACGGTTACCGCCGATCCACTCGACGTCGATTACGCCACCGAAAGCCATCAGCAGGACAGCGTCGCCGATGGTGGCGGCGGCTTCGACGGCGCGCTGTCGGCGACCGGCGGCAGCGGCGGGGCGGGCGGCGAGGACGCGCCCGACTTCGATTCCTTCGCGCAGAAGGATGCGACGCTTGCCGACCATCTGCTCGCACAGGCGGGCGCGGTGGTCGACGCCGCCGACTGGTTCATCGCCCAGCATCTCATCGACCAGCTCGACGAGGCGGGCTATCTCACCGTGCCGCTGCTCGACATCGCGACGCGGCTCGGCGCCCCGCTGGCGCGCGTCGAGCAGGTGCTGGCGCAGATCCAGACGCTCGACCCGACCGGCGTCGGCGCGCGCAACCTCGCCGAATGTCTCACGCTCCAGGCGCGCGAGGCGGATCGCTACGATCCGTGCATGGCGCGGCTGCTCGACCATCTCGACCTGCTCGCGCGCGGCGATCTCGCCCGGCTCAAGCGGATCTGCGGCGTCGACGACGAGGATATGGCGGACATGATCCGCGAATTGCGCGGCTATGATCCCAAGCCCGGCTGCCGCTACGGCGGCGAGCCCGCGCTCGGCGTCGTCCCCGACCTGTTCGTGATGCGCACCAAGGCCGGCTGGGGGATCGAACTCAACGCCGCGACGCTGCCGCGCGTGCTGGTCAACCGCCGCTATTATCACGAGCTCAGCCATGGCGCGCAGGACAAGGCGGGCAAGGCGTGGCTGTCCGATGCGCTCGCCTCGGCCAATTGGCTGATCAAGGCGCTCGACCAGCGTCAGCGCACGATCGTCAAGGTCGCCACCGAGATCGTCAAACAGCAGGAGGCCTTCTTCCTCCACGGCGTCTCCCACCTGCGCCCGATGACCCTCGCCCGCGTCGCCGAGGCGATCGAGATGCACGAATCGACGGTCAGCCGCGTCACCAGCAACAAATATCTGAGCTGCGCGCGCGGCGTGTTCGAGCTCAAATATTTCTTCACCTCGGCGATCCAGGCCGCGGACGGCGGCGATGCGGTGTCGGCGGAGGCGGTGAAGAGCGCGATCCGCGCGCTGATCGCCGGCGAGGGCGCGAAGATCCTGTCCGACGATACGTTGGTCGAGCTGCTTCAGGCCAAGGGTTTCGACATCGCGCGCCGAACCGTCGCCAAATATCGCGAGGCGATGGGGATCGGCAGCTCGGTGCAGCGCCGGCGGGCGAAGGCGCTTCAGGGATCGGATTGACGGTCATCGCGCGCGACGATCGCTCCCTCAGTCATCCTCATCCTCAAACCCCACCAGCGCGAGGGCCCGCGCCTTGATCTGACGTTGCTGACACCAATGGACCAGCGCCTCCTCGCGGCCGTGCGTCACCCACACCTCGCGCGGCGCGATCTCGGCAAGCGTCTCGGTCAGTTCGTCCCAGTCGGCGTGATCGGACAGGATCAGCGGCAGCTCGACATTCTTCTGGCGCGCGCGCTGGCGCACGCGCATCCAGCCGCTCGCCATCGCGGTGATCGGGTCGGGCAGTCGCCGCGACCAGCGATCGTTGAGCGCGCCGGGCGGGCACATCACGACATGCCCGGCCATCTCCGCCTTGCTCGCCCCCGCGACGGCGCGCAATTCGCCGAGCCGGACGCCATGTTCGACATACAGGTCGCACAAGCGCTGCAACGCGCCGTGCAGATAGATCGGCGCCTCATGCCCGCGTGCGCGCAATTCGGCGATTACCCGCTGCGCCTTGCCCAGCGCATAGGCGCCGACCAGCACGCAGCGGTCGGGATTGGCGTGCAGCCGCGCGATCAGCTTGTCGATCTCGTCGCCGGTATCGGGGTGGCGGAACACCGGGAGTGCGAAGGTCGCCTCGGTGACGAAGACGTCGCAGGCGACCGGCTCGAACGGCGTGCACGTCGGGTCGGCGCGGCGCTTGTAATCGCCCGAGACGACGACGCGCTCGCCGCGATAGTCGAGCACGATCTGCGCCGAGCCGAGCACATGCCCCGCGGGGACGAAGCCGACCTCGACCTCGCCCATCGTCAGGCTTTCGCCATAAGCGACGGGGTGGCCCGCCTGTTCGCCGTAGCGCGCATCCATGATCGCCAGCGTCTCGGGCGTCGCCCATACCGCGCCATGGCCGCCGCGCGCATGGTCGGCATGGCCATGCGTCACCAGCGCCCGCGCCTCCGGCTCGGACGGGTCGATCCACGCATCGGCGGGGCGCACGTAGATGCCGTGCGGATGCGGTTCCAGCCAGTCGCCCAATCGTGCCATCCGGCTATTACGCGCCAGCATGGCACCGGGTGCCGTCGCGCACGGCCTGACGCTGCTGTCGGGCGACGATCGCCCGATCACCACCCGGCATTCCCCCGCCCCGCCGCGCTCCCTACATAGGCGGCGATGGATCTTCCCCAGCCGCTCGCCCAATGGTTTGCCGCCCGCGGCTGGCGGCCGCGCCGGCATCAGCTCGACATGCTGCGCGAGGGGCGTGCCGGACGGCATGCGCTGCTCGTCGCCACCACCGGCGCGGGCAAGACGCTCGCTGGCTTCCTGCCGACGCTCGCCGAGCTGATCGAGGCGCCGGGCGAGGGGCTGCACACGCTCTACGTCTCGCCGCTCAAGGCGCTGGCGGTCGATATCCAGCGCAACCTCGTCACCCCGATCGACGAGATGGGCCTGTCGCTGCGCGTCGAGACGCGCACCGGCGACACGCCGAGCGACCGCAAGGCGCGCCAGCGCGTCAAGCCGCCGCAGATCCTGCTGACCACGCCCGAATCGCTGTCGCTGCTGCTCAGCTATCCCGACAGCGTCACGATGTTCGAAGGGTTACGGACGATCGTCGTCGACGAGGTCCATGCCTTTGCCACCGGCAAGCGCGGCGACCTGCTGTCGCTGTGCATGGCGCGGCTGCAGCGGATCAGCCCCGGGCTGCGCCGCGTCGCCCTCTCCGCGACGGTCGCCGATACCGACGGCTATCGCGCCTGGCTGGCACCGGACGGCGATATCGATCAGGTCGCGATGGTCCAGGGCGAGGCCGGCGCGGACCCGGATATCGCCATCCTGCTGCCCGAGGATCGGGTGCCGTGGACCGGCCATTCCGGCCGCTACGCCGCCGAACAGGTGATGGCGGAGATCGAGACGCACAAGACCTCGATCATCTTCTGCAACACGCGCAGCCTCGCCGAGCTGATCTTCCAGGATTTGTGGAAGGTCAACACGATGAGCCTGCCGATCGGCGTCCATCACGGCAGCCTCGCGCTGGAAGCCCGGCGCAAGGTGGAAGGCGCGATGGCGTCGGGCCGGCTGCGGGCGCTGGTCGCGACCGCCAGCCTCGATCTCGGCGTCGACTGGGGCGATGTCGACTGCGTCATCCAGATGGGCGCGCCCAAGGGATCGTCGCGGCTGCTCCAGCGGATCGGCCGCGCCAACCACCGGCTCGACGAATCGTCGGAGGCGATCCTCGTCCCCGGCAACCGCTTCGAATATCTTGAAGCGCGCGCCGCGCTCGATGCGGTCGAGGCGGGCGAGCTCGACCCCGACCTGTTCCGCCCCGGTGCGCTCGACGTGCTCGCCCAGCATGTCATGGCGATGGCCTGCGCCGCGCCGTTCGAGGCGGCGGCGCTGCTCAACGAGGTGCGTTCGGCGCTGCCCTATTCGGCGCTGACCGAGGAGACGTTCGAGCGCGTGCTCGGCTTCATCCGCGACGGTGGCTATAGCCTTAAGGCCTATGACCGGTTCAAGCGGCTGACGCAGGAGGCGGACGGGCTGTGGCGGGTCAGTCATCCGCGCTTCGTCACGCAGCACCGGCTCAACGCCGGGATCATCGTCGAGGCGACGATGCTCAACGTCCGCTTCAAGAATGGCCGCAACCTCGGCAAGATCGAGGAAGGCTTCGCCGCGCAGCTCAGCCCCGGCGACACCTTCTTCTTCGCCGGCCTGAGCTGCGAGGTGCAGAAGATCGATACCGAGGATCTGATCGTCCGCGCCTCGTCCAAGCCCGCGCGTATCCCGACCTATGGCGGCAGCCGCATGCCGCTGTCGACCAACCTCGCCGACCGGGTGCGCCGCTTCCTCGCCGACCCGTCCGAATGGCCGCGCTTTCCCAAGGACGTCAGCGACTGGCTGGAGTTCCAGGCGAAGCGCTCGGCACTGCCCCGCCCCGGCCAGCTGCTGGTCGAGACCTTCCCGCGCGAGGGGCGCCATTACATGGTCGCCTACAGCTTCGAGGGCTGGAACGCGCACCAGTCGCTCGGCATGCTGATCACCCGGCGGATGGAGGCGCAGGGGCTCAAGCCCTTGGGCTTCGTCGCCAACGATTATGCGCTCGCGGTCTATGGCATCGACAAGATCACCGATCCCGCCGCCCTGTTCAGCCCCGATATCCTCGAACACGAATTCGTCGACTGGGTGCAGCAGTCGCATCTGCTCAAGCGTGCCTTCCGCGAAGTCGCGGTGATCGGCGGCCTCGTCGAACGCCAGCATCCCGGCAAGCGCAAGACCGGGCGGCAGGTCACCTTCTCGACCGACCTGATCTACGACGTGCTGCGCAAATACGAACCGACGCACCTGCTGCTCCAGGCCGCCTGGGACGATGCGCGGGCGCGGATGACCGACGTCGGCCGCCTCGCCGGCCTGCTCGACCGCGCCGCGGAGACGATGCTGCACGTCGATCTCGACCGGGTGACGCCGCTCGCGGTGCCGGTGCTGACGCTGATCGGGCGCGAGAAGGTATCGACCGGATCGGCCGACGACGCGCTGCTGATCGAGGCGGAAGCGCTGGTGGCGGACGCGATGCGGATCGACTGAGACGGGGCGGAGGTTGCGGGTCCCTCCCGTCCTTCGGCCAGCTCCAGGACTGACGGGAAGGGGAAAGAGGAGGCATACCCCCCACCCCGCTCGCCCTGAGCCTGTCGAAGGGCCTGAGACTCACGCCCTCGCCGCGCTCGGCACCGACGGAGCGGTAATGGGCCTACACCGTCACCTGTTCGCCCAGTTCGAGCACCTTGCCCGGCGGGATCTTGAGGAATTCGGTCGGGTCCGCGGCATTGCGCTGCATGAACATGAAGATTCGGTCCTGCCACAGCGGCATGCCGACATCCGCCTCCGGCTTCAGCGTGTTGCGTCCGATGAAGAAGCTGGTCTTCATCGCCTCCAGGCTGCGCATCTCGGTCTTGCCGCCGACGCCGAGGTCGGCGGGGACGTTGGGCGATTCCATGAAGCCGTAATTGAGCACGACGATCTCGAAATTGTCGTCGAGCCGTTCGCTCGTCCGGCGATGCTCGGCATCGACCACCGGCCGGTCGGTGGTGCGGATGCTCACCACCAGATTGCGCTCGTGCAGCACCTTGTTGTGCTTGAGATTGTGGAGCAGTGCGCCCGGCGCCGAGCGTGGGTTGGCGGTGAGGAACACCGCGGTGCCCGGCACGCGCTCGGGCGGCCGCTTGGCGAGCGCGGCGGCGAGGTCGGCGAGCGGGATGCTCTGCCGCGCCTCGAACGCGCGCACGATGCCCTTGCCGCGCACCCAGGTGTAGATCAGCAGGCCGATCGCCGCCGCGATCACCAGCGGCACCCAGCCGCCCTCGATCACGCGCAGGATGTTGGCGCCGAAGAAGACCAGGTCGAGGCACAGGAACGGCAGGATCGCCGCCAGCGCCCAGGCCCGCTGCCAATGCCAGACGTGGCGCGCGACGAGATAGCCGAGCAACGTCGTCACCACCATCGTGCCGGTCACCGCGATGCCATAGGCCGCCGCCATCGCCGACGAGGTCTTGAACTGGATGATCAGCACCAGCACGCCCACCAGCAGCAGCCAGTTGATCGTCGGCAGATAGATCTGCCCGACGAAATCGGCGGAGGTCTGGCGCAGCTTCATCCGCGGCAGCAGTCCGAGCTGCACCGCCTGCTGGGTGAGCGAGAAGGCGCCGGTGATCACCGCCTGGCTGGCGATGACGGTGGCGAAGCCGGCGAGCACGATCAGCGCGCCGCGCATCGATTCGGGCGCCATCAGGAAGAACCAGTCCTGGTTCTGGAACGGCGTGCCCGCCTGCTGCGCCGCCTCGAGATGCGACAGCGCGAACGCCCCCTGCCCCAGATAGTTGAGCATCAAGGCCGGGAAGACGAGGAACAGCCAGGCGATGCGGATCGGCTTCTTGCCGAAATGGCCCATGTCGGCGGTCAGCGCCTCCGCCCCGGTGACGGTGAGGAACACCGCGCCGAGCACGAACAGCCCGACCGTGCCGTGACTGGCGAGGAAGCGGATGCCATATTGCGGCAGCAGCACGCGGAAGATCGAGGGCTCGTCGGCGATATGCCACAGGCCGAGCCCGCCGATCGTCAGGAACCACAGGATACACACCGGCCCGAACAGCCGCGCGACGATCGCGGTGCCGCGCCGCTGGATAACGAAGAGCGCGACGAGGATCGCGATCGTCAGCGCGCGGATCGTCGCTTCGTCGAAGAATTTGGCGGCGCTCGGGATGGTGCGCAGCCCCTCCATCGCCGACAGCACCGACAGCGAGGGCGTGATGATCGCATCGCCATAGAAGAGCGCCGCGCCCGCCGCACCGAGCACCAGCGCGATCCGGCTGCGCAGGCCGAGCGAGCGCCGCGCCAGCGCCGCCAGCGCAAGCACGCCGCCTTCGCCGTGATTGTCGGCGCGCATCAGGAACAGGACGTATTTGACGGTGACGATCAGCGTCAGCGTCCACAGCGCGAGACTGAGCACGCCGAGAATCTCGCTCGGGTCGATGCCGTCGGCGGCGGATTGCTGCAACGCCTCGCGGAACGCGTAGAGCGGACTGGTCCCGATGTCGCCGAAGACGACGCCGATCGCCCCGATGGTCAGCCCGAGCAGCGCAGGATGCGAAGAACGCTCGGCCACGGGTGCTTCGACAGCGTGCGACATGCGCGCGACTACCCCCTTCAATCCCCTTCCGGCGGAAGGACGGCGCGCTTTACGCCGATTGGAGGGACACGCAAGCGGATTTGCATCGGCTGATACAAGGCCTTGATCCCCTGTCCCATTACGGGCAAGGCGCGGCGATGGTTCCCTTTTCGTTCGGTGGTCACGCGCTTTACGCCCTGCCCGAGGGCGCCTTGCTGTGGCCGGCGCGGCAGGCGCTGCTCGTCGCCGACCTGCATTTCGAAAAGGCGAGCTGGTATGCGGCGCGCGGACAGATGCTGCCGCCCTATGATTCGCTGGCGACGCTCGCCGATCTCGGCCGGCTGGTGCAGGCGACGGGGGCGCGGGAATTGTGGTGCCTCGGCGACAGTTTCCACGACAGCGACGGCTGCGAGCGCCTGCCGCGCGAGGCGCAGCTGCGGCTGCGCACGCTGACCGGCACGCTGCGCTGGACCTGGATCACCGGCAACCACGATCCCGACATCAAGGACCGCTGCGGCGGCGAGACCGCCGACGAGGTGGAGGTCGACGGCCTCGTCCTGCGTCACGAGGCCGATCCGCGCGAGCTGCGCCCCGAAGTGTCGGGCCATTTCCACCCCAAGCTGCGGCTCGCGGTGCGCGGCAAGACGATCGCCCGTCGCTGCTTCGTCGCCACCGAGCGCAAGATCGTCCTGCCCGCCTTCGGCGCGCTGACCGGCGGCCTCGACGTTGACCATCCGGCGCTGACCAAGGCGGTCGGGCGCGGCGCCGAAGCGCTGGTGCCGGTCGAGCAGCGCCTGCTGCGGTTTCCGATCGCCGCCTGACCACGCCGGTCGCGCCATCGGCTGAAGTCCACCGTGGGATCGTTCGGGGCGACTTAGAAGTACCAGCATTCCCGAGCAGGCGGGAATTCAGTGACCAAGCAGAACCGCGCTTGCGGCAGGAAGAACACTGGGCTCCCGCCTCCGCGGGAGCACTGGTCATTCAGTTGCGGCTATTATGAAACATGTTGGCGCAGAGGCGCAGAGTAAAGGCGCACAGTTGGCGCGGCCTTATTAGCTCAGTGCCATCGGATGACGCCGGCACCGCGAACGCAACACTTCTGCGTCTTCAGCGCCTCTGCGCGAACCACCTGGCGCAAGCGAAAGATCGATGCGCCGCCCTTATCGATACAGCGCCGGCAGCCCCGCCTTGAAGGCCGCCACCTTCGGCTTGTCCCAATGGACGATATAGGGGTGGGTCGGATTGCGGTCGTAGAAATTCTGGTGATAGGCCTCGGCCGGATAGAAGCTGCCCTGTTCGATCCGCGTCACGATCGGTGCGCGGAAGCTCTTCGCCGCGGAGAGCTGCGTGATATAGGCGCGCGCGACCGCCGCCTGCTGCGGGCTCTGCGGGAAGATCGCCGACCGATAGCTCGGCCCGCTGTCCGGCCCCTGCCGGTTGAGCTCGGTCGGATCGTGCGCGATGGCGAAATAGACGCGCAGCAGCGTCGCATAGCTGACGACGCGCGGGTCGTAGCTGACCTTGATCGCCTCGGCGTGGCCGGTGCGTTCGGTCGACACCTGGTCGTAGGTCGCGGTACCCGCGCTGCCGCCGGCATAGCCTGCGGTGACCGAGCGCACGCCCTTCACATGTTCGAACACCGCTTCCATGCCCCAGAAGCAGCCGCCGGCGAAGACCGCGGTCTGCGCCCCGGCGCCCGCGGGCACGTCGCGCGCCGCAGCGGGAATCGGCACGACGCGCTCGGCCTCGGCAAAGCCGGTGGAGGCGAGAACGGCGGCGGCGGCGCCGGCGACCGGCAAGAGGATCTTGAGCATATCAGCTAAATGGGGAGCCGCCCGCCGCGCGCCAAGGGCGGGGCGCGGCATGGCTCAGTGCGCCTGGACGATCGGCGACGCCGCGGCGACCGGCGCGACCGGCTGCGCGCTCGCCGGGTGGAGCGTGACGACGCCGACCGCACCGATCGCGAAACCGCCGATGAACTGCCAGAAGAACCGGCTCTTGATTACCTTCTGCATCACGCATGCCTTCGTTGTCGTGCAGGCGGGTCATAAACCCTGCCCAATCATAGACGCGCAGATCGTGGTTCTGCGCGCCGTTCGCAATGTCGTTTATAGAAACGCTGGATTAACCCGCCGTGGCCGGTCCGTTCAGCGCAGAGCAGGGTCAGCGCTCAGCGCAGATCGGCGCAGGCCTGCTGGATCCGCTCGCAGGCGGTGCGCAGCAGCGTGTCCGAGGTCGCGTAGCTGATCCGCATCGCCGGCGACAGGCCGAACGCCGCGCCCTGCACCGCCGCCACCTTGGCGTCGTCGAGCAGATAGCCGACGAAATCCTCGTCGCTGTCGATCCGGCGGCCGTTCGGCGTCGTCTTGCCGATCAGCTCTGCGAACGACGGATAGACGTAGAACGCCCCCTCGGGCCGCGGGCAGTGCATGCCGGGGATGGCGTTGAGCATGTCGACCACCAGGTCGCGCCGCCGCTGGAACGCCTGCGCCCGCTCGCGCAGGAAGTCCTGCGGTCCGGTCAGCGCCGCCACCGCCGCCGCCTGCGCGATCGAACAGGGGTTGCTGGTCGACTGCGACTGGAGCTTGGCGATCGCCTTGATCAGCCACGGGGCGCCGGCGGCGAAGCCGATCCGCCAGCCGGTCATCGCATAGGCCTTGGAACAGCCGTTCACCGTCAGCGTCCGCTCGTAAAGATCGGGGCAGACCTCGGCGATCGTCGCGAAGCGGAAATCGTCATAGACGATATGCTCGTACATATCGTCGGCGAAGATCCAGACGTGCGGGTGGCGCGCCAGCACCGCGCCGAGCGCCTTCAGTTCGTCGACGCTGTATGCGGCCCCGGTCGGGTTGGACGGCGAGTTGAGGATCACCCACTTGGTCCGCTCGGTGATCGCCGCCTCGAGCGCCTCCGGCGACAGCTTGTAATCCTGTTCGGGGCCCGCCACCGCGAACACCGGCGTGCCGCCGGCGAACTGGACGACGTCGGGATAGCTCACCCAATAGGGCGCCGGGATGACGACCTCGTCGCCGGCATCGACCGTCGCGACGATGGCGTTGAACAGCGTATGCTTGCCGCCGACGTTCACCGTCACCTGATCGGTCGTGTAGGTGAGATGGTTGTCGCGCGCGAACTTGGCGACGATCGCCTGCTTGAGCTCGATCGTGCCGTCGACATTGGTATATTTGGTCTTGCCGTCGCGGATCGCGGCGATCGCCGCCTCTTTGACGAAATCGGGCGTGTCGAAGTCCGGCTCGCCCGCGCCGAGGCCGATCACGTCGACGCCGGCCCGCTTCAGCTCGAGCACGCGGCTGGTGATGGCGAGCGTCGGGGACGGGCTGATGCGGCCGAGGGCGGCGGAGGGCTTCATGAGTCGGGCCTTGATGGCGGAAAGGACGCGCGGCCTATAGCGACAGCGCCGCCCCTTTCGCAATCGCAACAACCGCCGGGATCAGCCCGCGCACCGCATTCCCGACAAAAAATGGCGCGGTGAGCGCTTCCGGCGACAGATATCCCTCCCTGGCACGCCCCTTGGCGATCAGATCGGCGCGCAGCACGCCCGGCAGCAGTCCGAGGTTGAGCGCCGGGGTGACCAATTGCCCGTCCGCCGCGGGGACGAACAGCGAGGTGATGCTGCCCTCGGTCAGCAGCCCGTCGGGGCGGACGAACACCACCTCGTCGGTTCCCGCCGCGGCCCGCGCGGCATCGTAGAAGCCGCGGTCGCTGGTCTTGTGGCGCAGCCGGTAATCCTCGACCGCGACCGGCAGCGGCACCAGCGCGACCCGCCACGGCGCGGGCGGCGGCAAGGGCGCCGGCGCGATCTCGATCGCGGTCGCGCCGCCCTGCGCCAGCACCAGCCGGATCCGCGCCGCGGTGCGCAGCCGGAAGGTCGCCGCCTGCAGGTCGTTGCGCGCGCTGTGCCGATTGAAGCGGAAGCCGAGCGCCGCAGCGCTCGCGGTGAGCCGGGCGAGATGCGCCTCGAGCAGGACGACGCCCTCGTCGGGATCGAAGGCCATCGTCTCGATCAGGTCGAGCGGCCGTCGCCCGGCGGTGACGAACGCGCCCTTGGCCACCACCTCCGCCCATTCCTCGTCGGCGCGACTGTCGGCGACGATCCCCGATCCGAGCCCGAGTTCGGCGACCTCCGCCTCCTCGGCGATGCTCAAGGTGCGGATCGCCACGTTGAACGCCGCATCGCCATCGGCATCGATTCGCCCGATCGACCCGGTATAGATGCCGCGCGGCGCAGTCTCGGTGGTGGCGATCACCTCCATGCTGCGCAGCTTGGGCGCGCCGGTGATCGAGCCGCACGGGAACAGCGCGGTGAGCACGTCGACCGCATCGAGCCCCCCGGCAAGCTGCGCGGTGACGGTCGAGGTCATCTGATGCACCGTCGGATAGCTTTCGACGGTGAACAGCGCCGGCACCGCGACGCTGCCCGCGACGGCGACGCGCGACAGATCGTTGCGCATCAGGTCGACGATCATCAGGTTTTCGGCGCGTTGCTTGGCGTCGCCGTGCAGCGTCGCGATCCGCGCCGCATCGTCGGCAGGCGTATCGCCGCGTGTCGCAGTCCCCTTCATCGGCCGGCAGGTCAGCCTGTCGCCCGCGAGCGTGAAGAAGAGTTCGGGCGACAGCGACAGCATATGCCGGTCCCCGGTCGCGATCAGCGCGCCATAGCCCGCCGCCGCGCCGCGCCGCAGCCCGGCATAAAGCGCGAGCGGGTCGCCGGCGATCCTGACGTCCGCGCGCAGCGTGACATTGGCCTGATAGAGGTCGCCGGCATGGATCAGCGCCAGCACCTCGGCCAATGTCGCGTCGTACATGGCGCGATCGATGCGCGGCACGGGCGCCGCCGCCCACGCCGCCTCGGGATCGGGAAGCATGTCCGCCACCGCCGCCGCATCGAGCGCGCGATACGTCTCGAACAGGCCGAACCAGAGCAGCGGCCCGTCGCCGGCCGGCATCGGCACGGCGCGCGGCATCAGCGCCGCGCCCGCCTCATAGGTGAGATAGCCCGCGGCGTGCAGCCCGCGCCCGCCCGCCGCACGGATCCGGTCGAGCGCCGTCAGCACCGCCGCCGGGCTGTCGGCTCGGACGATCTCGACCGGGTCCTCGTAGAGCCGCGCCCCCGCCCCGCCCGCACGGGCATCGTCCAGCAACACAAAGGGGGCGTTCAGCATCCGCTCACAAATGCACGGCCCGCCCCGGTCGGCGCAAGCGGCGATTGCTCCCCTGCCGCCAGATGCTTATCCCCCGCGACATGACCGACACACAGTCCACGCCGCTCAAGGCCGTCATCGTCCAGGTGACGCCGTTCCAGCAGAATTGCACGCTGATCTGGTGCACCGCGACGATGAAGGCGGCGGTGATCGATCCCGGCGGCGACCTGCCGCGGATCAAGGCGGCGATCGCGCAGACCGGCGTCACCGTCGAGAAGATCCTGCTCACCCACGGCCATATCGATCACGCCGGCGAGGCCAAGCCGCTCGCCGACGACCTCGGCGTGCCGATCGAGGGGCCGCATGAGGCGGACCGTTTTTGGCTGGCGCGGCTCGACGACGACGGCCGCAATTATGGCATGACCGGCGTCGTCTTCGAACCTGATCGCTGGCTGGTCGAGGGCGATACGGTGACGGTCGGCGACCTGACGCTCGATGTCTATGAGACGCCGGGGCATACGCTCGGCCATGTCATCTTCCATCATGCGCCGTCGAAGTTCGCGCAGGTCGGCGACGTGCTGTTCCAGGGTTCGGTCGGCCGGTCGGACATGCCCGGCGGCAACCACAAGCAACTGATCGAGACGATCGTCACCAAGCTTTGGCCGCTCGGCGACGATACGGCCTTCATCCCCGGTCACGGCAATCCCAGCACCTTCGCACATGAGCGCGCCAATAACATGTTCGTCAGCGACCGCGCGCTCGCCGAATAGAGCGAGATCAAGACTTGCAGCGGTAACATCATAAGTTGGCCGCGGCGAGGAAACATATTGGCAATATCTCGTTGGCGGCGTGGGATTTCCCCATAAAGGATGCGCCGCATGGCCGTTAAATTTGCCGGAACGATGAACGCGATCAATCGCGGACTGGATAGCACCAAGGCCAATAAGGGCGCCGACATGGTTGAGGATTGGGAAGCCGCGCTGGCCGATCTCGACACCCCCGGCGCGAAGGGCATCCTGCGCGACCTCGGCTCGCTGCGCAAACAGCTCGAAAAGGATACGCCGGATGCGGATCGCATCCATGCCCTGCTCCACCGGCTCGGCGCCGCGACTACCAAGATCGCCGACAAGGCGGACAAGTCGCAGGACAAGCTCAAGTCGCTCGGCGAGGCGCTGACCGAGGCGGGTGAAGACCAGCCCGACGAGGAAGAAGACACCGCCGCCGCCGCCGCTCCCAAGCGCGCGCGCAAGAAGGCGTAAGACCGGCAGGCCCCGTCATCCGGACACGATCCGGATGACGGGGTCGATTTTCAAAAAGCCGGACCGTCACGCCACGTTGCGCGCGTCGATCTCCAGCCCGCGATAATGATGCAGCGCCGCGAGCAGACTCGTCGCCAGCGATTCGAGCGTGATCGCCGCGACCCGATCCTCCGACGAGGCCGAGGACCGCAGCACGTCCGCCATCGCCAGTTGCGCCTGGGTGATGCGATCGATCGCCTGCAGGCTGTGCATGTGCGCCCGCAACGTATCGGCATTGGCGGCGAGATCATAGGCGAGATCGCCGAGCACGCCGGTGAGCGTCGTCAGCTCGTCCGCCAGCGCCTGCGACAGCGCGGGCTCGATCCCGGAGCCGGTGCCGGTTCGGCCGCTCATTTGGAACACAGCCGCATGATCTGGCGCGACAATTGGTCGGGCGGCACGGCCTGCGACGCCATCCGCCGCGTCATCACATAGCCGTCGGTCCGCGGCTCGGCCGGGGCGATGCAATAGCCGCCACCGGCTTGCAGCGCGCGCACGCCGGCATCGCCATCCTCGCCGTCGGCGCCGAGCAGCACGCCGACCGCCTCCGCCCCCGCGGCCTTGGCGACCGCGGCGAACAGGATCGAGATCGACGGCCGCTCGCCCGCGACCGGATCACGCGGCAGCATCCGCAGCCGTCCCTCGGGCCAGCGGTCGACCACGACATGGTGGTCGCCCGGCGGCGCGAGATAGATGGTGCCCTGTTCGATCGCCATGCCGTCCTCGGCGAGGACGATGCGCGGCGCGATCTCCGCGGCGAGCTGGTCGATCATCGTGCCGGCGAGGCCCGCGCCGAGATGCTGGACGACGATGGTCGGCGGGCAATTCTTCGCGAAGCTGCCGAACAGGTCGAACAGCGTCTGCGTCGCCGCCGCCTCGCCGCCGATCGCCAGCAGCCGGCCGTTCCAGTCGATCGACTCCGCCGCCACCGCCTTGCCCATCGTGCCGCTCTTCACCACCGCCCCCTTGGCGGCCTTGATCCGCTTGCCGAGCTTGGCGAGGATCTTGTCGAACTCCGCCGCGACCGCGACCTTGGGCTTGGGGAAACAGTCGATCGCGCCGAGCCGCAGCGCCTCGATCGAGGCCGCCGCACCCGCCTCGGTCCGGGTCGAGAACATGATGACCGGCATCGGCCGCTCGTCCATCAGTTCGGCGAGATATTCGATGCCGCTCATCCCGGGCATCTCGACGTCGAGCGTCATCACGTCGGGATGGAATTGCTGGCGCATCGCGCGCGCCTCGTCGGCGCCATCCGCCGATCCGACGACGACGACACCCGGTATCCGCTCGAGCGCGCCCGACAGCAGCGCGCGCATGGTGAGCGAATCATCGACGACGAGAACCTTGACCGCAGCGGCCATAACCAGGCTTCCTTGAGCGAAATGAAGAGGATTAAAGAAGCGGAAACGTCCGTGGACCCGTCAGCTTTACCAGGTTGCGACCAACCGAACGATCAGGCGGCGTCGGGCAGCGCGATCGTGCCGTCGACCAGTCGTTCGAGCGCCAGCACGAGGATCAGCCGCTGATCGATCGTCGCCAGCCCTTCGAGGAACTGCGCCGCGGGCGTATCGCCGATATCGGGCAAGGGCTGCATGCCGTCGTCGGGCACGGTGACGATATCGTTGACCGCATCGACGATCAGCCCCTGCAACTGCTCGCCGATCCGCACGACGATGATGACGTGCCGCGCCGAGGGATCGGTCATCCCCCAGCCGAGCCGGTGGCTGAGGTCGAGCACCGGCAGCACGACGCCGCGCAGGTTGACGACGCCGCGGACATGCGGCGGCACGTTGGGCAAGGGCGTCGCCGGCGACCAGGCGCGGATTTCACGGATCGCCATGATATCGACGCCGAGGACCTGTTCGCCGATCTGGAAGGTGATGAGCTGGCGGGACATGATAGGGTCTCCTCGCAACGGGTCAGTGCAGCACGCGGCGGATCGCCGCGGCCAGCTTTTCGGGGTGGAAGGGCTTGACGATCCAGCCGGTCGCGCCGGCCTCCTTGGCCCGCTGCTTCTTTTCTTCCGAGCTTTCGGTGGTCAGCACCAGGATCGGCAGGTTGCGATGCCGGTCCTGCTCGCGCACCCGCTCGATCAGGCCGAACCCGTCGAGCCGCGGCATGTTGATGTCGGTGATCAGCAAAGCCGGCTCGGCACCATCGAGCCGCTCCAGCGCCTGCACGCCATCTTCCGCCTCGAGCACCGTATAGCCGAGGTCGGTGAGCGCCGCCCGCAACAGCATCCGCATGCTCGGTGAATCGTCAACGGTCATGATGGTTGTAGACACGGATATTCCTTTGTTCGGTTGGGAGGGCGCATCAGAAGAACTCCACGTCGCCGATCGCGGCGGCGGGCACCGGCACCGGGACGGCGCGCAATTGTTCGACCGGGCGGACATTGGCGATGCGGCAGCGCGCGAGGCCCAGGGTCGGGCGGAACTCGACGCGGCGCGCGCCATAGCCGCCGACATCCTCGCCGACCAAGGCGATCCGCTCGTCGCGCAGGAAGCGGCGGGCGAACAGCGCGTTGGCGGTGCCGATGTCACGGAAGCCGTCGCGCAGCGAGGCGCCGCCATAGATCCGCGCCTTGAGGTTGTGGCGCATCGCGCCCATCGCCATCATCGCATTGATCAGCACCTCCATCGCATAGACGCCATAGCGCTGGAGTGAGGTGACATCGGTATCGCCGCTACCCGGTTCGGCGAGCAGGAAATGGTTGAGGCCGCCGATCTTGGCGACCGGATCGAACAGGCAGGCGGAGATGCAGCTGCCCAGCACGGTGGTCAGCACCGCGTCGGGATCGTCGGACACCTTGGTCTCGCCCTGCATGATCGTGATGCGCCGCAGTCCGTCGACGGTGCGTGCCGCGCCCCTCATGCCTTGCACTCGGACAGCAGGCGCGCCGCGATCCGCGACAGCGGCAGCTGCACCGTCACCGCGCCGATCTGCTGCGCGGCAGCGGGCATGCCGTAGACGACACAGCTGTCCTGATCCTGGCCGATCGTCATCGCGCCGGCCTCCTTCATCTTCTTGAGCCCCTGCGCGCCATCGGCGCCCATGCCGGTGAGGATCGCGCCAACCGCCGACGGCCCGGCCCAGCGCGCCGCCGACAGGAACAGCCGATCGACCGAGGGACGATGGCCGCTCATCTTCTCGTCGGCGACGAGCCGGCATCGGCGCAGCTTGCCGCCGGTGACCTCGAGATGGTGCGTGCCGCCCGGCGCGACATAGACCTGGCCGATTTCGAGCGGCGCGCCCGAGCGGGCGACGCTGACCTGCGGCGCCGACAGCCGGTCGAGCCGCGCGGCGAAGGTCGGCACATAGGTTTCGGGCATATGCTGGACGATCACCGTCGGCGGGCAGCGGACCGGAAAGGCCGACAGCAGCTCGATCAGCGTCTCGACCCCGCCGGTCGACGAGCCGATCGCGATCAGCGAGTCGGGCCGCGGCTCGTAATCGACGACCGGTCGGGCCGGCGTGCTGACGAAGCGCGGCCGGCGCGGGCTGCGGGCGGCGGTGCGCAACAGTTCGGCGAGATCGTCGCCGAGATCCTCGCCGAACGCCTGTTTGGGTTTCTCGCAGCAGTCGAAGGCGCCCAGTTCGAGCGCGCGGATCGTCGCCTCGGCCCCGCGCCCGGTCAGCGTCGACAGCATCACCACCGGCATCGGCCGCAGCCGCATGATCTTCTCTAGGAATTCGAGGCCGTTCATATCCGGCATCTCGATATCGAGCGTGATCACGTCGGGGTTGAGCGCCTTGATCATCTCACGCGCGGTATGCGGGCCGTCGGCGCAGCCGATCACCTCGATATCGTCGTAGCGCGACAGGCTGTGCGCGACCATGGCGCGCATCGTCGGCGAATCATCGACGATCAGCACGCGCGTCGGCGCGGCTCGGGCATGCGAAGCGATCATGACGCTACCTTCTGGAACGTCGTCCGTCCGACGCAGGTGAAACGGGGCGCCACCGTCGCGGCGAGCCGCTCGGAATGGCCGATGTAGAGGAATCCGCCGGGGACGAGATGATCGGCGAGCCGGGTCTGCAACCGCTCCTTGGTCGCCTCGTCGAAATAGATCATGACGTTGCGGCAGAAGATCGCGTCGAACAGGCCGCGCATCGGCCAGGCTTCGAGCAGGTTGAGCTTGCGGAAGGCGACGCGCTCGCGGACCAGGGGATGGACCTCGACGGAATCGCCGACGCGCGTCGTCCACAGACCGCGCAGCATCGGCGGGATGCTCGCCGCCGTCTCCAGCGAATAGCGGCCGGCGCGGGCGGCATCGAGGATCTCGGTCGACAGATCGGTGCCGAGCACGCGCAGATCGGTGCGCGCCAGCCGCTGGCCGTTGCCGCGCTCGTTGCCGAACATCGCCATCAGCAGCGAATAGGGTTCCTCGCCGCTCGAACAGGCCGCCGACCAGATCCGCACCTTGCCGCGCGTCGCCAGCCGCTGGTCGAGCGCCGGCCACGCCTGGTCGATGAAGTGATCGTAATGATGCGCCTCGCGGAAGAAGCTGGTGTGGTTGGTGGTCAGCGCGTCGAGTGCGCGCGTCCGCTCGGCATCGTCCTGGTCGATCAGCGCGACATAATCGGCGAAGCGGGTCAGACCGCGCGCGCGCACCCGCGGCGCGAGCCGACCATAGACCAACTGCATCTTGCCGGGCGGCAGCAGGATGCCCGCCGCGTCATAGGCGAAGGCGCTGATCGCGGCGTGATCGGCGGGCTCGAAGCGGAATTCGGTCGGCCGGTTCGCCGGCAGCATCACCGCACTCATGCGGCGATACCGAGCGGCGCGGCGGTGACGCGGTCGCGCCGCCAGCGCGAGATCAGCGCATCGACATCGAGGATCAGCGCGACGCGCCCGTCGCCGAGGATCGTCGCGCCGGCGAGGCCGGGGATGGCGGCGTAATTCGCCTCGAGGCTCTTCACCACCACCTGGCGCTGGTCCTGGATCGTATCGACCATCAGGATCGCCTGGCCGACGTCCGATTCGACGACGATCAGCACCGCCTGGCTCGGATCGGTTTCGGCGCCCTCGATGCCGAGCTGGTCGGCGACGTAATGGACCGGGACGTAGGACCCGCGCACGTCGAGCAGCGCCGCATTGGGACCGAGCACCTTGACCCCGTCCTGATCGGGCCGGAGGCTTTCGACGATATGGCCGAGCGGGATGACGAAGGTCTGGTCGCCGACGGTGACGATCATGCCGTCGAGCACCGCCAGCGTCAGCGGCAGCGACAGCGCGAAGCTCGACCCCGACCCGAGATGCGAGGTGATGCCGATGCGGCCGCCGAGCGCCTGGACGTTCTTGCGCACCACGTCCATGCCGACGCCGCGCCCCGAGATGTTCGACACCGTCGCCGCGGTCGAGAAGCCGGGCGCGAAGATCAGATTGTCGGTCTCCTCGTCGCTGAGCAGCGCGTCGGGCGCGATGATGCCGCGTTCGATCGCCTTGGCGCGGACGCGCTTGCGATCGATGCCGCGGCCGTCGTCGGCGACGGTGATGACGATCCGCCCCGAATGATGCGCCGCCGACAGCGTGACGACGCCCTCCTCCGGCTTGCCGGCGGCGAGCCGCTCGGCCGGGGTTTCGAGGCCATGGTCGACCGCGTTGCGGATGAGGTGCGTGAGCGGCTCGCCGATCCGTTCGACGACGGTCTTGTCGACCTCGGTCATCTCGCCGACGATGTCGAGGCGGACGCGCTTGCCGGTCTCCACCTCCAGCTCGCGGATGATGCGCGGCACGCGGCTGAACACCGTCTTCATCGGCTGCGCGCGGATCGCCATCGTCGATTCCTGCAGCTCGCGGGTCAGGTGGTCGAGGTCGGTGAGCTCCGAAATCCCCGCCATCGCATGTTCCGACAGGCGCTGCGCGAGCATCGCCTGGGTGATGACCAGCTCGCCGACGAGATTGACCAGCCGGTCGAGCTTGTCGAGATCGACGCGGATCGTCTGCGCCGGCGGCGTCACCGCGGCGCGCGGCGCGGCGGCTTCGGCGGCGACCGGCGGCGCGGCGGGCACGGGCGGCGGCGCGGGCGAGGCGACCGGCGGAATCGGCGTGGGTGCGCCGAGCTCGGCGTCGAGCACCGGCAGCGGCAGGTCGAACGGCAGATCGTCGTTCGCCGGCGCGCCGCCCGCCTTCTCGATTCTGAGGTCGCACGTCCCCATGAATTCGAAGATCGCGCGGATATCCTCCTCGGCGACCGCGGCGGGAACGGTGGCGGTCCAGCCGAGATAGCAGCGCTCGGGATGCAATTGGTTGAGCAGCGGCAGCGCCGACAGATCGACGCTGGTCACCGTCGCGTCGAGCATCGCCAGCTCGCGCAGCAGCAGCAGCGGGTCGCCGCCATTCTCCAGCGCGTCCGATCCGGGGATGAACGTCACCTGCCAGTCGCCGCCTGCCGGTGCCGGCGCCGGTGCCTCGCACATCGCGAACAGATCGTCGAAATCGTCGCCACCGAAGGCGACGGGCGCGAACTCCGGCTCCGCCTCGGCGGCGGGCGCGGGTGCGCCACCGGCGCTGTCGGGCGTGGCGGCGTCGACCAGCCGCGCGAGCATCGCCGCATCGGCCGGCGGTTCGCCGCCATCGCGCGCCGCGGTCACGTGATCGGCGAGCATGTCGAAGGCGCTGACGATCGTGCCGAGCAGATCGGGGGTCAGCGTCAGCGCGCCGTTGCGCACCAGATCGAGCAACGTCTCATATTCATGGGCGAAGGCCTGGAGCCGCTCATGCCCGAACGCCCCCGCGCCGCCCTTGATCGAATGGACCGCGCGGAAGATCGTGTTGATCGTCTCATTGTCATAGTGACCCTGACGGACGGCGCCGAAGCTCGCCTCCATCGAAGCCAGGCCTTCGTCGCATTCCTGAAAGAAGATCAGCTGGATCTCGTCGAGGTTCATCATCCGTCCTTTCAGGCGTCGCGGGCCGTGCCGGCATCGGCCGCGACGTCGAGCGCCTCGTTCAATCCGGCGACGCCGATCATCCGCGCCAGCGCCTCGCTCGGCCGCTCGAGCGTGAAGTCGAGGTCGCGGTCCGCCGCGGTGGCGCGGGCGCTCGCCAGCACCTGCAGGCAGGCGAGGCCGACGCGGCTGACCTCGCTGCCGTCGAGATGGACCGGCTCGCCACGCTCGATCTGGTCGAGCAGCGCGACGCGCAGCGGGCTGGCCGCCGTGGTATCGAGCGTCGCGGGAAGCAGGGACGTGGCGGGCGGAGACATTCGGCTTCGACTTTCCAAGGGGCTGAAGAGCTAGAATTCGGACCAATCGTCACCGGCGACGGCAACGGCGGCGGTGGCGGAACGGCGGGCATGCTGGGCAAGGCGGCGACCTTCGACGGCGGCGCGCTGCTGAAGGTGATGGACCGGATTGCCGACGGCGACCGGCCGGCGGACGGGCGCGACGCGCGGCTCGGCGCGGAAGCGCGCCATCTGGCCGACCAGCTCGTTCGCCTCGCTGGCGAGGTTGCGGGCGGCGGCGGTGGCTTCCTCGACCATAGCGGCATTCTGCTGCGTCACATTGTCCATCTCGCCGACCGCGGTGTTGACCTGCTGCAGCGCGGTCGCCTGCTGTTCGGCGGCGGTGGCGATCTGTGTGACCAAACCGCTGATCTCGCCGAAGCGCGCGATGATCTGCTGCAAAGCGGTGCCGGTCGCGCTGACCAGCGCCACCCCTGCCCCGACCTGTTCGGACGAGGCGGTGATCCGCGTCTTGACGTCCTTGGCCGCTTCCGCCGAGCGCTGCGCCAGCGCGCGCACTTCCGACGCGACCACCGCGAAGCCGCGGCCGGCATCACCGGCGCGTGCCGCCTCGACGCCCGCATTGAGCGCGAGCAGATTGGTCTGGAAGGCGATGCCGTCGATCACCGAGATGATGTCGGAGATTTCATGCGACGCCCGCTCGATCCCGCCCATCGCGGTGACGGCGCGGGCGACGATGCCGCCCGATTCCTCCGCCTCGCCGCGCGCGCTGCCGACGACGGCGCTCGCCCGTTCGGCGCGGGCCGCGGTATCGCGCACCGTCACGGTGATCTGCTGCATCGCCGCCGCGGTTTCCTCCAGGCTCGCCGCCTGCTGCTCGGTGCGCTGCGACAGGTCGTCCGAGGCGCGCAGGATATCGCCCGATCCGCTGTCGATGCTCGCCGCCGCAAGGTTGACCGCGCTGACCGCCGCCATCATCGCCTCCATCGCGGCGTTGAAATCGGCGCGCAGCGACTCGAATTCGGCCGGAAAGTCGGCGGTGATGCGGAAGGCGAGATCGCCCTGCGCCAGCGCCGCCAGCCCCTCGGCGAGCGCCGCCGCCATCGCGCGCTGCGCGCCGGCGGTATTCGCTTCCTCGGTGTTGCGGCGGAAGATCGCCATCGCCCGCGTCATCCGGCCGACGCAATCGGTGTTGTCGGTATGGTCGATCGGCGAACTGAGGTCGCCCGCGGCGAGCGCTTCCATCCGCACCACCGTCTCGACATAGGGCCGGCAGATCAGCCGTCCGGCGTAGAGCGTGATCGCGCACATCGTCGCGACGGTCAGCCCCGACAGCGTGACGTCGACCGCCGGGCTGGTGTGGATCATCCCCGCCGCCGCCGCGCCGGCGATCCCGATCGGGATCAGACCGAGCAGCGCCTGCACCGTCGCCGCGACCCGAAATTTGACACGGATCGGCGCCCGCTTGGCAAACCAGTTCAACATCGATGACGTCCCCCTCGACAGCCGGCGGACCACCGCCGGGCATGTGTCGCAAGACGCTGTCCCAATTGACTTAACAGGGCGTTGAACACTCATTCTGGGTGTAAAGCGACGCCGGCTTGGCGCGGCGGCCCGGCGATGGCCGCGGCCGGCGGGGGCGTGGCGATGACGGCGATGTTCGTCACGATGGTACATGCTGTTCCCCCCCTTTCCGGTCTGCAGGTCGATCCAAGCGGCCGCGTCAGAATTCCGACCAATCCTCCGGCGAGACGGCGAGCGCGGTGCCGCCGCTCGACGACATCGGCGCGGTGCGACGGGCCGCCCGCGCGATCCGCCGCCCGGCATCCGCGGCGCGATCCTGCAGCTGGTGCACCACCGGCACCGCGCGGAGCACCGCCTCGCCACCCGAATGGCCGACGCCGGCGAGCTTGAAGCGCGCCACCTGACGGGCGAGCTCGTCGGCTTCGGCGGACAGGCTGCGTGCCGCGGCGGTGGCTTGCTCGACCATTGCGGCATTCTGCTGCGTCACGCCGTCCATCTCGCTCACCGCGGTGTTGACCTGCTGCAAGCCGGTCGCCTGCTGTTCCGCGGCCGAGGCGATCTCCGCCACCAGCGCGTTGATCTCGGCGATGCGGACGATGATCCGGTCGAGCGCCTTGCCCGTCTCGCTGACCAGCTCGACGCCGGATTCGACCTGCTCGGAAGAGGCGGTGATCCGCGTCTTGACGTCCTTGGCCGCTTCCGCCGAACGCTGCGCCAGCGCGCGGACTTCGGACGCGACCACCGCGAAGCCGCGCCCCGCGTCACCGGCGCGCGCCGCCTCGACGCCCGCGTTGAGCGCGAGCAGATTGGTCTGGAAGGCGATGCCGTCGATCACCGAGATGATGTCGGAGATTTCGTTCGAGGCCCGCTCGATTCCGCTCATCGCGTCGACCGCGCGGCGCACCACTGCACCCGATTGCTCGGCCTCGACGCGCGCCTCCTCGACGACGCCGCTGGCGCGCACCGCACCGGCGGCGGTCTGCCGCACCGTCGCGGTGATCTCGTCCATCGCCGCCGCCGTCTCCTCCAGGCTCGCTGCCTGCTGCTCGGTCCGCTGCGACAGGTCGTCGGAGGCTTGGCGGATGTCGATCGCGCCGCTGTTGATGCCGTTGGTCGCATCGGTCACTGCGCGGATCGTCTCGGCGACCGCATCGAGCGCGCGATTGTAGTCGGTGCGCAGCCGCTCATAGTCGGGGGGAAACTTCTGGTCGATGCGATAGGCGAGATCGCTCGACGCGAGTCGGGTCAGCCCCTCGCCGAGCGCGCCGACGACGATCTGCTGCGCCGCCGCCGCAGCCTGTACCGCCTCGGCATTCTGCTTGAAGACGGTGACCGCCCGCGCCATCCGGCCGATACAGTCGCGGTGATCGCCGAACGGGATCGGCGAGGCGAGATCGCCCGCGGCGAGCCCCTCCATCCGCGTCACCGAGCCGACATAGGGATCGCTGATCACCTTGCCGCTGAACAGCACCACCGCGATGGTGACGAGGAACAGCGTCGCGGCGATGCCGACATAGACCGTTGCCTCGGCCGGCGTCGCCTCCGCGGCGAGATAGGTCGTCAGCACGCCGGTCGCGGCGACCGCCCCGTGCACGCCCAGCAGCACCCGGAACTTGCTGCGTATCGGGGCATGATTAGCGAACCACGTCAACATCTTCAGGTCCTTCGATGAGTGCGGATGAGCCCGCGAAGCATTTGTCCTGGCATCATCTCTGCTCGAATCAGCCACTCACGTTCAAATTGGACCGAATCTGTAAAGACCCCGTTAAATACGCAAGCTGCGCACGGGCCTTTTACAAATATAGACTGATCCGCCGGCGATCGGGTCGCCGGTGCCGACAGGAAGTGGCGATTGTCACCGTGGCGTCGCCGAGGCGTCGTCAAAGCGTCACCAACCATGGCCAGAGCGGTCCCAACGCCAGCGCAGGCGAAGGGGAAAAGCATCATGATGTCACGGCTTTGGTTGGTCAGTGTCGCGCCGGCGGCGCTGCTCGCGGCGGCGCCCGCCTGGGCACAGGATGCGACCGCGACCGCGGGTGCGACGATCGCCGACGATCAGGATCAGACCACTGCCGCGGGCGGCACCGATACCGACATCGTCGTGATGGGCTTCGGCCAGAGCCGGCAGGTGCAGACGGTGAGCGCGATCGACATGGCGCGACTCACGCCGGGCACCTCGCCGCTCAAGGCGGTCGCCAAACTGCCCGGCGTCAACTTCCAATCGGCCGACGCGTTCGGCGCCTATGAATGGTCGACGCGCATCTCGCTGCGCGGCTTCAACCAGAATCAGCTCGGCTTCACGCTCGACGGCGTGCCGCTCGGCGACATGAGCTACGGCAACGTCAACGGCCTGCACATCAGCCGCGCGATCCTTTCCGAAAATCTCGCCGCGACGACGGTGGCGCAGGGTGCCGGCGCGCTCGGCACCGCCTCGACCAGCAATCTCGGCGGCACGTTGCAATTCACCAGCCGCAAGCCGTCCGATACCTTCGACCTCGTCGCCTCGGGCACCTACGGCAGCGACGACACCTGGCGCGGCTTCGCGCGGCTCGACAGCGGCGATCTCGGCGGCGGGCTCAAGGGCTATCTGAGCTACGGCTATCTCACCACCGACAAGTGGAAGGGCTATGGCACGCAGCGCCAGCATCAGGTCAACGCCAAGCTGGTCGAAGACCTTGGCGCGCGCGGCAGCATCACCGCCTTCGTCAATTATTCCGACCGGCGCGAGAACGACTATCAGGATCTGAGCCTCGACATCATCCGCCGGCGCGGGCTCAACGACGACAATATCAGCAACGACTATGCGCTCGCGCTGCAATTGGCGCGCGTCTATCAGAACCAGGCGGCGCTTGCCGCCTATCGGACGGCGAACAACGGTGCGACCGCCGGCTTCGTCGCGCCCTGGTCGGGGGCGGGGCTGACCTTCCCGACCGGTTTCGGCAGCGTCGACGATGCCTATTACGATGCCGCCGGCCTGCGTCGCGACTGGCTGGGCGGCGTCACCTTCGACGGGCGGCTGACCGATCAGCTGTCGATCGTGTCGACCGCTTATTATCATCACAACCGCGGCCAGGGCTCGTGGATCACGCCCTATTCGCCGACGCCGGCGGGCGCGCTCGGCGGCAATGGCGAGACGCTGCCGATCGCATCGGCCGCGGCCTATGGCTATGCCTCGCCGCTCGGCTTCCGCACCACCGAATATGGCATCGACCGCGCCGGCAACCTCACCCGGCTGACGCTCGACACCGGTGCCAACCGGTTCGAACTCGGCGGCTGGTATGAGAGCAACAGCTTCACCCAGGCGCGTCGCTTCTACGGGATGAGCAACACCGCCTCCGACCGCAGCGCCCGCGATTTCCAGTCCAACCCCTATTTCACGCAGTGGAACGGCAAGTACGATACCGAGACGCTGCAATATTATCTCGCCGACACGCTCCGCCTCGGCGCGCTGACGCTCAACGGCGGCTGGAAGGGGATGCGCGTCCGCAATCAGGCGAACCTGCTCACCGGATCGCTGGTCAACGGCAAGATCAAGGCGGAGAACTGGTTCCTGCCGCAGGTCGGCGCGGTGTTCGATCTCGGCAGCGGCGCCGAGCTATTCGCCAGCTATACCGAGAATATGCGCGCCTTCGTCTCGTCGGCGACCTCGGGACCGTTCGCGACGACGCAGGCCGGCTTCAATGCGATCCGCAATACGCTCAAGCCGGAAACGTCGAAGACCGGCGAAGGCGGCGTGCGCCTGCGCCGCGGCGGGTTGCAGCTGTCGGCGGCGGGCTATTACATCCACTTCGCCAACCGCCTGCTGTCGTTCAGCAACGGATCGGGCATCCAGGGCAATCCGCCGACGCTCAACAACGCCGGCAACGTCGAAAGCTATGGCGCCGAACTCGCCGCCAGCTATCGCGTCGCCCGGCCGCTGACGCTGTTCGCCAGCTATTCCTACAACAGATCGACCTATCAGGATAACGTCGTCGCCGCCGACGGCACCCTGCTCTCCCCGACCAAGGGCAAGACCGTGGTCGACACGCCCGAACATATGGCCAAGGGCGAGATCGTCTATGACGACGACCGCTTTTTCGCGCGCGTCGGCGGCGACTATATGACCAAGCGCTATTTCACCTATCTCAACGACCAGTCGGTCGGGGCGCGGCTGCTGGTCGACGCCAGCCTCGGCTATCGCCTGCGCGGCGTCGGCGGCGTGCTGGAAGGACTGGCGATCGAGGGCAGCGTCACCAACCTGACCGACAAACGCTATATCTCGACGATCGGCTCGAACGGCTATACCGCCAGCGGCGACAACCAGACCCTGCTCGCCGGTGCGCCGCGCCAGTGGTTCGTGACGCTGCGGCGGGGGTTCTGACGCTTATCCCGTGCCGAGCAGGCGTCGATATTCCTGCTCGGCATGGCCATAGGTGTCGCCGGCGAGTTCGATCAGCCTGGCGCGGTCGCGCACCACGACGCGGCCGCGAAACGCGCGGATCGCCTGATCCTCTTCCAGCCGGTGCAGCGCCTCGGTGACGCTGCTGCGCCGGACGCCGAGCATCAACCGGAATTCCTCGTGCGTCATGCAGATATCGTCCTCGCGCACGCGGTCGTGATAGAGGAGGATCCAGCGCGCCATCCGCCGCTCGATCGGATGCGCCAGCGACGAGACGATCGTCCGCCCCATCTGCACCATCAGCGTCTGGACAAAGCGCAGCAACAGGCTGCGCAGCCCCGCGCTTTGCGCGACCGCCGCGCCTAGCACCGCGGCGGGGATGCGCAGCGCGCTGCCATGTTCGGCGCGCATCGTCACGTCATAGGGCGAACGATCGTCGCCGAGCAGCACCGGCCAGCCGATGAACCCCTCTGCGCCGACCAGCGCCACCGCATAGCGGCGGTCGCCGTCGAGCGAATCGAGGATGCCGGCGATCCCCTCATCGAGAAAGCAGACGCTGGCGATCCGCTCGCCGGCGCGGGCGATATCGTCCCATACTGCGAACGACACCCGCTCGGCATGCGGCGCCAGCATCGCCCAGTCCGCCGCCGCCATATGCCGGAGCAGCCGGTTGCTGGTGCCCCGATCCTGCGGCCCGACCGCCTTCCACGCCGTTACCATCGCCGACTCTGCGACCCCCTTAGCAGCGGGACGTCAGCCGGCCCGATCCCGGACAGCAACATAGATCGGTCCGGGTTGTTCCTGACCCGGCTTGACGTCGGGGGACGAGGCGTCGCCTCCGCTCAGCGGCGGACGAACTGCTGCTGCGCGGGCGAGTAGCGATCCCCCTCGATCGCGATCCCCGCCAGCGCCGCATCGATCCGCGCCAGCGCGTCGCCGTCGAGCACCACGTCCACCGCCGCAAGATTCTCCTCGAGCCGGTGCAATTTGGTCGTGCCCGGGATCGGCACGATCCACGGCCGCTGCGCAAGCAGCCAGGCGAGCGCGACCTGCGCCGGCGTCGCATCACGCTCCTTGGCCAGGGTCGCAATCAGGTCGACCAGCGCCTGATTGGCCTGCCGCGCCGCGGCGGAGAAACGGGGCAGCTGGTTGCGGAAATCGTCCGCGGCAAAGGTCGTGCTTGCATCGATCGCCCCCGACAGGAAGCCGCGGCCGAGCGGCGAGAAGGGTACGAAGCCGATGCCGAGTTCGTCGAGCAGCGGCAGGATCTCCGCCTCGGGTTCGCGCCACCACAGGGAATATTCGCTTTGCAGCGCGGTCACCGGCTGCACCGCATGCGCGCGGCGGATCGCCTCGGGCGCGGCTTCCGACAGGCCGAAGTGACGCACCTTGCCGGCGGCGATCAGCTCGCGCACCGTGCCGGCGACCTCCTCGATCGGCACGTCGGGATCGACGCGGTGCTGGTAGAGCAGGTCGATATGGTCGGTGCGCAGCCGTCGTAGCGCCGCATCGGTGACCGCGCGGATAGTGTCCGGCCGGCTGTCGAGCCCCTCGGTCGTCACGCCCTTGGCAAAGCCGAACTTGGTCGCGATCACCACCGCGTCGCGCACCGGCGCCAGCGCCTCGCCGAGCAGTTCCTCGTTGGCGCCCTGCGCATAGGCTTCGGCGGTATCGAAAAAGGTGACGCCGCGCTCATGCGCGCCGCGCAGCAGGCGGATCGCCTCGCCCCGCTCGGTCGCCGGGCCGTAAGCGTGGCTCAACCCCATGC
This sequence comes from Sphingomonas sp. RIT328, assembly GCF_000632225.1. GTDB lineage: Bacteria > Pseudomonadota > Alphaproteobacteria > Sphingomonadales > Sphingomonadaceae > Sphingomonas > Sphingomonas kyungheensis. The sequence goes on from NZ_JFYV01000056.1 coordinate 31,781, forward strand.
AACCGAGCCCCAGAGCGGAAACCGACAGCCCGCTGCGCCCCAATGTCCGTGTCTGCATGACGTCCTCCTCGTTGATGGAGCCGGCGAGATAGGCCGGACGGGGCGGCACGATTAGACCGGCGGCGTCGCTTGGGCCTATGACAGGACGTCATGAGTCTCGATCTCCATCGTGAGGACCTCGGCAGCCTCGCGCTGTTCCTCGTCGTCGCCGAGCAGCGCAGCTTCACCCGCGCCGCGGCGCAGCTCTGCATGTCGCAATCGGCGCTGAGCCATGCGATGCGGCGGCTGGAGACGCGGCTCGGGCTGCGGCTGCTCACCCGGACCACGCGCAGCGTCGCGCCGACCGAGGCTGGCGAACGGCTGATCGAGACGCTGCGTCCGGCGCTCGATGCGATCCACGGCCGGCTCGTCTCGCTCGCCGATCTGCGCGCGCGCCCTGCCGGGACGATCCGTATCACCACTCCCGAACAGCCGGCGCGCACGCTGCTGTGGCCGGCGATCGAGCGGCTGACCGCCGATTATCCCGACATCCATGTCGAGCTCGACGTCGAGCGGCGGCTGACCGATATCGTCGCCGACCGCTATGACGCCGGCGTGCGGCTTGGCGAACGGCTCGAACAGGATATGATCGCTGTGCCGATCGGGCCGCCGCTGCGCATGGCGACGGTGGCGACCCCCGATTATCTCACCCGCCACGGCACGCCGCAGACGCCCTATGAGCTCGGCGATCACGCCTGCATCGGACTGCGCATGACCGACGGCAGCCTCTACGCCTGGGAATATGACCAGGACGGCCGTGCGTTCAGCATCCGCGTGCAGGGGCCGTTCGTCGCCAATGATGTCGACCTGATCCTGCTCGCGGCGCAGGCCGGCCGCGGCATCGCGCATGTGCTCGAGGACCGCGTCACGGCGTCATTGGCCGACAAGCGGCTGGTACGGCTGTTCGACTCCTGGTGCGCGCCGTTCGACGGCTACCACCTCTATTACCCCAGCCGCCGCCAGCCGTCGGCGGCATTCGCCCTGCTGCTGTCGGCGCTTCGGTACCGCGGCTGAGATCAATAAAAATTTTCTTGGTTAATTTTCGCAACGGTGCGCCGCTGCGGAACGCGCTGATTTCAGCGATTATTCCTGATGTCATCAAGCAACAGCGATCCGGCCATGTCGATCGATGTCGCGGTTTTCGCTGGATTTCCAAGCCAGCCATGACGCACGTTGGTTTATGTCCATTTTAAACCCATATTTACGAATCGGCGCTTAGCGGAGCGTATAAAACGCCCTCAACGGAGACAGCCGTGTCCCTCGCCAAGAAAAACGCCCTCGCCACGCCTGTCGAGGCGACCACGCGCGCCGTTACCGTCACCAGCAACAGCGTTCGCCTGACCGCGGAGGCAGAGAAGCGCCGCGCCCGCACCTTCGCGCGGCAACAGAAAGGCTCCGAACGTCTTGCTACGGCCACCGCGGAACTGTCCAGCGGTATCGCGGAAGCCTCTGCCGCATCGGAGGAATTGCGCAAGGCAGCGGAACAGATCAGCGTCGGCGCCGAGCAATCCTCGGCGGCGGCGCAGGAAACGATGAAGGCGATGACGAACGCCACCGCCCTGCTGCGCGACATCAAGACGCGCGCCGACGGTTCGCAGTCGCTGACCCGGGCGCTCTCCGACCTGATCGTCAGCACCAGCGCCGATATCGGGAACTCGCTGACCGCGATCCTCAACGCATCGCAGCGTCAGGAGGCCTCGGTCGAACTGGTCGAGGAGCTCGACCGGCAGGCGGCGGCGATCGGCGAGGTGGTGAAAGCCGTCGCGCGCATCGCGGACCAGACCAATCTGCTCGCCCTCAACGCCGCGATCGAGGCGGCACGCGCCGGCCAGCACGGCAAGGGCTTTGCGGTCGTCGCCGACGAGGTACGCACACTCGCCGAGACCAGCGAGAAATCGGCGCGCGACATCCAGGATCTGATCGCCCAGGTGCAGGACGACGTGAAGCAGGTCGCCGAGGGGATCGAGACCTCCGCGAACACCGCGCGGGCGGAAGCGCAGAAGGGTGAGGCGGTGACCGCCGGTCTCGACCAGATCCGCGCCGAGATGGCGAGCATCATGGCCGGCTGCATCACGATCGCCGATGGCGCCGAAGATGCCGTGCAGGCGGCGAACGAGGCACTCAAGGGCGCCGAGGTGATCGCCGCCGCCGCCGAGGAACAGGCCGCCGCCTGCCAGGAATCGAGCAATACGATCGAACAGCAGACCGGCGCGCTCGAACAGAGCGAACAGGCGGCGCAGGCCGCCGCCCAGTTAGTGGCCGCCGCCGTCGAAAAGGGCGAACAGATCACCAAGCTGCTCGACGAGAACAAGACGATGGTCGGCGCGATGATGCAGGGCGTCGCCGCCTCGGTCGACGCCGGCCGCGCCAGCCGCGATCAGATCACCGCGCTCGAACAGGTCAGCCGCCGCATCGACAAGATCGTCGATGCGATCACCACCGTCTCGATCCAGACCAACATGCTCGCGGTCAGCGGCTCGGTCGAGGCCGCGCGCGCCGGCGAATTCGGCAAGGGCTTCGCCGTGGTGTCCACTGACATCCGCAATCTCGCCCGCGATTCGGCGGAGAATGCCGAGCGGATCAAGGATACGGTCAAGGGTATCCAGGACACGATCGCCCTCGTCCGCACCGACCTGCAGGACATCGCCGACACCGCCGCGAACGAGGTCGAGAAGAGCCGGGCGATCTCGACCGGGCTCGAGCGAATCGCCACCGACGTCGTCGAGGTGACGCGCGGCAACGAGGCGATCGCCGACGCGACGGTGCTGGTGTCGCGCGCGCTCGGCGAAACCCGCGTCGCGGTCGAACAGATCGCCACCGCCGCACAACAGGCGGTGCGCACCTCGAACGAAGCGAGCATCGCCGCTCGCGAACAGGCGCGGGGCGCCGAGGTGCTCGCCGCGGCGATCGAGGAAATCGCGTCGCTCGCCGACGAATTGCAGGCGGCGTGAAGCGCGATCGCGAGGAAGGTACCGGCGCATGACCGACATTCCGACCGCGGCGGCAGAGCCCGCCGCCCCCACGGCCGCGGGCGACAGCCGCAGCGACCTGCATCAGTTCGTCATCTTCCACAGCGCCGGCGAGATGTTCGCCGTGCCCTTGGGACAGGTCAAGGAGATCATCCGCGTCCCCGACGTGGTGCGCATGCCGCTCAGCCCGCCGGCGCTGCTCGGCCTCGCCAATCTGCGCGGCTCGGTGCTGCCGGTGCTCGACCTGCGCCATCTGTTCGGCCTGCCGCCGGCGGAGACCGACGATGCGAGCCGCGTCGTCGTGCTCGACCATGGCCATCCGGTCGGGATGCTGGTCGATCGCGTCGCCAATGTCGTGACGGTCGACCGCGAGCGGCTCGAACCGGTGACGCAGGTGCAGGCGACGATCGATACCGAATTGCTCACCGGCATGATCAAGGACGAAGACGGCCGCGGCATCGTCATGGTGCTCGACGTCGCGCGTTCGATCGGCCGCACCTTCGCCGCGGCGGCCAGGGGCATCAACCTCGCTGAGGCCGCGGGGCCGGGTGCGGTGGCGATCGCCGACGCCGCCGAGGAGCATCTCGCCGATGAGGATCAGCTCGTCAGCTTCGAGGTCGACGGCCAGGAATATGCCTTCCCGATCGGCGAGGTGCAGGAAATCGTCCAGCTCCCCGCGGCGATCACCCAGGTGCCGGGCACGCCGGGTCACGTGCTCGGCGTCACCACCCTGCGCAACCGGCTGCTGCCGCTCGTCTCGCTGCGGACGATGTTCGACCTGCCGAGCGAGGCCTTTACCGAGGCGAACAAGGTCGTCGTGGTGTCGCTGCCCGGCAGCGGCGACCAGGACGGCGCGGCGCTGTCGGTCGGCGTGGTGATGGATCGCGTCAAGGCGGTGCTGCGCGTCGACCGCGCGCTGGTCGAGCCCGTCCCCGCCGCCTTGCAGCCGCCCGGCGGCACCAGCGACATTCGCGCGATCTGCCGCCTCGATGACGGGCGCCGGCTGGTGTCGGTGCTGTCCGCCGATGCGATGTTCGACGCCAGCGATCTGCACACGCTGCGCACGGTGCAGGGCGAGTCTGCCGCCGATGCGGACCTCGCCGAAGGAGATCAGACGATGAGCGAGACGCACGAAGACGCGCAATATGTCATCTTCCGCCTGACCGGCGAGGAATATGGCGTGCCGGTGGAATCGGTGCAGGAGATCGTCCGCGTCCCCGACCAGCTTACCCATGTGCCGGGCACCCCCGATTATGTCGAAGGCGTGATCAACCTGCGCGGCACGGTGCTGCCGGTGATCGACCAGCGCCGTCGCTTCGGCCTTGAGGAAGCGGCGCGCTCCGATCGCCAGCGGATCATGGTGTTCCTGATCGACGGCCGCCTCGTCGGCTTCATCGTCGACAGCGTCTCCGAGGTCGGCCGCATCCCGGAGGCGACGATCTCGCCCGCCCCCGAATTGTCCGGCAGCCGGGCGCGCGTCGTGCGCGGCGTCGCCAATCTCACCGCGCAGGGACGGATGATCCAGTTGCTGGCCGTCGACGGGCTGATCGACAGCGATGCCGACCAGCTTCTCCCCGACGATCTACCGCGGATCGCCGCGTGAGCCGATCATGACCCGTGTTCTCGTTGTCGATGATTCGGCGCTGATGCGCCGCCATTTAGGTCAATTGCTCCAGCAACAGCCCGGTTTCGACGTCCGTACCGCGCGCAACGGCGTCGAGGCGCTGTCGATCGTCGAGGATTTCGATCCCGAGGTCGTCACGCTCGACGTCAACATGCCCGAGATGGACGGCATCACCTGTCTGTCGCGGATCATGGTCGGCAGCCCGCGGCCGGTGATCATGGTCTCCTCGATCACCGAACAGGGCGCCGAAACGACGTTGCAGGCGCTCAGCCTCGGCGCGCTCGACTTCGTCCAGAAACCGGGCGGCACCATCTCGCTGTCGCTCGACGAGATCGCCGCGCAGCTCGTCGCCAAGGTGAAGATGGCAGCGGGCGCCCGCGTCCGTGGCCGTATCGTGGCGCAGCCAAAGGCCCCGCCGCCGCGCGCCATCGTCGCGCGCGGCACGCAGGAGATGGGGCTGGTGCTGCTCGGCGTGTCGACCGGCGGTCCGGCCTTGCTGGAGACGATCCTGCCGGCGCTGCCCGCGACGCTGCCGTGGCCGGTGCTCGTCGCGCAGCATATGCCGAGCAGCTTCACCGGGGTGTTCGCGCGGCGGCTCGATGCGCTGTGCGGAATCACGGTGCAGGAAGTACGCGCGCCGACGCCGTTGCAGCCGGGCAACGTCTATATCGCGCGTGGCGACGCCGATATGATCGTGACGCTGCGCGCTGGCCAGCTCACCGCCATGTCGGTGCCGGCGGGCGAGCAATATCGCTGGCACCCCAGCGTCACCCGCCTGGTCGACAGCGCGGCGCAATGCGTCCCCGCCGACCGGCTGATCGGCGTCCTGCTCACCGGCATGGGCGACGACGGCGCCGAGGCGATGGCGCGCTGGCATCGTCAGGGGATGCGGACGATCGCGCAGGATGCCGACAGCTCGGCGGTGTTCGGCATGCCCCATGAGCTGATCCGCCGCGCGGGCGCCAACATCGTCCTCGCCAGCGACGCCATCGCCGGACAGATCGCCAGATGGCTCACCGCCGGCCGTCGCGCCGCCGCGTCCTAACCGCCGAACAGGAACCGCCCGATGCCCTTGGTCAAGGTCCCCGCGAACGATCCGCAGACCGTCGTCGACGACGCCGCGGCAGGATCACTCGCCCATCTCGTCGCGCTGCTCGCCGCGCCGGGCGGGGCGGATCGCCGCGCCGCGGTGCGCGGCCTCGAAGCGCATGACGAAGGCATCGCGCCACTCTGCGCACGGCTCGCGATCGAAACCGCGGCGAGCGTGCGGGAAGCGATCGTCGCGACGCTGATCCGCCGCCGCTCGACCGCGGTGGTCACCGCCCTGCTGCCGCTGCTGCGCAGCGACGAGGCGCCGCAACGCAATGCCGCGCTCGAAGCGCTTGCCGCGATGCCCGACGAGGTCGCACCGCATGTCGAGCCATTGCTGCGCGATGCCGACCCGGACGTGCGCATCTTCACCGCCAATCTGCTCGGCGTGCTGCCGCACCCGCAGGCGGAGGCGTGGCTGCTCACCGCGCTCGCCGACGATCACGTCAACGTCTGCGCCGCGGCGATCGACGGCCTCGCCGAGATCGGCAGCGCGGCGGCGCTGCCCGCGCTGCGCGCGCTGCCCGCCCGCTTTCCCGACGACAGTTTCATCGCCTTCGCCGCGGCGGTCGCTGCGCAGAGGATCGACGCATGACCGCCGTTCCCCACGCCGCCGCCCCGCCCCCGGTCATCTCGCCGACGGATTACCTCAAATTCTGCGAATTCTTCTATCGCAAGACCGGCATGATGTTCAGCGAGGCGAAGACCTATTTCGTCGAACGGCGCCTGCAGGATCGCATTCTCGCCACCGGCAACTCCAGCTTCCGCGAGTATTTCACGCTGGTGCGGTTCGAGCTCAACGGCGCCGAGATGCAGAACCTGGTCAATGCGATGACGGTCAACGAGACCTATTTCTATCGCGAGGACTATCAGTTCGAGGCGCTGGTGCGCCACGTGCTGCCCGAGCTGACGCGCCACCGCGCGCCCGGCGAGCCGATCCGCATCTGGTCGCTGCCCTGCTCGACCGGCGAGGAACCCTATTCGATCGCGATGCAGATCCTGGAACATTGGCCACAGGCCGATGCCTATGACATCCAGATCTTCGCCTCCGACATCGACAGCCGAGTAATCGCCGATGCCCGCACCGGCATCTACAGCGAACGCGCAGTCCATCGCCTGTCGGCGCAGCTCAAGGGCAAGTATTTCACGCCCCACGCCGACGGCTTCCGCATCTGCGCGCCGCTACGCCAGTCGATCGACTTTTCGGTGGTCAATATCGCCGATCCGGCGGCGATGCGGCGGTTTCGCGACATGGATGTCGTCTTCTGCCGCAACATGCTGATCTATTTCGACGACAGCTCGCGGCGCACCGCGGTCGAGGCGCTTTATGACAGCATGCGGCCGGGCGGCGTGATCTGCCTCGGCCATTCCGAGAGCATGAGCCGCATGTCCTCGATGTTCGAGCCCCGCCGCTACGGCAGCACCATCCTGTATCAAAGGCCCGCGGACCATGACTAAGCCCGCCACCGGCAAGCGTATCCTGATCGTCGACGACGGCATGACGACGCGCCTCTATTATCGCTCGGTGCTCGAAGCCGCAGGGTTCGCCGTCGACGAGGCGGCGAACGGGCTCGAAGGGCTCGAACGCGCGTTGCTCGATGCGTTCGACCTGCTGATCGTCGACGTCAACATGCCCAAGATGGACGGCTATGCGATGATCGCGCGGCTGCGCGGCGACAGCACGATGCACGCCGTGCCGATCGTCACGATCAGCACCGAGGCCGCGGGCAGCGACGCCGACCGCGCCTATGAGGCGGGCGCCGATCTCTATCTCGTCAAGCCCGCCGCCCCGGCGACCTTGCTCGAAACCGCCCGGCTGCTCACCGGAGTGGCTGCATGAACGATACGCTGCTGGCGCGCTTCATTCCCGAAGCGCGCGAACTGCTCCAGGAGGCCGCCGCCGGCCTGCTGACGCTCGAACGGCATCCCGACGATGCCGATGCGATCAACGCGGTGTTCCGCGCGGTGCATACGCTCAAGGGCTCGTCGGGGCTGTTCGAGGTGCCGGCGCTGACCCGGCTCGTCCATGCCGGCGAGGATCTGCTGTCCGCGGTCCGGATCGGCAGTTTCGCGCTGCGTCCCGATGTCGTCGACCAATTGCTCGACAGCTTCGATCAGGTCGGCGTCTTCATCGAACAGCTGGAAGCGGACGGCCGGCTCGCCGCCGATGCCGATCGCATCGCCGCGCGTGGCGCCGGGCTGCTGCGCGCGCATCTCGGCGAGGCCGAACCGGTCGCCGCCACGCCCGACACGCCGCTCGAGATCGCACCGGCGGACTGGCTCGCGGATATCGACGCCGCGTCGCTCGCCGCGGCGCGCGCCCGCGCCGACGCCGGCGAAACGATGCTCGTCGTCCGCTACGAGCCGGACCCCGGCTGTTTCTACACCGGCACCGATCCGGTCGCCTCGATCCAGACGCTGCCCGATATCGCCGCGCTGGCGATCGCACCGCGCGCACCCTGGGCACGTGGGGCCGACTTCGATCCCTATCATTGCAACCTGCGGCTCACCGCGCTGACCGGCGCGACGCGCGAGACGGTCGAGCAGGTGATGACCTATGAGCTCGATCAAGTCGCGATCCGGCTGCTCTCCGCGCCGCCGCCGGCCGTGGTCTCCGCCCCCGCCCCCGCCGCGCCGGCCGTTCCGTCGGACGGAACGCTGCCGCCGGTCGCGCATGTGCTGGCGACGCAGAGCCGCATCCTCGGACGGATCGGCTATGATCCGCTGCGGCTGCCGTCGACCGCGACGATCATCGCCAATCTGCTGCGCAGCCTGGGCCGCGAGGCGCGTCTGCCGGCGTGGGAGGCGGCGCTCGCCGAAGCGCATCGCGACGCGGACGTCGCACCGCTGCTCGCCTTCCTCGCGACGCTCGACGCCGCCCATGCGCCGCCGCCCGCGCCGATGGCCGCGCCGGTGCCGGTCGCCCCGCCCACCGCCGGCGAACCGGCCGCCGCGCCGCATCACGACGGCGCGCGCGCGCCCTCGCGGACGCTCAAGGTCGATCAGGGCAAGATCGACCTGCTGATGACGCTGATCGGCGAGCTCGTCGTCTCGAAGAACGCCCTCCCCTTCCTCGCCCGCCGCGCCGAGGAGGTGCACGGCTCGCGCGACATGGCGCGCGAGATCAAGGAGCAATATGCGATCATCGATCGGCTGACGCAGGAGATGCAGGGCGCGATCATGCAGGTGCGCATGCTGCCCGTCGCCGAGATCTTCGATCGCTTTCCGCGGCTGATCCGCGATATCGCGCGCCGGCTCGACAAGCAGGTGACGCTGGCGGTCGAGGGCGCCGACACCGCCGCCGACAAGACGATCGTCGAGGCGCTCGGCGATCCGCTGCTCCATATCGTGCGCAACTCGCTCGATCACGGCATCGAGCCGCCGCAGGCCCGCCTCGCCGCGGGCAAGCCAGCGATGGCGACGGTGCGGCTGCGCGCCTTCCAGGATACCGACAGCGTCGTCATCGAAGTCAGCGACGACGGCCGCGGCATCGATCCCGTCGCGATCCGCGACATCGCGGTCGCCAAGGCCGTGATCGGCCGCGACGAGGCCGACCGGCTGAGCGACCAGGAGGCGGTCAACCTCATCTACCGCCCCGGCTTCTCGACCGCGGCGGCGGTCTCCGACCTGTCGGGTCGCGGCGTCGGCATGGATGTCGTGCTGAGCACGGTACAGAAGCTCGGCGGCCGTGTCGCGGTCACCTCGCAGCTCGGTAGCGGCACGACGACACGGCTGACGCTGCCGCTGAGCATGGCGGTGACGCGGGTGATGGTGGTCGATATCGGCGGGAGCCTCTACGGGATTCCGATGGACATGGTCGTCCAGACCGTCCGGCTGGCGCCCGACGCGATCCGCCGCATCAAGCATGACGAGGTGTGCGTGCTGCGCGACGAGGTCGTGCCGCTGGTGCGGATGGCACAGCGGCTCGGCGTCACCGCCGCCACCCGCGACGGCGACGACGATCGGGGCGAGGCGGTGCTCGTCTGCCGCGTCGCCGACCGCACCGTCGGCCTGGTGATCGACGATTTCCGCGAAGGCATGGACGTCATCCTCAAGCCGATGAACGGCATCCTCGCCAGCGTACCGGGCTATTGCGGCACCACCCTGCTCGGCGACGGCCGCGTGCTGCTCATCCTCGATCTTCAGGAGATGCTGTGATGCCGATCCGCTACGCGCGCCGTCGGGCGCATTTCGAAGGCCGCTGCACCGTCGAGGAAGCGCTCGACCTCACCGCCTTCCTCGCCGCGGACGCCGACGCCAAGGTGTCGGTCGGCCGCTGCACCGGCATGCACGCCGCGCTGGTGCAGGTCCTGCTTGCGCACGGCGTCAGGGTACAGGGCAGGAGCCTTGCACCCGACATGATCCGCCTCATGCCCATCCTCGGCGGCGCCGGCGCGCCGTCCGCCCCTCACGATCTTGCCCCGGAGCCAGAATGTCTATCCTGATCGTCGACGATTCGCCATCGATGCTGATGAGCGTCGGCATGACCCTGTCCGCCACCACGCTCACCGTCCACAAGGCGGAGAGCGGCGAGGCGGCGCTCGCCACCTTGCAGGGCGGGCTCAAGCCGGCGATGATGCTCACCGACCTCAACATGGGCGAGATGAACGGCATCGAGCTGGTGCGCGCGGTGCGCAAGCTGCCCGGCTATGCCTTCATGCCGATCGTGCTGCTGACCACCGAATCGAGCCAGGATATGCGCAATCTCGCCAAATCCGCCGGCGCGACCGGCTGGCTGACCAAGCCGGTCGAGGGCGAGGCGCTGCTGACGATCGTCCGCAAACTGGTGCCCGCCGCCTAAGTGCGGCGGTTTCGCTGATCCGGTAGCAAGGACGTCCGATGATCCATTCCCCCGTTCCGCCTCCCGATCACGGGCTGGCGGACGAGCTTGCCGCACTCGCGGCGGGGCTCGACGGCCGCTTCCTCCACGCCGGCTCGGCGCTCGCCCATGCGGTCGAGTCGATCCAGCGCGTCATCGCCGCGCTCGATGCGGTGACGCTGGCGATCGACGACGATACCGCCGCCGCCGCGGTCACCGACCTGCGTGCGATCGCACAGCGGTTCACGTCGCTGCCCGAAACGCAGGCGCGCCGCGACGCCGATCTCGCCGGCATCGACCGGCAGGTCGACCTGATCCGCAACCAGGTGCTGGAGGTGCGGCAGACGCTGAAGCTGCTCGCCATCTACGGCCCCAATATCAAGATCGCCGCGTCGGGCGAGCCGGTGTTCCTGCGCTTCGTCGACAATATGCTGCTCTGCCTCGCGCAGGGCGAACAGCATCTCGTCGAGATCCTTGCCGCGCTCGCCACGCTGGCCGAGGGGCTGGCCGACGGCCGGCGTTCGGCACGGCGGTTGCTCGCCGAATGCGATCGCGTCGTACCCGAGGTGCCCGACCGGCTCGAACGCAACGCCGCCGAACTCGACGCCTATCTCGTCGGGCTCAAGGCGGTGGCACGCGAGGTGTCGGGAGTCGCGCGCGGGATCGAGGGGCGGATCGCGGTGGCGCTCAACGCCTTGCAGATCGGCGATATCACCCGCCAGCGGATCGAGCATGTCGTGATGATGATCCGCCAGGCCGGCGCGCTCGCTTGGGACGATCCCGCCGCGGTACAGCCCGTCGCCGCGCATATCCACGCGCTCGCCGCCGCGCAGATCGATGCGCTGGCGGGCGATTTCGAGCGCGACGCCGACCGGCTGATCCAGGCGCTTGCCGCGCTCGGCGACGACACCCGCGACCTGCTCGAAGTCATCAGCGCGCAGGAAAGCGGCGGCAGCGTCGGCGTGCTCACCAGCCTCGACCGCGACGTGTCCGAGGTCAGCGAGCTCACCCGTCACCTGCTTGACGCCGATCGCCGCGCCAATGCGATGGTCGACATGACCACCGGCGCGGTGCGCGCGCTCGGCGACCGGTTCGAAGGGCTACGGCTGATCCGCCGCGACGTGCAGAATATCGCGGTCAACACGCGCCTGTTGTGCCGGGGCTTCGGCATGATGGGTCGCGCGGTCGCGGTGATCGCGGTCGAGGTCGGCGCCTGTGCCGGTCAGCTCGACACCGCAACGACGCAGATCGGCCGGGCGATGACCGCGCTGGCGCAGGCGGGCGAGACGATCGCGCGCGCGCAGGCGGAACAGGGCGAAGGCGCCGGCGAGCGGCTCGCGCATGCGCTGGCGGCGGTGCACGACGGCTGCGAACGCAGCGAGCGCGGCGTGCGCGACGGCGGCACCGACGCGCGCGCGCTGATCGCCGCGCTCGACACGACCGGCGGTACGCTGTCGGGCGAGCTCGCGGTCGGCGCGGCGATCCGCGCGGCGGGCGACCGCCTCGCCACGCTCGCCGCGCCCGCACCCGACGACCTGCCCGAGCCGGTCGATGCCGCGCTGCGCGACCTGCTCGGCGCGATCGCCGGCACCTATACGATGGCGTCCGAACGCGATGTCCATGCGGGCTTCCTGCTGCCGGGCATGACGATCGCGGTTGCCGAACCGGTCGATGACGACGGCTTGTTCTAAGGAGGAAGCGGGGAGCGCTTGGTGTCGGGTGGCCCGTTTGTCCGAAGGCGTCATCTTCCGTTGCTCGAACGGGGGCATGCCGCGCTTCGACTGTGGAGAGAAGCTGGCACCCGGCGGGGGATTGGGCGAGCGCGGCTATCGGCTCGCACCCGCGGCCTGCGCCACCGTGCCGATTGCCCGTGCTGACGACGTCGCTGATGTCCCGCGCCGTACCTTCCCCCGCTGCCAAATCGCAGACGGAAGAACGTGCGGCCCGACGAGGCCAACACATTCCTCTTCGCCATCGGCTCCCATCGTTCGCCGAAACCGAACCGCTAGATCAGCCCCGCCAGCGGCCGAACGATCGATGCGCCGGCCCCGTCCGGGATCAATGCCCGATCGCGATCTGGATCAGCCCGAGCTGCTTGCGGTAGAGGTCGGTCATCGTCTGGAAGTCGGCCTGGATCTGGCCCATTTTGAGCAATTGATCCTCGAGCGTCACGTTATTGCCGTCCGGCTTGGTTTCGGTGACCTGCGTATCCGCGATCACCGATCCGGTTGCCGGCGGCGGCGCACCGAGCGCGACCATCGCGCTGGTCGCATTGATCCGCGGCCGAGTGACGTGCGGCACGCCCTTGTTGACCAGCATGGCCGAGAAATCCGGTGCCTCGACCTCCTGCGCGCGGAAGGCGGGCGTTTCGCTATTGGCGATATTCTGCGCGATGACGCGCTGCCGCTCGGCGAGATGCTTCATCGAGCGGGTCAGGCCGCTGATCAGCGAGATGGCGTCGGACATGGGGTGATCCTTCGAATGGCTCAGTAAAGACTGCTGCTGTCGGAGCCGCCGGTCAGGCGCGCGAGGGCGGCCTGCCAATTGGCGAGCTGGGCGCGCTGATAGGCCGTCGCGCCGCCGCCGTTATTGCCATTGACCATCGTGGCCTTGAGCTTGTCCCAGTAAAGCGAGCGATAGGCGGTCTTGGTGATGGAGATTGCGTCGTCGATCTTGCTCGCAGCGGTTTTCGCCTCGGCTGCGGTCGTGAGATTGAGCGTCGTGTTGAGCATGAGGAGAAAACTGCCGCCCGGCTTGACGCGCGGATCGGACTTTTTGCGCGGGGCGTCCTGATGCAGCCGCACCGGGTCGATGCCGAGCTTTGACAGCGCATCCGTCTGCTTTGGCCCCGACATCAACTTCAGCGTATGTCCCGCCTGTACGGAGAAGGTCAGTTCGGTCAGACCATTTTCGTCAACCGGGGCGGATAGCATGACCGCATCGTAATCGAGGTAGCGCCGCAATTTCATCCGCAGGCTGATCATCGTCTCGCCGGCGTCGATCGTCACCCGATGCGCGACATGATCGTCGAGCTGGATCATGAAGGAATCGCCCTCCGCCAGGCCGAATTGCGCCTCCAGCGACGTGGCGATCGTTCCGTTCAACGCGCCGCGATGCAGGCCGATCGCGCCAAGCGCGCTATCGCCACCGACCGCATTGGTGACGATGACCGGCTCGGTGGTGGAGAGATAGGTTCCGAATTGCGACGTCGACTCGACGCTGCCGCTCGTCGGGTCGATCCGCGCGATAAAGCCGTCCACCTTGCCTCGCCGGGTCCCGTCGAGGTCGCTGGTCGTCCGGCCGCCGACGAAGATCTTCCCGTTGAGATAGGTGACGCTGTCGACCTGATCTTCCCCCGCCGCGCCGATATAGATGGTCTTCGCATTGCTCAGGTCCGACTTGAACGTCGTCACGAAGCCGTCGCTGCCATGGCCGCTGTCGAGCGCAGCGGCATTGGGCAACGTCACGCTGGTCGCGCCTGCGACCGCGACCGAACCGTCGGCCGCGATGGCGATCGCCCGCGCGTCGGCATCGCCGATCGTCACGTTCGCCACGTCCTGGCTCAGATCGGCCGGATCGATCTGCCGCAGCCGTGACGTGCCGCTCTCATTGGTCAGAACGAGCAGCTTGCCGGTACTGTCGACCTTGAGCGCGCGGACAGTGTCGAGGCCGGCACTATCGATCCTGCGATCGGCGAGATAATGACCCCTCGCATCCAGATGGTAGATCGCCGCCGCACTGCCACCATCGCCGGAAACGCGCCCGCCGACGAAGATCGATCCATCGTCCGCCACCGCAACCGCAGTGCCCTTGTCGTCGCCCATCAACGGTATCGTATCGGCGAATACCTTGTCTCCGCTGCTGTCGAAGCGCGCGACCAGCATGTCGCTGTTTTCACCACGACTGCTGCCGAACGGCCCGGATACGGTGCCGGACACGACGATGTCGCCATTGGCGGCCAGAGCGATCGCGGCGCCCTGCGCCTCCCCGGCGACGCTCAACGCATGCTGCCAGACGATATTACCCTCGCTGTCGACCTTCGACAGGAACAGGTCTTCGTTTCCCTTCGAGCGATAGGCACCCATATCGCCCTTGGTCGTCCCGACGACATAGCTGAACCCGTCCGCTGCGGTGATCGATGCCTGCGCCTGCAAGGGTGCGAATACCGTCGGCAGCGCCGCGTCTGCATCGTCAGCACGATGATCACGCGCCTCGTTGACCTTGGCGCGGGCTGCCGTCGTCCGGTCCTGCGCCGCCTTGGTCGCGATCCGATCGGTCGCGGCGATCGAACCCAGCGCCTGGCGCGACAGATCGCCCGAGACGTTGGTAAAGCGCGTGATCGCCGCCGCCCCCGGCCCGTCGTCCGAATGGCTGCCGTTGACGACCATCACGGCATCGGCGGCGTTGGATTGCTGCACCGACACCGTCGCGCCGTAAGAGGAATTCATGGTCAGCGCATATTTGCCGGCCTTGCCGGTGAAGTCGTCGCCTCCCACGTAGGCGACGTCGAACTTGACCCCATAGGCATAGCCGCTTGCCGCACCGGCGATGGCCGTATTGAACGCTTGCGCCACATCGCGGAGGCTGGGCGTCGTCGTACCCAGGCTCGATAGGTCGACGGTGACGACATCGTGGTGACCGGCGGAGTCCAGATTGACCGTAAACACCTCGTTGCCGGTCAGGCCGGGCACCGCGGCGGTGGAGGCGGAGACGACCGCCTTGCCTTCGACGCGGCTGACGTCCTGGCTCGGCAAGGCCGGCGCGCCCTTGACGCGTGACGAGGTTTCCCCGAAGCCGATCGACAGCAGCTTGCCCGGTGCATTGGCAAGGAAGGCCTGCACGTCGTGCAGCCCCTTCGTGAACGCCTTCTGCAATTGCGTGCGCTCCAGGTTGGAAATGCCACGCTGCGCGGCGGCGTCGGCCAGCTTCTTGAGCCGATCCAGCGCCCGGAAGGTGATGAAGCTCGTCTCGACATCGTCCGAGCCCTTGGCTTCGAGCGTGTTGGCCGGATCGATGATCGATCGCATCACCGCCACCTGTCGCGCGGCGTCCATCGGATCCGCATAGGGGCTCGGCGGCTTCACGCCGATCCACGGCGCCACCGTCGCGCGGGTGGTGAATGCCTTGCGGGCGATCCTCACCGCCGCCGTGTCAGGAAGGCCGGCGCCCGAGAAGAGCGCCCCAAATCCACCGCCAGACAGTGCCATTTTCACGTCCTCCACCAGAGCCGCGACGCATCGCTCCTATAAGATAGACGCAAATGCGCGCGCGCCGACGCGAACGACGCAAAATCGAGGTGTCCATGAACATGATCGCGCCGGTGATCGAACCGATCGAACTCAAGAAATATTCGGGTCTGCAGCGCGCTGGCGCGCTGATGCTGGCGCTGGGCCAGACCCATGGCGCGCCGATCTGGGAGCAGCTGACGCTCGACGAGATCACCGAGCTCTCCTCGTGCATCTCGCAGCTCGGCCGCATCCCGGTGGCGGTGATCGAGCATCTGCTCGTGCAATTCTCCGGCGAGGTGACCGGGATGACGTCGCTGCACGGTTCGTATGACACGACCGAGCGCCTGTTGTCCGGGGTGCTGCCGGAAGATCGCGTCCGCGAGATCATGGAGGGGATCCGCGGGCCGGCCGGGCGCACGATGTGGGACAAATTGTCGAACGTCAGCGAGAACCTGCTCGCCGCCTTCCTGCGCAACGAATATCCGCAGACGATCGCCGTCATCATGCAGAAGCTGCGCCCCGACCATGCCGCCCGGGTGCTTGCCGAATTGCCCAAGGAGCTGTCCGCCGACGTCATCCTGCGCATGCTGCGGATGGACACGGTGCAGAAGGACGTGATCCAGGAGGTCGAGCAGACGCTGCGCAGCGAGTTCATGTCGAACCTCGCCCGGGCCAACCGTACCGATCCCCACGAGACGATCGCGGAGATCTTCAACGCGCTCGACCGCACGTCGGAAGAGCAATTGATGGCGGCGCTCGACGAACGCGCGCCGGAATCGGCGGAGCGTGTCCGCAGCCTGATGTTCACCTTCGAGGATCTCGGCAAGCTGCTGCTGCCCGCGGTGCAGACCCTGGTGCGCAACGCCAATAAGCGCGAACTGACGCTCGCGCTCAAGGGCGCGCCCGAGGATATCCGGCGGCTGTTCCTGTCGAGCATGACCGAACGCGCCGCCAAGCTGGTCCGCAGCGACATGGCGGCGATGGGTCCGGTCCGCGCCCGCGACTGCGAGGAGGCGCAGGCCAATCTGGTCCGGCTGGCGAAGGCGCTGGCCGATCGCGGCGAGATCGCGCTCTTCGATTCGAAGAGCGACGACGCGATGATCTACTGACGATTGGATTGGCTGGTTAGGGGTCGCTGAGCGATGACGAACGTGCATGCCCATGTCGAGCCGTTCGGCTTCGACCGCATCTTCCACAATGCCGACCCGGGGCGCGCCGGATCGGCGCCGTCCGCCGCCGACATGGAGGCGCTGCTGGCGCGTCTCGATTCGATGGAAGGGGAACAGCGAGCGGCGTTGGCGCGGGCGCGCAGCGACGCCTTTCAGGCGGGCCTCGATCAGGCGCGGCGTCAGACCGACGTCGCGCTGCTCGCCGCGGTCGATGCGGTCCATGCCGGGCTCGACGATCTCGACGCGCGCTTCGCCGCGGTGCGCGCCCACCATGCCCGGGCGGCGGCGGACGTCGCGCTCGCCGCCGCGGAAGCGCTGGCCGGCCATGCGATCGACCGGGCGCCGCTGCGTGCGGTCAGCGAGGCGCTCGACCGCGCGCTCGACCAGATCGCGCGCGGCACCCCCCTGTCGGTACGGATCCATCCCGACCAGCACGAGGCGCTCGCCGCGCTCCTGACCGAGCGGCAGCGACAGGACCGCCGCCAGTTGCAGCTCATCGCGCTGCCCGATGCGACGGTGCCTCCGGGCGACGCGGTGATCGCCTGGGACGAAGGCGGTCTGGCGATCGACGCCGCCGCCCGTCGCGCCGCGGTGCTCGCCGAGCTCGAACCCGCGTTGCGCGGCGATCCGGCCTGAGATTTTTTCGCCGGTCAAAAGCTGGCCGGAGCATCGACACTATAATGGAAGCAACCGGGACGGCGTGTCCTTGGGCAATATATGAGGCCGCCCTTGCAAGGTTTGCGATCCCAGATCGCGCAGCTTGGCACGCGTCGCCTGATGCTGATGGGAGCAGTGGCTTTAGCACTGCTCATCGGCGTCGGCGCGCTGGCGCTGCACGGTTCTTCCCCGAAGATGGGGTATCTGTTCACCGATCTCGATCCGTCGGCGGCGCAGTCGATCAGCGAGAAGCTGAAGGCGCAGTCGACCCCCTTCCAGCTCTCGCCGGACGGCACCGCGGTGATGGCGCCGGTCGACAAGCTCGCCGAACTGCGCATGCAGCTCGCCTCCGAGCGGCTCGGCGGCAAGATCGGCTATGCGATCCTCGACGACGAACAGCCGTTCGGCGTCTCGTCCTCGCGTGAGAAACTGAACGAAACCCGCGCGATCGAGGGCGAACTCGCCCGTTCGATCGAAAGCCTCGACAATGTCGATCACGCGCGCGTCCACATCGTGATGCCCGACCGCGACCTGTTCTCGACGCAGGAGCGCAAGGCGACCGCGGCGGTGACGCTCAAGACGCGCAGCCGGCTGCCCGGCGAGGCGGTGCAGGCGATCCGCTATCTGGTCGCCTCGTCGGTTCCCGACCTGTCGCCCGAAAGCATCTCGGTGGTCGACCAGCAGGGCGCGCTGCTCGCGCGCGCCGGCGACGCCACCGATGCGGCGGGTTCGCAGATCGAGGAACGCCAGGCGTCGATGGAGGGCCGGCTGCGCAGCCAGATCGAGCATCTGCTCGAGCCGGTGGTCGGCGTCGGCAAGGTGCATGCGCAGGTGGCGGTCAGCCTCGATCGCGATCAGACGCGCGAGGAGGCCGAGACCTATGACCCCGACCAGCAGGTCATCGCGCACCAGGTGACGGTCGAGTCCAACGATCAAAATCAGCAGAACCAGGCCAATGCCCCCGGCGCGACGGTGAGCAGCCAGCTTCCCGACAGCAACGGCGCGGTCAACGGCACCGGGCAGGACAGCCAGCGTTCGGCGAAGACCGACACGTCGGAGGACACCAGCTACGAGAACGGCCGCAAGCACCTGGTCAGCGTTCGCAATCCGGGCAAGATCGACCGGCTGACCGTGGCGGTGATGGTCGATACCGGTGGCAAGGCGCTGGCACCGTTGCAGAGCCAGCGGCTGACGCGGCTGGTGCAGAATGCCGTCGGGTTCGATGCGCAGCGTGGCGACAGCGTCGCCGTCGAAGGCATGACCTTCGTTCCGACGCCCGAGGAGGAAGCGGCGAAATCGGCGCTGCCGTTCGGGCTGACCGGCGACAGGCTGATCAATCTCGTCGAGGTCGCGATCATCGGCGGCCTGCTGCTGCTCGGCCTGCGCATGGCGCTGACCCGGCTCAGGCCCGTCGACGGCGAGGGTCGTCAGCCCGCGCTGATCGATCTCGCCGCCGAGCCCGTCGACGGCGAAAGCCAGGACGAGCTCGCGGATGAGGATGAGGTGACATTGCTCGACCACGACATTTCCCTCGCCAACGTCGACGGCCGGATCCGCGCCTCCACGATCAAGAAGATCGGCGACGTGATCGCGACCAATCCCGCCGAATCGACGTCGGTTATTCGCAATTGGATGAACGCATGAACGACCATGACACGCTCGATCAGGACGCCCAGCTGAGCCAGCTCGCGCCGACCCAATTCGACAATGATGTGGCGGAGGAGCCTGAGGCCGCTGCCGACGTGCAACCGACGGCGAATGATCTCCACGCGGTGTTCGACGTGCCGGTGCGGGTGCAGGCGGTGCTTGGCCGGGCGCGGATGAACATCGGCACGCTGCTGCGGCTCAAGACCGGCGACGTCGTCGAGCTCGACCGGCGCGTCGGCGAGCCGGCCGACATCTTCGTCAACAACCGGCTGATCGCACGCGGCGAGGTGGTGCTGATCGATGGCACGCTCGGCGTCACGCTTACCGAGATCATCCACCAGGATCGTAGCTGATGCCTGACGGCGCCGATGCCGGCCCATTGTTGCTGATCGGCGCCCCCGATGCGGTGCTCGATCTCGCGGCGGGGCTGGCGCGGGCGCCCCGTACGCGGCTGTCGGTTGGTTACAGCGCGCCGGACCTGCTCCGCCTGTATCGCCGCCGCCGCCCTCATCTCGTCGCCGTCGACCTGACGCTCGATCTGCCCGAGGTGGTCGCGCGGCTGCGCGAACCGCGGCGACCGGGCCACGCCGGGGCGACGGACCCGATCGCCGCATTCGTCGGCCGGCCGCTTGCCGACATCGAGCGCGCGCTGATCCTCGCGACATTGGCACGCTGCCACGGCAATCGCACCCGGGCGGCGGCGATGCTCGGCGTGTCGGTGCGCACCTTGCGCAACCGGCTGCACCAGTTCGAGCACGATGGCGCGACGCACCGTATCGGCGCCGACGGCTGACCCGGCGTCCCCTTCGTCCAGAGATTGATGATGCTGCCCAGATTGAGACAGGCCCTCCAGACCTTCGGCCCGAGCCGCGACATCGCCGTCGCGCTCGGAATCGTCGCGATCATCGCGATGCTGATCCTGCCGATCCCGGGCTGGCTGCTCGACTTCGGCCTTGCGCTGTCGATCACGGCCTCGGTGCTGATCCTGATGACCGCGCTCTTCATCGACAAGCCGCTGCAATTGTCGAGCTTTCCGACGATCCTGCTGATCACGACGATGCTGCGGCTGGGCCTCAACCTCGCCTCGACGCGGCTGATCCTCGGCCACGGTCACGAAGGCCCGCAAGCGGCGGGGGGCGTGATCGGCGCGTTCGGCACCTTCCTGATGGGCGGCCAGACGGTGATCGGCCTCACCATCTTCCTGATCCTGGTGGTGATCAACTTCGTCGTCATCACCAAGGGCGCGGGCCGCATCGCCGAGGTCGCGGCGCGCTTCAGCCTCGACGCGATGCCCGGCAAGCAGATGGCGATCGACGCCGATCTCAACGCCGGGCTGATCGACGAGGGCCAGGCGCGCGAGCGTCGTACCGAGCTGGAGGCGGAAAGCGGCTTCTACGGCGCGATGGACGGTGCCTCCAAATTCGTGAAGGGCGATGCGGTCGCCGCGCTGGTCATCACCGGGATCAATATCGTCGTCGGTCTGATCGTCGGCGTCATCTTCCATGGCGTCCCGCTCGCCGACGCCTTCAAGACCTATACCGTGCTCACCGCCGGCGACGGTCTGGTCAGCCAGATCCCGGCGCTGATCGTGTCGACCGCGGCGGGTCTGCTCGTCTCGAAGGGCGGCATGTCGGGCAAGACCGGCACCACGCTCATCGATCAATTGGGCAGCGATCCCAAGGCGTTCGGCGTCGTGGCCGTGCTGCTCGGCGGGCTGGCGGTCATTCCCGGCCTGCCCTTCGTGCCGTTCGCGGCGCTGGGCGGTCTCACCGGCTGGCTCGCCTGGTCGATGCACCGCCGGCGGTTGGCGCAGGCGGCGCAGGCGCAGCTCGCCGAGGCCGCAAGCGGCGGATTGCAGCGCGAGGAGCCGATCCAGGAGACGCTGGCGATCGACGCGATGCGTATCGAGCTCGGCTATGCGCTGCTGCCGATCATCAACCATTCGGTGACCGAGCCGCGGCTCGACGATCAGGTGCGCGCGCTGCGCCGGCAGATGGCGATCGATTACGGCTTCGTGCTGCCGTCGGTGCGCATCACCGACAATATGGCGCTCAAGCCCAACGAATATGTCGTCTACATCAAGGAGACCGAGGCGGCGCGCGGCGAATTGCGGATCGACAAACTGCTCGCCATCAATTCGGGCCAGGTGCCGGCGGGACTGGCCGGCGAGATGACGCACGAACCGGTGTTCAACCTGCCCGCTTTGTGGATCGACCGCTCGCTGCGCGACGAGGCCGCGCTGCGCGGCATGACCGTGGTCGAAAGCGGCACGATCATCACCACCCACCTGACCGAATTGGTCAAGGATGCGATCGCCGACCTGCTCTCCTACGCCGAGACGCAGAAATTGCTCACCGAGGTGCATCGCGACTGCGAGAAGCTGTACAACGAGCTGGTCCCGACCAAGATCAGCATCTCGGCGATCCAGCGCATCTTCCAGCTGCTGCTCGCCGAGGGCGTATCGATCCGCGACGTGCCCTCGATCCTCGAAGGCATCGCCGAGGCGGTCGCGGTCACCCAGAACGTCACGCATATGGCGGAACATGTCCGCACCCGGCTGGCGCGGCAGATCTCGGCGCAGCAGACGCGCAACGGCGCTATTCCGATCGTCACGCTCGCGCCACGCTGGGACGAGGCGTTCGGCGAGAGCATCGTCGGCCAGGGGGACGATCGCCACCTCGCGATGGCGCCGTCGCGGCTGCAGGAGTTCATCACCTCGGTGCGGGACACGTTCGACCGGCTCGCCAGCGAGGGCGAAATCCCGTGCCTGCTGACCACCGCCTCACTGCGCCCGTTCGTCCGCTCGATCATCGAACGCGTCCGCCCGGCGACGACGGTGCTGTCGCAGGACGAGATCCATGCACGGGCGCGGATCCGCAGCCTCGGCATGGTCAATTGATCCTGCCCGCGCGGACGGTGTGCATCCTATAAGAGGGATTATGACTATGGGATTTGTCGCATGACCGTCAACGCCATCATCCAGAGTGATCCGAGCACGACATACCTGCCGTCGACCGGCGCCCCGACGGATGCGACGTTCACGACGCTGCTTGGCGCAATCGATCCGACCATGACGGGTACGCCTGCCGAAACCGCCCCTCTCCCCGTCGCCGACATGCCGGATGCGCATCCTTCCGATACAGCGATCGCCGCAAATCCATGCAGTCATGCCCTCGATCAAACCCTGCTCATGCAGGCGGCGACGGCCCCCTCGCCAGCCCAGCCGTTGGACACAGGGGATCTCACCGACACCGGGCTCGTGACCCAGTCGCAGACCGCTGACGGCGGGCCATCGGACCGAGCCATACCGCTCGCAGCGCCCATGGCGGCGGATAGCCCCCAGGCAGCCGAACCCGTCGCGACGGCCGATGGCACGCCGATGCCAACGGTACGCGCCCGGCCGCAACAAGCCGCGGCGCCCGTCATCACGCATCCTGTCGCGGTTGACACCCTCCGTCTACGCGCTGCCGACCCTGCCGTTACAGCCGGCTCGCCCGCCGTCGCCACGGAAGGTTCAATCCACGCGGTCACGCCGAACGATACGACGACGGCAACCATGGGCCATGATGACCTTTCGGTCGAGACGGCCCCCTCGCCGGGCGACCACGCCTCGACCAATGCGGTGCCAGCGGAAACCGCCGCCCCGCAGGCTGCGCCTTCGACGGGCAAGACCCCGACCGCCGCCGCCGGACAGACGGTCGCGGCGCGGCATCTGAACGCGCCGATCGCCCTGTCAATTGCAGACGGCGATCCGCAGGATGCGGGTGACCCGCCGTCCGAGGCCGCGCCCATCACGGTCCGCGCCGAGCGCGACACCGACGTATCGGACGCCCCTGCTCCTTCCCGCGACGCGGAGCCTAGCCCCGCCCCCGCCACAATATGGGCGTCGGCGATGACACCCGCGCTCGTCCAGCCCAATTTCACCAACGCATCGGCCGCGACCGACCCGGCGGTCGCGGCGGCGGTTCCGACACGGGCCGGCAATGCTTCGATCGCGTTGAAGACGACCGCGTCCGCAGCGGATGCGGCCGCCGACAGGGACGACAGTTCCGCAACCAAGCCCCCCGCCTCCGCCGCAGCAGCGCCGAATTTGGTCGAAGCCGCAATGCTCGCACCGCGTCAAGCCGATGCGCCACCCCGGTCGGTGCAGGCGGCGCAGGCTGCGCCGTCGGCCGACGCGACCGTCACGGCTCGGCCGGGACGGATGGGCCGCGAACTCGGCGTACAGATCGCTCATCATGTCGCCGCCGGCCGGTCTGCGGTGACGATCCGGCTCGAGCCGGACACGATGGGGCGGATCGACGTCCGGCTGAGTTTCGATGACAGCGGCCGACTGAACGCCACCGTCCACGCCGCCAATCCGGCGTCGCTCGATCTGCTGCGACGCGAGGCGGGCGATCTCGGTCGCGCCCTGTCCGATGCCGGTATCCGCACCGATGTCGCGGGATTCAGCTTCGGGTCGGGTCAGAGCGGCGCGGGCGGGCAGTCGGGCCAGTCGCAACCCCGGCTGCCGCAGGCGCAGGCCTATTATGCCGGCGGGCCGGTACAGGACGAGGCGCCGGCCTTCCGCGCACTGCGCACCAGCGATCGTGTCGACATCATTGCATAGGAACCTTCGATGACCCAGATTGCCACCACCGCGACCACCGCGTCGCAAGTGCCAAGCGCGGCGCAGAAGACGCTGGCTCCCGATCTCAACATGTTCCTCAAGATGCTCACCACGCAATTGCAGCATCAGGACCCGCTCAGCCCGATGGATACGGCACAATATACGCAGCAGCTCGTGCAATATTCGCAGGTCGAACAGGCGTTGCAGCAGAACAGCACCCTCAAGAGCATCCTCGGCAATCTCACCGCGCAGAGCATGGCGCAGGCGTCCAATCTCGTCGGCCGCGAGATCGTCATGGACAGCAACGTCGCGGGCTTGGCAGGCACTGCCCCGGCGGTGTGGAACTACTCGCTCGGCCAGGTGCCGGCGACGCTGACGGCGACGATCACCGACGCCAGCGGCCATATCGTCAATCAGACGACGCTGACACCGTCGGCGCTTGGCGACGTCACCTGGGACGGCAGCACGGCGAACGGCCACGCCAAGGATGGTGCCTATACGCTGACACTCAAGGCGCAGACGGCGGACGGCAATGACCTTCCCGTCACCATCTCCACCAAGGGGATCGTCGGCGAAGTCGTTCAGAATAGCGGCACCGTCTTGCTCGGGATCAACGGCATCCACCTCCCCCTCGCCAAGATGATCAGCGTCGCCGCGGCAAGCTGAGATTCCCCGCCGGCATCGCCGGCATATATAAGGCCCTGCGTGCCCGTAACGGCGTCACGCAGGGCGCTTGCCTGATCACGGCTCCGTGGCGCTGCAGCGCAGCCGGATGGTGACGAGATCGCATCCCGCAATCTGCTCCGGAACGAGCAACAGGGCGAGGCAATCCTCGATCTGCGGATCACTCTCTTCGCCGATCGTGTCGACGATCGCTTCGGCGTCCAGGCCGGTCCGCAGCAGGTGCCTCTGCGCGGCAGCCCATAACCAGCCCGGCTCCGGTATCGCGACGGTCAACGCGATGTCACACGTCACCGCCGCGGCGGTGCGCGCCTCGTCCAACGTCCGCTGACGCAGCGAGCGATACATTGTCCTGCCCCCATGACGCACGGCCCCCCGTGCTCCACTCTGTTCCACTGCACGTTGCGCCCCACGCCAAGGCGGAGGACGGCATCGTCACAGCGAAACCCCCGCGGCAGGCCAAACACCACGATTCCTACCAATAGGTTAATCGGACAGTATGACGCTAAATCGTCATTTGCATTACAGCTAAAATACTCTTGTTATATCAATAGACTTTACGGCGGCGCTGACGCGCAACCGAGGATATCTGCCCACCCCGAATATGATTTATTGTCCTTTTATGCCGGCATAATGCGCGCGACCGGTATTCGCGCCGATGCCATACGGGCTGAATTGATGAGGGGCACGGCTCCAGACGCGCATTGCCTGTCCGCAAGTGCCGGGTGGGGCTTCCTAATCCTATAATGGAGAGATGCCTGCTGTCCCGGTCAGCGGCGTTTAACGGAGACCCCTATGATCCACACGACCGTTCGGCCGGCGGCGCTCGCCACCCTGCTCGCCGACGTTCCCGAAACGATCCGCGTCCTGTCGCTCGACTGTTTCGATACTCTGCTGTGGCGCAACGTGCATCAGCCGGTCGATATCTTTACCGACCTGCCGCTGCCCGGTGGCCTTGAAGCGCGCATGCTGTCGGAGGAAGCGGCCCGTCAGCGCGCGTTGCTGATGCGGCAGCGCAAGGATGTGACGCTCGACGATATCTATCGCCAATTGCTTCCCAAATCACAGGCGGAAGAGCATGACGCGATGATCGAAGCGGAAATGGCGGCAGAGGCCCGGCATGGCTTCATCTTCGGCCCTACCCGCGACCTGATCGTCGATGCCAAGCGCCGCGGACTGACGGTGATCATCGTCTCAGACACCTATCTGACCGAGACGCGGCTGCGCTGGCTGATCGAACAATTGGCCGGTCCGGACTTGCTGACGATGATCGACCATGTCTTTTGCTCGTGCGACTATGGGATGGGCAAGTCCGGCGGCCTGTTCAAACCCGTGATCGCGGCGCTCGGCGTTCCGGCCGATACGATCCTTCACGTCGGCGACAACCCGCATTCGGACAAGCGCGCTGCGACAGAGGCCGGCATGCACAGCGCTCATCTCATTCAGTTCGACGAGGTTGCCGACGATCGGTTGCGGCTTGAGTCCTGTGCCGCGATGGTACTCGACCCGTCGCTGCGTGCCCGCAGGATCCTGCTCCAGGCCCATCGTCCGCAGATCGCGTTGCGCGCGCAGAATGAACCGCATTTCGCGCTGGGGCATGACGTACTTGGTCCGATCCTGCACGGCTTTGCGGTCTGGCTGCGCGACACCGCGGCGGCAGTCGAGCGCGACACCGGCAAGCCGGCCAAATTGCTGTTCCTGATGCGCGATGGCTATATGCCGCACCGGGTCTTTAAAACCCTGTTCCCCGAATGGCGCGACCGTTGCGCGTCGGCGGAGATCAGTCGCTTCGTCGCCACGGCAGCCAGTTTTGTCGATGCCGATGCCATTGAGGACTATCTCGTCCTATCGGTTCCAGCTCGCAATATTCAGAGGCCCGGCGACAATCGGGCGCTGACCAAACAATTGCTTTTCACTGAAGCCGAGCGCGATCGGCTCGCGGATATCGTCGATCCGCGGGTGTTCGTGCGCAAGATGATGTTGCCGGCCAATCGCGACAAGATCATCAAGCGCTCCGCCAGCATGGCAGAACGCTTGCGCGCTCATCTGCGGACCAAGGGCGTCACAGATGGTGACGCCATCATCTTCATCGACCTCGGGTATAACGGAACGGTTCAGAATGCGATCGAGCCGATGCTGACGCGGACGATGAAATTGGACGTCTTCGGCCGCTATTTTTTGTTGGTCGAGACTTTACTGTCCGGGCTCAACAAGGAGGGATTATTCGATCTCAGCCATTTCGATACGGCAATGCTGCGCGCCCTGTACGACAATATCTCGCTCGTCGAACAGATGTGCACGGTGTCGCGAGGCTCGGTAATCGACTTCAAGCCCAACGGGACACCGATTTACGCCGACATCACCCTCGATTCCGACCAAAACGCGCGTCGTGATAAGATCCAGGACGGCTGCCTCGCTTATATGGCAACGCTCGACACGGCGACTGTGCGCCCGGCGGCCTCGACCGATGTCGAAGCCTGGCGGCGCACCCTGACGGGAACCCTCGGACGCCTGCTCTTTCTGCCCAACGCCGATGAGGTGGCCATTTTCGGCAAATTCCGCCTGGACGTGAATATGGGGACCAAGGAGCATGTGCCGATGCTCGACATCGCCGCCGCCGAGGATGGGCTGAGGCGGCGCGGTCTCGGCTACCTTTCGACCGCGGGGCGAATTTTCCTCGAAGCCGAACTGCGCGGGCAAGGTATCTTCACCGGGTTGGGGATGATGACAAAGAGCCGACACTTGCTCGATCTGCGCCAAACGGATTTCACCGCGGGGGAAACGCCGCTGCCGGTCGTGCTGCTCGATGGCGGTGAACCGATCCATGATACGGTCAAAGCCTATCCGACCGCAGGAGGCTTCTTCCGGGCAGTCGTTCCGATCGGGCCGCGCCGGTATTCCGTCGGTGTGCAATTCGGCCACATCTGTTCGGTAGTGCAGGTCGTCGAAACGGCATTCCAACGCGTCGACGATATGCTGGCGGTATATGAGCGTGCGCGCATGATCGCCGCAACGCCGGTGACGAACGCCATGACCGAAATCGCCGCGACGGTTTACACAGCGCAAGGTCGCGAAGCGTTCATGCTGTTGCCCGCCCCCGCGGCCAAAGCGGGCTTCGACGGCAATCTGGTGCTCAGCATCGTGTTCCGGCCGATCGCCGGGGTAGAGGCGTCGCCGCAACGGCATGCCGCCTGACCCTCCGGCCGCGCGCGAAGATGCCTCGCGCGCGGCCTTTGTTCGGTTGCACGCGAGACACAAAAACCGGGGTGGCATACATGCCACCCCGGTCGTTTTGACCGATATCGCCTCGAAGAACGCCGAGGCGGATCGGGTTAGCCGCGGAACAGCTGGAGCAGAGCCTGCGGCGCCTGGTTGGCGATCGACAGAGCCTGCGTGCCGAGCTGCTGCTTGACCTGCAGCGCCTGGAGGTTTGCCGATTCCTTGGCCAGATCGGCGTCGACCAGATTGCCGATGCCGCTGTGCAGCGTGTCGGTCAGCTTGCTGTTGAACTGCAGCGAGCGGTCGATACCACGCGACGCCGCGCCGAGCGCGGTCAGCGTCTTGTCGAGGATGACCTTGTCCTTCGCGAGGTCGATGATCGCCTGCTTAGCGCCAGCCTGCGTGTCGATCTTGCTGGTGGTCTTGATCGAGTTGAAGCCGGCGGTGGCATCGTCGAGCTTCTGGTTGTCGACCGTGACGGTGTCCGGCGCCCAGATGCCGGCGGGGATGCCCGACCCGGATCCGAGGGCCGAACCGCCGTACAGCGAACGCAGCGCGGAGACGCTGCCGCCGCCGCTCGTCTGCAGGATGTTGATGTTGTTGAAGCTCGCGGTCTTGATCAAAGACTTCACGTCTTCCTGGAACTTCAGATAGTCGTTCTGATACTGGGTGCGGTAATCAGCGCTGGCGCCGGGATCTTCCGCCTTGAGCGCGGCCGAACGCATCTGGTTGAACAGATCGCTGATCGCTTCCGTAGCGTTGATCGCGGTGTCGACGACGCTCTTCGCGGTGTTCAGCGACGAGGTGATGGCGTCGAGACCGATTTCGTCACCGCGCAGGCCCTGCGCCAGGTTGTAGACGGCCGAATCCTCACGGGTCGACGAGACGCGCAGACCCGAGTTGACGCGCGCCTGCGTCTGGTCGAGCAGGCGGTTGGTGTGGTTCAGATACTGAAGCGCGACGGCAGCGCCGACGTTCGTGTTGACGAGATTGCTCATGGTCTATCCTTCTGGGATGTGAAGACCGATTCTTCGGTCTGTTCCGGCAGTATTCCGGAGCGTGAACGTGGTCGGACGACATGCCCGATCACACTCCCATGATAGAAAGAGCGGGATCGTCACCCAAATCACTGACGATTTTTATTTGCCCGCACCCGGCGAATTGACGAGGCCTATTAATCAACAGTTTAGCACCGGCGCTCGAAGAGACGCCGGTGCCGTTTGTCTTATGCGTGTGAGGGACCTGACGGTCAGAACGGGAACAGCGCGTCGTAGATCTGTTGTCCCCAGCGTTGCTGCTGCGCATTGGTCAGCTGGCCGCGGCCGCCGTAGCTGATCCGCGCTTCGGCGAGCTGGGTGTTGAGGATGCTGTTATCGCGCGCGATATCCTGCGGCCGGACGATTCCGGAGACGAGCAGTTCGCGCAGCTCGAAATTGACGCGCACCTCCTGCCGACCGTGGACGATCAGATTGCCATTCGGCAACACGTCGGTGACGATCGCGGCGATCGTCGTGTCGATCTGCTCACTGCGCGCGGTATTGCCCGCGCCGCTCGACTTGGATTGCGACGAGCCGTCGACCAGCGATGAATTGTCCTTGGAGAACAGGCCGAGCAGATTGGGCAGGCCTGCGGTCTCGCTGCCGCCGCGGCTGCGTGTCGTGCTGTTGTCGAGCACCGCCTTATCGGCGATGCGGATGCGCACGGTCAGCACGTCACCTTTGCGCGAGGCACGCTGGTCGTGGAAGAAGGCGCCCGCGCCGGTGCGGAACAGCGAGGAATTGGCGACCGGCGGGGTGAACTGGCCGTCCGTGCTGCCGGCGCGATGCTGCCCCCCCTGATTGCCGAGCGAGGGTTCGAGCAGCGGTGAGGCGACATCCTGCTCGGGCGACAGCCGCGGCGGGTGGCCGATCTCGCGCAGCCGCCCGACCGCGCCACAGCCACTCAACAGGCCCGCAGCGACGATGACGGTCACGATAGGACGCATCGGAATATCCTTCTTCATCGAGCGATCAGGCCGACATGCCCCTCGCTCTCGACCACCGCGTCGAGCGTGCGGTTGTTGATCTGGCTGACGACCCGGACCGGCTCGCCCAGACCACCGCCGGTCAGCGCACGGCCCGTGGTGGTGATCGAGAGCGGGCCGCTGTGCAGCGTGATCGTCACGCCGTCGCCACGGTGCACCAATTGCGGTACGCTCAGATCGCCGCGCCGCACCACCTGCCCTGCCGGCAACGGATGCGTCGCCTCCAGCCCGTCTGCCGCCGCCGGGGCAAGCGCCCCCTGCGCCTGCCCGGCCGGGCGACGCTCGATGACGAAATCCGACGCCGCGACGCGGGTGCCGCGATCGATGGGATGCGCGAGCACCGCGACGGGCACGCCCGCCGGTGCCGCCGCCTGGGCGGCGAGCAGAGCAAGAAGGGTCGGCATCAGCGCAGCTGCGTGGTGACCGAGAGCATTTCATCGGCGGTCTTCACCACCCGGCTGTTCATCTCATAGGCGCGCTGTGCCGCGATCAGCGAGGTGATCTCTGACACCGGATTGACGTTCGACGCCTCGACGAACTCCTGCCGGATCGTGCCATAGCCGATGTCGCCCGGGTTGGCGGTGTTGGGCTGACCCGATGCATCGGTCTGCTTGAGCAGGTTTGAACCGATCGCCTCCAGCCCGGCCTCGTTGATGAAGGTGGTGAGCTGCAACCGGCCGATCGTCTGCATCGTCGTCTGCCCCGGCATCTTGACCTGGACCTGCCCGACCGTCGACACGCTGACCTGTTCGGCGCCCTGCGGGATGGTGATGCCCGGGTTGACGCGATAGCCGTCCGACGTGACCAGTTCGCCCTGGTCGGACAGCTGGAACGAGCTCGCCCGCGTATAGGCAAAGTCACCGTTGGGCAGGGTGACCTGGAAATAGCCCTTGCCGTCCACCGCCATGTCATAAGGGTTGCCGGTGTGCGTCAGCTCGCCCTGTTCGTGGATGCGATAGACGCCACCGGTGCGCACGCCCGCGCCGATCTGGATGCCGGTCGGAATGCGGGTGCCGTCATTGCCCGATTCGGCGCCCGGACGCGACACCTGCTGGTACAGCAGGTCCTGGAACTCGGCGCGCTGCCGCTTGAATGCGGTGGTGTTCATATTGGCGATGTTGTTCGAAATGACGTCGACGTTGGTCTGCTGGGCGAGCATGCCGGTCGCCGCGATGGAAAGAGCGCGCATCGTTGAAAGTCCTTTTGAGATCGTCGGAGAGATTGGCGTGGAAGATCAGCTCAGCCGGCCGAGCCGCTGGATCGCGTCGTGGCGCAGATCGTCGAGGCTCTGGCTCATCTGCTGGCTGACCTGATAGGAGCGCAGGATGTCGATCAGTGCGGTCGTCTCGACGATCGGCTCGACGTTCGATCCCTCGACCCCGCCGCTCTTGAGCTGCACCTCGGCGGCGGAGAGGATGCGGCTGCCGGTGCCGGTCATCATGCCGTCGCCGCGCGGCATCACCATCCGCTCGTCGGCGAAGACGGCGAGGCCGAGCCGCCCGAGCGGTCCGGTCGCGCCGTGCACGGTGCCGTCCTCGCCGATCGTGACGCGCGCTTCCTCGCCGGTCGGCACGCTGATCGGCGCGCCGCGATCGTCGAGCAGGGGATAGCCCGCCGAACTGGTCAGCCGGCCGTCCGCGGCGATCTTGATGAAGCCGGCGCGCGTATAGGCGACGCCCGCCGGCGTGCTCACCGTCAGATAGCCCGGCCCCTGGATCATCACGTCGAGCGGATTGCCGGTCGCCTGGAACGGGCCTGGCGCGGTATCGTGCACCGCGCCGAAGTCGAGCACGAACGAGGTGTTGCGCGCATCGCGCACCTGCGCCTGCCGGGCGCGCTCGACGAATTCGCGGAAGACGGGACGTTCGCGTCGGAAGCCCACCGTATTGGTGTTGGCCATGTTGTTGGCCGCGACGTCGAGCCGCCGCCGCAGCGCCTGCTCATGGCTCAGCAGAACATAGGATGAGACGTCCATAAAGGTGATCTTCCCGAAAAAACGTCAGTCGTTTGTGCCGGCCGGACCGGTGCCGCCCGCCGATCCTATAATAGAGGCGGAACCGGCCGGACGTCGTTCGACGCAGCAATTCGCGCTCGTCCGGACCAGCCTGAAGGGGATCACGGTGATCGATAGCGGTTACGACGTTGCAGACGACCGGCGGACGGACGATGGCGCCAGCGATACGGGGGAGCGCGCGCGTGCGCTGTGGCTCGCCGTCGCAGGGGGGCTGGCGGTATTGGTGATCGCCGCGGCGTTCTTCCTGTTCGCGGGCAAGACCCAGAGCCACGCGGCACCGTCGGCGTCCGAGTCCGAAAAGGCGATGATCGACGTGCCGACGATGGTGGTCAGCCTGCGCGCCAGCGACGGCCGGGCGCACCTGCTCAAGATGCACGTCATCCTGCTCGCCACCAGCGCCGACAAGGTGCCCGCGGTGCGCACCCGGCTGCCGCTCTATGTCGACGCGCTGCAGCCCTTTCTGCACGAATTGCGGCCCGATGATCTCAACGGCTCCTCGGCGGTCTTCCGCGTCAAGGAAGAGATGCTGAGCCGCGCCGCCGACGCGTTCGGCGACGGCGCCGTGCGCGATGTCCTCATCCAGGATCTGATCCAGCAATGACCGCCACCACGACCAGCACCGGCGATCCCGCGCCCGACGCCGACGCGCCGACCGTCGCGACAGACGCGTCAGACAGCGAACAGGCCGGCACCTTCGATCAGGCGAAGATCGACGCCCTCTTCGGGTTCGACCCGCTCCCCGCCGTCAAGCCCAAGAAGGGCCTGCGCGCGATGGTCGAATCCGACATCATCAGCCACGAGCGGATGCCGATGCTCGAGGCGGCGTTCGAACGGCTGGTGCGTCTGTTCGCCACCAGCATGCGCAACATCACCTCGGACGCGATCGATGTCGCGCTCGAACAGGTCACCTCGATCCGCTTCGGCGAATTCATGAACCGGGTGACGCTGCCGGCGATGATCGCGGTGTTCAAGGTGCCGCAATGGGAGAATTACGGCGTCGTCACGATCGACACCGGGCTGATCTATGCGGTGGTCGACGCCCTGCTCGGCGGGCGCCGCGGCAGCGCGCCGCAACGCGTCGAAGGCCGCGCCTTCACCTCGATCGAGACGCGGCTGGTGGCCCGGATCATCAAACTGGCGCTCGACGATTTTGCCCGCGTGTTCGAGCCGATCGAAGCGATCTCCATCGAACTCGAACGGATCGAGACCAGCCCGCGCTTCGCCGCGATCGCCGGACCCAGCAATATCACCGCCGTCGCGACGTTCAGCGTCAGCATGGAGGATCGCGGCGGCAGCTTCAGCATCCTCCTGCCGCACGCCACGCTCGAGCCGGTGCGCGAGAAGCTGCTGCAACGCTTCATGGGCGAGAATCCCGGTCGCGACCGATTGTGGGAAGCGCATATGGCGCATGAACTCTGGCGCACCGACGTGACGATCGATGTCGTGCTCGGCGAACGGCAGATGCGTCTCCACGACGTCACCGCACTCGCGATCGGCCAGACGATCCGGCTCGATCGCGGTCCCGACGATATGCTCGAGGTGCATGCGGGCGGCGTACCGCTCGGTCACGGTCATATCGGCCAACGGCGCAGCAATATCGCCGTCCGCATCGTCACCGATATCGCCAAGGGATTCCATTGATGAACTTCGTCTTGCTCACCAATCTGGTACTGATCGTCCTGTGTGCCCTCGTCACATTCCAGGCGACGCGGTTGATGCGCCGCATCCGTGAGATGCGCTCCGACGATCTGCAGGGCACCGTCGCCGCGCTGGACCATGCCACCCAGGAAGCGTCGCAGGTGCTCGGCGAGATGAAGCAGCTGCTCGCGACCGATGTCACATCGGGCTTTCGGACGATCCGCGCCGCACAGGCGTTGCAGGACGAATTGTCGGTGCTGATCGGCATCGGCAATGCGCTCGCCGATCGCATCATCGAGGCGTCTGACATCGTCCGGCCCGCAGCCGAAGCGGAGGATGAGTCTCCCGCGTCTGCCTCCGCCGACGGAGAAGCGGTGGGCGCGACCATCGGCCTGCATTGATCGCATGCTGCCCCTTCGAGCGAAAGTGAACGCCATGACCCGCCCTTCCCATCCCGCCGCACCCCGCCCCGCCGGCGCGCCGCGCCGCCGCGCGTCGCTGCTCACGTTGCTCGTTCCGACCGCAGCGACCTGTGCGATCGCCAATGCGGTGGCGATCGCCGCGCCTGCGGATCAGCCAACCCGCCTCGGCAGCGCGATCAGCCAGGCGATGCGGGCCAGCGACAAACGCTATGCCGAACGCGAACGGGCGCTGGTGTTGCGCGAGCGCGCGCAGCAGGCGGCCGAAGCGCAATTGCAGGCCGCGCAGGCCGCCGGCGGCGGCGGCGAGGCCGGGAAGACGACGGGCGACGCCTATGACGAATTGGCGCGCATCTATCAGGCGATGAAGCCGGCGCGTGCCGCACCGATCTTCGAGCGGCTCGGCAGCGAGGTGCAGCTGAACATCGCGCGGCGGATGCGCGGTCGCAGCGCCGCGTTGCTGATGGCGAGCATGGACCCGGTCGCGGCGGCGCAACTCAGCATGGCGCTGGCCGGCCATCCGGTGCCGCCGACCCCGCCGCCGCCGTTGCGCCGCGCCGACATGCTGGCGCTCGCCCCCTCGCCGTCCGGGCAAATGATGCCGGACCGGTCCGCCGCGCCGCGCCTCGCCATCGCCACGCCGACGCGGCCGCGGGTCGACCGGCCGGCGCCGGCCCTGCGCCCGCAGCCGGGGCGCGGCTATGCCGCCGCCGGCGACTCGGCGAGCAGCGAACGCATCCTCCCTGCGCCGTCATTGTCGCCGGGCTCAGGCGTCTCGACGCCCGCCGCCCCGGCACTCACCGCCAATATTGCGCCGCGTACCACCCCGGCGACGCCGACGCCGCTGCCGGCCGCAACGGCACCGCATTGAGCTACCGGACGCCGCCGTTCAGGCGGTGGCGCCGGCCCGGACGATCAGCACCTGCAGCACCCGCGGATCGGTCGCCTTGAGCGCCCGGTTGAGCGACTGCCGCAGGATCGCAACATCGACCGGCATATACCCCGAGGCATTGAGCCGGGCGAACTCGATCGTCGTCGTCAACGCGACCGCGCGCAGCCGTGGCTGGATGTCGCGCAGCGCATTGCCGACCGTCGGGTTCGCCGTTTCGATGACGATCCTGACCGTGATTGCGCCCTCGATATCACCCTCGCCGAAGATCGGCGTCACCATCTCGTCCATCGCCACGAAGCGCTTGTTGCTGGTGATCAGCACCTCGCTCAACTTGTTCCCCGGCAGATCAAGCGCATTCGCCTGACCGACGAGCAGGAGCGCGGGAAGCAGGGCAATTCGAACGGCACGCATGTCGGTCTCCGGCAACGGATCAACGGCCCGCGCCGCTAAGCGGCGTGGTCCGCTTCTATAATAGGGGGGAACCAGACGGAGCCGTTCGGATGAGCCAAGATCAGCGCCCGCCGCGGGTGCGCCTAACCCGCGTCACCGAAGCGACCACTCCCCGACCCCGCGGGGAACGGCCCGGATTTGACGCGGACGAATCCGTATCGATCCCGCGGCCACGGCACCGCCTGATCCCGTGGAGCACGGTGGTGATGTTCATCATCGCCTGCCTGATCGGCGGCATGCTCACCGCCGTATTCGATCTGCCAGGATATCTGTTGTCATGAAGCTGTCTGCGTTTCTCGTTACGACCGTCGCGCTCGTCACGCCCGCCGCAACGCCCGTCCCGCCCGCGACACCTGCCGTCGCCGCGACGCCAGGATCGCAGACGGCGCGCATTCCGGGCTTCGCCGCGCAATTGCAGCAGGATCCGCGGCTCGGCATGGCGACGACCGGCACGGCCCTGCCGAACGATGAGATCTGGCGCGCGATGACGCGCAACCACGATATCGATCGTCAGCGTGCCCGTTGGACCTATGTCCGCAGCCTGATCGCGCGGCAGCGGGGTGCGGAGGCGATCGGCGTGCTCGACGTCATGCAGGAGGACGACCCCGATCTGCGCCTGGTCGACAGCTTCCAGCTCGCGCGCGGGGCGGCGCTGGTCCTGTTCCATCGGCCGGATGCCGCGATTGCGGCGCTCTCCGCCGGCGGGCTGCCACGCCAGCGTGAAGCCTGCGCCTGGCGGGCGCGGGCGCTTGCCGATGCCGGCCGCGCCGCGGAAGCGCTGCCGACGGTCAATTGCGCTGCGGCGGCGATCCAGGCGCGACCGCTTGCCCAACGCCGGCCGTTTCTGCTCGCCGCGGCGCGCGCCTCGCTCGAGGCGGGGCAGCCGCATGAGGCCTTGCTGTGGCTCAGCGCCTTGCCCGAGGCGGATGGCACGGCCAATCTCTTGCGTGGACGCGCGCAAGGTGCCCTCGGCGAAGCGATCGCGGCACGGCTGCGGCTCGACCAGGCAGCGAAGAGCCGCGATCCCGCCGTCCGTACCGAGGCGCGGCTCGGCCGGATCGAGCTCGCCGCCGCGAATGGCTGGGCGTCGCCGACGGTGCTGCTGCGCCAGCTCGACGATCTGCGCTTTCGCTGGCGTGGCGACCGGATCGAGGAACGCGCGCTGAGGCTCGGCTATAACATCGCGATCCAGCATCACGACCTGCCCGACGCGCTCAACACCGGCGCGACGTTGTTCCGCTATTTCAGCCGCTCGCATCAGGGTCCGGCTTTGCTCGGCGAATTGCAGGCGCAGATGGCGAGCACGATCGAGCCCGGCAGCTCCGTCCCGCTCGACAAGGCGGCAGGGATGTTCTGGGATTATCGTGATCTACTGCCCGGAGGCGCCGAAGGCGACGCGATGGTTGCGGCATTGGCGGCGCGCCTGCAGGCTGCCGGCCTCTACGCGCGCGCCGCGCAATTGCTCGATCATCAACTGACCACGCGCGCGATCGATCTGACGCAGGGACCGCTGTCGATCCGTGTCGCGACGCTCTACATTCTTGCCGGCCAACCGGACCACGCCCTCGACGCGATCCGCCGCTCGAACCACAAGGATTATCCGGCCGCGCTGGTCTTCGATCGCAAGCGGCTCGAAGCGGTCGCACTCGATCAGCTCGGTCGCCCGCTCGAGGCGGCGGCCGTCCTGCAGGACGTGCCCGATGGTGGGGCGATCCGCGCCGAGATCGCATGGAAGCACCAGGACTGGTCGCGCGTCGTCGCCGAGACGCAGCCGCTGCTCCCGACCGGGCCGCTCGGCGCGGTCGGTCAGGCGATCGTTCTGCGCCGGGCGATCGCGCTGGCGATGCTGCATCAGAAGGAGGCGTTACAGGCGTTGCGCGAACGCTATGGCGCAGGTTTCGCGCGTCTGCCGAGCGCGCCGGTGTTCGCGACGCTGACCGGAGCCGATCCGGTGACACCGGCCCTTTTGGCGCGTGCCATGGCGGCCCTGCCATCGGTCAGCCCCGCCGGCGATGTCGGCGACCTGCTGACGATCAACGACTGACGGGGTACTGCGCCGCCCGCAAGGCAGCGCAGGATAACGGCAGGTGCATGCGGCACCTATGTCGGGTCACGGCGGTGCAGGACAGTCGATCCCGGCGGGCGTGGTTCGTGCCCCCATCGCCGTCAGCCGGAATGACGGTGGTTGTCGTGCCACCCGGATGGACGACGGCAGTGATAGATTGCGCACCGCAGCGCAGCCGGACACTGCGGGGAAGATTACTGCTATCGATCCGTCAGCAGATCGTCCGCGATCGTTCCAACGGCGGGGACCTGGGCTGATGCAGGGCTGCCGTTCACCATAGAACCCTTTGGGTGACATGGCGTCTGACGTGTGTGCCGGATAGGGAACGGACAATGATCGCGATGCGACCTCCGCTCGAGCGTAGCAGCGCGCACCGGGCCTATGATCGTCGACCGCTCTGGGCGACGACGGACTTGCTTTGGGGACGGCAGGCGCTGACGCAACGAACCTCCCGTATTGGGCTGGAGCCATCGCTCTACCATTGCGACCATCACCGTCGCCGCCAAGGCCTGGGGTTCGCCCAGGTCGAGGCCCAGACCGGGCAGAACGATAGCCGAGGAACGGTTGCGACCGACCCCGCCCCGCCTCCAGACTTACCCGCTCGGCGGCACGCGCAAAGGAGGCCTTCGCCACTTCATTCGGACCGCGCCCGCGAACGGCGCACCAGCAAGCGGCAGGGACTGACCGACGCAGCAGGACATGCTCCTATCCTGCCGAATGATGACACGGCCGACATAACAACGGCTCAGGCGGCGATCGAAGCTACCAGCCGGTCGCCTCGACACACGCATGACCGACCGCGCTTGTGACAGCGAGGCCATTCGGTTTGCCATAGAGGTTGATAACGTCGGGATCGCCGTCCCATGCACCCGCAGATGCAAGCTTCCGATCCCCCACGACCTCAATGCTTGTCCAACCCAAAACCTTGTGATCGATTTTGATGCCGCCTCAAGGATTTCCGCCGCGTCACATCCCGCCAGAAGCAGATCATCCATGCGGCATAGCGCCACGTCATGCCGGCCGATCATCCGCTCGGGCGGCAGCATCGCTGCCACCCGCCCGGGCGACTTACGGAAGAAGGAAGTTCGCCAGCGACAGGGTGTTGAGCTTGGTCAGGGCCGCATAAGAGGCATTCAGCGCCATCGAACGCGCCGACAGATCGGTCGCGACCTGACGAACGTCGGCGTCGACGGCATCACCGATGACGCCATTGAGCAAGGTGATACGCTGCTCGGCGCTATCGGCGAGGCCTTCGACATGTTTGCGGAGATCGCCGTTACGGCCATTGGCCTTCTTGAGCGGTTCGAGGCCCTTGTTGATCTGGGCTATCGCCTTGCCGATCTCGTCCTCCTGGGCCGACGTCAGCTGCTTGGGCAAATCGCCGAGGCCTGCCAGTGTTTGAAAGGCCTCGACAATGCCGGTCCCTACCTCGTCGGCGGTGATACCGTAACTAAGATCGGTATCACCGTCGATATGCGCCGTCGCGCGGGTCTGATCATTGGCAAAGGCAGCCGCCGGTGATCCGAGCGTCAGCAGATCAGCCAGGGTCTTGGGGACGAAAGGCAAGGTTTCCGTCTGGCCGCCCGCGAAAATCGGTACACCGGCCTCACTGCTGTTGAGCGCTGTGCGGAAGGTATCGAACGCCTCCTTCGCCGCCTGGGCGACACCGCCGCCATTGTGCTGACCGATGGCGCTCAGCAATTTGCCGCTCAGGTCATTCAGGCTGTCGTGTACGCCGGTCAGCGCCAGATCATAGAGACTGAGCGTCGAACCGACGCGCTGGGACACGTCTTTTTGCGCCTGTTGCTGCGCGCGCATCGTCGCGGCGGTCAGCATTCGTCGCGTATCGGCACCGAGGTCGGCGTAGGTCTGCACCTTCTTGAAGGTGCCGAGTTCGAGATTGGCGTTGGCGACGCTTTCCTGCCCGCGCGCAATGGCGCTGTTGAGCATGATCTGCGTCGGCAAGGTGGCGACCCGGGACATTGGCTCTTCCTTCTTTAGCGCATCATGTCGATGAGCGTTTGATACATGTCGCTCGCCGTGGTCAGGACGCGGGCGGCGGCCGAATAGCTGTTCTGCAACACCACCATGTTCGCCAATTCCTCGTCGATATTGACGCCGGCGAAGGTGTCGCGCCGGTGGATGGCTTCGTCGCGGCGCGCGGTCGCGTCCGCAGTGGTGGCCTTGGCCTGCGCCGCATCGATGCCCATGCGCGAGAAGACATCGGCAGCAAGATTGGAGATCGTCACGCTGCCTCCGGCGCCACGATCCTGCGCCTCTGTCAGCGCCGCGACATAGCGCGGTGCGCCGCTGCAATCGCCCGCACCGATCCCCTTCTCCCCGACCGCCGCGCTGGTATCGAAGGTGCCCGTCGGCAGACGGCTCGCGTCGACCGCGACCACCGCATGCAGCACGGCATTGGTCGCGCTGGCGGCTGCGCCGGGCAAACCGCTCAGCGCGGTGAAGGTTACCCCCGTCCCCGAGCGGTCCGTGGAATCGGCGGTGACGAGCGCGGAGACGCCCGCTGCGGCGGTGGTGGCGGTAAAGGCGATGCGACCGCTGGCGTCGAGTGCGAAGCTGCCGAAGCCGCTCAAATGGGCATTGAGATCGTCGATGACGTTCTGGAACGTCTGCCCGTTCGCACCATTGATTGTATAACCCGCCAGTTCGCGCCCGGCAGGATCGCGCAGCACGATATGCGCCGTTTGCCCGGGGGCGAAGCCGGTCGCGTCGCTGCCGATGAAGCCCGGTGGCACGAGCGGATTGTGATCGGCGCGAATGACGTCGTTCAAGCCGAAGAATTGGGAGAAACCGACGCCGGCACGATCACTCGGCGTCGTCGGATCCTGGGCGACGACAATCCCGGCGCCGCTGCCTGCCGCCTTGAGCGTCAGCGTGCCATCCGCCGCCAGACTGGCGCTGCCATTTGGCGAAAGCCCTGCGTTGATGGCGTCAACCGCGTCCTGGACCGTCGCGCAGGCACTCAGGTCGACCTTCGTCCGGGCGATGATCTTGCCGTCGCTTGCCGTCACGGCGACGACGGCGGCACCGGTGAACCCCAGTCGGTCACCCGCGACCAGCCCACTCGGCCGGCCCGTCAGGCTGGCAGGCGCGGGCGAGGCGGTGCTGGCGTTCGATGCCGTATTGAGCGAGCGGGCGGTTTCGCCGGCAAGACGGGCGATCTGGTTGGTATAGCCCGGCAATACCGCGTCACGAAGCTGCAGCAAGCCGCCGAGCTTGCCGCCCACGGCGGCACCCGGAACGGTCTCGCCGGTCGAGGCGCCCATGTCCCCGGTGTCCGTGGCGAAGCGCAGAGTGATCGCAGGATAGGCCGAGAGCGCAGCGTCGCTGCTTCCGGCATTGGGATAATCGAGCTGACGCAGCCGGCTGTCGAGCAAGCGCTGGCCCGAGCTCGTCTCGATCAACACCTTGCCGTCGGGCTGGTTGATCGTATGGACGTCAACCAGCCCGCTCAGCTCCTGCAACGCCGTTAGACGTTGATCGGCGAGCCCGGAGACGCTCCGGCCGGACAATTGCAGCCGTGAGATATCGTCATTGTAGACATGGATCTGCCGAAGCAGCGTGTTGACGCGCAACACCGTGTCGCCGACATCGGATGCGACGTCGGTGCGCAGCGACGTGATATCATTCGCCAGGCGACCGACGCCGCCGAGGAATTCGCCGGCACTCTGCAGGAAGGCGTTACTATATTGATGCGGGTCCTGCGACCCGGTCATCTTCGTCGCCTTGGCGATCAGATCATTGAGCTGCGTCGGCAGGCCGAAGCTCGTCGTGTCGTCACTGCTGCCGCCCGGCGAGCCAAGATAGGCCTGCACTCGATCGAGGAATTGGTAGAGCGCATCCGCCCGTCCCGCATCGCCGCCGCGGCGATAGACGGCCCCTTCGAGATAGGTGTCGGCGATCCGGCTCGGCTCGGTGGTCTTGACACCGCTCATCCGGCCAAGGCCGACGTTGGTCAGCGGATCGACCCGCTGCCGGGCATAGCCCGGCGTATTGGCATTGGCGATGTTGTTGGAGACCGCGCCCAATCCCGCCTGTGAGGCGGAAAGACCCGAAGCGGCGGCGCCGAGGATATCGCTCAGGGACACGGCGGCAATTCCTTATTGATCGAAGGACAAGGCAACAGCGAAACGGAACTCAGCGCTTCATCTCGCTGAGTTCCTGGAGCATCTGATCCACCGTGGTGATGATCTTCGACGACGCGCTATAGGCGCGTTGGAAGCGGATCATGTTGGTGAATTCGTTGGCGAGATCGGCGGTCGAGCCTTCGACCATCTTGGATGCGATCTTGCTGCCGCTATGCGCTCCGACCGGATTGATCGCCGCCGTGCCGGATTTATCCGACACCTGATAGGCATTGCCCTGCAGGGCGGCGAGTCCGTCCGGATTGGCGAAGGTCGCGAGCGGCAGCTGATAGATCGGCCGCATCGTGCCGTTCTCGAAGACCGCACTGACCAGGCCGGTCTCGCTGACGTTGACGTCGGTGACCGTCCCCATCAGCCCGCCGTCCGCGCCCGAGAAGGTCAGCAGCGACGCGTCGCTTGACTGGGTGAGACCGTCGAGCTTGCCGTCACTGCCGAGCGCCATCGTGATCGGCGCGGTACCGGCGCCGTTGGTCCAGGCCGGCGACAGATCGGCGAACAGGGCCGGCGACGAATTGGCGCGATCGAGCGTGCCGTCGCCGTTGAACTTGACGTCGCCGCTGGCCAGCAGACCGTTGGCTGCACTGACGTCGCTCGCGGGCACCGCGTAGATTTCCGCCTTCCAGCTGTTCGGCGCGGTCTTGAGGAAGGCCAGCCGCAGCTGATGCGCCCCGCCCTGCGCGTCATACACGGACACCGGGCTCGAAAAATTCGGCGCCACCGTCCCGGTCGCGAGATTGCCCGCCGCATAGGTGCCGGTGAAGGCCGGCGTCGTCGATTGGAGATTGGCGCGGAAGGTCAATTTGGTCGACGGCAGCGCCGCCCCCGACAGCTTCTCGTAATTGATCGGCTGCAGATCCTTGGTCGTGCCGGTGTTGACGTATTGCCCCTTGGAGTCGGTCGGCCAGCCGAGCAGGTAATAACCGGCGGTATTCTGCAGGAAGCCGTTCTTGTCCTTCGAGAAGGAACCGGCGCGCGTATAGGCGATGACGTTGGAGCTCGCATCCGCGCCGACGACGAAGAAACCGTTGCCGCCGATCGCCAGATCCGAATTGCTGTTCGTCGGCTGCGGCACCCCGGCATAGGAAATGCGGGCATGGGTGACGGTGTTGACGCCACCGGCCGAATAGTCGCCGCCAGTGGAACCGCCGCCGACCATCGTCTTGAATTCTGCGCTGGTCGCCTTGTAGCCGACCGTATTCACGTTGGTGATATTGTCGGCGACCGTGCTCATCGCGGCGGACTGGGCGTTGAGCCCCGAAACACCAGCGGACATTGCAGAATAAAGGCCCACGTCATTCTCCGTGCGTCATGGCGCGGGCTCCGTCGTCCCGCCTCCCTGCCATTGTAGGATATGCCGCCACCGCACCAAAACGCCTGCTCGCTTTTGCCGGAATACCGTCAGGCGCGCGACCATCCTATAATGGCCGGCAGGGGAGCTCGATCGGTATGGCGTTGCACATCACTCTCAAGGACAGCGAGAAGATGATCGTCAACGGCGCGGTCATCCGGGCGGTCGGCCGGACGCAGATCTGCGTCGAGAATCCCGCGTCGATCCTGCGCGGGCGCGACGTGATGACGCCCGAGGAGGCGAACACGCCGGCCAAGCGGCTCTATTTCGCCTGTATGATGGCCTATATCGATCCCGATCATATCGATCGCCACCGCGACACGCTGCTGATGCTGATCAGCGATCTGCTCAACGCCTTCGAATGGATGGAGGCGAAGGCGATCTGCGCCGCCTTCGCCGAGAAGGTGGCGCGGATGGATTACTATGCCGGGCTGACCGATTGCCGCTGGCTGATCTCCTACGAGGCCGAGGCGATCGCCCGCCTGTCGGAGACGCCGGCATGAGCGCCGCACCCGATATCGATCTCGCCGCGATCGCGGCGGGCCTGCGCGCCATCCATCCCGATCAGCGCTACGGACGCGTCGTGACCGTGCGCGGCGCGCTGATCGCCGCGGAGGGGCTGGCCGGCGCGGCGCAGATCGGCTCGCGGCTGCGCGTCCACGCCGCCGGCGGTCCGGTCGAGGCGGAGGTGACCGGGCTCGATCGCGGCATCGTCCATTGCCTGCCGTTCAGCGATCCGCAGGGCATTGCGGCGGGCGCGCGCGTCGATCTTGCCGCCGGCCAGTTCACGCTGCGCCCGTCGGACGGCTGGCTCGGCCGCGTGATCGACGGGCTCGGCCGGCCGATCGACGAGGGTCCGCCGCTACCGCTCGGCGCGCAGGCCGTGCCGATCAAGGCGTCGCCGCCCCCCGCGGCGTCGCGGGCACGGATCGGCAGCAAGATCGAGACGGGCGTCACCGCGCTCGATCTGTTCGCGCCGCTGTGCGGTGGCCAGCGGCTCGGCCTCTTCGCCGGCTCGGGCGTCGGCAAGTCGACGCTGCTGGCAATGCTGGCCCGCTGGACGCAATGCGACGTCGCGGTGATCGGGCTGATCGGCGAGCGCGGCCGCGAGGTGCAGGAGTTCGTCGAGGACGACCTCGGCCATGAGGGGATCGCGCGCAGCGTCGTCGTCGTCGCGACCTCGGACGAGCCCGCGCTGATGCGGCGGCAGGCGGCATGGACGACGCTCGCGGTCGCCGAACATTTCCGGGCGCAGGGGCGCAACGTGTTGTGCATGATGGATTCGGTGACGC
Organism: Sphingomonas sp. RIT328; assembly: GCF_000632225.1. Lineage (GTDB taxonomy): Bacteria > Pseudomonadota > Alphaproteobacteria > Sphingomonadales > Sphingomonadaceae > Sphingomonas > Sphingomonas kyungheensis. The sequence goes on from NZ_JFYV01000056.1 coordinate 75,838, forward strand.
GCTTCGCGATGGCGCAGCGTGAGATCGGGCTGGCGAGCGGCGAGCCACCGACGACCAAGGGCTATACGCCGACGGTGTTCGCCGAACTGCCGCGGCTGCTCGAACGCGCCGGCCCCGGCCTGCCCGGCCAGGGCTCGATCACCGGGCTGTTCACCGTGCTGGTCGACGGCGACGATCATAACGAGCCGATCGCCGATGCCGTGCGCGGGATCCTCGACGGCCATATCGTCATCGCCCGGCGTATCGCCGAACGCGGCCGCTATCCGGCGATCGACGTGCTCAAATCGATCTCGCGCACGCTGCCGCAGGCGCATAGCGACGTGCAGAACCGGCTGCGCGACGGCGCGCGGCAGGTGCTCGCCACCTATGCCGACATGGAGGAGATGGTGCGGCTCGGCGCCTATCGTACCGGCAGCAACCCGGAGGTCGATCGTGCGATCCGCCTCGCCCCGCGGATCGAGGCGCTGCTCAACCAGCCGCGCCACGATCGCGGCGATGCGGCGCACAGCTTCGCCGCCCTCGCCGACATTCTGGAAGCAGAGAACCGACATGACGACGCCGCTTGATGGCGCGCTGCGGGTGCAGCAGCGGGAAGCCGAGGCCATACGCGTGACGATCGCGCTCGAGGTCGAACGCGCGACGCTGGCGCGGGACGCCAGCGTCCAGGCGCAGGTGCTGGTCGCCGGCGAGCGCGCCATCGGCGCCGCCGCACCGCTGCTGCCGACGGACAATTACCTGATGCGGATGCGCGCCACGCAAAAGACGTTGGCCGCGACCGCGGACGAGGCGGAATCGCGGCTCGAACGGCTTCAGGAACGGGCGATCGAAGCCTATGGCAAGGCGCGCGTCATCGAAATGGCGGTCGATCGGCACCGGCAGGAGGCGGCGCACCGCCGCGCCGCGGTCGAGCAGCGCGAGCTCGACGACGTCGCCGGGCGGCGTGGCGATGCCGGCTGGCCGGCGGTCGACCAATGATCGAACGGGTCGCCTTCGCCGCGCTCGCGCCGCAGGTCCGTGCCGACCTGATCTACGAACAGGCGCGTGCAGAGGCGAACGAGTCGCTGTGGCAGGCGGTGATGACCGATATCAATCCGCCTGAGCCGCAGGGTGAACGGCGGCCGCTGACCGGCGAGGCCGGATTGCGGTCGCTGCTCGTGCTGCTCGGCGGCGACCTCAACCCGCGTCCGCCGCTTGCCGCCGCGACGCGACCGCCCGATACGGTCACGCCCGAGGGGGACGCGGGATCGCGACGCGACCGGCAGCCGCGCCGGTGGGATTCGTCCGCCAACATCGGCTATGCCGAGACGATCGACGCCGCCGCGTCGAGGACCGGTCTGCCGGCCTCGGTGCTCACCGCGATCATCCACGCCGAGGCGGCGACGGATGCCGGGGGCCGGTGGCAGACGATGTCGCGCAATCCCCATTCCAGCGCCGCCGGGCTGGGCCAGTTTCTCACCGGCACCTGGATCTCCGAAACGGAGCGGCGTGGTACCTGGCTGCACGCTGCGGCGGAAGCGCGGGGCTGGCTCGATGCCGGCGGGCGGCTGCTGGCCAGTGCGCGATCGCCTTTGCTGGCATTGCGGTACGACGGCACCGCCGCGATCCAGGCGATCGCCGATTATGCCGCGCACAATCTGGCGACGCTGCAGGATGCCGGCGTGGCGATGAATCTCTCGACACCGGACCTCGCGCGCGGCGCCTATCTCGGCCACCATCTCGGCGCGCGCGACGCGATCCGCTTCCTGCGCGGACAGATGGACCCGAGTCGCGCCCGGCTGCTGCTCAGCGCCCAGATCGGCAGCGTTGCGGCGGAACGCCGTATCGCGGCGAGTGGCGATCCGGTCGCCGCGCATCGCGCCTGGCTCACTTCCTATATCGATCGAGCGGTCCGGACCATCTCCTGACCCGCACCGCTTCGGGTCGTGTGTCGCGGCTCGATTATGGAACCAAATATGTTACATTTATATGGAATTATACTTCTGTTAAGAATCGCAACCTAGCTTCCAGATCAACGGCGCGGCGGGGGCCGCGCCGTTGCCAAGCGGGAGGCACTTTCCATGTCTAAGACCACACTCGCGCTAGAAAGCGCGGTGGCGGACGTTATCGCCCATCGACCGAAGCAAGGGGAGCGCGCCAGCGCACGCAGCCGCTACGAAGAAGACAAGGCTTTCCTCCGCATCATGAAGTTGATTGCCCCACGGGTGCGGCATTTCATCCGACAATATGGATTGGTCGCCCATTGGGATGATGCGGAACAGGCCTGCGCCATTGGCGTCCACCGGGCAATCCAGGCCTATGATCCGGAAAAGGCGCAATTCACCACCTTCGTCAATTGGCAGATTCGCGGCGAGCTGCAGAGCCTGCGCTTCCGGCTGATGACGGATCAGCGGATCTCCGCGCAAAAGGTCCATGCCACCACCGTATCGCTGCATCTCAGTACCGTGGGGCCGGAGGGCGAGGAGACGACGCTCGAATCCCTGATTCAGGATGACGTCGCGCAGATTGAGGTGGAGATGCGCGCCTCGGATTATCTGGCGCGCAAGACCCTGACGACGCTGGTCGACGGCTATATCGACCAACTCCGTCATATCGGCGAGGAGCAGATCCTGCGCCGGCCGCGTCCCAAACGGCGCCCGGCCGATGCCTATGGTCGCAAGGTCCTCAACTGGGCGGAGGGTCTCGAACCGGAGATCGAAGCGCTCAAGCAACGGCTCGAGCGCGATCGCAAGATCATCGAACAGCGCCTGCTTGATCCCGACCCCGATGCCGCGGCGGAAGCGGCCGGTGTCTCCAAGGAGCGGGCGCGGCAGATCTCAAAACGCGCGATCCGCAAGATCGGGGAAACCGCCGCACGCGCGATGAAGTGACCGGCAGGCTCGGCGGCGCCCCGGCGAACACGGCCGGGGCGCCGAACGGCACCGCCCGGTCAGCCGCAGCAGCCTCCCGCTCAGAGCGACGGCTCGCTCGAAAGCCCTTCCATGATGGCGGTATTGACGCTGATCAGCGCGTCGATCGAATCGCGGCGGCGCATCACGTCGCTGGTATGGCGATCGACCCACAGGGAAAGCGAGATGATGCTCGCACGCAGGTCGCTCGGGAGTTTGTTGCCCGGCGACGCGCACAGCACGGCGAGCGTGGACCATAGCCGCCGGTTCTGATGCAGCGGCTGCATCAATTCGACGCCTTGCCATCCCTGGTCCCTCGCCTCGATCAACTGATGCGTCACCTCACTGATCAACCGATATTCCAGCGCCCGCGGCGTGGCCGACAGCGCCTGCACACGTTGATAGGCGTCGAGCATGAATCCTCCAGTCGCTATGATCATATTCTAACCCGTACATTCTAGGAACATCCGCCGGTCCGGCGGCTCCGCGACCGGAATATTTCAGCGCTTCGTCCGAAGCGGCGGCGGCGATCCTATAATCAGACCGGGCCTTCGCCCGATCTGTCCCGTCGTTTATCTGGAGTGCTTCATGCTCAGCGGCATCGGTGTCGTCGTAACGTTGCTATGCGTGTTCGGCGGCTTTCTGATGGCGGGTGGCAACATCTCGGTCGTCCTGCAGGCGCTGCCGCACGAGTTGATCACCATCGCCGGCGCCGCGATCGGCGCGTTCATCCTCGGCAACTCGTTGCCGGTGGTACGCAAAGCGCTGACCGGGATCGTCCACACCTTCCGCGGTCCGCGCTGGAAGGAGCGTGACTATCGCGACCTGCTCGCCATGCTGTTCGCGCTGCTCACCACCTTCCGCAACGGCGGCGGCATGGCGATCGAGAAGCATGTCGACGCACCCGACGACAGCCTGATCTTCTCACGCTATCCCCGCCTGCTCGCCGACCGCGCGCTGATCCTGTTCATCTGCGACTATCTGCGCATGATGACGGTGAATTTCGAGGATCCGTACCAGATCGCCGAAGCGATGGAGAATGACATCGAGCGGCATCATGCCGAAGAGATGATGCCGCAGCATGCCTTGCAGCTCACCGCGGATGCGCTGCCCGCGCTCGGGATCATCGCCGCGGTGCTCGGCGTGATCAACACGATGGGCTCGATCGATCAGCCCACGCAAATCCTCGGCGGAATGATCGGCAGCGCATTGGTCGGGACGTTCCTCGGCGTGTTGCTCGCCTATGGCCTGGTCGGGCCGATCGCCTCCAAGCTGCAGCAGACGCTGGAGGCGGAACAGCGGCCCTATACGCTCGTCAAGACCGCGGTGATCGCTTACGCCCAGCGCCTGCCGGTGCAGGTCGCGGTCGAACTGGCGCGCCGGATGACACCGACCGAGTTCGCGCCCTCCTTCGAGGAACTGGAGGCGGCGCTCGACGAAGCCCGCGATCAGCTTGCCACGATGCAATTGCAGCAGGCGGCGTGATGCCCCTCCTCTTCCGAAGCTTTGCTCCTTCTCAGGGAATTTGAACATGCCGGCGGCTTCAGCAATCAAGGTCATGGTGGTCGACGACCAGGCAAGCATGCGCGCGATGATCCGCAGCGCGCTTCAGGATCTCGGTTTCCGCGACATTCGCGACAAGGCGGAAGCGGGCGATGCGCTCGAAGCGATCAAGGCGGATCGCGTCCACCTGATCATCTCCGATTACAATATGCCGGGGATGAACGGTATGGACTTCCTGCGCACCGTGCGAGAGGATCCGGTCATCGGCAAGACCGCGTTCATCATGCTGACCGGCTCGTCGGAAAAGGACATCGTCCAGCAGGCAGCGGCGCTCGGCGTCAACAATTACGTCGTCAAACCGTTCGCCCCCGCGGCGCTCAAGGAGAAGATCGAGCGCGTGTTCGGGGAGTTGAGCTGAGTCATGGCGATGCTCCAGCCCCTTCGCGCGGTCCAGCCATGAGCAACACCACCGTCGCCGACGATCTGATCATCCGCCCGCGCCGCAGCCGTCGCAAGAAGCGCGTCCAGGCTCATCATGGCGGTGCATGGAAGGTCGCCTATGCCGATTTCGTCACGGCGATGATGGCCTTCTTCATGCTGCTCTGGCTGTTGAGCAACGCCAATAAGAGCCAGCTCAAGGGCCTTGCCGATTATTTCTCGCCGACGGTCTCGACCGCTCCGCCCAGCTCCGTCGACGAACAGACCGGATTGCAGATCGGTCAGAGCGGCCGGCTGCGGCGCGCGCCGAGCAATGATGCCGAGTCCGTCGGCGTGCGTACGCCCAATGACGGCCCGAACGGCGCCGCCCGCGGTGGTTCGGCGTCGATCTCCGACGCGATGAAGCGGGTGTTCGCCGACGAACTGCGCGTCGCCCTGCAAGGCGATTCGGCCTCGCAGCACAGCGTCCAGGTGATGCCGATCCGCGACGGCGCGCGGATCAACCTCGTCGATACCGCCAACCGGCCGATGTTCGTCGGCCCGACCGCCACGCTCAATCCTTTCGCGCGGGCACTCCTCGCCAAGGCGGCGCAGCAGCTTGCCCGCTCCAATGCGCAGATCGCGATCGAGGGTCATACCGATGCGACCGGCGGCAACAGCGATGCCAACTGGCAATTATCGACTGCGCGCGCGCTTGCCGCGCGCAAGGCGATGATCGACGCCGGTCTGCCCGCGGCGCGTTTTTCGGAAGTGGTCGGCAAGGCGGGGACCGAACCGGTCTATCCCGATCAGCCCGAACGATCCGAGAATCGCCGCATCACGATCATCGCGCTCGCCGAGCCATCTGCCCTGCCACGCGACAGCAGCTTCACCTTCTGACGAAAGACCCCCATGCAGAAATCCCTCCAGCTGCTGCTCGTGCCGGCGCTTGGCCTCGCGGTCGGCGCCGGCGGTGCGTTTGCCGTCCGTGTCGCGCAGCTTGCGCAGGAATCGGCGGCACAGCGGAGCAGCGTCTTCATCCCGGCCGGCACGATCCTGTTGCCGCTGGTCCGGCCGGACGGCCATCTGTCGGGCTATGTCAACGTCACCACCCAGATCGAGGTGATGACCGCCGCGCAGGACAAGGTGCGCGCCGACATGCCGCTGCTGCTCGATGCGATCAATCTGCGCGCCTATCGCACCCCCCTCGCGACCGGGGCGGACGGCCAATTCCCGCGGATCGAGGCCTTCCGCAAGCTGGTACTCGAATCGGCCATCGCCACGTTCGGCGCCGATCGCGTGCGCCGTGCCGTCATCATGCAGGTGCAGCCGACCTGATTGCGATCCCGACAAGCCTCCCGAACCGACCATGACATCGCCCGCCACACGAACCGCGTGTGGCGGGCGATAGCATATTCAGGGCGGGTCGAGAGGCGGGGGGACGATCCGCAGCCCCTCGCCCCTCACCCACCGTGTGCGAAACTGCGGACCAGGGAACCGGCGACCAGCGACCAGCCGTCGACCAGCACGAAGAAGATGATCTTCAGCGGCAAGGAGATGGAGGTCGGCGGCAGCATCATCATGCCCATCGCCATCAGCACCGTCGCCACCGCCAGATCGATCACCAGGAACGGCAGCAGGAGCAGGAAGCCGATCTCGAACGCGCGCCGCAGCTCGGAGATCATGAAGGCCGGCATGATCGTCGGCAGCGGCAGTTCCGCCACCGGCACCTTCGGCGCGTGCGACAGTTCGACGAACATGTGGAGATCGTCGCGGCGGACGTGCTGGAGCATGAAGGTCTTGAACGGCTTGGCGGTCCGCTCCAGCGCCACCGTCTCGGTGATCGCCCCGCGGTTATAGGGGTCGACGCCGTCGTGCCAGGCCGCGGTGAAGGTCGGCGCCATGACGAAGAAGGACAGGAACAAGGCGAAGCTGATCAGCACCGGATTGGGCGGCGTACCGGGCGCGCCGATGCCGGTACGCAGCAGCGACAGCGCGACGACGATGCGGGTGAACGAGGTCACCGTCATCAGGATGCCCGGCGCCAGGCTGAGCACGGTCAGCGTCAGCAGGATCTGCAACGCGCGGCCCGACATCGAGCCCTGCACCAGCCCGGCGGCGGCGCCCTGCGCCTGCGTCGCCGCCTGGCCGAGCGACTGCGCCAGTGCGGGCAGCGGCAGCGCGAGCAGCGTGACGGCGGCGAGCGCCGCCGGCAGCCAGAGCGACCTACGCATGCGCACCCCCGATCGCCGGCACCGCCTCGCCGAGCGCGACGACGCCCTCGGGCGCGATCATCACCAGATGCTCGCGTTCGTCGCAGCGGATCAGCGCGACCGACCGCCGCCCGTCGAGCGCCAGCCGCTCGACCAGCGTCAGCCGCCGCGCGCGTCCCGGCGGCTGTGCCCAGCCTGCCGGCAGCTTGATGTCATAGCGGCGCACGGCCCACAGCGCGCCCGACAGCAGGCCGAGGATGAGCGCGAGCGCGCCGATCGCGCGCAGCGCGGACAGCAGCTCCATCGATCAGGAGGCCTTCTGGATGATGTCGGTGATCTCGAGCGACATGCGCTCATCCTCGACGAGGATGCGGCCGCGCGCGACGAGCTCGTCGTCGACATAGACCAGCGTCGGGTCATCCTGCCCGCAGTCGAGCGGGATCATCGCCCCCCGGCTCATCTTGAGCACCTGGTAGACGGGCAGCTGGGTCGATCCGAGAACGATCGAGAGTTGCACGGGAACAGCTTCAAGCACGGACATTCGGCTCTCCTTCCCACCGTTTATAGGATATTTGTCGGGCGGTCGCGGCGGCTGGCGGGGAATCTTCCTATAAACCAAGCGTGCGGGTGCCGGCTGGGCACCTGTGGTTCGGGGGACCTATGGATTTGCTGTCGTCGATCGGCGTTTCCGCATCGGGGCTGCACGCGCAGGCGCTGCGCATGCGGGTGATCGCGGAGAATCTGGCCAATACGGATTCGGTGTCGCGCACGCCGGGGGGCGCCCCGTACCGTCGTCGCGTCGCGACCTTCAAGGCGCATCTCGATCGCGCGCTCGGCGCGACGACGGTGCAGGTCGCCTCGATCACCACCGACAAGTCCGATTTCTCGCGCATCTATCAACCGGGCAATCCCGCCGCCGACGCGGCAGGCTATGTCCAGATGCCCAACGTCAACGGCCCGATCGAAATGGCCGACATGCGCGCGGCGCAGCGGTCGTACCAGGCCAATATCAACGCGATCGAAGCGGCGCGCAGCATGACGATGCACACGCTCGATCTGATCAAGTAAGAGGATCACCTTTATGTCGATCGGCGCTCTCGACGCCGCCGCGGCCTATGGCCGCGCGCTCACCGCCCTGCCCGGCATCGGCGCCTCTGCCGACCTGCTCCCCGATGCGGGCGAGACGACCGCCGCGCATCCGCCGGCGGAGGTCGGGGCCGTCGCGCACACCGGTACGACCGGCTTCGGCGGCATGGTCCAGTCGATGATCGGCGAGACGGCGACCGCGTTGCGCACCGCCGAGACGGAGAGCGCCAAACAGGTCGCCGGCAAGGGCGATCTGATCGACGTCGTGACCGCGGTCGGAGCCGCCGAGACGGCGCTCAACACGATCGTCGCGGTGCGTGACCGCATGGTCAGCGCCTATGCCGAAATCATGCGCATGCAGATCTGATCGGCATGAACGCGTTCCAGGCAGCCGAATTCGGCCGCGCGGCGATGCTGCTGGTGCTCACCGTCGCCGGACCGATGCTGCTGACCGGGCTGATCGTCGGCGTCGCCATCAGCCTGTTCCAGGCGCTGACGCAATTGCAGGAAACGACGATCACTTTCGTCCCCAAGCTGCTCGCGATCGGCATCACGCTGCTCATCAGCCTGCCGCTGATCGGCCGCGCGATGGGGGCGTTCATGGCCCGGATCGCCGATGCGATCATCACCGGCGGCTGAGCGCGGCGATGCCAGACCTGTCGATCCAGATCACCGTCTTCCTCATCCTGTTCGCACGGATCGGCGCGGTGGTGATGGCACTGCCGGTGTTTTCCGATGACAGCGTTCCCGCTCAGATCCGGCTGCTGCTCGCGCTCGGCCTGACGCTCGGGCTGGACGGGCTGCTCGCTGCCCGGGTGCCGGTGCCGGCGGGCGGCGGCGCTCTGATCGCCGCGGTGGTGACACAGGCGGTCATCGGGATGGCGATCGGCATGCTCGTGCGTATCGTGTTCAGCGCGGCGACGATGGCGGGTGCGATGATCAGCCTCCAGATCGGTCTGTCGTCGGTTCTGGTGCCGGATGCAGGCGGTCAGGTGCCGCTGCTCTCCCGCTTCGTTGCGGTCAGTGCGACGGTGGCGTGTATGGCGATGGGGGTCCACCATCTGTGGATCGCCGCGATCGTCCATTCCTACGATCAGTTTCCGGTCGGCCTCCTTCCCGTCGCGGGCGATCTCGCGCATCTCGCAGTGCTGGCGACGGCGCGGGCGATGGCGCTGGCGGTCAATCTGTCCGCGCCGCTGATCGTCTACGCGATCCTGTTCAACACCGCGCTCGGCCTCGCCGCGCGGATGGCGCCGACGTTACAGGTCTTCTTTGTCGCGCAGCCGCTCAACATCCTGTTCGGACTGACGCTGCTCGCTGTCACCTTCGGCGTCGCGCTCACCGGCTTCTGCCAGGCGATGATCGGCTTCGTTCGCGGGCAGTTGCTGTAAGATGGCCGGCGACAAGGATCAGAAGACCGAGGATCCCACCGACAAGAAGCTGCGGGACGCCGCCAAGAAGGGCGATGTCGCCAACGCGCCCGAGGTGCGGCACGCGACGATGTTCGTCGGCGCGATGATCGTAGCCGGCGGCATGGGCGGATGGACGCTGCTCCGGCTGGCGGGCACCTGCATCGCCTTGTGGGGGCGTGCCGACAATTACACGATGCAGGGCGACGGCGCGCGCGACATCGTCATCGGTGTCGGCATCGCCGTGCTCCGCGCGCTCTGGCCGGTGCTTGCCTTGCTGTTCGCGCTGGCGATACTGCCATGGTTTCTCCAAGGGCGACCGACGTTGGTATGGAGCCGGGTCGGCCTGAAATGGTCGAAGCTCATGCCGAGCAGCGGCCTGTCGCGTCTGTTCGGTCGCCCGGCGTTGGTGGAATTCGCCAAGACGCTCGTCAAATTCATCACGATCAGTGTGATCGCGGCGATGCTGATCCGCCCGCATCTCGTTGCGCTCGACCAGCTGATCGGCGCGTCGCCGCAGGCGATCGTCCGGACGACCGGCTTGCTTCTCTTCGCCCTGGTCCGCGCGATCGGACTGGCGGTGGTCGCGCTCGCGGTGGTCGACTTCGTCTATCAACGTCGCGCCTTCCTGCAACGGATGAAGATGAGCCGGCAGGAGGTGCAGGACGAATATCGCCAGAGCGACGGCGATCCCAAGATCAAGGCCCGCATCCGCTCCATCCGCATGGCGCGCAGCCGCAAGCGGATGATGGCGGCGGTACCGACGGCGAGCGTCGTCGTCACCAACCCGACGCATTATGCGGTCGCGCTCAAATATGATCATGGCGTGATGGCCGCGCCGGTGGTGATCGCCAAGGGCCGCGACCGAATCGCGCTGCGCATCCGCGAGGTCGCCGCCGGGGCCAACGTGCCGATCGTCGAAAGCCCGCCGCTCGCCCGTGCGCTCTATGCGTCCGCCGAGCTCGACCGGCCGATTCCGGTCGAACATTATGCCGCGGTCGCAGAGGTGATCAGCTACGTCATGCGGCTCGCGCGGCAACTGGCGTGAGGCGCCGCGTCCGCACGGGTTCCGATCATCCTATAAAGGGGGTGATGCCACATGCTCTTCGCCTCCTGGCCACCTCGCTGGCCGCCCTCGCCGCGCTCGTCTCGAGCCAGCCGGCGGCGGCCGGCCCCGTCTCGCGGATCAAGGATATCGTCGACGTCCAGGACGTCCGACCCAATCAGTTGATCGGCTATGGTCTGGTCGTCGGCCTGCAAGGCACCGGCGACCGATCGCAGAACATTCCCTTCGCCGTCGAGACGGTGCAGTCGATGCTGGAACGGATGGGGATCAACATTCGCGGCGACGCGATGCGGACGCAAAATATCGCCGCAGTGTCCGTCACCGCGACCTTGCCCGCCTTCGCCCGCGCCGGCAGCAAGATCGACGTGCAGGTCGGCGCGATGGGTGACGCCAGCAGCCTGCAAGGGGGATTGCTGCTCGTCACCTCGCTGCGCGGACTGGACGGCGAGATCTACGCCGTCGCGCAAGGGCCGCTGTCGGTTTCGGGCTTCCGCGCGCAGGGCGCCGCCGCCTCGATCAGCCGCGGCGTCACCACCGCGGCGCGGATCGCCGGCGGGGCGATCGTCGAGCGCGAGGTTCCCTTCACGCTGCGGTCGGCGACCACGCTCAAGCTCGCGCTGAAGAACCCGGATTTCACCACCGCCTTCCGCGTCGCCGAGGTGATCAACCGCCGCTACGATCGTGCCGCGCGCGTGCTCGATCCCGGCACGGTCGAACTGACTCCGCCCGCCGGCTCGGCGGACCACGTCATCGATCTGGTGGCGGGCGTCGAGGAACTGCCGGTCGAGGTCGACCTGCCTGCGCGCGTCGTGATCAACGAGGCATCGGGCACGGTGGTGATGGGGGCCGACGTCCGGATCAGCCCGGTGGCGATCGCGCAGGGCGGCTTGACGATCAGCATCGCCGAAACCCCGATCGCGTCGCAACCGGGGCCATTTTCCAACGGTACGACCGAGGTGCTGCCACGCACCCAGATCGGGGTGACCGACGGCAACGGGCGCGGGCTCGGCGTGTTGCACAATGCCACGTCGCTCGTGTCGCTGGTCGCCGGCCTCAACGCCTTCGGCGTCACCCCCCGCGATCTGATCAGCGTGTTGCAGGCATTGCGCACCGCCGGCGCGCTCCAGGCCGAAATCGAGGTCCAATGATGTCCAGCATGACCGCCACGCCGCCGGCCGCCGCCGTCGCACCCGCCGCCTATATGGCGCTGTCCGCTCCGCGGTTGCCGCGTGCCACCGCCAAGGCCGGCGATGCCGCCGCGACCGCCCAGTCGTTCGAGGCGGTGTTCGTCGGCCAGATGATCCGCATCATGATGGACACCGCGCCCGCCGACGGCCCGTTTACCGGCGGTCACGGCGAGGAGATGTTCCGCGGCGTGCTCGCCGAGAAGATGGGCGATGCGATCGCGGCGCGCGGTGGCTTCGGCCTCGCGCCCACGGTGATGACGCGGATTCTCCGCATGCAGGGTGCCACGGCATGATCGCGCGGCTGATCGACATCCTCGAATCGCTGGTCATGCTGATGAGCGAGGAGACGCAGTTGCTCGAGGGCCAGCCGTTCGGCCGCTCGCTGCCGGAGATCGCCGCCACCAAGGTCCGGCTGGTCGGTCAGCTCGAACAGATGACCGCCGCCTATCAGCGCAATCCCGACGAATGGCAGCCGATGCTCAGCGGTGAACCGCGCGACCGGCTGATCGCGCTGCTCGCCGAGCTGGAGGCGATTTCCGGCGCCAATGCCGCCGCGCTCGAACGACAGATCGATCTGTCGGTCGAGATGATCGGCGCGATCACCGCCGAGGCGAAGCGGCTCGCCGGTCGCGCCACCTCGACCTATGGTGCGCAGGGTCATCTGTCGCGGTTCGACCCGACCATGCCGATCGCGATCAACTCCAGTTATTGAGCCGCGATGACCGGGGGCGCGTCATCACCGCAGGCGACCGGCTCAGTCGAGCAGCACCGCGACGACGCTGCCGATATCGGCAGGATCGAGCCGGTCGAGTTCGATCTCGCGCTCGGGGTTGAGGCTATAGCCGATCATCCGCCCCTGCCGGTCGAAGGTGACGACGAGCAGCCGCAACCCGTCCGCCTCCCGCACGCAGGCAAGGCCGCCCGACGAGGGGAAGCGATCGGGATCGACGACGACGACCGCATGCGCCGGCAGCGCCGGTCCCAGCGTCGCGCGACAGACACGCAGGCCATAGGCCTTCTCGCCGGCGTGACGCGGTGCCTCGACGCTGCGTCCGGCGGTGACCCGCTCGATCAACCCGTCGCCGCGCGGCGCGCCGAACACCGGCACCAGTCGAACCGTCGCGACGTCATCGCGCTCGATCGCGGCGAGCACCGCCGCATCGCCATCGCGCGGCTGCGGCTCGCGCGGGACGATGCGGAACGGATGCGCGGCCTTGGCGCGCGGGCCGGGCGGCGGCGCATCGCGCAATTCGGTGCGGAGCAGTGCGATGCGCGCGCGTGTCTTCTCGATCCGCGCGGCCCGGCTCGCCGCGACCGGCAACCAGTCCCGCAACTGGCCGGCGGCGTCCGCCTCTTCGACCATGCGGCGCAGCGCCGCGGCATCGGCGACGCCGAGCAGGCCGCAGATCGCCCGCACCGTCTGCGCATTCCACCGCGACAGCGGCTTATAGCCATTTTCGAGCCGCGACAGGATCACCGGGGCGATGCCGAACTGGCGCTCGACCTGCGGGATCGACAGCGAGCGGTCGGCGTCGCGCCGCGCGCGGATCGCCGCGGCGAGCAGCACCGCGAACCGATCCTCGGCGATCTCCTCCTCGGTCCACCCCTGCAATTCGGTCGCCCAATCGGCGACGTCGAAGCCGGGTGCGTCGATGTCGAGCAGCAGATCCTCGGCCGGCACCCGCAGCGCGGTGGCGATCCGTTGCAATTCCGCCGGTTTGGCGAAGACTTCGCCGCGTTCGATCTTGGACAGCCGGACATAGGGGATGTCGGGCAGCGCCGCCGACAGGCCGAGCAGGCGGGCGAAGCCATGTTGCTTGCGTAATTCGCGGATCGCATTGGGAAATACGATCGAGCGGTAGCGGTCGATGGCCCCGTCATCTGCCGCAACCTGTTGAGCGGCAACCTCTTCTTCCGGTCCGGCGATGCTGGTGCGGGTCATTGTCGCAGCTTGTGCCGCAGAAACGCGGCGATGTCGATCAATCTGGAATCCATTTTGCCGGCAAATCGGAGGCTTGCGACGGTGCCGGCCGAGCAAGACGCGGTTCAGCCACGCCGCTCTACCGGACGGCCCGCTGCTGGAGACGATGCGATGCCCGAGCCGAAGATGCCGACGCCGCCGATCACGCCGCCGCTGTCCGACTATGAACGCCGCGTCGATCACAGCCTGTCCGCCTTGCTCGTCCTGCAAGGCCTGACGCTGTTCATCGTCGTCCCGCTCGCACAGAGCCTGGCGTTCGGGCGGACGCTGCTCGATGTCTGTCACCTCGGCTTTGCGCTGATCTGCATCACCGTGCTCACCCGCCGACGGCTGTGGCGGATCGTGCTGCTCGTCTCGATCGCGCTGCTGACCGGCTGGCCGGTGCTGAGCCGCGCCATCTCGGCGACCCTGCCGCTCAGCACCACCGAACAGCATGAGGCGATCGCCTTTGCTGCGCTGCTGTTCAACGCCGCGGTCACCGCGGTGGTCGCGCCGCACGTCTTCGCCGCCGGGCGGGTGACCGCGCATCGCGTCCGCGGCGCGGTGTTGCTCTACCTCAACGTCTCGGCATTGTTCGCGATTCTCTATAGTGCGATTGCGATGCACGCGCCGGGGGCGTTTGCCGGGAGCGGTTTCGAACCGCATGGCGCGAGCAGCTCGACCGCCGCCTTCACCTATTTCAGCCTTGCGACGATCACCACCACCGGCTTCGGCGACATCGTCCCCGTCGCGCCGCTCGCGCGCAGCCTCGCCAATCTCGAATCGGTGATCGGCCAGCTCTTCCCGGCGACGCTGCTCGCCCGCCTCGTCGCGCTCCACCTCGCACACGAGGAGCGCGACTGAGCGCGATCAGCGGCGCGCCACCGCCGCCTCCGCCGCAGCCAGCGCCGCATCGCGTTCCTCGGCGAGCGCGGCCGGTGTCGTCGCGACGAGGTCGTAATGCAGCTCGTGCATCGTCATGCCGCTCCGATAGCCCTCCGGCCACACCCGGGTGATCGCAAAGCCGTGGCGGCGGAAGAAGGGTGCCACCAGATCGGAGGTATCGACCGTGACATAGCGGGTCGGCGGCGCGGCGTGGCAGGCGATGTCGAACAGCCGCGCGAACAGCAGCAGCCGCCCGAGCCCGGCGCCATGCCATGCCCGCCCTGCCATGCCCCAATAGAGCAACGCCTTGTTATAATGGTCCCACAGCTCATAGCCCCCGAAGGCCGCGGGATCGCCGTCGACGGTGACGACGAACGCGGGCCCGTCGGGTTCGTCGAGCGTCTCCTCGAGCCAGGCGCGGTCGCCGGCACCGAAATATTCGGGCAGATTGCTGTCGAAGATCGCGAGGACCGCCGCACGATCCGCCGCCGTATAGCGCCGTACCGCGACCCGGCTCATGCCGCCGCCCATAGAGCGATCGTCTCGATCGCGCCGCCGTCGTCGCGCGTCCAGCAGCGCGAGATGCCCTCGAACCGCGCGGTCGCGCGGCTTGCGTCGTGCAGGCGGGTCCGGATCGCCTCAGGCGCGATGCGGCGCGGCGTGCCGATCAGCTTGGCGTGCGCCTCCTTGATCGTCCAGCGGCGCAGCCAGCCGCGCGATTGCGCCGCGGGCGGCACCGCGCGCAACTCCGCCGCCTCCTCGTCGGTGAGCATGTCCCACAGCGGCGGCGCGGCGTCGACCGGCTCGTGATCGACCGCGATCGGCTGCAACGCCGCGCCGATCAGGCAGACCTCGCCGCGATGCGACAGGCTGACGTGCCAGCCGCCGGGACTGGCGACCCGCGGCGCGCCCGCGGCGGTCCGCGCCAGCCGCACGTCCTCCGCCGCACAACCGGAAAGATGCGCGACCAGCGCCTGCATCCGGCCCGCCCGCGCGCCGGCCGTCGCCTGCGTCCGCCACGCCACCGGCGCCTGCCCGTCCCAGTCGAGCGCCGCGAGCGGCCCGTCGTGCCACAGCGGCATCATGCGCCGGTCGCGATCCGGGCGGGGCTGCCCTCCCAATTGGTGCCGTCGGGCAGGGTTTCGCCCTTCATCACCACCGACAGGTCGCCCAATTGCGCATCGGCGCCGACCTCGGCATCGTAGAGCACGATCGCGAGCGAGCCGATCGTCGCGCGGTCACCGACGCGGATCGGGCCGACCTTCATCACCCGATCCTCGAACAGATGCGTCTGGAGCCCGGCGAAATCGTTGAGCGCGACATCGTCGCCGATCGTCACCAGATCGTGCTCGGTCAGGTCGGTGGTGTCGATATAGCAACGCCTGCCGACCTTCGCGCCCATCAGCCGCAGGTAGAGGCCGATCCACGGCGTCCCGCGCAACGGCTCGAGCAGATTGGCGACGGCGAGATTCTCATAGGTCGCGGTGACGAGTTCGGTGCGCCAGACGAAGGTGCTCCACAGCGGCGCGGTCGTCGCCTTGTAGCGGCCGACCACCAGCCATTTGAGTGCCAGCACGAACGCCCCGCAGGCCAGACAGAAGCCGACGTAGAGGAAGGGGAAGGCCAGCCCGATCACCAGCCCGCCGCGTTCGAGATCGTCGAGGTCGCCGACCACCGACAGCAACAGGCTGAAGAAGACGAGAAAGGCGGTCAGCGACAAAGTCGTGCGCACCGCCTCGATCGACAGGCGGGTGGCGATCAGCCCGCGCGACGGATTGAAGCGCGCGCCCTCGTCGAACATCGTCGCGACCTGCCGCACCGGCAGCTTGATCGCCGGCGAACCGAACCAGGTGCTGCCGCTCTCGGTCGCCTGCGCGGGGTCCTCGGGCGGTTTGGAGAGGACGCCGATCAGCACCTCGTCGCCGATCTGCGCGCCACTCGGCAGCAGCGCCGAATTGCCGATGAAGCTGCGCCGGCCGATGCGGGTATGCGCCAGCTCGATCGTGCCATGGCCGATCCGCGCCGCGCCGAAGATGACGGAATCGGCGATGAAGCTTTCCGCGCCGATCTCGACGAGATCGGGGACGATCGCGCTCGCGGTCGAAATCTCCGCACGCCGCCCGACCTTGACGCCGAGCGCGCGATACCAGGGAATGACGTAGAGCGTCGCGAAGATCGGATGGAGCAGCCGCAACGCAAGGTCGTTGATCTGCTTGACAAGCCAGTAGCGGACGTAGAACCAGCTATCGAGCCGGTAGGTCGCCGGCGCGACCTTGCCGAGGATCAGCCGCTTGGCGGCGACGGTCAGCACGCACATCATCACGACATAGGTGGTCGCGAGGAATGGCGAGACGAGCATATAGGTATAGCCGGTCGTCGCCCAGTCGAGCTCTATCAGCGCGATCAGGCCCGGCGCGATCGGCAGGATGGCGATGATCGGCAGCAGGAAGGCGCCGACCAGCAGCCCGAGCAACGGCCCGACCGGCTCGCGCCCCACCCGCGGTGGCCGCGGCAGGGCGTCGCCGGCATGCGCGGCGGGCGATCCGGTCCAGCGCTGGCGCGCAGGGATGACGGTATCGGCCTGCAACGCCGACATATCGTCGAGCACCGCATCCTCTCCGACGGTCGCGTTGCGGCCGACCACCGCCTGCGAGCCGACGAAGGCGCCCGGCGCCAGCGTCACCCGCCCGAGCCGCAGCAGCCCGCGCTCGACCGAGCTGGTGGCGAGCACCGCCTGATCGCTGATGATCGCATCGTCGCCGACCTCGAGCAGGTCGGCGGTGTCGATCACCCCGGTGCCGATATGGACACGCGCGCCGATCTTCGCGCCGAGCAGCCGGTAATAGCCGCGGATCATCGGCGTGCCCGCCAGATAGGGCGTCGCGGTGACGCCGATGATCCGCCGGATCAGCCACCAGCGGAAATAATAGCCGCCCCACAGGGGATAATCCCCCGCCTTGAAGCGCCCGACGATCAGCCATTTGAGCGCGATCGACAGGAACATCGACGCGATCGGCACGATCGTGAAGAACAGGCCGGAGAGGATCAGCGCGCTGATCCGGTCGAGCCGGCCGGCGAGATGGGTGTAGGCGATATAGGGCGAGAACCATTGCAGCCCGGCGAGCGTGTAGATCGGCAGCAGCGCCACCGTCTGCGCCGCGACGCACAGCCAGCGCTTCCACGGCGCGATATGATGGAAGCTGTCCGCCGCCTGCACCGCGACCGGTGCGGTGCCGCCGATGCGCTGCGCCAGCGCGCGGATCGTCGGCGCGGCATAGACGTCCTCGAGCGACAGGCCCTGCAGCCCCGGCACCTTGCGCGCGGCGGAAACCAGCCGCGCCGCCTTCAGCGAATGGCCGCCGAGATCCTCGAACAGATCGTCGAGCACCGAGACCGGCTGCGGCGCGAACGCCTCGGTCCAGACGCGGTGAAGCATTTCCTCCATCGGCGTCGCCGGCGCGACCAGCGCGCGGCCGGTGGTGACGGTGACCTCCGGCTTGACCAGCGCCTTGCGGTCGACCTTGCCCGAGGCGGGCAGCGTCGGCAGCGCGGCGAGGATCTGATAAGCGGCGGGCCGCATGTAATTGGGCAGCCGCTCCGCGACGAGCGCGCGCAGCCCGGCGATGTCGATCGCCTCGCCGCCGCGCGCGACGAGGAAGGCGGCGAGGAATTCGGCGCCGTCGTCGTCCTTGAACAGATGCACCACCGCCTGCGCGACGCCGGGCCATTCGCCGATCACCGCCTCGATCTCGGCGAGCTCGACGCGGAAGCCGCGGATCTTGACCTGCGTGTCGATCCGCCCGACGAAATCGATGTCGCCCGCCGCATCGAGCCGCACCAGATCGCCCGAGCGATAGATGCGCTCCGGCGCGCCCGACACGCCGTCGAACGGCGTCATCGTGAACTTCTCGGCGGTGAGGTCCGGCCGGTTGACGTAGCCGACGCCGACGCCGGGGCCGCCGATCACCAGCTCGCCCTCCTGCCCCGCCGGCACCGGCTGCAACGCCGCGTCGACGATCCAGGCGGTATAGCCGGGCAGCGGCTTGCCGATGGTGATGCGCTGGCCCGGCTGCACCTCGGTCCAGGTCGCGGTGACCGAGGTTTCGGTCGGGCCATAGGTGTTGAGCAGCCGCAGCCCCGGCCGGGCCAGACGCCGCGGCAGATCGGGCGGGCAGGCCTCGCCGCCCATGTTGATCAGCCGCAGCGTCGGCACCGGATGCTCGACCAGCGCGATCAGCGACGGCACGACGTGCCAGACCGTCGCCTGCGCCTCGGCGAGCGCGATCGCGACATCGGGGCCGCTGCTCGCCAGCGCCTCGGTGGCGACGAGCAGCCGCGCGCCGACGAAGAAGGCGCTCCACATCGTCTCGACCGACATGTCGAAGGCGAGGCTGAACCCGCCGAACACCACGTCATCGGGGTCTAGTGCGAGGATCGCGCTTTCCGAACGGACGAGATGGCAGGCATTGGCATGGGTGATCATCACCCCCTTGGGCCGGCCGGTCGTTCCCGAGGTATAGATGATATAGGCGAGGTCGTCGGGCTCGGCGCCGGTCTGCTCGCGTTCCAGCGGCACGATCGGCTCGGCGGCGAGCTCGCCCAGTTCGGCATCGATCGCCAGCGTCGCGCCGCCGAAGGCGTCGGCACGCGCGATCATGGTCAGCGTCAGCGCGGCGCCGCTGTCCTCGACGATGTAGTCGATCCGGTCCTGCGGATAGCCCCAGTCGACCGGCACATAGGCGGCACCGGCGCGCAGCACGCCGAGGATCGCCATATATTGGTCGAGCCCGCGCGGCAGGCACAGCACGACGCGGTCGCCGCGGCCGATCCCCATCGCGCGCAGCCGCTGCGCCAGCGCGATGCTGCGCCGGGCGAGCGTGTCGTAGGTCCAGCGCGTGCTGCGGCCATATTCCTCGCTCGCGCCGAGCAGGTGCAATGCGCAGGCGCCGCCGCTGGTCCGGCAGGTCGCGTCGAACAGCTCGTGGAGCAGTTCGTCGCGCGCATAGGGTTCGTCGGGGCGCAGCGCCGGCGCGGGCGTGATCGGCGCCTCGATGGTGTGATCGGGCAGGGCGAGATCGAGGGTGCTCATGCGAAAGGCTTGCCGTCCAACATATCGATCCTTGGGAATGTCATCGCCGGTCAGAACCAGGCGGCGATGCTGAGCGCGACGCCGATCAGTGCGAACGCCGACGCGCCGGCGAGCAGCCAGCGCCGCCGGGTCAGCGCGCTGATCGAGGCGAGCGCGATGCCGATCTGGAGGAAGGTCATCGCGATCGCGAGCTTGGTGTGCGGCCGCAGCGCCCGCCGCGCCTCGGCATCCGCCTCTTCGGAGCGGCGGTCATAGCCTTCCGCGGTCGTGCGCAGCGCCTGCCCGCGCCTGGCGTAGCGGGCCGCGTCCGCGGCATAATCGTGCGTCGACGCGGGGGCGAGCGCGGCGCTGGTCTCGGCGAGGTGACGCTTGAGATCCTCCGCCTGATAATAGGCCCAGGCATCCGAGGCGCGCGCCTTCATCAGCACCGCCTCGTTCTTGTAATAGAGCGCATCGTTCTGCTCGTGCCCGCCGAGGAAGCTGACGATCGCGCCGAGCGTCGCGAGGATCGCCGAGAACAGCGCGATCTTCTGCGCGAGCGGCTCGTGGCGGGCGTGATGCTCGACCGCCTCGTCATGCGTCCCGCGGACCTCGAATTCCTCCTGCGTCATGCCCCACCCTGTCCGGGCATCTCCGCCTCGTCGAGATGTTCGCGGATCGCCCGGCCCGACAGAAAGACCTCGGTCGCGAAACAGGCAAGCGCGACGATCGCGGCGACCAGCGCGGCGCCGAACAGCCCGAACAACACCGTGGCGGTGCCGGTATCGCGCAGCACGCCGAAGAAGATCGTCGCCGCCGCGCAGCAGGTCAGCCCGCCGGCCGCCGCCGCGCTCAGCACCGCCGCGTCGAGCACCTTCGACCGCAGCCGCAGCCGATCCAGCTCATAGCGCGTGCCATGACCCGCCGCCTTCAGCGCATGGACGCGATCGAGCACGCGCGCGAGCCGCGTCGAAAACACGTTGAGCAGCGAACCGACGGCGGTGAGCAGGAAAATCGGCGTCAGCGCGAGCTGGATGACATGCGCCGCGCTGTTGAGGGGCGCCGGCGTCATCGGCGCGGCGCCGCCGCCATGGATGCGGCGGCGCACCAAAGAGACCCGTCGCGCCGCCCCGCCCTGCCCGTCATCGCATCCCACTCCTATTGGCCCGTCCATAACGGCCATGCTTTATATTAGTCGCGTCGTCGGCAAAGATCGAAACCGGACATATTCCCTCTTTCTTGCCAAATTGCTGAACGGGACGCGACGGGCTGCGGATTATGCCCCGCAAATCGCGGGTAATCAGGCTTTTCGTCGTGCCGCCGTGCGTCTACAACGACGCGTCTCTGGCGTGGGCGCGGCGTGGATGATCGTGCGGCACGCCCCCGTTTGCAGGATCACGCTGCCCTCATGCCGGCCCATTCCGCTCTCTCCATCCGTCCTGTCGCCACCTTCGACTTCCTCAACGGCGGCGGCGCGTGCGGAGAGCTGATCCGCGAGCGCGACTGGTCGGCGACGGCGCTGGGACCGATCGACTATTGGCCGGCGAGCCTGCGCACCACGGTCGCGATCCTGCTGCGCTCGCCGGTGCCGATCGTGCTGCTGTGGGGCCCGGCGGGGGTGATGCTGTACAATGACGGCTATTCGGTCTTCGCCGGCGGCCGTCATCCCGATCTGCTCGGCAGCGAGGTGCGGCTCGGCTGGCCCGAGGTCGCCGAGTTCAACGATCACGTCATGACCGTCGGCCTCGCCGGCGGCACGCTCCATTATCATGACCAGGAGCTGACGCTCCACCGCCACGGCCGGCCCGAGCAGGTCTGGATGGACCTCGATTATTCGCCGGTGCTCGACGAGAGCGGCAGGCCCGGCGGCGTCATCTGCGTGCTGGCCGAGACGACGCGCCGCGTCGCCAGCGAGCGCCGCACCGCCTTCCTGCTGTCGCTGGCGGATGCGCTGCGCCCGCTCGACCATGCCGATGCGATCATGGACCTCGCTGCCGAACGGCTCGGCGAACGGCTCGACGCCAGCCGCGTCTTCTATGCGGAGATCGCCGGCGGGCAGATGACGGTGACGTGCGACTTCGCCCGCGGCGTCGGCTCGATCGTCGGCACGCATTCGCTCGACGCCTTCGGTCCCGATCTGCTCGGCGCCTATCGGCTCGGCACCCCGGTCGTGGTCCGCGACGTCGGCGCCGATCCCCGGCTCAATCAGGAGGCGCGCGACGGCCTCACCCAGCGCGAGGTCGGCGCGTTCATCGACGTCATCCTGTTCGAGGAGGAAGCAGGCGTCGGCCTGCTCGCGGTCCAGTCGGCGACGCCGCGCGTCTGGACGGAGGCGGAGGAGAGCCTCGTCCAGGAGGTCGCCGAGCGGGTCAAGACCGCGGTCGAGCGCGCCCGCGCCGCCGATGGCCTGCGCCGCCTCAACGAGACGCTCGAGGAGCAGATCGCCGTCCGCTCGGCAGAGCGGGACCGGCTGTGGAACCTGTCGCAGGACATGCTGGCGCGCGCCGATTACGCCGGGATGATGTCCGCGGTCAGCCCGGCCTGGTCGCGCGTGCTCGGCTGGAGCGAGGCGGATCTGCTCACCCGCGGCTATGCGAGCTTCATCCACCCGGAAGACGGGCCGCAGACGTTGGCGGCGATCGCGCGGATGGCGGAGACACGGCGGCCGACCCGGTTCGAGAACCGCATCGCGACGCGCGACGGCGGCTGGAAGGACATCGAATGGACGGTCGCGCCCGAGGAGGACGGCGTCCATTTCGTCGCGGTCGGTCGCGATCTCAGCGTCACCAAGGCGCGCGAGGCGGATCTGGAGGAAGCGCGCGAGGCGCTGCGCCAGAGCCAGAAGATGGAGGCGATGGGCAGCCTCACCGGCGGTGTCGCGCATGATTTCAACAATCTGCTCACGCCGATCATCGGTTCGCTCGACATGCTGGTGCGCAAGGGCATCGGCTCGGCCCGCGAGCGGCGGCTGATCGAGGGCGCGCTGCAATCCGCCGAGCGCGCCAAGACGCTGGTGCAGCGCCTGCTCGCCTTCGCGCGCCGCCAGCCGCTGCAACCCACCGCGGTCGACGTCGTCCGCATCGTGCAAAACATGGCCGGGCTGATCGGCGCGACGCTCGGGCCGATGATCGACGTGCGCGTCGACCTCGTCGACCTGCCGCCGGCGCGGGCCGATCTCAACCAGCTCGAAATGGCGCTGCTCAATCTCGCGGTCAACGCGCGCGACGCGATGCCGGGCGGCGGCGAGCTGACCATCGCCGCACGCGCCGAGAGCGTCGAATCGCGCAACGGCCACGGCCTTGCCGCCGGCGAGTACGTCCGGCTCAGCGTGCGCGATACCGGTGTCGGCATGGACGAGGAGACGCAGCGCCGCGCGATCGAGCCGTTCTTCTCGACCAAGGGGATCGGCAAGGGCACCGGTCTCGGCCTGTCGATGGTCCACGGCCTCGCCGCGCAGCTCGGCGGCGGGCTGACGATCGCGAGCGCGCCGGGTCATGGCACGACGATGAACCTGTGGCTGCCGATCAGCGCCGCCGCCATCCGGGACGACGCGGCGAACGCCGAACCGCTCGCCGCGCCGCGCCGCATCGGCACCGCTTTGCTCGTCGACGATGAGGAACTCGTCCGGCTCAGCACCGCCGACATGCTCACCGACATGCAATATGAGGTGGTCGAGGCGGGGTCGGCGGAAGAGGCGCTGCGCCTGCTCGACGGCGGCCTCGCCCCCGACATCCTCGTCACCGACCATCTGATGCCGGGGATGAGCGGCACCGAACTGGCGCGGCGGCTGCGGTCGAGCCGCCCCGGCCTGCCGGTGCTGATCGTCTCGGGCTATGCCGAGGAAGACGGCGTCGATGCCGATATCCCGCGCCTGACCAAGCCGTTCCGCATCGCCGAGCTTTCCGCCTGCCTCGCCGCGATCATTGCGATGCCGCCGGAGTCTGGCGCGCCCAACCGTGGCGATGGCGCGATAAACACATAGATTGGGAACAAAGGTCAATCTCGGTTGTTTCGGCCCGGTGGCCGGCACTTCGGAGCATGCCCTCCCTCTTGTCCCGGACGCTCATGGTAGACGAAACGACCGAAACGCCCCCCGGCGGCCCGCCGCCCCACCTTTCGGGCGCCGCCAATCACGACATGGGCGACGACAGCAACAGCATCTTCTTCGCCGCGGTCAAGACGACGCGGATGCCGATGATCGTCACCGATCCCAATCAGCCGGACAATCCGATCGTCTTCGCCAATCCCGCCTTCATCAACATGACGGGGTATGAGTGGCACGAGCTGGTCGGCACCAACTGCCGGTTGCTGCAAGGGCCGGACACCGATCGCGAGACGGTCGCCGAGATCCGCCGGGCGATCGAGCGGCGGCAGGAAACCTCGGTCGAGCTGCTCAATTACAAGAAGAACGGCGCCGCCTTCTGGAACGCGCTGTTCATCTCGCCGGTGTTCGATGCCGACAACAAGCTGATCTATTTCTTCGCCTCGCAGCTCGACGTGACGCGCCGCCGCGATGCCGAGGAAGGGCTGCGCCAGGCGCAGAAGATGGAAGCGGTCGGCCAGCTTACCGGCGGCGTCGCGCACGATTTCAACAATCTGCTCACCGTCATCCAGGGCTTCAGCGATGTGCTGCGCAGCCAGATCGACGGCGACGGCGAGTTCGACCGCGCCAAGGCCTCGCGCTCGATTAACGCGGTGATGCAGGCGGCGGAGCGCGGCGCGACGCTGACGCAGCAGTTGCTCGCCTTCTCGCGCCGGCAGAAACTGCAGGGTCGCGTCGTCAATCTCGTCGACCTGATCGACGAGCTCCAGCCGCTGATCGAGCGTACCGCGGGCGGGCTGGTCAAGGTCCGCATCCAGCATCAGGAAACCACCTGCAACGCACGGATCGACCCGACCCAGGCGGAACTGGCGATCATCAACATCCTGCTCAACGCCCGCGACGCGATGCCCGATGGCGGCACGATCACCATCGAGGTGCGCAACCGGTCGATCGAAGCGGGCGACAAGGGGTTCGGCGAGCTCGAAAGCGGCAATTACGTCGCGGTGACGATCACCGACGAGGGTACCGGCATGTCGCCCGAGGTGCTCAAGCGCGTCACCGAACCCTTCTTCACCACCAAGGATCAGGGCAAGGGCACCGGGCTCGGCCTGTCGATGGTCTATGGCTTCATGAAGCAGTCGGGCGGCTCGCTGCGCCTCTATTCGGAGGAGGGCCACGGCACCACGGTGCGGATGTTGTTCCCGTGCGAATATGGCAAGGCCGACCCGATCACCGCGCCGGCGTCGCGCTCGCTCGCCGACAAGCGCGGCAGCGAGACGGTGCTGGTCGTCGAGGATCAGGTCGATGTCGGCGACTATGCCGAAACCGTGCTCTCCGAATTCGGCTATACCGTGCTGCGCGCGGAAAATGCCAATGAGGCGCTGGCCCTGCTCGACGGGGCCGGCCATATCGACCTGCTGTTCAGCGATCTGATCATGCCGGGCGGGATGAACGGCGTGATGCTGGCGCGCGAGATCAAGCGGCGGCGGCCGAAGATGCGCGTGCTGCTCACCACCGGCTATGCAGAATCGTCGATCGAGCGCGTCGACGCGCGCGGTGCCGAATTCGAGCTGATCCAGAAGCCGTACAAGCGCAGCGAACTGGCGACCAAGGTACGTCAGGTGATCGAAGGGCCGACCGGGATCGGCAGCCACGGGGGATAAAGATGGAAAGCTATTACCGCGACCAGGCGACGATCTGCGCCGAACAGGCGTCCGCCACCAGCCTGCCCAACGTCATCGCCCGGCTGCGCCGGTCGGAGGCGGCATGGCTGGCGATGGCGGACCGCGCCGCCCGTCATACCGAGATCAAGGCGGCAAAGGCATGATACCGGCGTTTGCGGCCAAGGTAATCCCAGGCTAGAACGTTCTCGTTTTGGACCGTCAACCGCTTCCCCTTGCCCCGATCCAGCCGTATCAGCCGACGCCTGCCGTGCAGGCGGCGATCGACGCCTATGCGCGCGGTCTGGACGCCTGCGATCCGATGCAGGTCGGCTTCGCCATGACGCCGGTGGCGATGGTGGTCAGCGATCCGACCTTGCCCGATTGCCCGCTCATCTACGTCAATCCGGCATTCGAGCGGCTGACCGGGTTTCCGGCGGAGGAGATCCTCGGCCGCAACTGCCGCTTCATGCAGGGGCCGCTGACCGACGCCGATGACATCGTCCGCCTGCGCGAAGCGATCGCGCAGCGCGTGCCGATCGAGCTCGACCTGCTCAACCATCGCCGTGACGGGACGCCGTTCTGGAACCGGCTGATGGTCGCCCCGGTCTTCTGCGACGACGGCTCGCTGCGCTATTATGTCGCGACGCAGATCGACGTCACCGTCGAGCGGCATCGCGTGCTGATGCTCGAACAGGACCGCGAGGCGCTCGCTGCCGAGGTGGCGCAGCGGGACGCCGATCTCGCCGCGCATAATGCGCGGCTGCGGCTCGCGCTCAAGGCGGGCGGGCTCGGCACCTGGACGCTCGACCTGCCCGAGATGGTGCTGACCGCCTCGTCGGGATGCAAGCGCATCTTCGGCCGGCCGCTCGGCGAGCCCTTCACCTACGAACAATTGCTCGCCGCCATCCATCCCGACGATCTGCCGATGATGCGCGCCGCAGTCGAGCGGACGATCACGCATGGCGAACCCTATCACATCGAATATCGCATCCTCACCGCGGCGGGCGATCAGCGCTGGGTGTCGATCCAGGGCGACCTGCAGCATCGCGCCGACGGCACGCCGCTGGCGATGACCGGTTTCTCGACCGATATCTCGACGCGCAAATTCGCCGAGGAGCATCGCGCCGTGCTCGCGCGCGAGCTAACCCATCGCGTCAAGAACACGCTCGCCACCGTCAATGCGGTGGTCAGCCAGACGCTGCGCGACGCCGTGTCGCTGGAGGATGCCGCCGCGGCAGTGACCGGCCGGATCGCCAGCCTCGGCGCCGCGCAGGAGCTGCTGATCCAGGACGAGGTCGAGGGCGCATCGATCGGCGACATCGTCGATCGCGCGCTGCTGCCGTTCAAGGACCGTGACGGTGCACGCTTCGCGGCGCATGGCCCGTCGGTGCGGCTGACGCCGGAGATCACGCTGGCGCTGGCGATGGCGCTGCACGAGCTTGCCACCAATGCGATCAAATATGGCGCGCTGTCGGTGCCCGAGGGGCGCGTCGCGATCGAATGGTCGATCCGTCACGAAGACGGCGAGCGGCGGCTGTTCTTCTGCTGGGCGGAACATGACGGGCCGCCGGTGACGCCGCCGAGCCGCACCGGCTTCGGCACGCGGATGATCGAACGCGTGCTGCGCCGGCATGTCCGCGGCGGCGCGGCGATCCATTACCCGCCGACCGGCGTCCGCTTCGAGATCGAGGCGGCGGTCTAGCCGCACGGCCGGCGCTGCGGCCGATGTGTCACAGTTGCTGACAAATCGGTACGCTACCGAACATATCGCCCCCCGCGATCATTGAGACAGGACCATGTGTCATGTGCTCATCATCGAGGATGATTGGTTTATCGCCGATCATATCGCCCAGCTGGTCGAGAGCGCCGGCGCGGTGACGATCGACATGGCCGATTGCGAGGAGGATGCGGTGGCGCAGGCGCTTGCCCGTCGACCCGCGGTGATCATCGCCGACGTCACGCTCGCCGCCGGCACCGGCCCCGCCGCGGTCGACCGGATCACCGCGCAGGCGGGCGAGATACCGGTGCTCTTCGTCACCGGCGAACCGCGCGCGTTCCGGCCGCGGGCGACGTCGATGCGCGTGCTGCACAAACCGGTCGACGACCGCCTGCTCATCGCCACCTTCCGCGCGATCGCCCCGCCCGCCTAATCGGCGACGGTCAGCGCGGCGCGACTGTCGTCGATCTTGCCGGCGAGCCCCGGCACCTCCTCGAGCTGCCGCAGATCGGTGAACCGCCCGCGCTCGCCGCGATAGCGGACGATCTCGAAGCCATGGCCGCGCAGGCCCGGCACCGCATCGAGCTGCTCGGCGGTGGCGGTATTGACGTTGACGCTATCGCTCATGCCACCGTGATCCGCCCTGCCGCTGCCGGGGTCAAGCCCGTCCCGCGCGATCCTGCGGGGTCCCGGCGGCCTCGCGGCAGCCGCCGGGGCGGCAGATCAGAAGTGGGCGGGCGACGGCACGGGCTCGGGCGTCGGCGGCACCGGTTGCGCCTCCTCCTGCTGCGCGCGGATCAGCCGTGCCAACACCTGGCGCGAGCGGACGCCGCCGGCATCGATCGAGAAGCCGCGCAGCTTCATCCCCGGATTGCGCTCGATCGAGCGCTGCTGCGCCTCGAGCACCTCGACATCCTCGGCGAAGACGCGGCCCTGCTGCGCCTTGAACCGTTCGGTGAAGCCCTGATCGCGAATGTCGAAATTGCGCGCCATGCCCCAGAAATAATGCGTGGTCGTCTCGCTCTCGGGAGTCAGCGCGTCGATCACCATGCCGCGCACGCCCTGGTCGTGATCCTCGATCGTCGCCCCCGCCCCGACCGGCGCGACGCCGACGTCGATCAGGATCGACGAGGGCGCGATGAAGCGGCAGATCTGCCAGCGGTCGACCGGGCCGTCCTGCTTGAGCGCGTCGCGCCAGAAGGGCGGCGCATTGACCCCGGGCATCCAGCGGGTGACGAACACCTCTTCCCCGCGCACCTCGGTCTCGATCGCCGCCTCCATCAGCTCGGGCTGGCCGATCGATCCCTGATGCGTGTAGGTCTCGTGCGTCAGGTCCATCAGATTGTCGATCACCAGCCGGTAATCGCAGGCGATCGGATAATAGCCGCCGTCGAACGTCCAGTCGGGGTGCGAACAGGGCCAGAAGTCGGGCACCAGCGTGTCGTCGGCGCGCGCCGGATCGCCGATCCACACCCAGATCAGGCGATGCCGCTCGACCACCGGATAGCGGCGCACGCACAGCGCCTGATTGGGGCGTTCGCCCTTGATCGGCATTTCGAGCACCGCGCCGTCGGGATCGAACAGCATGCCGTGATAGCGGCAGCGCAGATTGTCGCCTTCCTTGAGGCCCATCGACAGCGGCAGCATGCGGTGCGGGCAGGCATCGTGCAGCGCGGCGATCGACCGGTCGAATTTGCGGTACAGCACCACCGGCTCGCCGCAGATCGTCCGCGCCATCGGCTGACGGTCGACCTCATGATCCCAGGCGGCGACATACCAGCGGTCTTGCAGAAACATCACGCTCTCCATTGTCCGCTCCTCTGGCGGAAGCCCGGCGATCGTCTGCCGATATAGTTGCGATGTCAACTATCCCGATCGAGACGATCGACGTTGGCGTATAATTTGCCGAGCAGCGCGATCAGCTGGTCGCGCTCCGCGGCATCGAGCCCGGCGAGCAGCGCCCGCTCGCGGTCGAGTGCGATGCGGATGATGGCGTCGTGCATCGCCTCCCCCGCCGGGGTCAGCGACAGCGCGCGGCTGCGGGCGTCGGCGCGGTCGGGCACGGCCTGGACGAGGCCGAGCGCCTGCAGGCGGCCCGTGGCCCGGCTGGCGGCGGCCTTGTCGATGCCGCTCGCCTCGCAGATCGCGCCGGCGCTGGCGGTGCCGCGCACCTTGAGATTGGCGAGCAGTCGCCATTCGTTCACGCCGATGCCGAAGCGCGCGAGATAGATGCGTGAGGCACCGCGCGACAGCTTGTTGCCGATCGACGACAGGAAGAAGGGGACGTAACGGTCGAGGTCGAGCTGGGGCATCGCACCGGCATGACGGCTCCTCCCCGCGCCGACAAGCGCGCTACGCCGCGCGCCGCCGCGGCAGCGCGAGCAAGGCCAGTGCGGCGATCGCCGATCCCCCCGCCATACAGTCGGCGACCAGCGCGAGATCGCCGCCCGCGGCGAACAGCAATCCGGCGACGATCGGCCCGAGCGCGGCCCCGGCGCGTCCGACGCCGATGACGAAGCCGGTGCCGCTGCCGCGCGCGGCGACCGGGAAGGAGTCCGCGACCAGCGCATAGAGGCCGACCACCGCCGCATTGGTGAAGACGCCGACCAGCGCCGCCGCCTGTTTGAGCGTGCCGAGATCGCCCGCCGCCCGGCCGAAGACGATGACGCTCGCGACCGCACCGACCAGCGCCGCCAGCACCAGCGGCCGCACCGGCCAGCGCTTCGACAGCAGGCCGAGCAGCACCGCGCCCGTCAGCCCGCCGACATTCGCCCAGACCAGCACGCCGCCCGCCACCGCCGCCGGATGCCCCAGATCGACGACGATTTTCGGGATCCACTTGAGCGTGAAGTAGAAGGTCATGATGTGCGCGAGATAGGCGAGCGTCAGCAGCAGCGTCGTGCCCGCCAGCCCCGGCCCGAACAGCGCCCGCCAGCCGCCGCGCGCCTGGGCCGCCGCCGGGTCGGGGAGCGTCGCCAGCACCGGCTCGCCGCGTTGCGCGAGCAGCGCATTGACCCGCGCCAACGCGTCGCGCGGCTGCCGCTCGACCAGATAGCCGATCGTTTCGGGCAGCAGCCACCACGCCAGCGGCAGGAAGGCGGCGCTGACGATCGCGCCGAAGACGAAGACGTCGCGCCAGCCGCCGCCCGCCAGCAGTGCCGAGGCGATCGTCCCGCCGACGATCGCCCCGAGCGGATAGCCCGCCGCCATGATCGTCACCCCGAGCGAACGGCTGCGCGCATTCGCCTGTTCGGCGACCATCGCATTGGTGGTGGCGAGCATCCCGCCGATGCCGAGGCCGGTGACGAGCCGGACCAGCGACAGCGTGACGATACCGCCGACCAGCGGCGCCAGCGCCATCCCCGCCGCCATGATCGCGAGGCAGGCGAGGATCACCGGCCGCCTTCCGATCCGGTCGGCGACGCGGCCGAGCAGCACCGATCCCGCCGCCATGCCGAACAGCTCCATCGACAGCACGACGCCGAGCGCGGCGCGATCGACCTGCCATTCGGCGGCGATGCCCGGCGCGGCGAAGCTGATCGCCAGCACGTCGAACCCGTCGAGCGCGTTGAGCAGCACGCACAGGGCGATCGCGACCATCTGTCGCCAGTGCATCGCCCCCGTCTCGATCCTCTGGCGGGGATCGACCCCGCCGCCGCCCATCGCCGTCACCACGCTGTCTCCTGTTAGCTGGGCTCCACCGCCATCAAGGCGTCGAGCGCCACGACACTGAGGCCGGCGCCGGCCGGGTGGAGGATCACCGGATTGAGATCGACTTCCCGGATGCGCGGATGCGCCACCATCACGTCGGCGAGCCTTAGCACCAGATCGGCGAGCGCCGCGACGTCGAGCGCCGGCGCGCCGCGCCAGCCGTCGAGCAGCGCGGCGGCCTGCAGCCGGCGCAGTCCGGCGACGACCTGCGCGTGCGTCATCGTCGGCGCGAACAGCTGCACGTCCTTGAGCACCTCCGTCTGCACGCCGCCGAAGCCGGCGAGGATGACGGGCCCCCAATCGGGATCGTTGCGCGCACCGACGATCATCTCGGTGCCGCGCGCGCCCATCGCCTCGACCAGAATACCGTCGAGCGTCACGCCGGGCAGGTGGCGCGCGACATCGGCGATCATCCGGTCCCAGCCGGCGGCGACCGCCGCGCCATCGGTGAGATGGAGGATGACGCCACCGGCATCGCTCTTGTGGCTGAGCGCCGCCGATTGCGCCTTGAGCACGACGGGATAGCCGAGCGCCTCCGCCGCGGCGCAGGCGGCATCGCGGCTCGTCGCCAGGCGCGAGGCCGGAAAGGTGAAGCCGCAGGGGGCGAGCAGCGCCTTGGCGGCATGTTCGGGGATGACGCCGCCCGCCTCGGGCAGCGCGAGCGGCGGCGCCGCCGCGGGCACGCGCGCCGCCGGGGCGGTGGCATCGACCAGCCGGGCGATCGCCCGCAGCGCGCGCTCGCTCGACGGGAAGCACGGCACGCCGCGTGCGCGCAAGGCGGTGACGGCCTCCTCCCCGATCGGCGCGCCCTCGTCGAGCCCGGCATAGATCACCGGCTTGTCGGCACCGTCGCCGAGCGCGGCAAGGATCGGCGGCAGCTTGATCGCCATCGTCACCGGATCGGTCTGGATCAGCCCGATCAGGATCGTATCGACGCGATCGTCGGCGAACAGCGCGGCGAGCGTGCGGGTATAGAGATCGGGATCGACCAGCCCCTGCGCGGTCAGGTCGAGCGGATTGCTCACTCCGACGAACTCGGGCAGCGCCGCGCGCAACGCCGGCGCCGTATCGTCGCCGAGCGCGGCGAGCGGCAGATCGAGCGCTTCGGCAAGGTCAAGCATCAGCGCCTTGAACGCCCCCGATTCACCCAGCACCGCGGTGCCGCCCGCCGGCAGGCGCGGACAGCGCAGCGCGATCTCGGCGACGTCGCTCAATTCCTCCAGCGTCTCGGCGAGCACGACGCCCGCCTGGCGGACGAGCAGCCGCATCACCGCATGATCGCCCGCCATCGCGCCGGTATGCGTCGCCGCGCTCTCGCGCGCGGCGCTCGACGTGCCGGGATGGAGCAGCACGATCGTCTTGCCCGCCGCCCGCGCGGCACGCGCGGCAGCGAGGAAGCGCGCCGGCTGGCGGAATTGCTCGACGATCATCGCGATCACGCGCGTGCCGGGTTCGTCGACCAGATAGTCGACATAATCCTCCACCCCGCTCGCCGCCTCGTTGCCGGTCGATACCGAGAAGGTCAGGCCGAGCGTGCGTGCGGCGAAGACGGTGCCGAGCACCGCCGCCATCGCGCCCGATTGCGAGACGACGCCGATCCCCGCCTGTCCCGGCGCGGGCGGGGTCGCCACCGTCTCGACGAAGGTCAGCGGCACGCCGTCGGGATGATTGACCATGCCGAGGCAGTTCGGCCCCTCGACCACCATCCCCGCTTCACGGGCGATGCGGCCGATCTCCGCCTGTTCGGCGAGCCCCGCCGCGCCGCCCTCGGCAAATCCGGCGGAGAAGATCACCGCCGCGCCGACGCCGCGCGCCGCCAGTTCGCGCACCGCATCGAGCACGCCGGCGCGCGGGATCGCCAGCACCGCGACGTCGACGCCTTCGGGCAGCGCCGCGATCGACGGCAGGCAGCGCCGTCCGCCGATTTCCTCCCGGCGCGGGTTGATGAGGTGGATCGCGCCGTCGAAGCGATGGCGATCGAGGTTGGCGAGCACCGCCGCGCCGAGGGCCCCCGGCTTGTCCGACGCACCGACGATCGCCACCGACCGCGGGCGCAGCAGCCGGGCGATCGACGGCGACGGAGTAAGGGACGGTGCCGGGGCATCGATCGACATCGTCTCGCTCCTCAGCCGCGCGTCTTGGTCTTATCATAGGCGCCCAGGCCCGGCTTGTAGCTCTTGTCGTCGATAAATTGCCGGATGCCCTCCTTTCGCCCCTCGTTGTCGTAGCTGTTCGCCGCCTCCTGCGCGCGGATCAGATAATCCTCCGCCTCGTCATAGGTCATCACGCCGACGCGGCGCACCGCGTCCTTGGTCGCCTTGAGCGCGACCGGGTTCTTCTTGGCGAGCACCTGCGCCACCGCGGTGACGCGCGCCTTGAGATCGGCGAGCGGCAGCGATTCGTTGACCAGCCCCCATTCCGCCGCGGTGCGCCCGTCGATCGTCTCGCCCATCATCGCGTGATACATGGCGCGGCGGAACGACAGCAGCTCGACCGCGACCTTGGTCGCGCCGCCGCCGGGCAGGATGCCCCAGTTGATCTCGCTGAGCCCGAACTGCGCCTCGTCGGCGGCGAAGGCGAGGTCGCAGGCGAACAGCGGGCCGTAGCCGCCGCCGAAGCACCAGCCGTTGACCATCGCGATCGTCGGCTTCTGATACCAGCGGAGCCGCCGCCACCAGCCGTAGCTCTCGCGCTGCGCCCCGCGCGTGCCGGCGAGGCCGAGCGCCTCGGTGTCACGGAAATATTCCTGAAGGTCCATGCCCGCCGACCAGGCGGTGCCCTCGCCGGTCAGCACCAGCACCGCGACGTCGTCGCGGAATTCGAGCGCGTCGAGTACCCGCATCATCTGGCGGTTGAGCTTGGGACTCATGCTGTTGCGTTTCTCGGGCCGGTTGAAGCGGACCCAGGCGATGCCGTCCTCGACGGTGAAGGCGACGGTTTCCTCTTCGGTACGTTCGATGGTCATGACACAGGTCTCCAGGCGCCGCGACGCGCGACGCGACGGTGGTTAGGAATACGATAATTGTAGGATCAGATCGGGAAGTGGCCGGGCTGCGTCTCGATCGTCACCCAGCGCAATTCGGTGAAGGAGTCGATGCCGGCGCGGCCGCCGAACCGCCCGTAGCCCGAACCCTTGGTGCCGCCGAACGGCATCTGCGCCTCGTCGTGCACGGTCGGGCCATTGACGTGGCAGATGCCCGATTTGATCGCGCGGGCGACGCGCAGGCCGCGCGCGGTGTCGCGGGTGAACACCGCCGCGGACAGGCCATATTCGCTGTCGTTGGCGAGCCGGATCGCCTCCGCCTCGTCGGCGGCGCGGATGATGCCGACCACCGGGCCGAAGCTTTCGTCGCGGAACAGCCGCATCGCCGGCGTGACGTGATCGATGACATGCGCCGGCATCAGCACACCGTCCGCCTCGCCGCCGACCAACTGCCGTGCGCCGCCCGCCAGCGCGTCGTCGATCAGCGCGCGGACGCCGTCGACCGTCCTGCGATCGACCACCGCGCCCAGCGGCGCCTGTCCCGCACGCGGATCGCCGACCGGCATCGTCTTGACCTTGGCGGCAAACTTCTCGGCGAAGGCATCGGCGACGGCTTCGACGACGATGATCCGCTCGGTCGACATGCAGATCTGGCCCTGGTTCATGAAGGCGCCGAACGCCGCCGCCTTGACCGCCTCGTCGAGGTCGGCATCCTCGAGCACCAGCAGCGGCGCCTTGCCGCCGAGTTCGAGCAGCACCGGCTTGAGCTGTTCGGCGCAGCGTTTGGCGATGATCCGACCGACATGCGTCGATCCGGTGAAATTGCCCCGCCGCACCGCGGGGTGATCGATCATCGCGCCGACCACCTCGCCCGCATCCGCCGGCGCGTTGCTGACGATCTGAACCACATTGTCGGGCAGCGCCTCGGCGAAGGCCTCGACGATCAGCTGATGCGTGCGCGGGCATTGTTCCGATGCCTTGAGAACCGCGGTATTGCCGCAGGCGAGCGGCACCGCCAGCGCGCGCACGCCGAGGATGATCGGCGCGTTCCACGGCGCGATGCCGAGCACCACGCCGGCGGGCTCGCGCAGCGCCATGGCGATGCAGCCGGGCTTGTCGGACGGGATGACCTCACCGCCGATCTGCGTGGTCAGCGCCGCCGCCTCGCGGATCATGCCGGCGGCGAGCATCAGGTTGAACCGCGCCCAGCCTTCGGTCGCGCCGATCTCCCCCATCATCGCCGCGACGAAATCGTCGGCGCGCGCCTCGAGCGCCGCCGCGGCGCGGGTCAGCGCGGCGCGACGCGCGGTCGGGCCGGTCTGGCTCCAGCTGTCGAAGGCGGCGGCGGCGGCGTCGCAGGCGGCGACGGCATCGGCGGGGGATTGCGCGGGCGCGGTGGTCGCGACCGCGCCGGTCACCGGATTGTGGCGCGTGAAGGTGGGCCGTTCCAAAGTCGCTGCCGTCGACATGTCCGCTCCTGAGTCTTATTTGTTATGGAGCATACCTAAACCGATGGCCGGGGCAAGCGGGATTTTACGCGATCATCCGCCGGCCCGCTCGATCCGCGTCAGCAGCGCGATCAGCGTCTGCCGTTCGTCCGCGGTAAGGTCGCGCAACAGCAGGTCTTCATGCTCGCGGATCCGTTCGAGCGCGGTCTCGATATGCGCCGCGCCGGCCTGGGTCAGCTGGAGTTCGAAGGCGCGGCGGTCGTCGCGCGCGACCCGCCGCTCGATCAGCCCCCGATCGACCAGATCGTTGACCAGGCTGACCATATTGGGCCGCTGGATGCCGAGCACCTTGCCCGCCGCGCCCTGGTTGATGCCGGGATTGTCGCGGATCGTCGACAGGATGCCGAACAGCACCTGCCGCATGCCGAGATCGCCGAGCGCATCGGCGAAATCGGCGGCGAACAGCGACGAGGTGCGGCGGAGATGATAGCCGACCAGCGTATCGAGGACGTTCAGCCTGACCGCTGCCGCATCGGTCGCCTGATCGGTTGTGCCTGTTTCCATTGGCGAAGGTGATAGGATCAAGCCCGGCGCCTGACAACGGCGCGGGCGGGCAGCCACCCGTCGCCGGTACGAGGCGCATCCCGTCACCGACTCGGGCGGGATGCGATGCCGGATCGCCACGGCGACGGGCCGCCCGACCGGTCACGCGCCCGGGCCGGCTAGACCCGCTCGAACAGCAAGGCGACGCCCTGGCCGACGCCGACGCACATGCAGGCGAGTCCATAGCGGCCACCCTCGCGCTGCAGTTGTTCGACCGCGGTCATCGTGATCCGCGCCCCCGACATGCCGAGCGGATGGCCGAGCGCGATGGCGCCGCCGTTCGGGTTGACGCGCGGATCGGCGGGATCGACGTCGAGGTCGCGCAGCACGGCGATCGCCTGCGCCGCGAAGGCCTCGTTGAGCTCGATCACGTCGATCTGATCGAGCGTCACGCCGCCACGGCGCAGCACCTTGCGCACCGCCTCGACCGGCCCGATCCCCATCACCCGCGGCGCGACGCCGGAGGAGGCCATGGCGATCACCCGCGCCCGCGGCACGAGGCCGTGCGCCTGCGCGGCCGCCGCCGAGGCGACGAGCAGCGCCGCCGCGCCGTCGTTGAGGCCGGAGGCATTGCCGGCGGTGACGGTGCCGTCGGCATGGACGACCGGCTTGAGCTTCGCCAGCGCTTCGGCACTGGTCGCGCGCGGATGCTCGTCGACCGCGAAGGCGACCGGATCGCCCTTGCGCTGCGGCACCAGCACCGGGACGATCTCCGCGGCGAAGCGGCCGCTCGCCTGCGCCGCCGCGGCCTTGGTCTGGCTGGCGAGCGCGAAGGCGTCCTGATCCTCGCGGCTGACCTGCCAGTCGGTGGCGACGTTCTCGGCGGTCTCCGGCATCGAATCGACGCCATAGGCATGGCGCATCGCCGGGTTGACGAAACGCCAGCCGAGCGTCGTGTCCTCGATTCTTTGCGCACGGTCGAACGGGGTCGCCGCCTTGCCGAGCACATAGGGCGCGCGCGTCATCTGCTCGACGCCGCCGGCGACGATCAGCGCGGCATCGTCGCTGCGGATCGCCTGCGCGGCGATGCCGATCGCGTTGAGCCCCGATCCGCACAGGCGGTTGATGGTCGCGCCGGGCACCTCCGGCGGCAGCCCGGCGAGCAGCGCCGCCATCCGCGCGACGTTGCGATTGTCCTCGCCCGCCTGGTTGGCGCAGCCGAGCAGGCAATCGTCCACCGCCGCCCAGTCGACCCCGGGGTTGCGCTCGATCAGCGCCTTGATCGGCAGTGCGGCGAGATCGTCGGCGCGGATGGTCGACAGCGCGCCGTTGAGGCGGCCGACCGGCGTGCGGATGGCGTCGCAGATAAAGGCATCGGTCACGAGTCAGTCCCTTCCAGTTCGGCGATGATGCGGCCCGCTTCGGCAAAGGCGGTATTGGCGGCGGGCACGCCGGCATAGATGGCGGTCTGCATCAGCACCTCCTTCAGCGCGTCACGGGTGAAGCCGCCGCGCGACAGGCCGGCGCGGACGTGGAGGCCGAATTCCTCCCAACGGCCGAGGCTGGCGGTGATCGCCACCACCAGCAGCCGCCGCGTCGCCTCGTCCAGCCCCGGCCGGCCCCAGATCTCGCCCCAGGCGATCCGGGTGATCATCGCCTGGAAATCGGCGGTGAAGTCGGTCCGCCTGGCGAGCGAGGCATCGACCCAGGCGTCGCCGAGGATGCGGCGGCGGTTGACCAGCCCGGCCTCGAACAGCGTCGCCGCCGCCGCGTCCGTCGCCGCGTCGCGCGTGAGGAAGGCGATCAGCGCGCCCGCCAGCGCCTGCGGCGCCTCGACGGGGGCGAGGTGGCCGACGGCGAGATGCACCGTCTCGCTGTGCGGGATCGCCGCCGCGATCCGCTCGCCATGGCCGGCGAAGGGCGTCGAGCGGTCGCCGTCGCCCGCCACCACCAGCACCGGCAGCGCCAGGCCGGGCAGCCGGTCGATCACCGCCATGTCGCGGATCGCCGCGCCCGCGCCGGCATAGCCCGCATCCGCCATCGCGATCAGCCCGCGGCGCAGCGACGCCGCCTCCGCCGGATGCGTCGCGGCAAAGCCTGTCGACAGGAAGCGGTCCATCGCCAGATCGGCGATTCCCGCGGTGCCGTCGCGCCGCACGGTGGCGATGCGATCGTCCCACGCCGCCGCATCCATCGTCGCCGACGTGCAGATCAGCGCCAGCGCCGTGATCCGCTCGCCATGGTCGAGCGCGAGCTGCATCGCGATCATCCCGCCGAGCGAGACGCCGGCGACCGCGGCGCGATCGACGCCGGCGGCATCCATCACCGCGATCACATCCGCGGCGAGCATCGGCAGGTCATAGTCGCCGTCGGGCGCGTCGGAGGCGCCATGGCCGCGCGTGTCGATCCGCAGCACGCGGTATCGCCCGGCCAGCGCGGGCACGCAGCCGGCCCACAAGGCCATGTCGGTCCCGATCGAATTGAGCAGCACCAGCGGCGGCGCGGCATCGTCGCCGTCGAGCCGCCAGTAGAGCCGCACCCCGTCCCGCGTCGCAAACGGCATGTCAGTCCTTCCCTATGTCGAGCAGCGCATCGACCAATGCCACGCTGTCGCCGATGTCGGTGCCCTGCCCCGCCGCGGCGAGGTTGCGGGCGATCGCATCGCCGTCGATCTCCAGCCCCTCGGCGACGCCCGCCATCGCCTCCGCCGCGCCCGAGGCGAGCAGGAACAGGTCGACCAGCATCGGCCCCTCGGCCTGCCAGCCGCCGAGCCCGCGCTCCTCCTCCGCCGGCAGCGCGGCGAGGATGCCGGCGACCAGTCCGGGCGCGCGCGTCGCGGCGGACAGCGCGATCTGACAGCCGGTCGGATTGCGCTTGTGCGCCATCGCCGACGATCCGCCACGCCCGGCGACCGCAGGCTCGCGCGCCTCGCCGACGCCATTCTGCGCGAGCAGCGCGAGGTCGCGCGCCATCTTGCCGAGCGCACCGATCAGGATGGCGAGCGCCGCCGCGATACCCGCCACCCCCTCGCGCCGCGCATGCCACGGCGGCGCCTCGGCAAGCCCGAGCGCCGCCGCGAGCCGGGCGGCGACCGCATCGGCCTGCCCCGCCTGATCGGGCCGGCTGCCCGCCGCGCCGCCCCATTGCAGCGCCGCCTTCGCCGCGACCTCGCGCGACAGCCGCGCCGCCGCCGCGGCGATCCCGGCATGCCATTGCGCGAGCCGCAGCCCGAAGCCGATCGGCTGCGCGTCCTGCAGCAACGTCCGCCCGATCGCCGGCGTCGCGGCATGCGCGCGGGCGAGCGGCGCCAGCGCGGTGGTGACTCGGTCGGTATCGACGAGCAGCAGCGTGCCGGCGCGGCGCACCTGCATCATCAGCGCGCTGTCCGCGACATCCTGGCTGGTCGCGCCGCGATGCAGCGCCGTCGCCGCCTCGCCATCGAGCTGCGCCCGCAGCGTCGCGACGAGCGGGATCGCCAGCGTCCCCGCCAGCGCCGCCCGTTCGGCGAGCGCCGCAGGATCGAGGCGCAGCGCCGACGCCGCCGCCGCGATCGCCGCGGCGGCCTCCGCCGGGATCACCCCCACCGCCGCCTGCGCCGCCGCCAATGCGGTTTCGAAGGCGAGCGCCGCGGCGATCGTCGCTTCATCGTCGAACGTCGCGATCATCGCCGCGGTGGCGACCGGTCGGGTGCGGAGCAGGCTCACAGGTCGAAGAACACCGTCTCGT
This sequence comes from Sphingomonas sp. RIT328, assembly GCF_000632225.1. Taxonomy (GTDB): domain Bacteria; phylum Pseudomonadota; class Alphaproteobacteria; order Sphingomonadales; family Sphingomonadaceae; genus Sphingomonas; species Sphingomonas kyungheensis. The sequence continues at coordinate 115,351 of NZ_JFYV01000056.1, forward strand.
CCGCGCCGGCAAGCCGCAGGTCGAGCCACCAGAGCCCCTCGCCGCGCGGCTGCGCGATCAGCGTGCCGCGCCGTTCGACGGGGACGCAGGCGAGCACCGGATCCTCGTCATTGCCCGCCGCCCCCTCGAAATAGAGCCGCGTCGCCAGCCGCTTGATCAGCCCGCGCCCGAATACCGACACCGCGACATGCGGCGCCTGCAGGCTGTTGCCCGGCCCCGGCACGCGCCCCGGCAGGATGGTGCGGAAGCGGTACACGCCCTCGGCATCGACCGCGGCGCGACCGAAGCCGATGAAATGCGGGTCGATCGGCACGTCGTCGCGATCGTCGTCGAGCGCATGGTAGCGGCCGGCGGCATTGGCCTGCCAGATCTCGATCATCGCATCGACCACCGGCGCACCTTCGGCATCGAGCACGCGGCCGGCGATCTCGATCACCGCGCCCTGCGGCGTACCGGTCGGCGCCGACAGGTTGAGCAGCCAATGCTCCTCGGCGAACAGGTCGGGCCGCGCGCCCATCTCCGACTGGCCGACGAGGTCGGCGCCACCCTTCCACGGCAGGCCATAGTGGAAGAACGGCCCCACCGTCTGGCTCGGCGTCTGGCCGAACAGCGCCGGGTCGCGATTGTCCTGGCGCGGCGCGGGCTCGCGGGTTTCGAGGTCAGTCATGATGATCCTCCTCGAACGGCGTCTGCGCGCGCCCCTTGAGCACGATGTCGAACAGGTAACCGAGCGCCCAATTGGGCATGGTCGTCGCGATATCGAAGCGGCTGACCAGCCGCTGGCGATAGGGCATCGGCACCGCATTGGCGATCGGATCGATCTCGATCAGCGGGTCGTCGGGAAAATAGAGCTGCGTCACCAGGCGCGTCGCGAACGCCGGGCCGAGCAGCGACAGATGGATATGCGCCGGCCGCCAGGCATTGTTGTGATTGCCCCACGGATAGGCCCCCGGCCGCACCGTCACGAAGCGATAGCGGCCCTCGGCATCGGTGACGACCCGGCCGGCGCCGGTGAAATTGGGATCGAGCGGCGCATCCCATTGATCGCGCACATGGACGTAGCGCCCGGCGGCATTGGCCTGCCAGATCTCCACCACCGTGTCGGGCACCGGCCGCCCGGCCTCGTCGAGCACCCGGCCCGACACGACGATCCGCTGGCCGATCGGCGTGCCGCTATGCTGGCTGGTGAGATCGGCGAGCGCCGGCCCCATCAGCCGCTCCCAGCTGCCGCCCGGCCCGGTCGTCTCGGTCAGCGTCTGCGGCGCGCGCACCGGCGGCTGCGCCGGTGCGCGCAGCACGGTCGAGCGATAGTCGGGGAAGAGCGACGGCGGCGCGCCGGCATCGTCGCGCGCATAGGGGCGGACCTCGATCATGCCGCCAGCCCTTCCGCCACCTCGACCGGCGCCGCGGTCCGGGCGAGCACCTCGTCCACCGTCACGCCGGGCGCGAGCTCGACCAGCCGCAGCCCCGGCTTGTCGCAGGCGATCACGCACAGATCGGTGATGATCAGGTCGACGCACGCCCGCCCGGTCAGCGGCAGCGTGCAGGCGGGCAGGATCTTCGCCTCGCCCGCCTTGTTGGCGTGATCCATCACCACGACGACGCGCTTGACCCCGGCGACGAGGTCCATCGCGCCGCCCATCCCCTTCACCATCTTGCCGGGAATCGTCCAATTGGCGATGTCGCCGGCCGCGCTCACCTCCATCGCGCCGAGCACCGCCATGTCGATATGGCCGCCGCGGATCATCGCGAAACTGTCGGCGGAGGAAAAGAAGCTCGAGGTCGGCAGCGCGGTGATCGTTTGCTTGCCGGCGTTGATCAGGTCGGGGTCGACCGCGTCGCGCGTCGGGAAGGGGCCGATGCCGAGCATGCCGTTCTCCGACTGCAACGTCACGTCGAGCCCCTCGGGCACGTAATTCGCCACCAGGGTCGGAATGCCGATGCCGAGGTTGACGTAGAAGCCGTCCTCTAGCTCCTGCGCGGCGCGCGCCGCCATCTGTTCGCGGGTCCAGCCCATCACATCGCCTCCGCTTCGCGGACGGTCAGCTTCTCGATCCGCTTCTCGTTGATCGTCGACCGGACGATCCGGTCGACATAGATGCCGGGCGTGTGGATGCCATCGGGGTCGAGGCTGCCCGCCGGGACGATCTCCTCGACCTCGACCACCGTCACCCTGCCCGCGGTCGCCATGTTCGGGTTGAAGTTGCGCGCGGTCTTGCGGAACATCAGATTGCCCGCCGGATCGGCACGCCATGCCTTGATGATCGACAGATCGGCGCGCAGCCACGTCTCGCGGACATAGTCCTCGCCCTCGAAGGTCTCGACCGGCTTGCCTTCGGCGACGACCGTGCCGACGCCGGTCTTGGTGTAGAAGGCCGGGATGCCGGCACCCCCGGCGCGGATCCGCTCGGCGAGCGTACCCTGCGGTGTCAGCTCCAGCGTCAGCTCGCCGGACAGATATTGCTGCTCGAACAGCTTGTTCTCGCCGACGTAGCTGGAGATCATCTTGGCGATCTGCCGCGTCTCGAGCAGCATCCACAGGCCGAAGCCATCGGCGCCGGCGTTGTTCGAGATGACGGTGAGGTCGCGCACGCCGCTCGCGCGCACCTCGGGGATCAGGCTCTCGGGATTGCCCGACAGGCCGAAGCCGCCCGACATGATCGTCATCCCGTCGAACAGCAGCCCGTCGAGCGCCGCCGCCGGACTGTCGTAGATCTTGTTCTTCATACCGCCTCGCTGCTGGTCCCGCCGGTGAGCGGCAGGCCGACGTAATTCTCGGCGAGCGTCCGCTGCGCCGCTTCGGACCCACGGATATAATCCAGCTCCGCCATCTGGATACGCCGGTCGAATCCGTCCATCGTCGGGAACCGGTGGGTCACCGAGGTGAACCACCAAGAAAACCGCTCCGCCTTCCACACCCGCGCCAGCGCGCGCGCCGAATAGCCGTCGAGCCCTGCGTCCGAGCCGTGTTTATAGTGGAGCGCGAACGCCTCGCCGAGCATCGTCACGTCCGACACAGCGAGGTTCATGCCCTTGGCGCCGGTCGGCGGCACGATATGCGCAGCGTCGCCGGCAAGGAACAGCCGCCCCCAGCGCATCGGCTCCGACACGAACGAGCGCAGCGGCGCGATCGCCTTCTCGAACGACGGTCCGCGCGTCACCTTCGCGGCGGTATCGGGGCCGAGTCGCAGGCAGAGTTCGTCCCAGAAGCGGTCGTCCGACCAGTCGGCGATATCCTCGTCGAGCCCGCACTGGATGTAATATCGGCTGCGCGTCGTCGATCGCATCGAGGCGAGCGCGAAGCCGCGTTCGTGATTGGCGTAGATCAGTTCGTGGTCCGCGGGCGGCACGTCGGCGAGGATGCCGAGCCAGCCGAACGGATAGACGCGCTCGAACGTCGTCAGCACCTCGGGCGGGATCGCCGCGCGACTGATGCCGTGATAGCCGTCGCAGCCGACGATATAATCGCACGCCACCTGGTGGTCGACGCCGTCCGCGCGCCACGATACCGTCGGCCGCTCGCCGTCGATCCCGGCAAGGGCGACATCCTCGGCGTTCCACACGATCGGCAGGTCGTCGGCTTCGGCGGCGTCGAACAGGTCGCGCATCACCTCCTGCTGGCCATAGACGGTGACGGTCGATCCGCCGGTCAGCGCCGCCATGTCGATGCGGAACGATCGCCCGTCGAGCGACAGATTGGTGCCGCCATGCACCAGCCCCTCGCGCTGCAACCGCCCGGCGAGCCCGAGCCGGTGCATCAGATCGACGGTGACCTGTTCGAGCACTCCGGCGCGCACCCGCCCTTCGACATAGGCGCGGTCGCGCCGTTCGAAGACCACCGCGTCGATGCCCTCGCGGCGCAGCAGATGCGCGAGGAACATCCCCGCCGGCCCTGCCCCGATGATCGCAACCTGTGTGCGCATCCGTCGATCCTCTCTGCGACTCTTCGCATCGCCTGCCGCCAAGGTGCGCGGCGGCCGCGGCGCGGGCCATGCCGTCGCCAGCCGAAAAGTTGGATTTTCCAGCGCGGCCGTTATGCTCGGGCGATGGGAACCGATCCGGTGCCGAGCTTCTATCTCTACGGCGAGCCGCATCGCGCGGTCGCCGACGGCTTCATCCATGTCGAGCAGCTCGATGACCGTTCGCGGCCGAGCGAATGGACGATCCGACCGCATGCCCATGCCGATCTGGTGCAGATGTTCCTGATCGGATCGGGCGGCGGCGCGATGCAGGCGGAGGATGCGGCGATGCGCTTCGACGCGCCGGCGCTGCTGCTGATCCCCGCCGGCGTCGTCCACGGCTTTCACTGGACGAGCGAGTCGGCGGGCTGGGTGCTGACGCTCGCGCGCACCTTCCTCAAGGATCTCGTCGCGCGTCATCCCGACCTCGCCCCGGTGTTCGACCGGCCCCAGGCGCTGACCCCTGACGCCGCCGTCGCCGCGCGGCTGACGCAGGCGATGGCGACGCTGCGCCAGGAGCTCGCCTGGTCCGCCGCGGGTCATCATGTCGCGGTCGAGGCGGCGCTGCTCGCGATGCTGGTCGGCGCGCTGCGGCTGCTGCCGGGCGACGATGCCGCCGCCGCGCCCGCGCCGGGCCAGCATGCCGGCCTCGTCGCCCGCTTCCGCGCCCGGATCGAGGATCGCTTCCGCCGGCGCGAGAGCATCGCCGCGCATGCCGCCGCGCTCGGCACCAGCGAGACGAGCCTGCGCGTCGCCTGCGCGCGCATCGCCGGCCGCTCGCCCGCGGCGATGCTCGACCAGCGCGCGATGCTGGAGGCACGCCGCGCGCTGCTCTATTCGAATTTGTCGGTGGCGGAGATCGGCTATGCGCTCGGTTTCGCCGATCCCGCCTATTTCACCCGCTTCTTCACCCGCCACGCCGGCCGGTCACCGCTGCGCTACCGCCGTGCGAATGCGGTGGACGCCGCGGACCGCCGCTCATAGCCGGCATCGGCCGCCCTTGCCCCGACGCGCCGCGTGGCGACGCATATCTCTTTAACCTCAAGCCCGTATCCCCGCCCAAAGGGCGGAGACGACAGTGCTATTCGGCGATCACGCGGACACCCGGCGGCGCGACCGGACGATCGATACGCTGCGCGGCCTGCTCGTCCTCGCGGTGATCGCCGGTCATTATGCCGAGATCACCGACCGGACGAGCTTCCTCACCTGGCTCGGCGCGGGGGTGCGGATGCCGCTGTTCATCGGCTTGACGGGCTATCTATTTAATCTCGGCGGCGCGCGGTCGCGGCCGCTGGCGGTCACGCTGCACCGCTATGGCGCGCGGCTGATCGCGCCCTGGCTGATCGCCTGCGGCGTCTATCTGACCTGCGCGACGCAGCTCACCCCGCTCGCGCTGCTCGCCGTGCCGGTGCGGCCGCCCTTCCACTTCTGGTTCGTCCCGGTGATGATGAGCTTCATCGTCATCGCCGCGCTGAGCCGGCGCACGCCGCTGTCGATGCTCGGCGTCGCCATTCCGGTGAGTATCGCGGCGATGTACCTGCTCGGCGTGCAGCATGTCGTCCGCCACGACTTCAACGGCTGGATGCCCGACCGGCGCTTCTTCATCTTCCCGATCTATTTCTTCTACGGCGTTTGGGTCGCCGATCGCGCGATCGATCGCGGCAAGATCTGTGCGGCGCTGGTGCTCGCGCCGATCGGACTGGTGTGGTGGTGCACGCTCTACGCCCATCCGTCCGCGTCGGGTGAGGTGGCGGCGAGCCTGATCGCGTCGCTGTCGCTGATCTGCCTGCTGCCCGGCATCCGGGCGAGCGCATGGTCGCTGCCGGTGATCGGCGGCATCGGCCGCCATAGCCTGTTCTTCTACCTCTGGCACCCGATGGTCTTCGGTCTGTGGTCGAGCGCCGGCATCCGCGGCGTGCCGATGCTCGGCGTCACGATCCTGTCGCTTGCGCTCGCCTGTGCATGGCTCACCCGGCATGGCGCCGCGGCGCGGGTCTTCGGCGTCACCGTCCGGACGGGACCATCGCCAGCCCGCGAGGTGGCGTTGCAGGAACGGCTCGCATGACCGGTGTTGCCGCGCTTGCCCGTACCGGGATGCTGACGATCGCCTGGCTCGTGCTGCTGCCGATGCTCGCCCTGCTGTTCGGCGCGATGATCCCGATCGTGCCGTGGCTGCGCATCGTCGCGAGCGACATCGTGCCCAATCGGGTGACGTGGATCTTCCTCGTCGCCGTGACGATCGCCGTGATCGCATGGCTGGCGCATCGCGCCCGCCCGACCGCGTTGACCCGCGCCCTGCTCACCGTCGCCGGGGTGACGGCGATCGGCGCGACGATCGTCATCGTCCATCTGCTGCAGGTCGCCGCGGCGAACGAGGCGGAGATCGACCTGCCGAGCACCCTGTCGTGGCGCGAGTTCAGCGAGGCGGCCCAGCCCGATCGCAGCCTCGTCTTCGCCCGGCCGCAGGGGGAGCCCTTGTGGCTCGACCTCTACCGTCCCACGGATGTCGCGGTCGGCCCGCCGCGGCCGGTGCTGCTCGTCGTCCATGGCGGCGGCTTTATCGAAGGTAGCCGCCGGGTCGGCGCCGCCAATATGCGCCGCTATGCCGAGCGCGGCTTCATCGTAATCAGCATCGATTACCGGCTGGCGCGGCCGGATCGGCCGACCTGGAACCTGGCGACCCGCGACGTGCGCTGCGCGCTGCGCTGGGTGGTGTCGCATGCCCGCAAACTGCATGCCGACCCCGATCGCGTCACCGTGTTCGGCGTATCAGCGGGCGGCAATCTCGCCCTCGCCGCCGCCTATACGGTCGAGGACGGCGGCGCCGATCGCAGCTGCGGCCCCCGCAGCCCGTCGATCGCCGCGGTGATCGTCAAGGCGCCGCTGATCGATCCGCTCGCCTCGTGGTGGCGGCCGGGCGAGCTGCAGGATCAGCAGCGCCTCTACATGACGCGCTATATCGGCGGCCCGCCCGAAGCCTATCCGGCGCGCTACGCCGCGCTCGACCTGCGGCGACTGGTCGCGCCGGGCAAGCCGCCGACGCTGATCCTTGCCGGCCAGAATGATCCGCTGCTGCCCATCGCCAGCGTCGAAGCCTTCGCGACCCGCTCGGCGGCGAGCGGCAACAGCGTCGATCTCGTCGTGCTGCCCTATGCCGGCCACAACTTCAACACCGCCTATCACAGCATCGCCAATCAGCTGACGATGGAAACGATCACCCGGTTCATGAACCTCTACTCACGCCGCGCCCCCGTATCGTGACCGACGGACGGGCGCGCCACCGCGTCCACCGACGCATATCCTTCGCATAGATCAGTTTTTCCGTCGGGTCGGCTGAACCGGCATCATTGCCGCGCGTTCGGCTCATTCAGGTTCATCAAGACAGGTCATCACGGTCGGCGTGGCGTCATCCGGCGGATCATCCGCTGCGGACGATGCGCGATCATCGGACACAACGGACACGACGGGCCGCAGGCGACACCCTGCCGGCGTGGTCGGTCGTGCGAGGAGACGGAAAGTGGAAACACGCCAGTGCGACGTGCTGATCATCGGAGCGGGGACCGCCGGCCTCAAGGCCTATAAGGCGGCGGTCGCGCGCGGCGCCGATACCGTCATCGTCGAGAAAGGTCCCGGCGGGTCGACCTGCACCCGCGTCGGCTGCATGCCGTCGAAGCTGCTGATCGCCGCCGCCCGCCATGCGCACGAGGCGCGCCGCGCCGCCGAGTTCGGCGTCGTCACCGGTGCGGTGACGATCGACGCCGCGCGCGTCTGGCAGCGTGTCCGCGACGAGCGCGACCGTTTCGTCGCCGCGGTACTCGACGATTATCACGCCATCCCGGCCGACCACGTCCTCCACGGCACCGGGCGCTTCACTGGCCCGGATACGGTGACGACGGACGAGCGAACGATCGTCGCGCGGCAGGGGATCATCATCGCCACCGGCGGCCATCCGATTATCCCCGACGCGCTCGACGCGGTGCGCGACCGGGTCCACACGCATGAGACGATCTTCGAGATCGACGGCCTGCCGCAGCGCCTCGCGGTGTTCGGCGCCGGCCCGCTCGGCCTCGAGCTCGCCCAGGCGTTCGCGCGGCTCGGCAGCGAAGTGACGGTGATCGACAGCGGCGACACCGTCGGCGGACTCGACGATCCGGAGGCGAACACGCTCGCGCTCGCCGCGCTGCGCAAGGAGATGCGCATCGAGCTCGGCGTCGATGCCAGCGCGCAGCCGGGTGACGACGGCGCCTGCATCCGCTGGGACGGCGGCAGCGTCACCGTCGACCTGATCCTCGCCGCGACCGGACGGCCGCCGACGCTCGACGCGCTCGCCCTCGACGCCACCGGCATCGCGCGCGACGACCACGGTACGCCGCCCTTCGATAAAAGTACCCGCCGCTGTGGCGACAGCCGTATCTTCATCGCCGGTGACGCCAATGCCTGGCGCCCGGTGCTGCACGAGGCGGCGCGCGGCGGGCGGATCGCCGGCGACGTCGCCGCGGGCGGACCACCGGCGCGGGAGATCCCCTCGCTCGCCATCGCCTTCACCGAGCCCAATATCGTCTCGGTCGGCACGCGCTTCGACGCGCTGCCCGACGGTGCCCGGATCGGCAGCGCCACGGTCGAGGACAATGGCCGGGCGACCGCGGACGGCCGCTCCGACGGCATCGTCCGCCTCTATGCCGACGCCGACGGCCTGCTGATCGGCGCGACGATCGTCGCGCCGGAGGGCGAGCATCTCGGCCATCTGGTCGCACTGGCGATCGATCGCGGCACCGACATCGCCACCTTCGCCGACCAGCCCTGGTATCACCCGACCGTCGAGGAGCTGTTGCAGAGCGCCGCGCGCGATCTGCTCGGCACCGACGCCTGAGCCGATGATGCGCGTCATGGCGCTCGTCTGCGCCCCGGCCTTCCACTGGAGGGAAAGAGACTCATGATCCGACCGACGCTGCTGATGCTCCACGCCCTCGGTGCGAGCGGCGACGAATGGCGGCAGGTGCGCGAGCGCCTGCCCGATTACGACTGCGTGGCGCTCGATCTGCCGGGCTTCGGCGCCGCCGCCGGTCAGGGTCATGCCGATGTCGTGACGATGGCGGACCAGCTTGCCGACGCGATCCGCGCCAGCGGTGCGCCGGCCTGCATCCTCGTCGGCCACAGCATGGGCGGCAAGATGGCGACGCTCGTCGCCGCGCGCGCCGCGGCGGGCGAATACGGCCTGTCGCGCCTGCTCGGCGTCGTGCTGGTCGCCGCCTCGCCGCCCTCGCCCGAGCCGATGGACGAGGCGCGCCGCGCGCAGATGCTCGGATGGTGCGCCGATGGCGCGATCGACCGCGACGCGGCGGAGACCTTCGTCGACGCCAATACCGCCGCGCGCCTGCCCGACCCGTTGCGTGAGGCGGCGATCGCCGACGTGCGGCGCTCCGCCCCGGAGGCGTGGATCGCGTGGCTCGAACGCGGCAGCCGCGAGGATTGGAACGCGGACATCGGTCCCATCGCCATGCCCGCGCTGATCGTCGCGGGCAGCGACGACGGCGACCTCGGCGAGGCGGCGCAGCGGCGACTCAACCAGCCCCTCTACGAGGAAGCGGAGGTCGCGGTCGTCGCCGACGCCGCGCACCTCATCCCCTACGAACAGCCGGACGCGCTTGCGGCGCTGATCGACGGCTTCGCAACCGGCCTCGCCGCGAGCGTGCTGCCGCGCGCCTTCGCCGATCTGCTCGGCTCCGCCCGGGTCAGCCGCCGCACCCGCGCGGCGATGCTTGCCCGGCTGCGTCCGCCGCGCCCGAGCGACTGGAGCGCGGCGCAGCATGCGACGATCGTGGCGCTGACCGGTCAGATCCTTCCCGACCTCGCCGATGCCGACGATCTCGCCCGGCGCGTCGAGGCGAGCATCGGCGATGGTGGCGGTGACGGCTGGCGGTTCGACAGCCTGCCGCCCGATCGCATCGCCTGGGTTCGCGGCCTCGCGACGCTCGATACGGTCACCGGCGGCTTTGCGGCGCTCGACCGCTCCGTCCAGGCGGACTGGCTCGATCGGCTCGCCGCGGGCGAGGTGGGATGTGACGACGATGGCCGCCACCTCTCGCCCGCGCAGATGGCCCTGTGGTTCGAGGATGTCCGTGCCGAGGTGGTGCGCAGCTGGGTCGCCCTGCCCGCGACGATGGCGGCGATCGGCTATGACGGCTTTGCGGTCGGCGGCGATGGCCCGCGCAAACAGGGCTATGTCCGCACCCAGGCCGACACGGTCGAAGCCTGGCAGGTGCAGTCGGAGGCGGTGGCATGACGGGCACGCACCACGACTGTCGCGATACGGTCGATGCGGTGGTGATCGGCACCGGTGCCGGCGGCGCGCCGCTTGCGGCACGGCTGGCCGCGGCGGGCCTGTCGGTGGTCGCGCTCGAGGCGGGGCGCGCCTTCCGGCCCGACGAGCATGTCGCCGACGAACTGGCCGCCGACATCTATTGGATGGAGGAGCGGCTGAGCGGCGGCGCGACGCCGACCGCGTTCGGATCGAACAATTCGGGGATGGGCGTCGGCGGGTCGATGCTCCACTGGGGCGCCTTCTGCCCGCGCCCCGATCCGCGCGACCTGCAGCTGAAGACGCTGACCGGCGAAGGCGCGGACTGGCCCGTGCCGCATGACGACCTTATCCGCTATATCGAGGAGGTCGAGGGCTTCACCGGCGTCTCCGGGCCGGCGCATTATCCGTGGGATGCGACACGCCGCTACGCTTACCCGCCGGTGGCGCGCAATGCGGCGGCCGAGGCGATGGCGCGCGGCTGCGCGGCGATCGGCATGACCGCGACCGACGCCCCCGCCGCGCTCGTCTCGCGCGACCGCGAGCAGCCGCATTTCGGTCAGCGCCAGGCCTGCGTCAATTGCGGCACCTGCCATCAGGGCTGCCGCAACGCCGCCAAGACGAGCATGGACACCACCTATCTGCCCTATGCGGTCGCGCATGGCGCGGAGATCCGCCCCGGCTGCCGCGTCGTCGACTTCGACTATGACGATCGCGGCCGGATCAGCGCGGTCGTCTATGCGACGGGTGAACAGCAGCATCGCCAGCGCTGCAACGCGGTCTTCCTGTGCGCCGGCGGGGTCGAGACGCCGCGGCTGCTGCTCAACCTCGGCATCGCCAATGCGAGCGGCCAGGTCGGGCGCAATTTCATGGCGCATGTCGCGACGCAGGTCTGGGGCCGGTTCGACGCCGATATGCGGATGAACCGCGGCTATCCCTCGTCGCTGATCAGCGAGGACATGATGCGCCCCGGCGATGCGGGGTGCGCCGGCGGCTATCTGATCCAGAGCCTCGGCGTGCTGCCGGTCAACCTCGCCACCGGCCTCGCGCGCGGCGCGGGCATGTGGGGCGAACGGTTGCAGACGACCCTGCGCGGCTACAATCGCATGGCCGGGATCGGCATCAACGGCGAATGCCTGCCGCATGCCGACAACCGGCTCGACCTCGCCGACGAGACCGATGCCTTTGGTCATCGCAAGGCGCGGGTCCGCTTCAGCTATCATGCCAACGAACAGGCGATCGACCGCCATGCCCGCCGCGTCATGACCGACATCTGGCAGGCGGCGGGTGCGCAGGACGTGTTCGCGGTCGACCGGTCGGCGCATACCATCGGCACCTGCCGGATGGGCGAGGATGCCGAGAGCGCGGTGGTCGATGCCGACGGGCGCAGCTTCGAGGTGCCGAACCTGCTGATCTGCGACAATTCGATCTTTCCGAGCGCCCTCGCCGCCAATCCCGCGTTGACGATCATGGCGCTGTCGCTGCGCACCGCCGACCGGTTTCTCACCTCCCGCCCGTAAGGAACAGACCATGGATCTTGGTATCACCAACCGTATCGCCCTGATCAGCGGCGCCGATTCCGGCATGGGCAAGGAAACCGCCCGGCTGTTGCTCGAAGCCGGCGTGCGCGTCGCCATCACCGACAAGCCCGACGGCACGCTCGACGAAGCGGTCGAGGCGCTGTCGCCGCTCGGCGAGATCGTCGCGGTCACCGGCGACGTCACCCGGCCGGACGACGTCAAGGCGATCTGGGCGGAGGTGCGCGACGCGCTCGGCGAGCCAGATATCTACGTCAACGCCGCCGGCGTCACCGGCGCGACCGGTGACTTTCTTGAGGTCGACGATGCCGGCTGGCTCGACACGCTCAACATCAACCTGATGGGTGCGGTGCGGATGTGCCGCGAGGCGATTCCGGCGATGCGCCGCAAGGGCTGGGGCCGGGTCGTGCTGTTCGCCTCCGAAGACGCGGTGCAGCCTTATGTCGACGAGCTCGCCTATTGCGCGTCCAAGGCGGGGATCCTCAGCCTCGCCAAGGGTCTGTCCAAGGCCTATGGCTGCGACAACGTGCTGGTCAACACCGTGTCCCCGGCCTTTATCGCGACGCCGATGACCGACGCGATGATGCGCAAGCGCGCCAACGAACGCGGCGAGAGCTTCGATGCGGCGATCGCCAGCTTCCTCGAAGAGGAGCGCCCCGGCATGGTGCTCAAGCGGCGCGGCAAGCCCGAAGAGGTCGCCGCCGCGGTCGCCTTCCTCTGTTCGGAGCGGGCGAGCTTCATCAACGGCGCGGGCATCCGGGTCGATTCCGGATCGGTCTTCACCATCGCGGGCTAGCGGCTGCCGTCGCCTTGAACAAAGCCGTGCGGTTAAAGTACGTTGGCTTTTGCCGGGGCGACGCCAGGATGCCCGAGGGCTAGGCTGTCTCGCGCGAAGACCGGATGATCGGCCGCCGCGATGGAGAGTCGCATGATCAACCCCTGGGCGATGAAGATGGAGCAATTCACCCGCTTTACCCCGCATGAGCGCGCGCAGCTCGATGCGCTGCTGGTCGGGCGACAGCGTTCCCACGCCGTGCATGCGGACATCATCGCCGAGGGGGCCCATTCGGATCACTGCCACGTGCTGCTCAGCGGCATCGCCTGCCGCTACACCATCCTGCCGGACGGAGAGCGGCAGATCATGGCCTTCCTCGTCCCCGGCGACCTGTGCGACGCGGAGATCTTCGTGCTCAAGCGGATGGATCATGCGATCGGCGCGCTGGCGCCGTGCACGACGGCGATGATCCCGGCCGGGGAGATGAAGACGCTGCTGCGCGAGGTGTCGCGCGTGTCCGAAGCCTTGTGGTGGGGGACGATGACCGACCTGGCCGTGCTGCGCGAACGGATCGTCGACCACGGCCGCCGCGACGCCACCGAGCGGCTCGCCCATCTGCTCTACGAAATGCTGTTGCGCTACCGGATGGTCGGCCAGACCGACGGCGAGACGTTCGACTTCGCGATCACCCAGACCGACCTCGCCGATGCCACCGGACTCACCCCGACGCACGTCAACCGCGTGCTGCAACGCTTTCGCGAGGAGGGGTTGATCGCATTGCGCAGCCGTCGCCTCACCGTGGTCGATCCGCCGCGGCTGATGAGGATCGGTCGCTTCTCCGCCAATTACCTCCACCTCGAACGCACCCTGTCCGGCGACCCGGCGGTCCGTGATCGCGTCGGCGATCTGATCGATTATCCGGCAGTCGATTACCCTATCGACGCCAGGCAAGGCGAACTCCGCTAGCGTGGCAGACAAGTGCAAGATGTTGCCCTGATCCACATCAGCGCCGATCGCCCGCACGAAATCATGTCGCCCGAACGGTGTAAATGTGCGCCGGATCGCCGGTCAAGCTGCGCGAGCGCAAGGATTGGCGACACCGTCCTATCTACATCAACTACGTCACTCGCCAGTCGAATCCGGCGCGCGCGTGGCAGAAGGATTTCCTTCGCCCCTGAGTGGAACGGGAGACGGATCATGGCAGACGGCGATCTCGACTATTTCAGGAACCGCGTCGTCGTCGAGCGCGAACGGGCCCGCAGGGCAAGCAGCCCCGAGGCGCATTGCGCGCATCGGCAACTGGCGGCCGCCTATCTGCAGCGGATCGGCGAGGTCACCGGGCGCGAACGACGCCATGTTTGAAGAAAGCCTGCTGCAACAGCGTATCGCCGGGCGGGCGCACACCGACGCCGCGATCGGCGTCCTGTCGCTGCTCGGCGAGGACGAACGGCAGGCGCTCGCCGACGTCACCTCGTCGGTCCAGCATGTGCGGGCCGGCGCCGATCTGCTGCGTGAGAGCGCGACGTCGCAGCATCTGTATCTGATCGTCGAAGGCTGGGCGTGCCGCTATGCGATCACCCGCGACGGCCTGCGCCAGCTGTCGGCGCTGATCTTTCCGGGCGATGTCGCCAATGTCGATGCGCTCGCCGCGCACCGGGCCGGCCACGGCATCCGTGCGCTCTCGGCGCTCAAGGTGCTTGCCATCGGTCGCCAGCATGCCGCGGCGCTCGCCGACGACTATCCCGCGATCGCGCGGCTGTTCCTCGACATCGCCCTCAAGGATCATGCGATCCTCGGCCGGTGGATGGTGTGCAACGGGCGGCTAAGCGCGCGACGGCGGCTCGCGCATCTGCTCTGCGAGCTCAGCGCGCGCTGCGGGCGGCAGGGGATCAATGACGGCAGTTTCGACATGGCACTGACCCAGGAGCAGCTCGGTGACGTGCTCGGTCTGACCTCGGTCCACGTCAACCGGATGATGCAGGAGCTGCGCGGCGACGGCTTCGTCGTCACCGACGGGCGTACAGTGTCGATCCCCGATCTGCGCCGGTTGCAGCATGAGGGCGAGTTCGACCCCGCCTATCTGCGCCTCCGGATGGCCGCCTGACCACCGGCACCCTGGTGCGTGGCGGCGCGCTCAGTCCCCGCGCGTCGGAGCGAGCGGCGATCCGGCATAATCGCGCAGCACCGCGGCGACATCGTCGTAGATCGCGGTCGCGCCCGCCTCGGTGAGCTGATCGTCGCTGAATCCGCCCGATCGCACCGCCACGGCCGCCATGCCGCATTGCACCGCGGCGTCCATGTCATAGGGCGTGTCGCCGATCACCACCGCCTCCGCCGCGGTGACGCCTTCCAGCGTGTCGAGCGCGGCGGCGAAGATGTCGGGTGCGGGCTTGGTCTCGGCGACATCGTCGCTGCTCGTCGTCCCGCTCACCAGCGTCTCGGCATCGAGCAGCTTGAGATAATGGTCGAGCTCCTCGCCCGAGGCCGACGACGCCAGCACCACCCGCTGCCCCTGCGCATCGACGTGCCGCAGCAAATCCGAGGCGTGCGCGAACGGCTGCACCGATTCGAGATAGAGCCGCTTGAAGATCGCGCCATGCGCATCGCCCAGCGCCTCGACCGCGGCGTCGTCGAGGTCGGGGAGCAAGGTCGGCACCAATTTGTCGGTGCCCTTGCCGATCTGGTCGTGCAGCACCTGCCGGTCGAACTGCGCGCCGATGCCGGCAAACGCTTGTTCCCAGGCGAGCACGTGCATGTCGTTGCTGTCCACCAACGTACCGTCGATGTCGAAAAGAACCGCCTTGATCGGCATGACCGCTATCCTGTTGTTGGATCGTGCCAACCAGTGGCGATCGCCGGTCGTTCCGAAGGGATGGCGGCATCGGCCGCCGGTCAGTCGCTGCGCAGGCGGTAGCCGACGCCCAGTTCGTTGGCGATGACGCTGCCGACCGGGTCGGGGGCTTCGAGCTTCTGGCGCAGGTTGCGGATGACGATGCGCAGATATTCGATGCGCGGATCGTCGTCGCCGCCCCAACAGGCCGAGAGCAGCTTTTCATGCGTGACGATCCGCCCGATATGCCGGGTCAGCAGCGCCAGCACGTCATGCTCCTTGCGCGTTAGATGCACCGGCTCGCCGCCGCGGCTGACCAGCCGGCGATCGAGGTCGATGCGCAGGTCGCCGCGCTCCACCACCTGCGGCGCCGCCTCCGCCGGTCCGCGATGCCGCAGCGCGACGCGCAGCCGGGCGAGCAGCTCCTCGGTATCGAACGGCTTGGTGACGAAATCGTCCGCGCCGAGATCCAGCGCCGTCACCTTCTCGTCGACCGCATCGCGCGCCGAGACGATGAGGATCACCGCATCGCCCTGTTTGCGCAGCAGCGGGATGACGCCGAGTCCGTCGCGATCGGGCAGGCCGAGGTCGAGCAGGATCGCATCCGGCCGCTCCGCCGCCGCCATGTGGAGCGCGGCGCGGCCATCCTCCGCCTCGACCACGGCATAACCGGCGCGGAGCAACGTGTTGCGCAGCAGCCGCCGGATCGCCGGCTCGTCATCCACCACCAGGATCGTCGCGGGCATATCAGGACAGGCTTTCGTTCGGGGGATCGCGCAGCACCAGCGCGCTGGGGAAGATTAGCGCAAAGGCCGCGCCCGCGCCGTCGGGACGATTGCGTGCCTCGACCATCATCCCCATCGCTTCGGCGAACGCCTTGACGATCGCCAGGCCAAGGCCGGTGCCGCCGGCGGCGCGATCCGACCCCTCCAGCCGGGTGAAGGTCTCGAACACCTCGCTCTCGCGCCCCGGCGGCAGGCCGGGACCGTGATCGAGCACGGCGAGCCGCACCTCACCGAACCGGTTGCGCCCCTCGATGACGATCGCGGTGCCGGGATCGCCGTAGCGCCCGGCATTGTCGAGCAGGTTGAGCAGGCAATGGTGGAGCAATTGCGGATCGGCACGGATCAGCGGCAGGTCGGGCGGCACGTCGAGCCGCACGTCATGCCCTTCGAGCGCGCGGCGGGCATCGTGCGCGGCGCCGGTCACCGCATCGCTGAGGTCGATCGCCTCGACGTTGAGCTTGATCGCCCCCGCCTCGACCCGCGCCATGTCGAGCAGATTGGCGACGAAGCGGTTGAGCCGCGCCGCCTCGCCCTCGATCGTCGCGATCAGCTCGGGGCTGACCTCGTGGTGGAGCTGCGCCGCCGCCGCGATCACCGCGGTGAGCGGCGTGCGCAGGTCGTGGCTCACCGACGACAGCAGCGCCGCGCGCAGCCGGTCGCGGGTCCGCACCACGTCGACGTCGCGCATCTCCGCCTGCAGCCGCAACCGTTCGAGCACCAGCGCCGATTGGTCGATCAGGCTGCTGAGCAGCGGCAGCTGGTCGGCGCGCACCGGATTGCGCCCGCTCTCGCTGGCGACGCCGAGCACGCCGAGCACGCGCTCGCCGGCCTTGAGCGGCTGGAACAGCCATTCCGAGGCGGCGAGCGTATTCGATCCCTTGCCGGCGGCATTGCCGGTATCGAACGCCCAGTTTGCGGCGGCATTGTCCATCGTATTTAGTGCATAAGCGGGATCGGTCGCGGCGAGCAGGTCGAGCTGCGCGCCATGCCCGCGGCCGAGCAGCACCACCTGCACGCCGAGCAGCCGGCGGACGTCGTCGCAGATCATCCGCGCGGCGGCGTCGAGATCGCTGACCGCGGCGATCTGGCGCAGGAAGCCGGCGAGCGTCGCATTGGTCCGCGCGCTCGCCGCGGCGAGGTCCGCCTGCGCGCGCACCCGCGCGGTGAGCTGGCTGGTCGCCACCGCGATGCCGAGCAGCACGACCACCGAGACGACATTCTCGGGATTGCTGATGGTCAGCGTGCCGACCGGCGGCAGGAAGACGAAATTATAGGCGAGGCTGGAGGCGATGCCGGCATAGAGGCCGGTGCGCAGACCGAACAGGCTCGCCGCCGCCATCACCGGCAACAGATAGAGCAGGGCGACGTTGCCGAGGTCGAGGACGTGGAACAGCGCGCTCGCGACCAGCGTCACCGCCGCGACCAGCGCGGTTGTCACGCCATAGCCGAGCGGCGTGCCCCAGCGGGCGGGCTTGCGCCGGCCGCGCGGTTCGCTGGCGCCGCCCGACATCGGCAGCACGTGCACCGTCACGTCGGGCGTGTCGCGGATCACCCGGTCGACCACCGATCCGTGGCGCAGTTCGAACCAGCGCGAGCGCCGCGACTTGCCGAGCACCAATTGCGTCGCGCGCGCATCGGCGAGGAAGCTCTGGATGCCCGCGACGACGTTGGTCGCCGGCACGGTCGCCACCGCTGCGCCCAATTGCGTCGCCAGCGTCATCGTCGCGGCGACGCGGGCATGTTGCGCGTCGCTGAGCTGCGCGGCGCGCGGCGTTTCGACGAACAGGGCGGTCCAGGGCGCGCGCAGGCTGTCGGCGACGCGCTTGGCGGCGCGCACCAGTCCGTCGGCACCGGGCAGTTCGTTGATCGCGACGACGATCCGGTCGCTCCCCGCCCAGGTGCCGCCGAGCCCCAGCGCCCGCACGTCGTCGAGCATCCGCGCGTCGACCGCCTGCGCGGCGCGGCGCAGCGCCAGTTCGCGCAACGCCGACAGGTTCGATTTGGAGAAGAAATGGCCGAGCGCGCGCGTCGCCTCGTGCGGCAGATAGACCTTGCCCGCCTTGAGCCGCTCGATCAGCTCGTCGGGCGGGATGTCGACGACCTCGATCTCGGCCTGTTCAAGCACGCTGTCGGGCACCGTCTCGCGGACCCGCACGCGGGTAAAGCTGGCGACGACGTCGTTGAGGCTTTCGACGTGCTGGATGTTGACGGTCGAATAGACGTCGATCCCCGCGGCGAGCAGTTCCTCGACATCCTGATAGCGTTTCGGATGGCGGCTGCCGGGCGCGTTGGTGTGCGCCAGTTCGTCGACCAGCACCAGCCGCGGCGCACGCGCGAGGATGGCGTCGAGGTCCATCTCGTGCAGCGTCCGCCCCTCATAGGGAACGGCGCGGCGCGCGACGATCTCCTGCCCGCGGGTCAGCGCCTCGGTCTCGGCGCGCCCGTGCGTCTCGACCACGCCGATGACGACGTCGACCCCGTCGCGCCGCCGCGCCGCGCCTTCGGACAGCATCTCATAGGTCTTGCCGACGCCGGGCGCGGCGCCGAGGAAGATCTTGAGCCGCCCGCGCCCCTCCTGCACCGCGGCGCGCAGCAAGGCGTCGGGATCGGGGCGCGGCGGCGCGGCCGCCATCAGCCGTCGCTCCTCATCGGCGCGTCATGCGGTCGAGCGCCTGATTGAGCGCGAGCACGTTGACGTGGCGGTCGCCGAGCGGGGAATCCTCGGTCAGCGGTGCGACCAGCGCCGCGACACGCGCGACCGGCAGTCCGCGCACCCGGGCGACCCGCGGCGCCTGCGCCAGCGCCGCCGCCGGCGACAGATCGGGATCGAGGCCCGACCCGCTCGCGGTGAGCAGATCGGCGGGCATGGCGGTCACGCCCTCGCCGCGCCGCCTGGCGACATCCGCCTTGACCCGGTCGGCGAGCGCCTGGCTGGTCGGGCCGTAGTTGGAGCCCGAAGAGGCGAGCCCGTCATAGCCCTTGCCCGCCGCGGAGGGGCGCGTCTGGAAATAGCGGTCGCTGGTGAACGCCTGACCGACGACGGTCGAGCCGATCACGCGGCCGCCGCCGTCACGGACGAGGCTGCCGTTCGCCTGGCTGGGGAAGATCGCCTGTCCGATGCCCGTCATCGCAAGAGGATAGACCAGCCCGAGCAGGATCGCGAACAGGATCGTCAGGACGATCGCCGGACGGACGGCGGTAGTGATGTCTGTGTTCATTGTACGATTCCCTACCTTCAGCCCCTCCCCGTCAGGGGAGGGGCTTTCCCGTGTTCAGATCACGCCAGCCCGAGGCCGCCGACGACGAGGTCGATGAGCTTGATGCCGACGAACGGCGCGAGCAGCCCGCCCAGGCCATAGACCGCGAGGTTGCGCGCCAGCAGCGGCCCGGCCGCCATCGGCTTGTACGTCACGCCCTTGAGCGCCAGCGGCACCAGCAGCGGGATGATCAGCGCGTTGAAGATGATCGCGCTGAGGATCGCCGACTGCGGCGTCGCCAGCCCCATCACGTTGAGCACGCCGAGGCCGGGATAGAGCGCGACGAACATCGCCGGGATGATCGCGAAATATTTCGCCACGTCGTTCGCCACCGAGAAGGTGGTGAGCGCGCCGCGCGTCATCAGCAGCTGCTTGCCGAGCCCGACCACCTCGATCAGCTTGGTCGGATCGCTGTCGAGGTCGACCATATTGCCCGCCTCGCGCGCCGCCTGCGTGCCGGTGTTCATCGCCACGCCGACATCGGCCTGCGCCAGCGCAGGCGCGTCGTTGGTGCCGTCGCCGCACATCGCCACCAGCCGCCCGCCGGTCTGCTCCTGGCGGATCAGCGCCAATTTGTCCTCCGGCGTCGCCTGGGCGAGGAAGTCGTCCACCCCCGCCTCGGCCGCGATCGCCGCGGCGGTCAGTGGGTTGTCGCCGGTGATCATCACGGTGCGGATGCCCATCGTGCGCAGCTCGCCGAAGCGCTCGCGGATGCCCGCCTTGACCACGTCCTTGAGGAAAATCGCGCCGAGCAGGCGACCGTCGCGCGCCACCGCCAGCGGCGTGCCGCCGGCGCGTGCGATCTCGTCGGTGATGCGCCGCAGCTCGGTCGCCGCAGCGGTTTCGCCGGCGCCCGCATTGGCGCGCAGGATCGAATCGACCGCGCCCTTCTGGATCAGCGTGCCGCCGATCCGCACGCCGGAGATGCGCGTCTGCGCGGTGAAGGGGATGACCTCGGCCCCGTCCGGCAGGGCGGTGGTGGTGACGCGGAAGCGTTCGCGGGCGAGCAGCACGATCGACCGCCCCTCGGGCGTCTCGTCGGCGAGGCTGGCGAGCAGAGCCGCCTCGGCCAGTTCCGCCTCGCCGGCGCCGCCGACCGCGCGGAACTCCGATGCCTGCCGGTCGCCGACGGTGATCGTCCCGGTCTTGTCGAGCAGCAGCACGTCGATATCGCCCGCCGCCTCGACCGCGCGTCCCGATTTGGCGAGCACGTTGAAGCGCACCAGCCGGTCCATGCCGGCGATGCCGATCGCCGACAGCAACGCCGCGATCGTCGTCGGGATCAGCGTGATGAGCAGCGCGGCGAGGATCGCCACCGGGATGCTGCCACCGGCATAAGCGGCAAAGCCCGGGATGGTCGCGACCGCGATCAGGAAGATGATCGTCAGCCCGACGAGCAGCAGCGTCAGCGCCACCTCATTGGGGGTCTTCTGCCGCTCGGCGCCCTCGACCAGCGCGATCATCCGGTCGAGGAAGCCCTTGCCCGGCTCCACCGTCACCTGGACGCGGATCTCGTCGGAGATGACGCGCGTGCCCGCGGTCACCGCCGAGCGATCGCCGCCCGCCTCGCGGATCACCGGCGCGCTCTCGCCGGTGATCGCCGCCTCGTTGACCGAGGCGACGCCCGCGACGACCTCGCCGTCCGAGGGGATCAGGTCGTTGGTCTCGACCAGCACGATGTCGCCGACCTTGAGCTGGCTGGCGGGCACATCGTCATACTGGCGGCCGTCGCCCTTGAGCCGCTTCGCGGTCAGGTCCGCCTTGGTCGCGCGCAGCGAGGCGGCCTGCGCCTTGCCGCGCCCTTCCGCCAGCGCCTCGGCGAAGGTGCCGAACAGCACCGTCAGCCACAGCCAGACGACGAGTTGCAGCTTGAAGCCGATGCCGAGCCCGTCATGGCCGATGGCGAGCAGCACCGTCATCAGCGCGGCGACCGCGGCGGTGACGAACATCACCGGGTTGCGGATCAGCTCCCTGGGATTGAGCTTGACGAACGACGCCTTGATCGCCGGGACGACGAGGTCGGCGGTGAACAGGCTCTTGGTCTGGGTATTCGCCATGATGGCCCCCGTTAGAACAGCTGGCCGCGGATCATCGCGAGATGATCGGCGATCGGACCGAGCGCGAGGCTCGGCAGGAAGGTGAGGCCGCCCAGCACCAGGATGACGCCGACGAGCAGCCCCACCCACAGGCCGCCGGTGGTCGGGAACGAGCCCGCGCTTTCCGGCGTGTATTTCTTGGCGGCGAGGCTGCCGGCGATCGCCAGCACCGGCACGATGATGAAGAACCGGCCGATCCACATGGCGACGCCGAGCAGCCCGTTATAATAGGGCGTGTTGGCGGTCAGGCCGGCGAAGGCGGACCCGTTGTTCGCGACCGCGCTGGTGAAGGCGTAGAGGATCTCCGAAAAGCCGTGCGGCCCCTTGTTGAGCGGCCCCGCCAGCCCCTGTTGCAGCACGCAGGATATCGCGGCGAGGCCGAGGATGACGAGCGGCAGCACTGCGATCGCCAGCACCGCGAGCTTGACCTCGCGGCTCTCGATCTTCTTGCCGACATATTCGGGCGTGCGGCCGACCATCAGCCCGGCGACGAACACCGCGAGGATCGCGAACAGCAGGAAGCCGTAGATGCCCGCGCCGACGCCGCCGACGACGATCTCGCCCAATTGCATGTTGAACAGCGGGGCGAGGCCGCCGAGCGCGGTGAAGCTGTCGTGCATCGCATTGACCGCACCGCACGACGCCGCGGTCGTGATCACGGAGAAGAGCGCCGAGGCGGCGATGCCGAAGCGCACCTCCTTGCCCTCCATATTGCCGCCGGCGACGCCGAGCTGGTGGAGCACCGGATTGCCCGCGGCCTCCGCCCAATAGGTGACGGACGTGCCGGCGAGGAACAGGATCATCATCGCCGCCAGGATCGCCCAGCCCTGCCGCGGATTGCCCACCGCCTTGCCGAAGCACCAGGTCAGGCCGACGCCGAGCACGAAGATCGACAGCATCTGCACCATGTTGGTGAAGGCGGTCGGATTCTCGAACGGATGCGCGCTATTGGCGTTGAAGAAGCCACCGCCGTTGGTGCCGAGCATCTTGATCGCCTCCTGGCTGGCGACGGGCCCGAGCAGGATCGACTGTTTCGCGCCCTCCAGCGTGGAGACGTCGACCACCCCGGCGAGCGTCTGCGGCACGCCGCCGGCGATGTAGACGAGGGTCAGGACGATGCAGAGCGGCAGCAGCAGGTAGAGCGTGATGCGGGTCACGTCGGCCCAGAAATTGCCCACCGTCTTCGCCTCGCGCCGCGCGAAACCGCGGAACAGCGCGAAGGCGAGCGCGATCCCCGTCGCCGAGGACAGGAAATTGTGGATGGTCAGCCCCAGCATCTGGCTGAGGTTCGACATCGTGCTCTCGCCGCCGTAGCTCTGCCAGTTGGTGTTGGTGGTGAAGCTGATTGCCGTGTTGAACGACAGATGCTCGCCCACGGCGGCGAGATGCTGGGGATTGCCGGGCAGCATCCCCTGCGCGCGGAGCATTGCATAGGTGAACAGCATCAGCACCGCGTTGAACAGCAGCATGTGGACGGCATAGCGCCGCCAGCCCTGCTCCTGCTGCGGATCGACGCCGGCGAGCGCGTAGAAGCCGCGCTCGACCGGACCGAGCACGACGTGCAGCGGCGTGCGCCGCCCTTCGTACAGGGCGAACAGCCACAGGCCGACGGGTTTGGCGAGCGCCAGCAAGATGCCGACGAAGCCGAGGATCAGGATCCAGCCCTGCAAGGTCATCGCACCGCCTCCTTCAGAAGCGTTCGGGGCGGATCAGCACCGCCACCAGATAGACGAGAAGGCCGAGCGCGGTCAGCGCCGCCAGCCAGAGGTCGAGCGTCATGTCAGCTCCCTCACGCATTGTCGCACAGGCGGACATAGGCGAGCGTCGCCGCCACCAGTCCGACCATGATCGCGATCCACATCAGATCCTGCATCGGTCGTTCCTTTTCAGAAGGCTGCGGTGAGCGAGGCGAACAGCGTCGAACCGGCGATCGACCCGCGGCCGTCCTGCCCCTTGCTGAAGCTCGGCTGCAGATAGGCCGCCTCACGCCGCGAGATGTCGGTATCGATCCAGCTGAGGTTGACGGTCAGCGGCGTGTTGCGGATCGCGTAATCGGCACCGAGCTGCCAGTCCCAATAGGCGCCGGTCGGCGCGGCGCTGGTCGCATTGGGGCCGAGCCCGCGATTGCCGCGGGAATAGCCGATATGCGCCTTGGCGGTGATCGGCGTCCGCGGCACCGCGACGCCGCCGTCGCCCCATAGGTAGAGATTGTCGTGGCTGGCGCCGGGATGCGTGTAGACGCCCGCCGCCGCCTCGGCGCCGGTGTCATACCATCGGCCGAGCGCCTGCTGGCTCGGTACATAAGCAACGCCGGCGAGCAGGGTCGCCGGCCCGCTGGTGCCGGACAGCTTGGCGAACAGCTCGGCATAGTCGGTCTTGCTGGCGCCGCCCGGATACATGTACCAGGTCAGCCCGGCATCGACCGTCGCGCTGCCGAAGGCGTGCTTGTAGCCGCCGATCGCATCGAGTTCGAGATTGGAGCCGCCGAACGTCCCCCAACCGGCGAGGTTCGACGCGAAGGTGCCGACGTACAGGCCGCTGTCGTGCGCGATCGTCAGCGATCCCTGCACCGCCGGCCGGTCGTCGCTCTGCGACACGCCGCGCAGCCGATAGTCGCTCTGCACCGATACGCTGCCGGTCACCGTGATCGGCCTGACCGGCGTGGTCGGCGGTTCGGCGATCGCCTGCGGGCTCGACGGCTTGGCGACGTCCTGCGCCGCCGCGCCCGCCGGATACGCCACCATCGCCGCTACCACGGCCATATGACGCAAGTTCATCGCAACACCCCTTATTGGCGGCGCCCGTCCCGTGACGGCGCCTTCAGGGGTGTGCGATTAGGCGCACGTCGCGTAGCAAATCGAGATCGATTCCCGGCAAAGGCATATAGCGCGCATATGTTTCGCGCTTTTCTTCGACGCGGCGGCGATCAGCGCAGCGTGGTGATGATCCCGGAGAAATCCTTGGTCGCGGCGCCATCCTCGACGAAGCGGGCGTAAAGCCGTTCGGCCTGCTCGCCGATCGGCGTGCTCGCGCCGACGCTCCGCGCCGCCTCCATCGCGAGCCGCAGGTCCTTGAGCATCAGCGCCGCGGCGAACCCGCCCTGATAATCCCGGTCGGCGGGCGATGCCGGCCCCACCCCGGGCACCGGGCAATAGCTCGTCATCGACCAGCTCTGCCCCGACGACACGCTGGCGATATCGTAGAAGGCCTGGGCGTCGAGCCCGAGCCGTTCGGCGAGCGCGAAGGCCTCGCACGTCGCGATCATCGTCGCGCCGAGGATCATGTTGTTGCAAATCTTGGCGGCCTGCCCCGCGCCATTGCCGCCGGCGTGGATCACCGCCTTGCCCATCGCCGACAGGATCGGCTCGGCACGCGCATAAGCGGCGTCGGGCCCGCCGACCATGAAGGTCAGCGTCCCCGCCTGCGCCGCGGCGATCCCGCCCGACACCGGCGCATCGACCGCGACCAGCCCGCGCTCCTCCGCCGCGGCGGCGACGCGCCGCGCGGTGGCGACGTCGATCGTCGAACAGTCGATCAGCAGCGCGCCCGGCGGACAGGCAGCGAAGACGCTGTCCGCATAGACCTGTTCGACGAAGCGGCCCGCGGGGAGCATCGTCACCACCATTTCGGCACCGTCGACCGCCGCAGCGGCATCGGCGGCGACGCGGCAGCGCGCGACTTCGGCCCGTGCCAGCGCCTCGGCGGACAGGTCATAGGCCGCAACGTCATGGCCCTTCGCCGCCAGATTGGCGGCCATGCCGCTGCCCATGTTGCCGAGGCCGATGAAACCGATCCGCGCCATTCGTCTCTCCTGTGTTTTGCCTGCGCCGCTCAGCCCGGCGTCCACGCCTCGTCCGCCGGCAGCGGTGCGAAGATGCGCGCCACCGCCTCGTCGTCGACCGCCGCAGGCGTGTCCGCCTGCCAGCGCGGCGCCTGATCCTTATCGACGATCACCGCGCGCACGCCTTCGAGAAAGTCGGGCTGCTGTACCATGCGCGTCGCCACCGCATATTCCTGCCGCATCTCCGCGGCGAAATCGGGCATGGCGGCGCCGTCGTGGAGCAGCCGCAGGCTGACCTTCATCGCCAGCGGCGATTTGGTGCGCAACGTCGCCAGCGTCTCCTGCGCGAACGCGCTCGGATCGTCGGCGAGCGCGGCGAAAATGTCCTCGAGCCGGTCGGCGGCGAACAGTCGGTCGATCGCGGCGGCATGATCCAGGATCCGTGCGGCCCCCGGCTCGACGGCCTGTTCGGCGAGGATAGCCGCGACCGCCTCCGGCCGCGCGATCAGTGCCGCCTTGAGCGTATCGAGCCGCGCGCTGGGCACGTAATGCGTCGCCAGCCCCAGCCCGACGCATTCCGCGCCGTCCAGCCGGTGCCCGGTGAGCGCGACGTAATGGCCGATCCGCCCCGGCAGCCGCGACAGATACCAGCCGCCGCCGACGTCGGGGAACAGGCCGATCCCCGTCTCGGGCATCGCCAGCTTGGTATTCTCGGTCGCGACCCGATAGCGGCAAGGGCAGGCGATGCCGACGCCGCCGCCCATCGTGATCCCGTCCATCACCGCGACCACCGGCTTGCCATAGGTGAACAGCTGATAGTTGAGCCGATATTCGGTCAGGAAGAAGCCCCGCGCCGCGACGCCGTCCCCCGCCCCGCTCTCGCTGAGCAGGCGGATGTCGCCGCCGGCACAGAAGCCGCGCGACCGTTTCGCGTCGCCGTCCGGCGCCGGCGCGTGGTCGAGCAGCACCGCGGCGATCTGCGGATCGTCGCGCCAGCGATCGAGCGCCCCGGCCATCGCGGTGCACATGTCGAGCGTCAGCGCATGCAGCGCCTGCGGGCGATTGAGCCGCAACCGGCCGACGCCGCCGGCCACTTCGCTGATGACATCGGTCACTTATTCCTCCCCGGCACGGGGAGGACGTGCGCGCGCCCGATCATTCCCGCACCAATTCCCGCCCGACGATCATCCGCATCACCTGATTGGTGCCTTCGAGGATCGAATGGACGCGCAAGTCGCGCCAGAAACGCTCGATCGGATAGTCCATCAGATAGCCGTAGCCGCCGTGCAGTTGCAGCGCCCGGTCGACGACGCTCGACCCGGTATCGGTGGCGAGCCGCTTGGCCATCGCCGCGAAGCGCGTCTTGTCGGGCGCCTCGCCCGTCACCTTGGCCGCGGCGACGTAGAGCAGCGCGCGCGCCGCCTCCAGCTCGGTCGCCATGTCGGCGAGCGTGAATTGCGTCGCCTGGAAGTCGGCGATCGCCTTGCCGAACTGCCGCCGGTCCCTGGTATAGCGGACCGCCTCGTCGAGGCAGCGCTGCGCCCCGCCGAGGCTGCACGCGCCGATGTTGAGCCGGCCGCCGTCGAGCCCGCTCATCGCGATGCGGAACCCGTCGCCTTCCCGGCCGACGAGATTCTCGACCGGCACGCGCACGCCGTCGAACGTCACCTGTCGCGTCGGCTGCGAATGCCAGCCGAGCTTGCGCTCGTTGGCACCGAAGCTCACCCCCGGCATGTCGCGCTCGATGACCAGCGCCGAAATCCCGCGCGGCCCGTCCTCGCCGGTGCGGACCATCGTCACATAGACTTCGTTCTCGCCCGCGCCCGAGATGAACTGTTTAGAGCCGGTGACGACATAATGATCGCCGTCGCGCACCGCGCGCGTCTTGAGCGCGGCGGCGTCCGATCCCGAGCCCGGCTCGGTCAGACAGTAACTGGCGAGCTGGTCCATCGTGACGAGCGCGGGCAAATACTTGCCCTTGACCGTCACGCTGCCGAACCGGTCGATCATCCACGAGGCCATATTGTGGATCGAGATGAACGCACTGGTCGACGGGCAGCCATAGGCCATCGCCTCCATGATCAGCGCCGCTTCCAGCCGGCCGAGCGCGATCCCGCCCGACTCCTCGGACACGTAGATCGCGCCGAAGCCGAGCTCCGCCGCCGCCTTGATCGTGTCGCGCGGAAAGATGTGCTGCTCGTCCCACTCGCCGGCGAACGGGGTGATCCGGTCGGCGGTGAAGCGGCGCGCGAGCTCCTGGATCTCGCGCTGGTCGTCGGTGAGGTCGAACTGGCCGATGGTCATGCTGTTAGCCCATTGTCGGGATGACGAAAGCGTCCTGGATGCGGCTCGGGCCGCCATCCTCGCTGCCGCGCGGCAGGTCGCCGCCGCTGCCCGCTCCCATACCGTCCGGCCAGCGCTGCGTCACCGTCTTGACCTTGGTCCAGAATTTGACGCCCTCCATACCGTGCTGGTTGGTGTCGCCGAACGCCGACCGCTTCCAGCCGCCGAAGGTGTGATAGGCGACCGGCACCGGGATCGGCACGTTGATCCCGACCATGCCGACGTTGACGCGCGCCGCGAATTCGCGGGCGGCATGACCGTTGCGGGTGAAGATGGCGACGCCATTGCCATATTGATGCTCGCTCGGCAGCCGCACCGCCGTCTCGAAATCGGGCGCGCGGACGATCTGCAGCACCGGGCCGAAGATCTCCTCCTGATAGGCGCGCATCGTCGGCGTGACATGGTCGAACAGGCTCGGGCCGATGAAGAAGCCCTGCTCGTGCCCCTGCAACGCGAAGCCGCGGCCGTCGACGACCAGCTCGGCGCCCTCGTCGACGCCGGTCTGGATCCATTGCTCGATCCGATCGCGATGCTGTGCGGTGACGACCGGGCCGTAATGCGCCTCCGCATCGGTCGAGACGCCGACGCGCAGCGCATCGATCGCCGGGATCAGCTTGGCGCGCAACGCCTCGGCGGTGCGCTCGCCGACCGGCACCACCACCGGCAGCGCCATGCAGCGCTCGCCCGCCGAGCCGAAGGCCGCGCCGGCGAGATCGGCGACGACCTGATCGAGGTCGGCGTCGGGCATGACGATGCCGTGGTTCTTGGCGCCGCCCATCGCCTGGACGCGCTTGCCCGCCGCGACGCCGCGCCGATAGACGTAATGCGCGATGTCGGACGAGCCGACGAAGCTGACCGCACCGATGGCGGGATGATCGAGGATCGCGTCGACCATCTCCTTGTCGCCATGCACGACCTGCAGGATGCCCTCGGGCAGCCCCGCCTCGCGGAACAGTTCGGCGAGCCGC
Organism: Sphingomonas sp. RIT328; assembly: GCF_000632225.1. GTDB lineage: Bacteria > Pseudomonadota > Alphaproteobacteria > Sphingomonadales > Sphingomonadaceae > Sphingomonas > Sphingomonas kyungheensis. The sequence continues at coordinate 143,981 of NZ_JFYV01000056.1, forward strand.
ACCGGCACGCTCGGATCGCGCTCCGACGGCTTGAGGATGAAGGCGTTGCCGGTGGCGATCGCGACGCCGGACATCCACAGCGGGATCATCGCCGGGAAGTTGAACGGCGTGATGCCGGCGCCGATGCCGATCGGCTGGCGCATCGAATAGACGTCGATCCCCGGCCCGGCGCCCTGGGTATATTCGCCCTTGAGCACGTGCGGAATGCCGCAGCAGAATTCGATCACCTCGAGCCCGCGCTGGATATCGCCCTTGCTGTCGGCGATCACCTTGCCGTGTTCCGACGAGAGCAGCGCCGCGAGCGAATCCATGTCGCGCTCGACCAGCTCCTTGAAGCGGAACATCACGCGCGCGCGCCGTTGCGGATTGGTCGCCGCCCACGCGGGTTGCGCCGCCTGCGCCGCGGCCACCGCGCGATCGAGATCGGCGCTGCCGCCGAGCCGCACCTCCGCCTGGACCTGACCGGTGTTGGGATCGAACACCGACGCGGTGCGGCCGCCGGCAGAGCCGCCCTGCCCGACGATGACATGGTCGATTGCGCGCATCTTTCTCTCCTTGGTCGCTTGCCTGCACCCCTGCCTGCGTGCAAGCAAGCAGCGTTTATGCAATCCGAACCTGCAAAAACGCACGGCCCGGCCGCCCTGCCGTGGAGCGACCTGCAATCCTTTCTGGCGATTGCCGAAAGCGGCCAGCTCGCGCGCGCCGCGCAGGTGATGGGGGTGGACGCCTCGACGATGGGGCGGCGGCTGCGGCGGCTCGAGAAGCGGCTCGGCCAGACGTTGTTCGAACAATCGCGCAGCGGCCACCTGCCGACCAGCGCCGGCGAGCGGCTGCTCGCTCAGGTGCGCGCGATGCAACGTGCCGCCGAGCCGATCCAGCGCCAGCCCGATGCCGGCGGGATCACCGGGCTGCTCAGGGTCAGCGTGTCGGAGGGGTTCGGCACCTGGATCGTCGCGCCGCTGCTCCGCGCCTTCACCGCCGAGCACCCGCAACTGACCATCGACCTCGCCGCGACCAGCGGCTTCCTCAACCCCTCCCGGCGTGAAGCCGATATGGCGATCCTGCTCGCCCGCCCCCGGTCGGGTCCGGTGGTCAGCCGCAAGCTCGCCGACTACAGCCTGCGCCTCTATGCCAATCCCCGCTTCCTGGCCGAGCGCCCGCCGATCGACTCGGTCGCCGCGCTCGCCGGACTGCCGCTGATCGGCTATATTCCCGACCTACTCTATGCGCCGGAATTGCGGTATCTCGACGAGATCGGCGAGGGGCTCGAACCGACGCTGCGCAGTTCGAGCATCAACGCGCAATATCGGCTGATCGCGGCGGCGGCCGGGATCGGCGTGCTGCCGCGCTTCATCGGCGACGCGTCCGCCGATCTCGTACCGGTGCTGCCCGAACGGCAGATCCGCCGCACCTTCTGGATCGTCACCCACCAGGACACACGCCGCCTCGCCCGCGTTCAGGCGTTCCAGAGTTGGCTGATCGCGCAGGTAGAGCAGCAGCGGGAGCGGCTGCTGGGGTGAGGCCGAGCCCTCGGGAACGCACGAAAGCCCCGGGCCGTGGGGGCTGGGGCATTGGTGGTGTTTTGGGATGGTTGCGGGGACAGGATTTGAACCTGTGACCTTCAGGTTATGAGCCTGACGAGCTACCGGGCTGCTCCACCCCGCGACACTGGGTGTTGTGCGGGGTTGTGCCCGGCACGGTGTGCCTCTC